>CAJUCE010000001.1:0-160087 GCA_910584865.1 uncultured Acetatifactor sp.
GGCGCACGCACGGATCTGTGAGGGGCTTGCGGCGTGAGCCGCTTGTCTACTCGACGTGCGCCCAGCCAGATAAGTATAAAGCCGGTAATCATATGTAAAAATATGCATTTTATCACCAATGTTATACAGTGGGAACACTTTTCCAAAAAGGGAGATGCTATAAGCGTGGATTTACGATATATCCCGGAAAGACATCGGCGCAGAACACATTTCGGCTTTGTGCACTTGGAGCTATCACAAAGGAGGATATTGAGGACTTTTTTATTGTTTTATATGAAGCACTTAAAGAAAACAATATTCAGATACCAATTCATTATGATGTTTAATAGTCTGTTTCATGTCAAAAAACAGAGAGAAAAATTTAGGAGGAATTGATTTGAAAGACGAAACGAAATGTTTACATGCAGGTTATCAGCCTAAAAACGCAGAACCGAGAGTTATGCCGATTGTGCAAAGCACTACATATGTTTATGATTCTACGGAAGAAGTTGCAGCCGTGTTTGATGATCCGATGAAATCACTGATTTATTCCAGATTTGGGAATCCGACAGTAATGGCGGTTGAAGATAAGATTGCAGAGCTGGAAGGCGGCATTGGCGCAATGTGTACTACATCAGGTCAGGCGGCAGTGTTATTGTCACTGCTCAATATTTGCAATGCGGGGGACAGCTTTATCAGCACAATGGAAATTTACGGAGGCTCTGTCAATTTGTTTTCACAAACCCTCAGACGGTTGGGGATTGAGTGTATTTATATTGATAAAAACGCAACGGATGAAGAAATAGATGCAGCATTTCAGTCAAACACAAAGGCTGTATTCGGAGAAACGATTGCGAACCCTGCCTTAACAGTTTTTGATATTGAGCGATTTGCTGCTATTGCGCACAAACATAAGGCTCCGCTGATTATAGATAATACATTTGCAACGCCTATCTTGTGTAAACCCTTTGAATTTGGGGCAGATATAATCGTTCATTCCACATCAAAATATATGGACGGTCATGCAGTACAGGTAGGAGGAGTGATTGTAGATAGCGGGAATTTTGACTGGACAAATGGAAAATTCCCGGATTTAACGGAGCCGGATGAATCTTATCATGGTATTTCTTATACGGAAACATACGGAAAGAAGGCATATATTGTAAAGGCAAGGATGCAGCTTATGCGTGATTTTGGTGTTTATCCTGCCGCACATTCCGCATTTTTACTGAATCTTGGTCTGGAAACATTGGCTGTCAGAATGAAGCAGTATTGTGAAAATGCTATGACAGTAGCGAAATATTTGGAGCAGTCCGACAAAGTGGAAAAAGTAAATTATCCGGGATTAGAGAGCGATGAAAACTATGAATTAGCAAGGAAGTATCTAAGCGGGTGCAGCGGCGTTATTTCTTTTGTTATCAAAGGCGGAAAAGAAGCGGCGGTAAAGTTTATGAATAAGTTACAGCTTGCATCAAATGAAGTTCATGTTTCTGATATACGAACCTGTGTATTACACCCAGCAAGTGAAACGCATCGGCAGTTGACGGATGAACAGCTGGCTGCTGCAGGGATTGAGCAGGGATTGGTTCGCCTTTCCGTTGGATTGGAAAATGTGGAGGATATTATAGCGGATCTGGAACAGGCATTTTTAGGACTGTGATTGCGCCGATAATAGAGGGAGCATAGCGGATGGGGTTCCGGAGATTGAGGAATATATGAAAGAAGTATTGCCAAACCTGAAAGAAATAGAAAGCTTTAAAAAGGAACTGCTGGAGATTGTAGTAGACGTAACAGAATTTCTTCCGGATGCAGTATGACAGAAAGGACAAAAAGAACAAAAGTTCGATTTTGCATCTATACAAATTTAACGATTTGTGGTAAGATAAAAAAGCTCTTTAGTGCTGCCGCGTCCGTATAGAATTACGGAGGTGCGCTGAGTTGCAAAAACAGCAAATTGTGAACGGGATTCGTCGTGGGCCTGTTTTTCCCTGATTTGAGTAAAAGCCACGACGAATTTTTGTCCGATACGCGTCTTTTTACTATGAATTTTGGAGGTGGTATTTGTGCAAACTGCACAAAAAATGTTCGAACTTCACAGCGAATACAAGCCCACCGGAGACCAGCCCGCAGCCATCGAAGCCCTGGTCAAAGGGTTTCAGGAAGGCAATCAATTCCAGACTTTACTGGGGGTTACGGGTTCCGGCAAGACCTTTACCATGGCGAATGTGATCGCACAGCTTAACAAGCCGACTTTAGTAATAGCGCACAATAAGACATTAGCGGCACAGCTTTATGGTGAGTTCAAAGAGTATTTTCCGAGTAACGCGGTAGAATATTTTGTGTCCTACTACGACTACTACCAACCCGAAGCCTACGTCCCTTCCTCGGATACCTACATCGCCAAGGACTCTTCCATCAACGATGAGATAGACAAGCTGCGTCTCTCGGCCACGGCATCCCTGACGGAGCGCCGGGATGTAGTAGTGGTGGCCAGCGTATCCTGCATCTACGGCCTGGGCAGTCCTGACGAATACAAGGACATGATAGTCTCCCTGCGTCCGGGCATGATAAAGGACAGAGACCAGGTGCTTCGGGAGTTGGTGGATATTCAGTACACCCGCAATGAGATGGACATGCACAGAGGGTGCTTTCGTGTCCACGGCGATGTGATTGAAGTTTATCCCGCTCAGGGCGGCGACTATTTCATCCGGGTAGAATTTTTTGGGGACGAGATCGACAGGATTGCGGAAGTGGAGCCGTTGTCTGGCAGGGTGCATGCGGTTTTGAACCATGTTGCTATTTTTCCCGCCTCTCATTATGTGGTTTCCCAGGAGAAGATTAAGATTGCCTGTGATAATATTGAAAAAGAGATGGAGGAGCAGGTCCGTTACTTTAAGGGAGAGGACAAGCTCATTGAAGCCCAGCGTATTGCGGAGAGGACGAATTTCGATATCGAGATGATGCGGGAGACGGGATTCTGTTCCGGTATCGAGAACTATTCCCGTCACCTGAACGGTATGCCGGCCGGGGCGCCGCCGCTGACGCTGATGGACTTTTTCAACGATGATTTTCTTATCATTATAGACGAGTCTCATATGACCATCCCTCAGATCCGGGGAATGTATGCAGGAGACCGATCCCGGAAGCAGACTCTTGTGGATTACGGCTTCCGGCTTCCATCTGCCATGGACAACAGGCCGCTGAACTTCGAGGAGTTTGAGACTCATATTGATCAGATGTTGTTTGTGTCCGCCACACCTTCCGTATATGAGGAAGAGCATGAGTTGATGCGTACGGAACAGATTATCCGTCCTACCGGATTGTTGGATCCGGAGGTGGATGTACGTCCTGTAGAGGGACAGATCGACGATTTGATCGGTGAGATCAATCGGGAGACGGAGAAGCATAATAAGGTTCTGGTGACTACATTGACCAAACGGATGGCGGAGGATTTGACGGATTACATGAAAGAAGTGGGGATCCGGGTGAAATATCTGCACTCGGATATAGACACGCTGGAGCGGGCCGAAATCATCCGCGACATGCGTCTGGATGTGTTCGATGTGCTGGTGGGTATCAATCTGCTGCGAGAGGGATTGGATATACCGGAGATTTCCCTGGTGGCAATATTGGATGCGGACAAGGAAGGGTTCCTGAGAAGTGCCACATCCCTTATACAGACCATCGGCCGGGCCGCCAGAAATGCGGAAGGGCATGTGGTTATGTACGCGGACACGATTACGGAATCTATGCAGATTGCTCTCAGCGAAACTGATCGGCGCCGGGAGATCCAGATGAAATACAATGAGGAGCATGGAATTACTCCTACAACGATTAAGAAAGCAGTTCGGGATTTAATTGCAATATCCAAGGTCATCGCCAGGGAGGAGATGCGTTTCGAGAAGGATCCGGAGTCCATGAGCCGCAAAGAGCTGGAGAAGCTCATCGCAGATGTGCAGAAGAAGATGCAGAAGGCTGCAGCGGATCTGAATTTTGAGGCGGCCGCCGAGCTGCGGGACAAGATGATCGAACTGAAGTCGAAACTCAGGGATATGGGGGAAGGAGACCATTGAGAAAAATATTTCGGATTCTATTGCTTGTAGTTTTTTTGCCGGTTCTGTGCTGCGTGTGTTTTATTGGGAACAATATGCATTATTACAGCGGCATGAAGTTGCGTACTTTGGTGCCGAATCAGCTTCTCTTAGTAATTGCGTTGGCGGGACTGGCAGGCACGCTATTTCTGCTTTTGCGGAAGGCGGATGTTTTCGTTACAGGAAAATACAACAGATGGATAAACCTGATATTGCTGATATTATTTGCCGGCCTCTATTTCGTCAATATCATATTGGCTAAGGAAATTGCCTTTGAACTTCCGTGGGATATTATGGTGGTTAGAAGCTATGCCAAAGTGGTAGCTGTAAAAGAGGAACTGGGATATGTCACTTATCTTTCTATGTACTCAAACAACATTCCAATATCCTATATTTTGGGAAAGCTTTACGAGATTGCGGAGAAGGCTGAGGGATATCCTTATATATCAGATTTTATCTGGCTGCAGGTAAATTGCGCGCTGGTGTCTGTGGGCGGATATTTCACCTGCCTTACCGTGAAGAAGCTGACAGATCAGATTATGCCGGTGGTTGTGACATTTTTTCTGTATCTGGTTCTGGCAGGGATAAGCCCGTGGAAAATAGCGCCCTATACGGATATGTACGGAATCGTATTTCCTGTGATGTGTGCTTATTTTTATATCTGCTATCAAAAAGAAACAAGGAACGTTTTAAAGTATTTATATAGCGCATTGGCGATTTTCAGTGTAGTAATCGGGGGAATGATCAAGCCCAGTGTCTATATTTTGCTGATTGCTATTATTATAATGGAGATCTTTGAGCTGTTGACAGATTTTAAGAGATACTGGAAGATTATTCTGGCAGAAGGCGTGCTGATAGCAGGATTATTGCTTGGAGTAAAGAGTTTCCAAAGCTATATGATTGAAGAGATGGGCCTGGATTTTAATCCGGAGGTAGAGGCTTCCTGGCAGAACTATTTTTATATGGGTCTGAATGAGGATACCACCGGAGGATACAATGGGGAGGATGCGGCAATTTTCGGAGAGTTTCAGACAGACAAGAGCGTCCGCAATGAGGCAGCGTTAGAGCGGGCATCAGAACGGTTGAAGGAAAGGGGCGTTTTGGGGACGATCTATTTCTGGCTGAGGAAGATGGTGATGACCTTTAACGACGGGACCTTTGGATGGGGGACGGAAGTATGGATGGAGGACTATTATCCGGAAGACATTGCCAGTTTCACCGGTTTGACGCAATGGCTTAGAGAGCGTTTCTGGCCGGATGGGGAAGATCAGCAACAGTATTATACTCTGTGCCAGCTGGTATGGCTTTTCTGTATTTTGGGGATACCGGGGATCTGTCTTTACAGAAAAGAAGAGGGAGCGGAATACGATATTTTGATCCTCAGCTTCCTGGGAATCTTTTTTTATCAAATGCTGTTTGAGGCACGGGCAAGATACTTGCTGGTCTTTTTGCCGCTGCTTATCGCGGTTTCCGGATGCGGTATGTGGCAGTATGCAGGATATGTGAAAGCATTTATAGGGAGACGGGGTATCGCTGCAGAGTGCAAAGCGGTGACAGAGCAGAACGAAATCATAAAGCAAGTATAGGATATAAATAATAGATTTTAAAGGAAGCGGCATTTGTTTCCCAAATAATATAGAAGAATTCGTCAGGAGGCAAAAGAGAATGGATGGAATCAAAAAGATGCGGCCCAGGGAATATATTAAAATACGAGGGGCAGCAGAACACAATTTGAAAAACATTGATGTGGATATTCCCAGGAATGAGCTGGTAGTTCTGACAGGTATGTCAGGTTCAGGGAAGTCCTCTTTGGCTTTTGATACGATTTATGCGGAAGGGCAGCGTCGTTACATGGAATCCCTGTCCTCCTATGCAAGGCAGTTCCTGGGTCAGATGGAGAAACCCAATGTGGAGAAAATCGAGGGGCTATCTCCGGCTATTTCCATAGACCAGAAATCCACCAACCGCAATCCCCGCTCTACAGTGGGAACCGTGACGGAGATTTACGATTATTTCCGGCTGCTCTATGCCAGGATCGGTACCCCCCACTGTCCGAACTGCGGCAGGGAGATTGCAAAGCAGACCGTGGATCAGATGGTGGATCAGATTATGGAACTGCCGGAAGGGACCAGACTGCAGCTTCTGGCTCCGGTGGTCCGGGGGCGGAAGGGCCGGCATGAGAAGGTATTGGAGCGTGCATCCCGCAGCGGCTATGTGCGTGTGCGGATAGACGGTAATCTTTACGAGCTGACGGAGGAGATTACACTGGATAAAAATATCAAGCACAATATCGAGATCGTGGTGGATCGTCTGGCGGTAAGGCCTGGGATAGAGCGGCGTCTGGCGGATTCCATTGAGAATGTGCTGAATCTGGCGGAAGGGCTTTTGCTGGTGGATGTAGTCGGGGGGGAGCCCATGACCTTCAGCCAGAGTTTTTCCTGTCCCGATTGCGGAATCGGGATCAGCGAGATCGAGCCAAGGAGTTTTTCTTTCAACAATCCCTTCGGTGCCTGCCCGGTGTGTTCCGGTCTGGGCTATAAGATGGAGTTTGACATAGAGCTGATGATTCCGGATCCCAGGCGGAGCATCAATGAAGGGGCTATTGCCGTCACAGGCTGGCAGTCCTGCATGGACAAATCGAGCTTTACCAATGCCCTGCTGCAGGCTCTGTGCAAGGAGTACCATTTTGATCTGGATACACCTTTTGAAAAGTATCCGGAGAAGATAAAGGAGATCCTGGTCCAGGGTACCAACGGAAAAGAGGTGGAGGTGTATTATCAGGGACAGCGGGGCAGCGGTGTCTATCCGGTGGCCTTCGAGGGCCTGGTGAGGAATGTGGAACGGAAATACAGGGAAACCTTTTCCGAGACCATGAAGCAGGAATATGAGACCTTTATGCGCATTACGCCCTGCAGGGAATGTAAGGGTATGCGTCTGAAAAAGGAATCTCTTGCGGTGACGGTATGCAATAGAAATATTTACGAGATTACATCCATGTCAATATTGGAATTAAATGTGTTTTTGAAAGAAATGCAGCTTACCAGCCAGCAGCAGCTAATCGGAAAACAGCTGCTGAAGGAGATTCGGGCCAGGGTGGGATTTCTGGTGGATGTGGGGTTAGAATATCTCTCCCTGTCAAGGGCCACCGCAACTTTGTCCGGCGGTGAGGCCCAGCGTATCCGGCTGGCTACCCAGATCGGCTCCGGCCTGGTAGGGGTCTGCTATATATTGGACGAGCCCAGTATCGGACTTCACCAGCGGGATAACGATAAGCTGCTGAATACTCTGAAAAGTCTCAGGGATCTGGGGAACACCATGATCGTAGTAGAGCATGACGAGGATACCATGCTGGCGGCAGATTATGTGGTGGACATCGGCCCCGGTGCCGGCTCTCACGGAGGCGAGGTTGTGGCCTGCGGCACGGCGGAGGAGATTATGAAAGTGCCTGGGTCCGTCACCGGTAAATATTTAAGCGGTGAATTGAAGATTCCCGTTCCGGAAGAGAGGCGCCGGCCTACTGGTTTTCTGAAGGTGATGGGGGCCGGAGAGAATAATCTGAAAAATGTGAATGTGGAGATTCCGTTGGGGATCATGACCTGCGTAACAGGCGTGTCAGGCTCCGGGAAAAGCTCTCTGATTAACGAGATATTGTATAAGCGTCTGGCCAGGGATCTGAACCGTGCCAGATGCATTCCCGGAAAGCACAGGGAAATCCGGGGAATGGAACTGCTGGATAAGGTGATCGCCATAGACCAGTCTCCCATCGGCCGTACGCCCCGTTCCAACCCGGCCACCTATACAGGCGTGTTTGACCAGATCAGGGATCTGTTTGCTTCCACGGCAGATGCCAAGGCCAAGGGCTACGGCAAAGGGCGTTTCAGCTTTAATGTAAAAGGCGGACGCTGCGAAGCCTGCGGCGGAGACGGCATCATCAAGATTGAGATGCATTTTCTGCCCGATGTTTATGTGCCCTGTGAGGTCTGCGGGGGCAAGCGCTATAACCGGGAGACGCTGGACGTGAAGTACAAGGGGAAGAATATCTTCGATGTGTTGGATATGACGGTTGAGGAGGCACTGGTCTTTTTTGAAAATGTTCCTTCTATCCGGCGCAAAATCGAGACTCTGTATGATGTGGGGCTTTCCTATGTGAAGCTGGGGCAGCCGTCTACCACTCTGTCCGGAGGAGAAGCGCAGCGGATTAAGCTGGCCACGGAGCTTTCCCGGCGCAGCACGGGCAAGACGATTTACATTCTGGACGAGCCCACCACGGGGCTTCATTTTGCGGATGTGCATAAGCTGGTGGATATTCTCCACAGACTGACGGAAGGCGGCAATACTGTCGTTGTCATCGAGCACAACCTGGATGTGATCAAGACCGCGGATTATATTATTGATATGGGGCCGGAGGGAGGAGACCGGGGCGGAACTGTCATTGCAAGGGGGACGCCCGAAGAAATCGCGGAAAATGAAGCCTCCTATACAGGCATCTATATGAAGAAAATTCTGGATCGGGACAGAGCCAGGAAGTAACTGGAAGGAAATGGTTGAAGAAAAATCAGGAAATACCTAAAGATACCGGGGCAGCCTGCCGAAATGATAATAGAAGTTTTTCCGAAACAGAAGGTTGTTTTTGCCTCGGATTGTATACATGTCCGCTTTTTATTAAAATTTTCATAAACCCCTATGAAAATGGATTTTTTTCGGTTATAATAAAACATGTATGACTTTATTTGGTAAATATGAATCCAGCGGAAAGGGGTATTAATAATATGCAGTGCACTGATATCGGGATTGATTTGGGTACAGCCAGCATTTTAGTATACATCAGAGGAAAGGGCGTTGTGTTGAAGGAGCCCTCTGTGGTGGCCTTTGACAGGGACACCAATCGAATTAAAGCGATCGGAGAGGATGCGCGTCTGATGTTGGGCAGGACGCCGGGCAATATTATTGCGGTCAGACCTCTGCGGCAGGGGGTTATATCCGATTACTCGGTTACCGAGAAGATGATGAAGTATTTTATACAGAAGGCTCTGGGCAGGAAGACTTTCAGGAAGCCGCGCATTGCGGTATGCGTGCCCAGCGGTGTCACGGAAGTGGAGAAGAAAGCGGTGGAGGATGCCACCTATCAGGCCGGAGCCAGGGATGTGAAGATCATCGAAGAGCCCATTGCGGCGGCCATAGGGGCAGGAATTGACATTGCCAAGCCCTGCGGTAATATGATCGTGGACATTGGCGGAGGAACATCGGACATTGCGGTGATCTCTCTGGGCGGGACAGTGGTGAGCGCATCCATTAAGGTGGCCGGAGACGACTTTGACGAGGCGATTGTACGCTATATGCGTAAAAAGCATAACCTTCTTATCGGCGAGAGGACTGCAGAGGATCTGAAGATTAAGATCGGCTCTGCCTACAAGCGTCCGGAAGTGGATTACATGGATGTAAGAGGGCGGAATCTGGTGACAGGTCTGCCTAAGACGGTGAAGGTTTCTTCCGAAGAGACAGAAGAAGCATTGCGTGAGACAACTTCTCAGGTGGTGGAGACGATCCACAGCGTGTTGGAGAAGACTCCTCCCGAGTTGGCGGCAGATATTGCAGACAGAGGAATTGTTTTGACAGGAGGCGGCAGCCTTCTGAGAGGGCTGGAAGAGCTGATTTCTTCCAAGACAGGGATTAATACCATTACCGCAGAGGATCCCATGACGGCGGTGGCAATCGGAACAGGCAAGTATGTGGAGTTCCTTTCCGATTATAATGGCATGTAGTATAAAGGAGGCATACCATGTTAAAGGGGTTATACGTTGCCTATACGGGCATGATTAATGAGCAGCACAGAATGGATACTTTGACGAACAATCTGGCCAATGCATCCACAGTGGGCTATAAGAAGGAAGGCGCCACCAGCCAGTCTTTTGATGAAGTGCTGACGGTTAAGATTAAAGATGCGTCGGTGGGGAATGTAACCCAGCGTATCGGCAGGAACAATCCCGGTGTGAAGATCGGGGAGAATTATACGGATTTTACCCAGGGTTCTTTCCGGGTTACAGGCAATACCTATGATCTGGCGCTGGCGGGGGACGGTTTCTTTGCCATCGAATTTACCAACAAGGCAGGCGAGACTTCCACCATGTACACCCGAGGCGGACAGTTTACTTTGAATACCCAGGGATATCTGGTGACGGAGGACGGAGATTATGTGCTGGATACCCAGAACAGGAGAATCCGCCTGAATACTCTCCAGGATTCGCAGATCGACAGCAACGGAAGGATCACGCAGAATGGTACGGCGGTGGCCACGATTCAGGTGGCTGATTTTGAAGATTATAACTATCTGGAAAAATACGGCGAGACATATTACAGGCCGGTAGAGGGCGCGCGGGCCACACGGGGAACAGCCGAGATCAAGTCGGGTTACCTGGAGATGGCGAATGTACAGATCGTGTCCGAGATGGTGAATCTCATTGCTATTACGAGGGCCTATGAGAGTAATCAGAAGATTATCCAGACATATGACGGCTCTCTTGAAATAGCGGCAACGCAGCTTGGAAGAGTATAAAGCCTGCCTGAAAAGGGGCTCATGCAGGCGGGAGATATACGGCAAAGCTTAAGGAATGTCCGAAGAATAGCGCATGCAGGTATTGAGGCATGTCTGAGAGGCAGTTTCAAAAGGGCGGATACCGGAAAACAGCACAGAAAGGAACAGATAATTATGGTACGCAGCTTATGGACAGCAGCAACCGGAATGATTGCGCAGCAGACAAACATTGATACGATTGCAAATAATCTGGCAAATGTAAATACCCAGGGGTATAAAACGCATGTAAATGAATTCAAGACTCTTTTATATCAGACCTTGCAGACGAAGACAACTACTGCAAACGGGGATCAGAAGCCTACCACGGCTCAGGTGGGATTGGGTGTCCGCAATTCCGCGATCACCACAATTTTTAAACAGGGAAATCAGCTGGCCTCCGAGAGCGATACAGATTTTATGATCGACGGAAAGGGGTTCTTTGCCCTGAGAGGGACGGACGGCAATACATACTATACGAGAAATGGTAATTTTCAGTTTACCCTGGGTCCCAACGGCAATATGCTGGCAAATTCAGACGGCCTGCCGGTATTGAGTACTACGGGCCAGCCCATTATCCTGGCCAATACCTATATTCTGTCAGATGTCAGCGTGAATAAGTACGGGGAGCTTTGCTACCCTGATGCCAAAAACAATCCGCAGCCCATAGGTGTCAGAATCGGATTGTTCCAGTTTAACAATCCCAACGGCCTGGACAAGATGGCGGAGACTCTGTATGCGCAGTCTGCGGCCAGCGGCCAGCCCATCAATGAGGCTACCAGCAATATGGTGGAAAAGAGCTCTGTCATCCAGAACTATCTGGAAGGCTCCAATGTACAGGTAGTTGATGAGATGGTGAACATGATTGTGGCACAGCGGGCGTACGAATTGAATTCCAAAGCCATTACCACATCGGATGAAATGCTGCAGCAGGCGAATAACTTGAAGAGGTAAGGAGACTAGATGACAGATTTCAGTGACGTAACAGCCATGTATGGCAATATGTATACCAATGCCGCAAATCAGACGGCATCCAGGCTTCAGAATCAGCTGGATGGAAAAGATTATTCCAAAGTCAACGAAGATGAACTGATGAATGCCTGCAAGCAGTTTGAGGCATATTTCATTGAGCAGATGTATAAGAGCATGCTGAAGACCATTCCGCAGAGTGAAGATACATCCAATTATACATCCACCGTGATGGATTTTTATAAGGATCAGATGGTGCAGAGCATTGCGGAGGAGACAGGCAATCAGGGCGGATTCGGATTGGCTCAGATGCTCTATGAACAGATGAAGCGCAATTACGGAATTCCGGAGGTACCAGAAGGGGCTCAAACTGCGGCTGCAGCGAATACCATGGAGCAACAGGGGGATTGAGAATCCCTTATAAGAATAAGCTGTAAATTCAGGACAAGGCTGCTTGATCATAAAAAGGCAGCCTTGTTGTGATATTCAGTGCCATAGGCAGAGGAAATCAATGGAGACGGTAAACGGTTATGTAGAACATATTATCTTCCAAAACAGCGATAACGGATATACGGTTATGAACCTGGTAACCGAGGGAGAGGAAGTAATCTGTGTGGGAGCGGCAAAGGGACTCACGCAGGGAGAAAATATTGCGGCAGAAGGAGAATATGTAGAACATCCCCTCTATGGAACCCAGTTCAAGATGACCGGTTACCGGATTGTGATGCCGGAAGACAGAGCCGGTATAGAACGCTATCTTGGCTCCGGCGCCATTAAGGGAGTAGGCCCCGCATTGGCTGCCAGAATTGTGAGCAGATTCGGGGAGGATACCTTTCGGATCATAGAGGAGGAACCGGAACGGCTGACGGAGATCCGTGGCATCAGCGAGCGCAAGGCCCGTGAGATTGCAGTTTTGATGGAAGAGAAAAAGGATCTGCGCAATGCCATGATTTATCTGCAGCAATATGGGATATCCAACACCATGGCGGTGAAAATATACGATACCTACGGGATAGAGTTGTACAATGTGATGAAGGAAAA
This sequence comes from uncultured Acetatifactor sp., assembly GCA_910584865.1. GTDB lineage: Bacteria > Bacillota > Clostridia > Lachnospirales > Lachnospiraceae > Acetatifactor. Next base: position 12,649 of record CAJUCE010000001.1, read on the forward strand.
TCCCTACCGTCTGGCAGAGGATATCCACGGGATCGGCTTTAAGATCGCAGACGAGCTGGCTGGCCGGATGGGTATCCATATGGACTCGGAATACCGTATCAGGAGCGGCGCTTTGTATGTATTGCAGCAGGCGGTGGGAGAAGGAAACTGCTATCTGCCCATGGATAATATGTTGGAGAGAGCGGAAGATTTGCTGGGAGTCCAAAAGGAGAATGTACGTCTTCAGGCAGAGAATCTGATGATGGATAAAAAGGTCGTTATCAAAGAGGAGCAGGTATATCTTTCTTCCTATTATTATGCGGAGCTGAACTGTGCCATAATGCTGCATGATTTAAATATTCCCATTCCCATGGAGGAAAAGGAGCTGCGGGAGGCTCTGGTGGGAGAAGAGAAAGTGGAACTGGACGAGCTGCAGAGAAGGGCGGTTATGGAATGTATTCGCAACGGCGTGTTCATTCTGTCCGGCGGTCCGGGAACCGGAAAAACTACGACCATCAATAAAATGATCCGGTATTTTGAGGCGGAAGGCCTGGATATTTTTCTGGCGGCGCCTACAGGCCGGGCGGCAAAGCGTATGACGGAGGCTACCGGCTTTGAAGCCAGAACCATCCACCGTATGTTGGAGCTAAACAGCGCACTGTCAGAAGAGGATAACCGGAAGGCCAGATTTGCGCGGAACAGAGAGAACCCGCTGGAGGCGGATGTGATCATTATCGATGAGATGTCCATGGTGGATATCCAGTTATTCCGCTGTCTTTTGGAGGCCGTTATCCCAGGAACCAGATTGATTTTGGTTGGGGATGTGAATCAGCTGCCCAGCGTAGGACCGGGGCAGGTGCTGCGGGACCTGATTCAAAGTCAGTGTTTTCCCACAGTGGAGCTGAAGAAAATATTCCGTCAGGCCGAAGGGAGCGACATTGTTGTCAATGCCCACAGAATCAACCGGGGGGAGCAGATTGCATTGGACAATAAATCCCGGGATTTCTTCCTGCTGGAGCGCAGCGATGTAAATGTCATCTATAAACACATGATTCAGCTGATACAGGATAAGCTGCCGCGGTATGTGCAGGCTTCTCCTTTTGACATACAGGTGCTGACGCCTATGCGAAAAGGGGCGCTGGGCTGCGAGACGCTGAACGGCATTCTGCAGAGATATCTGAATCCGCCGGATGGACGGAAGAAAGAATACGTCAGCGGAAATACAACTTACCGCGAAGGCGACAAGGTGATGCAGATCAGGAATAATTATCAGCTGGAGTGGGAGATCGTCAGCAGATACGGCATTCCCGTGGACAAGGGTGTGGGCGTGTTTAACGGGGATATGGGGAGAATTTTAGAGATTCAGGAGGCATCGGCCAGCCTGGTGGTAGAATATGATGAACAGAGGCGGGTCATTTACCCGTTTTCGCTGTTGGAGGAGCTGGAGTTGTCTTACGCCATCACCATTCACAAGGCACAGGGAAGCGAGTATCCGGCTATTCTTCTGCCGCTGCTGGGGGGGCCGAGGATGTTGTTTAACCGAAATTTGCTGTATACGGCCATCACCAGGGCCAGAAACTGCGTCACGATCCTGGGCAGTAGTGACGTGGTGCGCAGTATGATTGACAATACACACGAGAGCCGCAGATATACGGCGTTGAAGGGAAGAATCAGGGAGGTGTGTGAAAGATAGGCGGAGAGGGTTTCGGAATGGAGGATTCGGAAACCTGTGAAGAGAGCAATCAAAATCAGAAGGAAGACTAAAGAAGAAAATGTGGGTAATCGGATTGTCAGAGGGGGATTGCAGCTGCTGTTTCCTCTCCGATGTCCTGTCTGTGACCGGATTGTAAAGCCGACAGGAGAGAAAATCTGTCTGGAATGTCTGGAGAAATTAAAATTACTGACGCCGCCATGGTGCATGAAGTGCGGAAAAAGACTGACGGCGGAAGGGGAGTATTGCACCGACTGCAGACGTAGAGAGCATGAATATACGCGGGGAAGGGCACTCTATGAATACGGCAGCGTGGCAATGTCCGTTTATCGCTTCAAGTATGGAGGCAGGCAGGAGTATGCGGATTTTTTCGGGGAGCAGATGGCTGTCTATCTGGGGCCGTTTATCAGGAGTACCGCGCCGGACGCATTGATTCCCATTCCCCTTCACAGAAAGAGAATAGTGTCCAGGGGATATAATCAGGCGGAATTGCTGGCAAGGGTGATCGGAGATCGTCTCGGGATACCTGTATACACAGGACTGCTGGTGCGCAGGCGTTATACAGCGCCGCTGAAGTATGAAAATCCTGAAGAAAGACAAAATAATTTGAAAAAGGCTTTTATTATAGTGAGAAATGATGTAAAATTAGAAAAGGTAATGATCGTGGATGATATTTATACTACCGGCAGTACAATGGACGAAGTGTCCAGGGTATTGAAGGCAGCCGGTGTCAGGGAGATTACCTATATCACCCTGGCGATCGGAGCGGGCATCTGACAAAGGGCCAGATGTGATACCGGAGACAGAAACGGCAACTGCGGAAATGCCAACACGTTTGACGACGGGTTGCACAGCGGAGATAGGAGACAGTTATGAATGTAAGGAATTGCAGAAACTGCGGATGTATCTTTAATTATGTTACAGGTCCGGTGATATGTCCTGCCTGTCGCGAAAAGCTGGAAGAGAAGTTCCAGGAGGTAAAAGAGTATATCAGGGATAATAAGGGCGCGGGAATCCCTGAGGTGGCGGAAGCCTGCGATGTGGAAGTGGCGCAGATTCGCCAGTGGCTCAGAGAGGGCCGGCTGGAGCTTACTGAGGATGCACAGATGTATTTGTCCTGCGAGACCTGCGGGAAGCCTATCCGCAGCGGCAGGTTCTGTGAGAAATGTACCCTCAATATGAGCAGAGGTTTTCAGGAAGTACTGAATGCAGGGAAAGACACTTCGCCCAGGCAGGCAAAAAATGACGGGGAGGGGCCTAAGATGAGATATTTGAAATAGGGGGTATACTATGTTGAATGAAGAACGTATCATATTAATGACACGGATGGCTTCTTATGAGCAAGGGGAAGGCAGAAAAAATGTAAAAATCGGTAACTATTTTCGCAGCGACTATATTACCGTTCAGGTTTTGAAATCCGTGATCAGTGCGATCGTGGCATTTTTGATTATGTTCGGGCTGTATATGCTGTGCAATTTCGAGGAATTTATGAAGGAATTGTACAATATGGATTTGCTTGCCTTTGCAAAAAGTGTACTGACTTATTTCTGTGTGTTTGTAGGCGGTTACGGCGTGATCACTTATGTGATCTGCACCTGGAAGTATGTGTCGGCGAAGAATAGTCTGAAGCGATATTACCATAATTTAAAGAAGCTGGGTTCCATGTACAAAGAGCAATGACATCAACAGTGGAACCTGCTGGAGGTCAGAATGACAGCTTTACTGGAAATGAAAGAAAGATTAAAGCAAATATACAGCAAGACAGAGGTATTTATTGTACCGGTAGTCAAATTCTTGCTGGCCTTTATTGTGCTGAATACCTTGAACGACAAACTGGGGTATATGAAACAGCTTGATGATATGACGATTGTACTGATTGCCGCATTGGCCTGTTCCTTTTTGCCGGTGGGGGTGCTGGTACTGCTGGCGGCAGCGTTCAGCGTGATGCATATGTACGCGCTTTCACTGGAAGTGGCGCTGGTGGGATTGTGTATGTACCTGATCATGTATCTGCTGTTTTTCCGATTCAGCCCCAAGGATTCCCTTGTAGTGGTATTTACTCCCCTTTTATGTGCATTGAAGATACCTTATGTGATCCCCATTGCAGTAGGACTGTTGTGTGCGCCTTCCTCGGCAGTGTCTGTAGGCTGCGGTGTGGCGGTGTACTATCTTCTGCAGCTGATTATCGACAGTGCGCCGAATATCAGGACCATGGGCGATGAGGAGGCGCTGGCGAAGATTCGGATGTTGGTGGAGAGTTTTCTGGCAAACCGGGCTATGCTGGTGATTATTGCCTCGTTTGCCATAACCGTGGTGGTGGTATATCTGCTGCGGCGGCTGTCCGTGAATTATTCCTGGACGATTGCCATGATTGCAGGCGTCATGGTAAATGTTGTGATTCTGCTGATCGGCGATCTGCTTTATGACATCAATCTGTCCGTGGGGAGTGTGCTGCTCAGCTCGCTGCTTGCGATCGCGGTGGCAAAGGTCATTGAGTTTTTCCGATTTTGTGTGGATTACAGCCGCACGGAGAGAGTGCAGTTTGAGGATGATGAATACTATTATTATGTGAAGGCTGTTCCCAAGATGACAGTGCCGGTATCTACCAGAACGGTGAAGAGGATCAATTCCCAGAGGACCAGGGAGACTGCGGCGCAGGCGCCTGGTTCCCGCCAGGGAAGCCGCAATGTGACGACAGAGAGGGTGTCGTCTGCCCACAATGGTTCCAGAACCGCAGCCAGGCCTCAGAGCCGCGGCGGTGAGAGAAGAAGCATGACCATCGGGAATGCCTCTAATATGTCAGATCAATACGATGAAAACGAAAACTATGAAGAGTGGCCATAATCATTTAACAGAGAGTAGGGCTGATTACAATGCAGTGGGTTGATAGTGTAAGTGAATATCTGAAAAATGTCAAGATTTATGCGAATACTGTAGATTTATACGATGTTTTGGAGATTTTAATCATTGCCTTTCTGGTATACTATATTCTGGCCTGGATGAAGACCACCAGGTCATGGAGGATGCTGAAGGGTCTGGTTGTGATCTGCCTGTTTCTGGTGGTGGTAAATGCCATGAACATGACCAATATCATATGGATCACCGAGAATGTGCTGACATTTGCCGTTACGGCGATTATCGTGGTCCTGCAGCCGGAGCTTCGCCAGGCGCTGGAGCAGCTGGGTGAGAAGAATTTTCTTCCCTCCATTGGTTTCTCCGGTTCCCATAAAGCGGAAGATGCCTTCTCGGAAAAATCCGTAAATGAGATTACGAAGGCATGTGTAGAGATGGGCAAAGTGAAAACCGGTGCACTCATTGTCATTGAGAGAAAGGAATCACTGAAGGACTATGAGCGCACGGGCATTGAGGTGGATGGAATTATCACCAGTCAGCTGCTGATCAATATTTTTGAACATAATACGCCGCTTCATGACGGAGCCGTCATTGTGCGCGGCAACCGGGTGACATATGCTACCTGTTATCTGCCATTGTCCGACAACCTGGACCTGAGCAAGGACTTGGGGACGAGGCACAGGGCCGGTGTGGGCGTGTCCGAGGTGACAGACTCGCTGACGCTGATTGTATCGGAGGAGACAGGCGGCATCAGCATGGCTTACGAGGGCGAGCTGGTGCGGCATCTGAATGCGGAGAGCCTGAAGGAAAAAATGCGGCAGATTATGAATATGAATGGAGAAGAAGATGCGAAAGGCAGACACAGACGTAAAGGAAAAGATAAGAAAAAGGGTGGGAAAAAGGCTGCTGAATAATCTGGGACTGAAGCTGATGTCCGTCATTTTGGCGGTGGTTCTGTGGTTTTTGGTGGTTATGATCAATAACCCGAAAGATTCCGTAACCTTTTCCGGAATACCTGTGACATTGGTAAACACGGAGCTGCTGGACAAAGAGAATAAGGTCTATGAAGTAGAGAACAATACGGACAGAGTGCGGGTCACGGTGGAAGCGCCAAAAAATGTAATTGATCAGCTGCGCTCTACCGACATTGTGGCGGAAGCGGATGTGAGCAGACTGACGGAAGTGAATACCATTGCCATCAACTGCTCTGTATTGAATGAAAATGTGGAGATCAGCAGCGTCACCAGCAATCCGGAGTTGGTGCAGCTCAGTGTGGAGGATCGAGCCAGCAAGTGGGTGAACGTGCAGTGCAATCCGGTGGGAGAAGTTGCGGAAGGATACATGGTATCCGAAACCAGCAGCGACCAGACCCGAATAGAAGTCAGCGGGCCCAAATCCGTGGTGGACCAGATCAAGAATGTGAGACTGGAGATGGATGTTACCGGAGCGACGTCGAATGTATCCGGAAGTGTGGATATTTGTTTTTATGATGCGGAAGGGAATGTGGTGGATGACTCCCGCCTTTCCAAGAATGCAGATAATATGCATATGGAAGTGAAGGTATTGGCAAAGAAGGAGGTACCGCTGGAGATTAAGGTAACAGGCGAGCCTGCGGAGGGATATCTGGCCACAGGGGTAGTGAAGTGCGAGCCTTCCAAGGTGATGATAGCCGGACCTGAATCCGCATTGGCGGATTATAATCGTATTGTGATCAATCTGGATATAACGGGAGAGAGCGAGACGGTGGAAAATAAGTCCTTTAATATCAGTTCCTATCTGCCGAATAATTTCATGTTGGCGGACAGCGAGGTTGACGGAAAAGCTTCCGTGACAGTCTATATTGAAGAGACGGAAGAGCGGACGATGATCATTCCCCAGCCTAATATTGCCGTAACCAATATGCCAGACGGCTTTGGTCTGGAATTTCTGGAGGGGCAGGGAAGTCACCGGCTGCGGATTTCCGGTCTGCATGATGCGGTTTATGCAATCGAACAGAGTTCTGTTCAGGCGACTCTGGACATCGCTTCGTGGATGCGGAACCGGAATATTAACGAATTGACCCCGGGAAAGTATGATATTCCGCTGCAGTTCAATCTTCCGCGGGATGTGAATCAGGAAAATGAAGTAAATGTCAAAGTGGAAATCGTCGATTTAGAGGAGGATGAATAGGAAATGGCCAGGTTATTTGGAACAGACGGCGTAAGGGGGATTGCCAATGAGGAACTGACCCCTTTGCTGGCGATGCAGCTGGGGCAGGCAGGAGCCTATGTCCTGACGAAAGAAAAGGCACATAAGCCCACTATCATGGTGGGATGCGATACCCGAATTTCCGGAGATATGCTTGCCAATGCTTTGATGGCAGGGGCCTGCTCAGTAGGAGCGAATTGCGTATATGTGGGAATACTTCCCACTCCGGCGGTGGCTTATCTGACCCAGAAGTACAAGGTGGATGCGGGAGTCGTGATCTCCGCCTCCCACAATCCGGTGGAATTCAACGGGATCAAATTTTTTGACGCGGACGGTTATAAGCTGCCGGATGCACTGGAGGATGAAATCGAGAGCCTGATTACCCACAATATGCCGGGGATCAAATTTCCTACCGGTACTGCGGTGGGGAAGATCAAATACCGCACCGATGCCAGAGAAGAATATATCAATCATGCCATACAGACTGTTCCGGTGGATTTGAGCGGTATCAAAATCGTAGTGGACTGCGCGGAGGGCGCGGCGCACTATACATCCGTAGAGGCCCTGAAGGAGCTGGGTGCATCCGTGGTGGCAATTCATAACAATCCTGACGGCGCCAATATCAATTCGAACTGCGGGTCCACCCATATGGCGGAATTGCAGGCCAGGGTGGTTTTTGAGAAAGCAAATATCGGCCTGGCATTTGACGGCGATGCCGACAGACTGCTGGCGGTGGATGAAAACGGAGAGATCGTGGACGGCGATCAGATTATGGCCATCGTCGGAAATTACATGAAGGAAAAGAGACAGCTGAAAAAGGATACCATCGTCGCCACCATTATGAGTAATCTGGGTTTCTTCCTGATGGGAAAGGAAAGAGGGCTGACAATAGAGCAGACAAAGGTAGGAGACCGCTATGTGCTGGAGCGCATGAGGGAAATTGGCGCCAGCCTGGGAGGCGAGCAGTCAGGACATATTATTTTTCTGGATGAAAATACCACGGGAGACGGTTTGCTGAGCGCACTGCATCTGCTTCAGGTGCTGGTGGATACAGGCAGAAGTCTGTCCCAGCTGGCGGAGGTAATGGAAGTACTGCCCCAGGCTCTGGTGAATGCGAAGGTGGCGAACCACAAGAAAGAGAAATACATGGAGTATCCTGTGATTGCCGAAGCAGTCAAAAAGCTGGAGCAGAAATTCGCCGGAGAGGGCAGAGTTCTGATCAGACCTTCCGGAACAGAACCTCTGGTGAGAGTGATGATAGAAGGCAAAGAGCAGCAGGTTATCCGGCAGGAAGCGGAAAAGCTGGCCAATCTGATTCAAGATGTTATGTTTTAAGTATGTTTCAGTATATTTCTATGCATTTTAAGCTTGTATTTCAGGGATAGTCATGGTATCCTAAAAGAGAAGGTATTGCTGCTTTATGGGGAAAAATAGATTGGAGGAAGGAAAAATGGTAAGTCAGAAAGTTGTGATCAAAAATCCTACTGGCTTGCATCTGAGACCGGCAGGAATTTTGTGTAAGGAAGCAATGCAATTTAAAGCGTTAATTACATTTCAGTTTCGGGACGGCACTGCGAATGCCAAAAGCGTATTGAGCGTATTGGGAGCCTGCGTGAAGAGCGGCGACGAGATCGAGTTTACCTGTGAGGGAGAAGACGAGCAGGAGGCCCTGGAAGCGCTGGTGAGGGCTGTGGAAAACGGACTGGGCGAATGATAAAAAGGGACCGGGATGCGGGGCGGCATCCCGGTTTGTTTTATTCACACGGGCAGCTAAAAGAAATATGTCAGCAAAGGCTGACGGGTACCCGGCGCGCGGGCAGCGGAGAAAGGCATTTCGCTATTCGATTAGCGGAATGTAAAATTGTCTCCTTCTGCCACAACGCAGATCATGGTCTTTCCGGTATTCAGAAAGATTTCATTTCCGTAATCATCAAAGTATTTGGTGGCGGCGTAGTCGCTGTTTTTCTCCCAGGTGACATGAATTCCTTTCCCGTTAGTGAAGAACCATCCGTCCCTGGTGGTGTCGTGACACTGGAAGGCCAGATATTCTTCGCCCAGATCCTCGGACTTGGTATACTGGACCAGGATATTTTTGAAAGTCAGCTGCTGACCGTTGGCTCCGTCCGTGTGGGGACCGTCGGTACTGCCGGAGAGGTGCTGGGAGCGATAATAGAGTCCGTCGTCTTCGTTATACTCAAAATAGCATCTGGTCAGCGGGTAACAGCCGGACATGTCAATGTAAGTGGCATTTTTGGCGTTTTTATCATACTGGCTCAGGGTGTTGGGGTTCAGCTTGGTGGCAAACTGAAAGTGGGTTTTGTCGATGAAATCTCTATAACTCAGAGAGTAGCCTTTCTGGCGGATCACCTCGGCCAGCCCGGCTCCGGTAGCATAGGCATTGTGGGGGGAGGAGCGGTCATCGGAACGGAAAAAAGCAGCGGAATCCGCCCCTGTGAGGCCGTCTATATTTTGCGTATCCGGTGCGGCAATCAGTTCATTGATGAAAAAGGGCCCGCCCAGATGGACTATGAAGGCATCCCATTCGAAAGCCCAGTAGGCATAATAAGCCCGCAGGCTTCGGATATTGCCGATTTTCTCCAGATGCTGCCAGTCTTCGTAGATTGCCATGAGCCTGGTCATACGGCCCTCTACATTCGCCTCATAGAGAATGGATGCTTCAGACAGGCTGTAATGGGGGATGGCTCCGCTTTCATTGGGGATCATCACGGCGATAGGGCGGGTGGAAGCCACATCGGCATCTACCCATTCATTTGTAAGGAAGCTGCGTACCATTCCTTCCCGGGGCGGCCGGGAGTCGTCTTCTGTGATGATTTCCGAAGGTATGGGTTCTGAAACGGAAGGCGATGGGGGCGCTGTAGTGTCGGAAACAGGACTGGATTCGGGGATGATCAGACTCGGTGCATCTTCTTCCTGCCCGCAGGCCGTTAAAATTACCAGAATGGTAAATAGCAAAAGGTATATTTTTATTTTTCTCATAGTTGATCTCCTGTTTATTCATACACTTCAGTGCATATGCAGCCGGAAGTTAATATAATTTATTATTTCACTGTAGCTTTTTACAAAACAGATATTTCTATTCTACCATAAAAACCTGGGATAGTCATCTTGATAGAGGCAAAATTAAGAATTATTTATAGTTATTTGCAGCAGAAATGGAAAATAATGGAATTCCGGGCTTGCAGATTATGAAGGAAGACTGTATACTGTAGATAAACAAACAGGGAATACAAGATAGTCATAAAAGGAGAAGGCAAGTTCATGAGCCTGTTAAGCGTGATTGTTCCATGTTACAACGAAGAAGAAAATGTGCCTCTATTTTATGAAGAGCTATTGAAGACAGAGCCTTTTTTCAGGGAGAGAGAGATTGAAGTGGAAATCCTCTATGTGGATGACGGCTCCGGAGACAGGACAGTGGAGGAGGTGAAGAAGCTTCGGGAGAAGGATGAGCGGGTACATCTGGTATCCTTTTCCAGGAACTTCGGTAAGGAGGCCGCCATGTATGCCGGTCTGGAGCTTTCGGGAGGAGACTATGTGGTAATGATGGATGTGGATCTGCAGGATCCGCCGTCGCTGCTTCCGGAGATGTTTCTCCAGCTGGGACAGGGATATGACTCCGTTGCCACGAGACGGGTTTCCCGGAAAGGGGAGCCCCCGGTGCGAAGCTTCTTTGCGAGGATGTTCTATAGACTGATGAAGAAGATTTCGAAAACGGAAATCATGGACGGAGCCAGGGACTATCGTCTGATGACACGGCAGATGGTGGATGCAATTCTGTCCATGAAGGAATATAACCGGTTTACGAAAGGAATTTTCGGATGGGTCGGATTCAAGACCAGATGGCTGGAATATGAGAATGTGGAGCGTGTCAGGGGTGAGACCAAGTGGAATTTCTGGAAGCTGTTTCTGTATTCCCTGGACGGAATTACCGCTTTTTCCACAGCGCCTCTGATGCTGGCATCGGTGGTAGGCGTGTTTTTCTGCATTGTGGCATTTTTGATGATTCTATTCATTATTGTCAGGAAGCTGATGTTTGGAGACCCGGTATCGGGCTGGCCCTCTCTGGTCTGCATTATCCTGATGACCAGCGGCGTACAGTTTTTCTGTACGGGGATATTGGGCCAATACCTGGCAAAGACATACATGGAAGTAAAGCGGCGTCCCATTTATCTGGTGAGGGAGCGCCTTTAAAGGTCTTAGCCTTCTCATACCGCTGAGACTTTCTCAATATTGACATATATGGAAGTTTCTATATGTATCTTGCAGTGAAGAAGCAGCAATCCATTAGAAAGGGGAATTCGCGTGGAGATTACTGCTATAAAAGATTGTGAACTTGAGAAGTATATAACTAATATTATGTTAGACGTTGGAGTACCGGCTCATTTGAAAGGGTATCATTATCTGAGAGATGCGATTTTGCTGACTGGCAGGAATATGGAAGTAGTAAGCAGTGTCACAAAAATGCTATATCCTGCGATTGCCAGAAGATTTAAGACAACGGATCAGAAAGTAGAACGTGCCATACGTAACGCCATTGAAGTATCTTGGAACAGAGGGAATATGAAAACTTTCGAGGAGATGTTTGGATATTCCGCGTCGTCAGGCAGAACCAGACCTACGAACAGTGAGTATATAGCGCGTATCGCAGATAAGGTTCGGCTTGATATTAAGGCCATGTAATGTGTACGAAAGATGCAACAGGTGACTGAATGGGCTTCTCACTGCGAGAATAGAAGGCAGCCGGATTAATTTCCGGCTGCTTTTGTGGACTTAATTGAATAAGTGTGATAAAATGCTTGTTAAAGAAGTCAGAAGATGGAAAAAGAGGAAAATATGGTGAAAAATATACAGGCGGGAGATTATCTGATTACCGGAGAAGCCATTTTTATCGGATTGGCGGAGGCGGTGCATCTGGCAGGGGTGGTATTTGGCTTTAGCTTCAGCCGCTGTGCCCTGCTGCTGGGCGCAGGAATCGCGGCAGCCGTGGCGGCAGGCGGTATAACGCTGTTTTTGCTTCGCAGGCGCAGGAAGGAGAAGGACGGCAGCGGGACGGGGCTGGCCGGAAAATGGCGTGCTGCCTCCGGCGGGGAGAAGATTTTATACGGCATATTTTCGTTCCTGTTTCTTTCGCAGCTTATTTTTCTCTGTGTGGGAAATACTGTATATCGCGGGGGAGACATGACTGTGGAGACGGTAGGAAGCTTTTTGACCGCCGATGCTATTTACCAGGTGAATCCTATGACCGGTGCGCCTTATACTTTGGGGATTCCCTCCAGGCTGAAAATCCTATGTCTGCCCACACTTTACGGGAGCATCTGCAAGTGGACAGGCCTGAGTCCGGCGGCTGTGGTCTGGAGGGGCGTTCCGATTGTTATCCTGTGCAGCTGTTATGCGGCTTTCGGGCTGTTGGCGCAGAGCCTGTTTCCGGAGAATGGGGAGCAGGGCAGAGGGATAAAGCGGACCGTTTTTATGACGATTGTGTCACTTCTTTTGTGGGCAGGGGCTTACCAAAATGGTATGGACGGATTTAATCTGCTATGCTGCGGCTGGAGGGGCGTGACGATCCGCAATGTAGTTTTGCTGCCCTGGCTGCTGTCCTTATGCCTGCGGAGGAACTGGGGGATGGCTGTGCTGTGTATTCTGGCGGAAGCCTGTATCGTATGGACACTGTATGGCTGCGGAGCCTGTCTGTTTATGGCGGCAGGGATGGCCGTTTTGCAGTTCTTGGACAGGCGTTTTTGGGGAAAAGGGAAAGCGGGACAGATTGAACGGAAGGGTATGAGATGACATGACAGAATTGCTTCATAACGCATGGTCCGGGTGGACCGGCTATATGGATAGCGGGAAATTGGCTGCATTGCTGCTGGCAGTATTGCTGTATTTGTGGTTTTGCAGGAAGGAGAAAGAGAATCTGCCGTTGCTGCTCTACACTTCGGTGATGACTGTTTGCTGTATCCTGCCGGTGACAGCAGCCTTGCTGATGCTGTATCAGACAAAATTCTACAACTATGAATGGATATGGAGCTTGGTGCCGTTGACGGTAGTGACGGCCTACGGGATCACCCTCTTCCTTGTGAAGGTGTGGGAGACAGAGCAAAAAGGAAAGCGGAAAGATTGTATAGTGGTAACCGTATTGGCGGTAGCGGCGATCCTCTTCTGCGGCAGTATGGGGGGAGATATATGGGACCGGAGTGAAGAGCGGGAAGAACGGCTGCAGGCCGGTGAAGTGCTGGATCGGATTTCCCGGCGATACACCGGAAGCGGGGTGTGTCTTTGGGGGCCCAGGGAGGTTATGGAATATGCCAGAGAAAAGGATGCCTCTGTCACGCTTCCCTATGGAAGAAATATGTGGGATCATTTTCTGGACGGATATGCTTATGATACCTACAAAGAAGAATTGATCCTGATGGAACAATGGATGGATCAGGTGAGAAGAGGGGGAGAGGGAGATCTGAAGGTGCGGATTTCGGAGGAAGCGGCGGAGGCGGGCGCTGAACAGAAGGCGGCCTCAGCTTCAGGCGCTGTACAGGAAGATGCCCCGGAGGATATGGAACGGGTAGTCAAATTGGAGGAATGTGTGCAGACCGCATTGGCGGAGGGTGTGAACTGTATTCTGCTGCCGGACAGTGCCAGGCCGGATATCGTACAGCGCGTGGAGAAGGTTCTGGGAGTCCGCGGGGTGGAAATGGCACATTTTTGGGTATTTTATACCGGCGAAGAGGAAATCGATGAACGGAATGATTAGCATTATTGTACCGGTGTACAATGTGGAAAAATATATCGGGGAAACCATAGATTGTGTGATTGCCCAGACGTATGAGGATTGGGAGCTTCTTCTGGTGGAAGATTGCAGCAGCGACGGCACAGCGGAGCGGATTGTGCAGATTATGGAGGAGGAGAAGGATCCGAGGATTCGTTTGCTGAGGCAGCTTTCCAATCAGGGAGCCGCCATGGCCAGGAACAGGGGACTTAAGGAGGCCGGGGGAAGATATATCGCCTATCTGGATGCGGATGATTTGTGGGCGCCGGGGAAGTTGGAGCGGGAGCTGCAGTTTATGAGGGAAAAGGATGCAGCTTTTGTTTTCACCGGATATGAATTTGCGGACGGGCAGGGACAGGGTACGGGAAAAATCGTCCGGGTACCGGCGACGCTGAATTACAGACAGGCACTGAGCAATACCACGATCTTTACATCTACGGTAATGTTTGATACGGAAAAGATCGGCAGGGATCAATTGGAGATGCCCCGGATCAAAAGCGAAGATACGGCGCTGTGGTTTCAGGTACTCCGCAGCGGCTATCTGGCTTGGGGATTGGATGAGAATCTGGTGCGGTACAGGCGGATGGGGGGGACACTTTCATCGAATAAGCTGGAGGCTCTGCGCCGGATCTGGAATCTGTACCGTCGCCGGGAGGGGTTAAGCCTGTGGCGCAGTGCGTACCATTTCTGTTTCTGGGCCGTACGGGCAGTGAAGCGGAGAGTATAGACGAAAGCGCGCAGCCGCATATTCACGAAGGAGCTTTAAGAGAAAAACGCCTTGAGGCGAAGAAAGCAGAATGAGCTTGTTCGGGCGTGTAGTAGAGGAGAAGCGATGTGAGCAGGAATATCAGTGAGAAAAGGAAAATACAGAAGCGGGAGAGCTTTAAAAGGCTGATCAATCTGGGCCTGACAGCCATATGCCTGGGCATGGAGACTGCACTTTTTGCCTATTACTGGAGGGTACAGTTTCGATTCAGCCTGGTGGAGGAGCTGCGGAAGCTGTGGTTTAAAGGAAGTACACTGGAAGTAGTAATCTACGGGGTGATTCTGCTCTTGTTTTCAAACATGTACGGAGGCATGCGTCTGGGATACCTCAAAAATGTGGAGCTGATTTTTTCACAGGTATTTTCCACCATTATCGCCAATGTATTTATTTATGGAGAGCTGTCTGTAATGGCGAAGCAGCTGTTTGTGCCGGATGTATTTCTGTTGATGACCATGCAGCAGACGATCGTCGTGATCGTGTATACCAATGTGGCCAACCGGCTTTACCGCAGGATTTTTCCGCCGCGGAAGCTGCTGCTGGTTCATGGAGACAAATCCGTCGACAGAACCTTGAGCAAATTCGACAGCCGCAGGGACAAGTATGTGATCACCAGAATGATCCATGTAAACGAAGGCTTTGATGCCGTCACCAGAGAGATTTTGGAGACCTATGAAAACGGGGAATGCAATGCGGTTCTCATCGGAGATATTTCCGTGGAGGAGCGGACACCGCTTATTAAGTTCTGCTACGGGCAGTCCATTCGGATCTATCTGCTGCCGAAGATCACGGATGTGATCCTCATGGGGGCGGAGGAGCTGCATGTATTTGACTCCCCCATGCTCCTGACCAGGGAATACAGTCTTGCCGTGGAACAGCGTTTTGCCAAGAGGACCATTGATATTGTATGTTCCCTGCTGTTATTGGTAGCGGCCTCCCCATTTATGCTGATTACCGCCATTGCCATAAAGCTGTATGACGGCGGCCCCGTTTTGTATAAACAGGTGCGCTGTACTCTGGATAGAAGAGAGTTCAATATTCTGAAGTTCCGCAGTATGAAAACAGATGCGGAGAAGGACGGTGTGGCCAGGCTGGCCAGCAAAAACGACAATCGGATCACACCCATCGGGAAGGTGATAAGAAAATGCAGAATCGACGAGCTGCCTCAGCTGGTGAATATTTTAAGGGGAGATATGTCCTTTATCGGTCCAAGGCCGGAGCGGCCTGAGATTATAGAGCAGTATCTGGAGGTGATGCCGGAATTTGCCTACCGCATGAAAGTGAAGGCGGGTCTGGCCGGATTTGCGCAGGTATACGGGAAATACAATACTTCGCCCTACGACAAATTAAAGCTGGATCTTACTTATATAGAGAATTACTCCGTGTGGTTGGATATCAAGCTGATGCTGCTGACTTTGAAGATCCTGTTCTGGCCGGACAGCACGGAAGGGATCGAGGGAGAACAGATCACGGCCCTGCGGGAGGAGAAACGGAAAAAACAGCAGGATGTACAGGGCAGAGAAGAGGAAGAATAGCTGTATGTGGGAGGACGGAAACGATGTGGAAAGGATATTATGGCAGAGAACCTTTTGATCTGCGCCTTACGGTGCTGCGGATGTGGCGCCGGATTTGGCTGATCGCGGCTGTGACGATTCTGGGGACATTGGTCTTCGGAGGCGGCTATTATGTGAAAAATGTGCTGCTGCGGGGGGAGGGCCCCTATGCGGCAGAGTCAGTCTTCCGGCTGGAATATGCGGTGGATGATGTGGAAGACATGATGGATGTCTTCATCAATGCCGCTACCTGGAATACCTATATAAAATCCAAAGTATTTCTGGACGAAGTGCAGGCCGGACTTACCGGCACGCCGGAAATCGGGGATCAGGAGCTGGCAGAGTCTATGGAGGCCTTTGTGCTGACGGATGTAAGGATGCCGTCCGTCACGGTGACCACACAGGATCCGGAAAAAAGCGAAAGAATCGCCAGAGCAGTGGAGGCGGCAATGGTGCGTAATCTGTCCTTCAGCGAGATCGCCTCGGTAACGGTTCTGGATCCCGGGGAAGCATATGAGGTAATTCCGGATGTACGGCCGGCGCGGGCTTTTTGGTTAAGCGGGATCTTGTCCTGCTTTTTTGCGCTGACGGTTCTGTTGTTGAAGGAGACGGGGGACGACAGCATCTGGCTGCCCTGTACCATAGGGAGACGATACGGATTAAAGGTAGCGGGGACACTGGCTGACAGGGGGCTTGCCGAAAATATGCGGTATTTCTTCCGGGACGCATCAGGGGCGGAAGGAATGGGAAGGGTGGCCGTCTGCGGCGCGCTGGAGAGAACGGTTTCGGGAGAAGTGCTGGAGAAGCTGAGGAAGCGCTGTCCTGACATAGTGGGAGAAGGCTGGTTTGCGGCGCAATATCCTCTGAAGGAAGGAAACTGTGAGAAGCTGCGGGAAGCGGCAGGGATTCTGTTGGCAGTACCTGCGGGTCCTCATGTGGGGAAGCGTCTTGAGTATATGCTGGATTATCTAAGGCAGCAGGATTGCGAAGTGACGGCCGTCATTCTCTGGGAAGCGGATGAGAAGCTGATCAGAAGGTATTATTTCGGCAGACAGCCGGGGAGCGGCGCAGATAAAAGGAGCAAATACGGGAATGAAGGTTGAAGTACTGGCATCGGTGATGAATGAAGACTTTTCTGCGCTTGTACGCCGGATGCGGCTGGAGTCGGACGCCGTTCTTATCAATCAGTGTGACAGGCTGGGCTATGAGGAGCTGGCGGAGGAAGGGTACAGGCTTAGATTTTTTTCCTTTCCGGACAGAGGGGTGGGAAGGAGCAGGAACGAGGCGATTATGCGGGCGGAGGGGGATATTTGTCTTTTTTCGGATGCGGATATAGTGTATGAACCGGGATATGCCGACGCAATTGCGAAAGAATTTGTTCGCAGACCTGATGCAGATATGATACTTTTTAATGTTATGGTAGAAGAGGCGAGGAAGACCTATCATATCACAAAGCGGAAACGGGTTCACTGGTATAACTGCGGCAGATACGGCGCGGTGAGCTTTGCGGTGCGCAGGGAGAGCCTGCTTTCATCGGGGGTGACCTTTTCGCTGCTCTTCGGCGGCGGCGCCAGGTATGGCAGCGGGGAAGACAGCCTGTTTCTGAAAGAATTTATGAAGAAGGGATATTCCGTGTACACGGCGCCGGTTACCATTGCCAGAGAGACAGCGGGAGCATCCAGCTGGTTTCAGGGTTATGACAGGAAATTTTTTGCCGACAAGGGGGTTTTGTACCGCTATCTGTACGGCAGATTGGCCAATGTGATGGCACTGCGGTTTCTGCTGGCCCACAGAGAGAAGCTGTGTGCAGAGATGACGGTGAGACAGGCTTATCGGTGGATGCGGACGGGATGGAAACGGTGAAAAGCAGGCAGGAAAGGGGTGCCAATGGAGCGGAGTGCGTTAGTCTATATCATATTGACGGCAGTCACGGTGATCCTGGGCCTGTGCGTGGATAACCGGGACTATGTGCCGGGGCAGATTCGGGGCGGCAGGGTTTATGGGGAAGGACCCTGTCAGCGGCAGCAGGCCAGGAACCGGATTGCAGCCGCTGCGATTTATGTGCTTCTGACAGGTGTGTCGGCATGCAGGATTGCCGTGGGCAATGATTACTGGGTGTACAGGGACAATTTCAAGCTGATTGCTCAGGAGCGTCATGTGGCGTCGGAATTTGGTTTTAATTATATTGTAAAATGGATACAGGGACTTTTCGGCTATGACGAATATATTCCTGTATTTGCATTTTTTTCCATTGTGACGGTGTTCTTTTTCGTGAAGGCGCTGTATGACCAGGGGAGCCGGTTTGCCTTCTCTGTATATCTGCTTATGACAGGGGGATATTATTTCAACAGCCTCAATTCTGTCAGGTACTATCTGGCGTTGGCTATGGCGCTGTTTTCCATGAAATACGTGCTGCGGGGAGAGTATGGGAAGTTTTTCCTGGTCATTTTGGGCGGGGCCATGTTCCACAAATCGGTTCTGCTGGTGATTCCGGTGTACTTGGCTGCCCGCTTTCTGGCGGCGGCTCCTCTGAAAAAGTGGCATTATGGAGCGGGCTGTTTCCTGCTGGCCACATTGATTTTCGGGCAGGATATCTATAGGGAGATCATCTTTCGATTTTATCCCTTCTATCGGGATTCCGTGTTTGACAACGGACAGCTGTCCTATGCAAACATTTTGAAATGCGCGGGTGTGCTGGCGCTCTGCCTGATTTGTTATCGCCAGAGCCTGAAAGAGGATTTGGCAAATCGTTTTTACTTTTTCCTGAATGTATTCGGACTGACCGTATATTGCTGCGGTTCCTTTATACCGGAGGTATCCAGGGTAGGGTACTACATGATTATCTCCCAGATTTTCCTGATTCCCCGGATTCTGGGCGGGGTGAGAAACAAGCCCTGGAGGAACTTTTTGACCGCAGGAGTCATCGGGGCCTTCGGTGCATATTTTGTATTGCTCCTGAAGGGGATGTATGCGGTAGATATCAGGCTGCTGCCTTATTTGGACTGGATCTTTCATTAAAGGGAGGCATGTATGAGGGTTTTGTGGCTATGCAATATCGTGCTGCCGGTGATTGCCCGGGAGCTTGGTATGGAAGTTTCCAACAAAGAGGGATGGATCAGCGGGATGGCGGACACCTTGTTGAAAAAAAGGGAGGAAAATGGCATAGAGCTGTCCGTTGCATTTCCTGTAGAGGAAGGGGAGATTCCGGAAGGGAGAAAGATCGGCGCTTTAACCTGCTACGGATTCAGGGAGGATCTGCGCCGGGCGGAAATTTATGATGAAACGCTGGAACTTTCCCTGAAAAAAATCGTTGATATAGTACAGCCGGATATCGTACACTGTTTTGGGACGGAATATCCCCATACCCTGGCCATGTGCAGAGTTTTCCCAAAGAAGGAGCGGCTGCTGGTGGGGGTGCAGGGGCTGTGCACCTTGATCGCAGAGGCTTATTATGCCAATCTGCCGGAGAAGGTAATCGCTTCCGTAACGCTGCGGGATTGGCTTAGAGGGGATAATCTGCGGCAGCAGCAGGAGAAATTTGCGGCGCGGGGGAAGGCGGAAAGAGAGATTATCAGCCTGGCTGGCAATATCGCGGGGCGCACCCGATGGGACAAAAGGCATGTCCGGGAATGGAATCCGGGGGCACAGTATTTCGATATAAACGAATCGCTGCGCAGCGTATTTTACGGGCCGGTGTGGGAACCTGAGAAGGCGCAGGCCCATTCCGTTTTCATGAGTCAGGGCGATTATCCCCTGAAGGGACTCCACTATATGCTCAAGGCAATGCCGTCTGTTTTGGAAAAGTATCCCGATGCAAAGCTCTATGTGGCAGGGAACAGTCTGGTCAGTTACACAACCGTGAAGGAGAAACTGAAGCTGTCTGCTTACGGCGCTTATCTGAGAAGGCTGATGGCAGAGGGAAAGCTGGAGGAAAAGGTGGTATTTCTTGGAAAACTGGATGCAGGGCAGATGCTGGATCGATATCTGCGCAGCAGCCTGTATGTGTGCGCCTCCTCCGCGGAGAATTCGCCCAATTCCCTGGGGGAGGCCATGCTCCTGGGGATGCCCTGTGTATGCGCCGCAGTGGGAGGGATCCCCAGCCTGTTCGAGGGCGGGAAGGACGGGATCTGCTACCGGGGCTTTCAGGAACCGGGAGAGGAGGAGCTGGAGACAATTTCCGGCAGACTGGCGGATGCGGTGCTGCAAATGTGGGATCATCCGGAAAACACAAAGACATATTGCGCTCATGCCCGCAGCCATGCCGCCAGAACTCATGACAGGGAGAGGAATTATCAGAGTCTGTTGGAGGCTTATACGCGGATCGGACATAGGGGCGTTTGATGAAGCGGGAAATTTGCAACGGGAGCTTGAAAGAAACCGGAGGGGCGCAGCGTGAAGGTAGCATTTGTATCGAATTACATAAATCATCATCAGATTCCATTCTGCAATGCCATGTACGGGCTTCTGCAGGGCAGCTTTACTTTCATACAGACAGAACCCATGGAGGAGGAGCGGGTCCGGATGGGCTGGCATGGGGAGGATTGCCCGGTTTATGTGCGGTGTTTTTACGAGGAGGAAGAGACCTGTCGTAAATTGATACAGGCGTGTGATATGGTGCTGTTCGGGGGAACGGACGAAGAAAGCTATATCGTGGACAGGCTGAAAGCAGGGCGCCCGGTGATCCGCATCAGCGAACGCCTCTATAAAACCGGGCAATGGAAGGCGGTTTCCCCCAGGGGGCTCAGGAAGAAATATAAGGATCATACCAGATACAGGAAGGCGCCTGTCTATTTGCTGTGTGCCGGCGGCTATGTGGCGTCGGATTTTCATATCATCAGAGCTTACCCGGGGAAGAAGTTCTGCTGGGGATATTTTCCGGAGACCAGACATTATCCGCTGGAACAGCTTTTGGAGGGAAAGGGATATGGCGCGGACAGGACGCCCTATCTGCTGTGGGCGGCCCGGATGATCGACTGGAAACATCCGGAGCTGGCGTTGGAGACAGCCAGGTATCTGAAAGAGAAGAATCTTGTCTTCCACATGGATATCATCGGTGACGGAGAGCTGCGTTCCAAAGCGGAGACTTTGGCACAGGCTTACGGATTGGAGGAGTATGTTACTTTTCTGGGCTATCAGCCACCGGAGTCTGTGCGCTCTTTTATGGAAAAGGCGAATATTTTCCTGTTTACCAGCGACAGGCAGGAGGGATGGGGGGCTGTGGCAAACGAGGCCATGAACAGTGCATGTGCTTTGGTGGCGGACCATATGATCGGCGCGGTTCCCTATCTGGTGGTAAACGGAAGGAACGGGCTGATCTACGAGGACGGGAAGATAGATCAACTGTTCGGCTTGACAGAAAGATTAGTAACCGATAGAATCTATTGTAAACAGATAGGACGGGAAGCCAGCAGAACCATTACAGAAGTATGGAATGCGGAGAATGCCGCGGGGGCGCTTCTGCGTCTGATGAAGCGGCTGTCCGGACAGGAGGGGGCAGGGGAGCAGGAGGAAAGTGAAAGTGTACCGGATTTGCGGGAGACTTTCTGCAGTCCCTGTGCCCCCGCGCCGATTTTGTCAGAGGGAAACGCGAGAAGGCGCATCCATCGGCAGTTACTGTGAAAGTAATGAATCTTGCCTGCGGAAACCGCGAGGTGTTTCGTGCTCTTTTACACGAAATCCGAGGCTGCTTCGCAAAGGCAGCAGTGCGCCGATAAAGACTGAGCAGGAAATCGAAACCGGGAGGTGCAGGGATGAACGCTGAACCATTGATTACCGTGATAGTTCCGATTTACAATGTAGTTGAATACTTAAGCAGATGTGTGCATTCCATCACGGCACAGACCTATAGGAATCTGGAAATCCTTCTCGTGGACGACGGTTCTACAGACGGTACCGGCCAGCTCTGTGACCGTCTGGCAGAAGAGGATAAAAGAATCAGGGTATTTCATAAGGAGAATGGGGGATCTTCCCTGGCGCGGAATTTTGCGTTGGGACAGGCCCGGGGAGAATATGTGGGGTTCGTGGACAGCGATGACTACATTGCGCCGCAGATGTACCAACTTTTATGGGAGGGGATTCGGCGCTATCGGGTTCCAGCGGCGCAGGTGGGAAGAGACGAGATCAACGAAGCGGGAAAGCAGCTTCCCAATATTTGCGAGCCGCCCCGGGAGGCCACGGTCATGGACAGTAAAACCTTTCTCACGGAGCTTTTGATGCACAGAGGAGATTGTTCTTTCTGTACAAAGCTGATCCGCAGGGATTTATTTCCGGAGGATGCTTTCCCGGCAGGAAAATTGAACGAGGATTTCCGGCTACTGATCCGGATGCTTCCGCATATGGGAGAGTTGCTTTTATTGCCTGGACAAGCCTATCATGTATTTTATAGGATAGGCAGTAATTCCCGCAGAGCGGACCGAAATGATTTTTCACCGGTGTATGCGGATTGCGTGGAGAATGCGGATTTGGCGATGGAGATTGTGCGGAGGGATTATCCGGAGACGGAAGAGATCGCCTTCCGGTTCTGCGTATTTCAAAGACTGGAATATCTGCTGCATATTCCCATAGGGCAGATGACGAAAGAGAATCAAACCTATCGGAAAATAGTGGCATTTATGCGCCGAAACTGGTTCCGCTCCATGAAGAATAAGGTTTTAACCAGGAAAAATAAGCTTTATCATACTGTGTTTGCGCTGGCGCCCAGGGGGATCAGACGGTTTCATGCAATGTGGAAAAAATTGCCGCGGGGATGAGACGGCATCTTGTGGTATGCTTAGAGGGCTGTTGGAGAAGAATGAAATGCCTGTGAAAGCAGGTGGAGGGATAAGTATGGGAAAATTTGTGAAGTACACAGGCGGAATAGTGCTTACCATAGCGTTGATCGGTGCCAGTGTGAAATGGCCTATGGAGGCGGTGTCGGCAGGAAGAAGCGATGCGCTGGAGGCGGACGCTTCGGGGAGCGAAGAGGGAACCGGAGGCGGCATATCGGGAGAAAACGGTGTGCAGTCCGGGGCTGCACAGGGAAGTGAGAGCGGCGAGGCGTCCGGAAATGGCGGATCACAAGACGGAGCCGGGGAATCAGGGTCCTCGCAGGAAAGCGAGAGCGGCGAGACGTCCGGAAGCGGCGGATTACAAAGTGGAACCGGAGAATCGGGTGCCGTCCAGGGAAGCGAGAACGGCGAGGCGTCCGGAAACGGCGGATCGGGAGAAGGAGCCGGGGAGTCCGGGTCTGCGCAGGGGAGCGAGAACGGTGAGGAGTCCGGAAACGGCGGATCGGGAGAAGGAGCCGGAGAGTCCGGGTCTGCGCAGGGAAGTGAGAGCGGTGAGGCGTCCGGAAACGGCGGAATACAAGAGGGAGTCGGTGCATCAGGGAACGTCCAGGGGAATCAAAGCGGCGGAGAGTCGGGAGCTTCAGGAGGAGCCGGTGATACACAGTCCGGGGACGATACCGAGCCGGGAGAAGCGGGCGATCCTTCACAGGGGGAAGCCTGGTCTGACTCGGAGACTGGGGATATTGACCAGGGAGCGGCACAGGGACACAGCGGCGGAAGCCGTACTTCCGGAGCAATGGATGAGGAAACTGCCGCATGGATAGAGGAAGCAGGAGAAGCTCTTACACAGATCGCCGCGGAGCGGGAGATTATGGCGCTTATTTACTTAAGCGATGAATATCCGGTACGGACGCAAGCCTCCTATGACAGCGGGACGGCAGTTACCGTTCTCAGCGGCCAGATGGTTAATCTGCTGGATGTATATGTGGATGATGCGCCGGAAGTATGGTATTATGTGCAGCTGGAATACAGGGGACAGACGGTGTACGGCTATGTGCCCAGAACCTATCTGGCCTGTTCGGATACCAGGTTTCTGGAATGGGAAGGGCAATATGGGCTGAATTTTGAGGCGTCTCTCTATACCATTGACACGCAGGCCCAGGCGGTTTATCCGGATATCGAGCAGTTTCCGGAGAGCTATCGCTCTGCGTTGAATGCGTTAAAGGAGAATCACCCCAACTGGACTTTTGTAAAAATGAATACTACATTGGACTGGCAGACTACGATCACCGAAGAGCTGAAGGACGGAAGAAGCCTTGTATACAAAACATTTCCGGAATGGGCCAAGGAGGGACTCTATGATACCGGCAACTGGTATTATGCTTCCGAGGCGGTTCTGAAAGTATATATGGATCCCAGGAACAGCCTGACGGAAGATGCCATTTTCCAGTTTGAACAGCTGACCTACAATGAGGCATATCATACCTTGGAGGCGGTAA
Source organism: uncultured Acetatifactor sp. (assembly GCA_910584865.1). GTDB lineage: Bacteria > Bacillota > Clostridia > Lachnospirales > Lachnospiraceae > Acetatifactor. The sequence continues at coordinate 36,739 of CAJUCE010000001.1, forward strand.
ATGCTTTCCTGAAAAACACTTTCATGAATGACAGCAAAAATGCCCCCGGATCCGAAAGCACCTATGCCAATCTGTTCTGGACCATCGGCAAGGAACCCGGGCGGGAGGTCAGTCCTTTTCACCTGGCAGCCAGAGTGTTGCAGGAGCAGGGAGCCGGTACATCTCCTTTGATTTCCGGTACATATCAGGGCTATGAAGGGTATTATAATTATTTTAATGTGGGCGCTACGGGAACTACGGATCAGCAGGTGATCGAAAGCGGCCTGAAGTATGCGAAGGAGCATGACTGGAAGGGGGCGGAGGCGGCCATCAAGGGCGGAGCGGATTTTATCTCTGCCAACTATATTAAGAAGGGGCAGGATACACTGTATCTACAGAAATATAATGTGAATCCCAACGGCTCCTATAAACCCTATACCCATCAGTATATGCAGAATATTTCCGCACCTACCACGGAAGCGCTGAGCATCAAGCGGCTCTATGCAGGGGCAGGTGCGTTGGACTCGACATTTGTGTTTAAAATTCCGGTCTATGAAAACATGCCGGGAGAGTCCTGTGCAAAACCTTCGGTATCTACCAATGTGACGCTGGAGCTGCCGAAAGGGTATACCGATACTACCATGTGGCTGGACGGGGTAGCCTGTCAGGGGGAAGTGAGAAACGGAAATCTGATCGCCACTGCTCCGGACGGGAAAGCACAGACGGCAGTGCTTTACAAATATAGTGAGTCGGGAATTCCGGTGGGGATGTATGTGTGGAGTTTAAGCTACAGCGGTGTGTCCTATACGGCTACGCCGCAGCCAGGATTGGAGAATTTGCTGACTTATCACGGATTTTCCATCCGCATTACGGGAAAATCGGGCATTCGTTTTAAGACAGGGATTTCTACGGATGTGCGGGCGAAGCTGTTGACCACGGGAGTGGATGGGTATCAGCTGAAGGAGTACGGGACGCTGATTACCAGCAATGCGAATTTAAGCCAGCTGCCCATGGTGGTGGGCGGAAATAAGATTGCGGGAGGCATATCTTACGGAACAGACAGCGACGGAAACCGGAAGGATGTGGTCCTGGAGACCGTGGACGGAAGATACCGTTTTACTTCCGTGCTGGTAGGATTGCCTGTGGAACAATACAAGACGGACTTTGCTTTCAGAGGCTATGCCATATTGGAAAAGGGAGGCGTGCAGACGATCGTCTACGGGCCTGTAGTTGCCAGAAATATTTATGCATTGGCAAAACAGCTGCAGGAACAGGGAACCTATGAGGCCGGTTCCGAAGCGGATACCTTTGTGAAAAAGTTGATTCAAGATGCGGATGCCCTGGAAAAGCAGGCTGCGGCCGGTGAGTAAGGACGGCAATTCCGAAGCAGATACGGGAAGGTTTCCCGCAGGTGAAGGAGGATTTTTATGAAAAAAACATGGATATACGGCGGGATCGTTGGGGTCCTGGCGGCGGCAGTGCTCAGCGGCTGCGGAGACGGAACGGAGGGGGATGCACTGACGAAGCTTTCGGACGTGGTGGAACCGGTCACCCTGTCGGCGGAAGTCCAGGGAGAGACTTCGGAGGAAGGGGGAACGGCAGACGAAGCGGAAACGCCGGAGACGCCTAAACCCGATGAACTCCATTTGACGGATATGACCGATGCATTGGATCCGGAAAAGGAAAGCGCCGTATTGGAGGAACTGAAAACTCTGTACCAGAATCTGGAACTTCCCGAGTATGTGGGAGAGGCGATTCATATGGTGAGCAGCGAGGAATGGTTTGCGGCGATTGTCCCGGGACTATATGAGGGATGCAGGAGTTATGCCTTGAAAAAGGGGGATGAGCTGCTGCTTTCCGTCCAGGCAGGATATGATATTGAAGAGAAGCCTTACATTAATATCTATTATCAGGGGGCTGACAACAGTATGCGGCTGCTGAAGCAGGCAAGAGGAATCATATCGCTGCTTCAGACCGGCGTGACGGATGGAAAGTATGACGGTGCTTTTGAAAAATGGCATATTGACAGTGGAAAGGGGTATATTTTAAAAGAGACGGGTACTTATGCCGGGGGAATTATTGTGGGGGAGTACACGAAATCAGAGTACACGGGAGCACCGGGAGAGGGATTTGATCTGTGGACAAACCGGGAGAATTTTCAATACAAGACCACGACCGTAACTTATGATGAACAGGGCCAGGTTATGGCCAGCCCGGAGCCTACAAATACACCGAAGCCTGCGCAGACACCGAAACCCACTGCAAAGCCTACGGCCCAACCTACGCCTCAGCCCACACCGGAACCGACACCGGAGCCGCAGCCTGATCCTGAGCCGGAACCTGAGCCGGAACCTGAGCCGCCGGCTACACCGGAACCTACGCCGGTTCCCACGCCAGAGCCGACGCCGGAACCGACACCGGAGCCTGCGCCCACGCCTTCGGCAGGTGAGACGGATGTGGGATGGTCGCCGGATATTATGTAAAGACTGTTTTGAAGTAATAAAACGAGTTCGGGTGTATACCCGGGCTCGTTTTTGGGCAAAATCGATTTCACCATATAGGAAGCTGCGAGAGGGCACGAAATATGGAGGAAGAGGTTGCATTGTTGACGGATTTGGTATAATATTGACTCAAAAGGGCGTTGAGTCGAAGTCAGGGAATAATATCGACTCAAAAGCGGAAAATGACGAAAGAAAGGTTGCATGTGCTGTCTAAATGAAGAAGAATACAAGTTTTCTGAAAATTCCTATAAACAGAATTATCGCATTGGTGCTGATGGATATTCTGGCAATCGTGATCTCTTCTTTTGGTGCGCTGTATGTACGGTTTGAGTTTCGTTTTAACGAGATTCCCAGGGAGTATCTGGACATATATGAGCATATTATTCCCGTAACCGTTCTGTTTACGCTTTTTTTCTTTTTGCTGTGGAAATTATACCGAAGTGTGTGGCGCTATGCCAGTGCGATAGAGCTGGTCAATATCGCATTTGCCACGAGCTGCGGAGCTCTGGCACAGCTGATATTCTGCTATGCTACGGAGCGGAGGATGCCCAGGAGCTATTATGTGCTTTACTGGTTTTTCCTGTTCAGTCTGACCTGCCTGCTCCGTTTCAGCTACCGGATCCTGAGAGTGCTGCATTCCAAAAGGACAAGCCTGGCCGGCGGAAGTTCCAGGATTAACGTCATGGTCATCGGAGCCGGGGCAGCAGCGAATATGATCCTGAAAGAGATCGAATTCAGCCAGTATATCAATCTGCGGGTGAGATGTATCATCGATGACGACATCGCATGTCATGGAAAGATACTGAGGGGAATTCCCATTGTAGGCGGAAGAGACAGGATTCTTGAGGCGGTGAAGGAGTATGGGATTGATGAAATTATTTTCGCAATTCCCTCCGCCAGTCGGCAGGTCAGGAAGGAAATCCTGGAAATCTGCAAAGAGTCAGGATGTAAGCTGCGCACCATTCCCGGAACTTACCAGCTGATCAACGGGGAAGTATCCGTGTCAAAATTAAGGGAAGTAGAGATCGAGGATTTGCTGGGCAGAGAGCCGATCCATACAAATATTGACGAGATCATCGGCTATGTCAGCGGCAAAGTGATTATGGTGACGGGAGGCGGCGGTTCTATCGGCAGCGAGCTTTGCCGGCAGATTGCAGGACACCATCCGAAGCGGCTTTTGATTGTGGATATTTATGAGAATAATGCTTATGATATTCAGCAGGAGCTGCAGCGAAGGTATCCGGAACTGGATCTGGTGGTTCTCATTGCATCGGTGCGCAATACCAACCGTATGGATCAGATCTTCGAGATATATTGCCCGGACATCGTATACCATGCGGCTGCCCATAAACATGTGCCTTTGATGGAGATTTCTCCCAATGAGGCGGTTAAAAATAATGTGCTGGGCACCTGGAAAGTAGTGCAGGCAGCAGATCGGTGGAAAGTGAAGCGATTTGTCATGATTTCCACAGACAAGGCTGTCAATCCCACGAACATCATGGGGGCGACAAAACGGATCTGCGAGATGATTATACAGACCTACAATAAACATTCGGATACGGAGTTTGTGGCGGTACGCTTCGGCAACGTGCTGGGCAGCAACGGCAGTGTGATTCCTCTGTTTAAAAAACAGATTGCGGAGGGCGGACCTGTGACTGTGACAGATCCCAATATCATCCGGTATTTTATGACGATTCCGGAGGCTGTGTCATTGGTGCTGCAGGCAGGCGCTTATGCAAAGGGCGGGGAAATCTTCGTGCTGGACATGGGAGAGCCGGTGCGGATTCTGGATTTGGCCCAGAACCTGATCAAGCTATCCGGTTACCGTGTAGGGGAGGATATTGAAATTCAGTTTACGGGACTGCGGCCGGGGGAAAAGCTGTATGAAGAGATGCTGATGGCGGAAGAAGGAATGCAGGACACGGCTAACCGGATGATCCATATCGGGAAACCAATACAGATTGATGAAGAACGGTTTCTGGAACAGTTGGAGACACTGAAGGATTATGTGGTGGGAGAGCCGGAGGATATCCGGGCGTATGTGCGGCAGATTGTTCCCACCTATGTGCCGAAGCCGGAGGAAAGTGTAAAGAACTTCTAAGCAGTTAAAAGGGGCATTGCCAACCTCTTTAATATGCCCGCTAAGAAAATCTAAATTGCACACAGAAGAAGGCTTAAGGTGCAGGCATTCTTCCGGCCTTGCACCGATTGTTTGTGCCGCCGCAGACGGTATGACGGAAAGTGCGTAAAGAGCTAGAAAATGTTTGCTTATTTATGTAAAAAATGTTAAAATAATACAGGTTATGTCTCTTTGTGGAAAATATGCATGGAAAGGGTATCAAGGTCACCTGTCATGAAGAAAAATACCTATTTTCTGAAAGTGTCTGTCAGCCGGGTTATTGCGCTGATATTGATCGATATTATGACTGTAATCGTGTCTTCGTTTGCTGCACTCTATCTGCGTTTTGAGTTCAGTTTTAATGAAATTCCCATAGATTATCTGAACAGATATCGGTATTTCCTTCCGTATACGATTGCTATCACGCTGTTTTTCTTTCTGATCTGGAGATTGTACAAGAGCGTATGGCGGTATGCCAGTGCCACGGAAATGATCAATATTGCATTTGCAACCAGCTGCGCGGCGCTGGGGCAGTTTGTAATGTGTCATGTACTCGATTGGAAGATGCCCAGGAGTTATTATGTCCTCTATTGGTTCTTCCTGTTTGCCATGACATGCGGTATTCGTTTCGGATATCGGATCCTGTGTACACTGAATTCCAAGCGGACGAGCATTCTGGAAGGACGTTCCAGAATCAATGTGATGGTCATCGGGGCAGGCGCCGCTGCAAATATGATTTTAAAGGAAATTGAACTGAGCCAGTATATCAACCTGCGGGTAAAATGTATCATCGATGACCAGCCCGGATGCCATGGCAAGATTCTGCGGGGTATCCCCATTGTAGGAGGCAGAGACAGGATCCTGGAGGCCGCGGCAGAATATGGGATCGACGAGATTATTTTTGCCATTCCTTCTGCGAATCAGCAGGTCAGGAAGGAGATCCTGGATATATGTAAGGAAACGGGATGCAAGCTGCGCGCCATTCCCGGAACCTACCAGTTGATCAACGGGGAAGTATCTGTTTCCAAATTGAAGGAAGTGGAGATAGAGGATCTGCTGGGGAGAGAGCCTATCCGGACGAATATTGAGGAAGTCATGGATTATGTCAGCGGCAAGGTGGTAATGGTTACAGGGGGAGGCGGCTCCATTGGCAGCGAGCTGTGCAGGCAGATCGCCGGACATCGTCCCAGACAGATGATTATTTTGGACATCTATGAGAATAATGCCTATGATATCCAGCAGGAGCTGGTCAGAAAGTATCCGAAGCTGGATCTGGTGGTGCTCATTGCATCCGTGCGCAATACCAATCGGATAGAGCAGATTTTCTCCGCGTACCACCCGGACATTGTCTACCATGCGGCGGCGCATAAGCATGTGCCTCTGATGGAAGTCAGCCCCAACGAAGCCGTGAAAAATAATGTATTGGGGACCTGGAAGGTGGTTCAGGCTGCGGATAAGTGGAAGGTGAAACGATTCGTCATGATTTCCACGGATAAGGCCGTCAATCCCACCAATATCATGGGAGCTACAAAGCGTATCTGCGAGATGATTATCCAGACTTACGATAAACATTCGGACACGGAATTCGTGGCAGTGCGTTTCGGCAATGTGCTGGGCAGTAACGGAAGTGTTATTCCCTTGTTCAAAAAACAGATTGCAGAAGGCGGTCCGGTGACGGTGACGGATCCGAATATTATTCGTTATTTTATGACCATTCCCGAAGCGGTATCTCTGGTGCTGCAGGCAGGGGCCTATGCAAAAGGCGGCGAAATATTTGTGCTTGATATGGGAGAGCCGGTGCGCATCCTGGATCTGGCCCAGAACCTGATCAAGCTCTCCGGCTACCGGGTAGGGGAAGACATTGAGATAAAATTCACCGGACTGCGGCCCGGGGAGAAGCTATATGAAGAGATGCTGATGGCGGAAGAGGGAATGCAGGAGACTGCCAACAAAATGATCCATATCGGGCAGCCTATTCAGCTCAATGAAGAGAAATTCCTGAAACAGTTGGAGGAGCTGAAGGAGTATGTGGAACAGGAGCCGGATGATATCAGGGAGTATATTAAGCGGATCGTTCCGACTTATGTGCCGAAGGAAGGGTGAGAGAATTGTAAAATTTTTTCCTGACTTCTTTGAAATTTTAGGCGATAGTATATTGTAAAGTTGGGAAGAATTTGATATAATCTTTAAATAAAGTATCATATTCGGGGTAGAAAGAAAGCGCAGACACATACAAAAGATAAAGCTGCCCTGAATGTGATTCTTTATGATTGTGGTCTGCAGTGAGAGTGGTTTCTGGTGATTCTATTTTGAATATGCGTTTATTTTCAAAGCCGTTGCAGAATTATCAGAAGGCAGTGTGGATCACATGTAAAAGCAGACTCTGGATGCCATAGAAATACTGGCTTTCTGGGGGAGTGGAGAAATGGAATCAGCGCACTGTTCGAAGATTGAAGGCATCAGGCATATCTAGAAAACAAAACGATTAAGCAAATATTTATCTGAAAAATAATTCGCGGTAGATCCTGCCAAATGAAATCCAACAAAGTAATATTTTTCTCATTGATTCTTGATTGAGTAAATTTGTATGATATGGTAAACTATATAAAAGGAGCAGCGCCAAATGGAAGAGATAAGGGTAACCAACACCCCATACGACGATGTATTCCGTACATTGCTGAACGACTGCAGTGCTCTGATTCTTCCCATGCTAAACGAAGTGTTCGGGGAGCATTATTCAGGGCGGGAGAAAATTACTTTCTCCCCGAATGAACATTTTCTGAATCAGCAGGGTGGAAATGAGGATGAACGGATTACGGACACGAGTTTTAAGGTAGAAGGGGAGGAAACAAAAAAGTACCACATGGAATGCCAGAGCAGCACTGATAACAGTATGCTTGTCAGGTTTTTCGAATATGATACGCAGATTGCCTTGGACGAAGGGGAAATCAAGGGAAATGTCCTTACGGTGACATTGCCCCATTCGGCAGTGTTGTTTCTGAGGCATTCCCCGTCAACCCCGGAGAGACTGAAAACCAGAGTGGTGACGCCAGGCGGAACGGTGGAATATGATATTCGTGTGATGAAGTCCCGGCAGTATGGTTTAGAAGAAATTTTCGGGAAGGGGCTGCTGCTATTGATTCCTTTTTATATTTTCTCCCACGAAGCGCGGTTTGAGGAATATGAAAAAGACGAGACAAAACGGGAAACACTCCAGGAGGAGTATGAGCAGATAAAAAACAGGCTGGAAGAACTTTCAATTCAGGGAACTATCAGCGAATATACAAAATGTACCATTATTGATATGTCGAATAAAGTTTTGGAACATATTGCCGCGAAGTTTGAGTCTGTCAGGGAAGGAGTGAGAGCGGTTATGGGAGGAAGAGTGTTAGAGTATGAAGCAAAAAAGATTAAAAGAGAAGGGATAGAACAAGGGATAGAGCAGGGAATAGAGCAGGGAATAGAGGGAACAGTTTCCATATTAAAAAGTTTGGGGATTCCGTTACAGACAATTCAGGCTCAGATTCAGGAGCAATATCATCTGAGCCCGGAAATTTCAAAAAAATATTTGTGAGATTTTATTCAAATTTATTCAAGTTTTATTATTTTTTCCTTGCGTAATTTTAGAAGGTGGTATATACTAGTAGGAGTCGACGGCTGAATTAGGAAAGTGAAAGCTGTTGAACCGAGTGAGACAGTTAGATATTCGGAAATGAAAGCCGGATAGAAGGCTGCGAATCGGAATAAATTCTTAAAGTCAGGTTATTCTGCCGGATTTTTGGGAATGCTTTATGAAGTTTCAAATTTTCGTGCGGCGAAAGTGAAGCCGCATATCAGGAGTACCTTCCGGGAAGCCCCCGCAGCGTGGGCACTCGGGCATCCCGGGGTATGACATATCGGGCGCATGGGGAGACTTTCTTTTTTGCTTGGGCGGACAGGCTGGGAGAAGGTGGACTTGGATGCGAAGTTAGTTATGCGGGCAGATGGCGAGAGGATATGGCTGCCGGGGGATGAGCGAAGCTATGCCCTGTGTTCTGGAAAAGGACGTGGGCAGACGGATGGATTTTGCCGGTGCGGACAGCGTAATGATGAACCCCGCCTTGGACGAAGGGTATGGCAGTTGAGTGATTTGGCTGGCATGACGGCGAAGCTATGCTCTGGGCAGGGAATGCGGCGGTTGGCTATTTTGCCGGCGTGAGGGTGAAGCTGCCTCCTGGCCTAAGCTTGCGGTAGTTGGTTTTGCTGGCGCGTAATGGAGCTGTGCCCTGGGCAAAGAATGCGGCGGTTAGCCGGTTTGACCGGCGTAAGGGCAAAATTATGCTCTGGATGAGAACATGATACCGACAGATTTGTCAGGCATAATACCGAATATTCCAGGGATATAAAGTTTATGTCTGAGACGGGCATGTCAGCGAAATAATGTTGGAGCTGTCTGACACTGCATCCTTCTCAAATGCACCCCGATATGCCATACCCCGATCTTGGGGAGGAGCAGTCATGGAACCCAGTTCTGCCGAACAAAAACAGGAAGCCCTGTACTACGTGGTCCAGGTAGCGCCCGGTGGGGAAGCCCGTACAGAGGCCCTCATCCATGCAAAGGTGGAAGAAAGTTTATACGGCCGCTGCTTCCATCCCCTCCGCCATGTAAGGAAAAAATTCCGCGGGGAATGGCGTGACCTGCATGAAAAACTGATTCCGGGCTATGTGTTCCTGACCAGCGGCTGCATTGAAGAACTTTATATGGGCCTGAGGAAGGTGCCTGCTTTCACCAGGCTTCTGGGAAAGGGAGGCAGGGATTTGTTCATACCGCTGTCCGCCAAAGAGGCCGCCTGGCTGGAAAAGATCACTGCAGGCGGGACGGAAGCCGGGCTTTCTCAGGTGGCAGTATCCGAGGGGGATCAGGTGACAATCCTGTCAGGGCCGTTGAAAAGCCTGGAAGGAAGAATTAAGAAGGTTCATTTGCACCGAAGGGTTGCGGAGGTGGAAGTGGACTTTATGGGCAGGAAAACGGTGATTCATTTGGGGATTGAGTTGGTGGGGAAGGACGGAGGGTGTACTTGACTCTTCCGGGAAATTGGAACGTCATAGTAAGACAAAGGAAAAAGGCGTGTCGGTTACACTGGTTTTAAAACAGGGGATACTTCGTTATGGAACCTGTTTTAAAGAATGTACGGCTATGGATTTTTGTAGTTGAATCTTCCACGGGGGCATTCCCCACAGTTTGATGCGGCCCCAATTTTACCGAGCAAAGTGAGGTTGGGGTTAATACTCCGCTACTCGCTGCGGGGAAGTTCATTTTTGAGATATTACGAGACATATATTTTTAGACGAGTTAAGTATAGAGATAAATTTCGTTTACCCTATAGCGAAGTTAAGAAAACAGCTTGTGGAATATTCTGCAGGCTGGTTTTTTATGTGTTCGGAAGGTACCCAAAGGGAATTTAACGGCCGGGGCTGATGGTGTCCGGCACGGATTTGAGGAGCCGGGAGTCCCTCTGCTTGAATGTAGTGGCCTGCCTGGGGAAGATCACTGCGAACGGAATTGCGGACCGCAGGCCAAACAGCAGAGAAAGACATTCGAGGATGGTACAGAATCCAACTTATAAAAAGAAAGAATTTATAGATAAACCAGGAGTTTTCATATGGATTTCAGATCAGATCCCAGGTTCAGCGGGATAGAACCCTTCAGGGACAAAGTTTGGCTGAGCAGCCCCACCATGCATGGGGAAGAACTGCAGTATGTAACGCAGGCCTACGAGACCAACTGGATGAGCACAGTAGGCGAAAATATCGATGAACTGGAACGGGCGGCAAAGGAATATACCGGTGCGGAACATACCGTTGCCTTAAGCTGCGGTACCGCGGCCCTTCACCTGGCGGTAAAGCTGGCGGCAGAGAGGCTCTACAACAGCAGCTCCGGCATTTCCATGCCCGACGGGCTGGGCAGAGGTGGAAGCCTTCACGGGCGCAGGGTATTCTGCTCCGACATGACTTTCAGCGCCACTGTGAATCCGGTAGTCTACGAGGGCGGCGAACCGGTTTTCATTGACACGGAATACGATACCTGGAACATGTCTCCGGAAGCACTGGAACAGGCATTCCGGCTCTATCCCGATGTAAAGCTGGTGGTTGCCGCCCATCTGTATGGTGTTCCCGGAAAGATTGAACAAATCCGTGCCCTGTGCGATGCCCATGGCGCATTGCTGATCGAGGATGCGGCGGAATCCCTGGGAGCCACTTATAAAGGCAGCCAGACAGGCACTTTCGGGGACTATGGCGTCATCAGCTTCAACGGTAATAAGATTATCACCGGCTCTGCGGGAGGGATGCTGCTGTGCCACACCAAGGCGGATGCGGACAAGGCCCGGAAATGGTCCACCCAGAGCAGGGAAGCCGCTCCCTGGTACCAGCATGAGGAACTGGGCTACAACTACCGGATCTCCAACGTGGTAGCGGGCGTGGTCCGGGGACAATGGGAGCATCTGCAGGAACATATCCGGGCCAAACGCAAAATCTATGAGCGCTATAAAAAAGGATTTGCAGATCTGCCTGCCGATATGAACTCCTTTGATGAGACAGACAGTGTGCCCAACTTCTGGCTAAGCTGCCTCCTGATGCATCCCCGGGCCCTGTGCGAAAGCCAACGTTCGGACCGTGCAGCCCTTTATGCCTCCGCTCCAGGCAAGACATGCCCGGCGGAAATACTTGGGGCGTTAAGCGCCTTCAACGCAGAAGCGAGGCCCATCTGGAAGCCCATGCATCTGCAGCCCATTTACAGGAACAATGCCTTCATTACAGTAAACGGAAACGGGCGCGGGAACTCCAACGCGTATATTGCAGGCGGGAAAAATGCGGATGTGGGGGAGGATATCTTCACACGGGGTGTCTGCCTGCCATCGGATATCAAGATGACGGAAGATGTGCAGGATGGCGTTATTGAGATTGTACGGCGGTGTTTTGAATAAAGCTTGGAGAGCAGGATGAAAAAGGGATGGAAATTCCTGGCGGCTGCCCTTACTGGGGCCTTGGCAGGAGCGAGCATATATAAGATTACAGGGAAAAGACAGAAAAAAGCCCAAAAGACAGGACGCCACATTCCTTATGGGCCATATGAAGCCGCTATAAAACGGCCGCTGGACTGTATATTGGCAACAGGCGCTGTCCTGCTGTTAAGTCCGGTTATTCTGGTTACGGGAGTCCTTGTCCGGTTAAAGCTGGGTTCGCCCGTCCTGTTTACCCAGGAGCGTCCCGGTTTGGACGGAAAGCTGTTTAAGCTCTATAAATTCCGCACAATGACGGACAAAAGAAATGCGGAGGGAGAGCTGCTGCCGGATGAAGAACGGCTCACCCCATTCGGTCAGAAGCTCCGAAGTACATCGCTGGATGAACTGCCTGAATTGATTAATATCATGAAAGGGGATATGGCGATTGTCGGGCCCAGACCGTTGCTGGCCGAATATATGCCATTGTATACAAAACGGCAGGCAAAACGGCATGAAGTAAGACCGGGGCTGACAGGACTGGCACAGGTTTCCGGAAGAAATGAACGTTCTTGGGAAGATCGCTTTGAAGATGATCTCAGATATGTGGAACATGTAAGTTTAATACTGGATTGGAAGATTATAGGTAAAACACTGGGAGTTGTGCTGAGACATGAGGGCATATCTTCCAATACTTCGGCAACGATGGAGAAATTTACAGGTTAGAAAGAGGTAATGTATGGGATGGACAGGCTTATTATCATAGGCGCATCCGGACATGGGAAAGTATGTGCTGATATCGCAGAAAAAAACGGTTATAGAGATATTTTCTTTTTAGACGATGACAGAGAGCTTAGATTCTGTGCCGGCCATAAAGTGGTTGGTGTAACGGCAGAATTTGAAAAGTATCTGGATTCAGCAGATTTTTTTATTGCTATCGGGAATTCCCGGATCCGACAAAGAATTACAGAAGAAGTAGAATCTGCCGGCGGCAATCTGATTACGTTGGTTCACCCAGGAGCGGTGATTGAGAAGAATGTGCTCATAGGTACAGGATCAGTGGTGATGGCAGGAGTAGTCATCAATTCCGAAACTACAGTGGGCAAAGGCGGGATCATAAATACCTCATCCTCCGTAGACCATGACTGCAGACTGGGTGATTATGTGCATGTGGCAGTAGGGGCCCACCTGGCAGGAGCCGTGAGTGTTGGGAACCACACATGGATTGGGGCAGGGGCTATTGTAAGCAATAATATACGGATTTGTGATGGATGTATGATTGGCGCCGGGGCTGTGGTGGTTCGTGATATTGAGATATCCGGTACTTATATGGGGGTTCCGGCAGGTATACACTAACTAGATATGATGAAGTATTTGAGGTGTAATATTTTATATAAATGAAAATATTAATATTGACAAATAGTGATCTGGGCTTGTACAAATTTAGAAAAGAATTACTCCAATGTTTAATAAATCAAGGTAATGAGGTGTTTATCTCCCTTCCTGATGGAAAGTTTGTTCAATCCATGGTGGCGATGGGATGTCACTTTATTCCAACCTCTCTTGAACGCCGGGGAATGAATCCACTTAAAGATTTGATCTTACTGCTTCAATATAAAAAAATACTTCAAAAAATAGAACCAGATGTAGTTCTGACTTATACGATTAAACCTAATATATATGGCGGGATAGTTTGTCGTATTTGTAGAGTAAAATATATAGAGAATATAACCGGACTTGGGACAGCGATCGAAAGTGAGGGAGCATTGTCCAAAGTCCTTTTATTATTGTACAAAATAGGATTAAAAGGGGCTGCACAAGTCTTTTTTCAAAATAAAAGGAATCAGAAGTTTTTTAAGGTAAAAGGCATTATAAAAAAAAGTAAATTAATTCCTGGCTCAGGAGTTAATTTGCAGGAGCATTGCTATGAGGAATATCCGGATACTGATGAGGTTCGCTTCCTGTTTATAGGACGGATAATGAGAGATAAAGGCATAGATGAATTGTTAATATGCGCCAAATATATAAGTAAAAAATATAAGAATGTTTATTTTGATTTAATCGGTGATTATGATGAAGAAAAATATCGCGATGAAATAGCTTTTTTAGAAAAAACGGGTACTATTAAATATCTCGGTTCACAGGATAATGTGCATGCGTTTATTCGAAGCCATCATGCAGTTGTTTTGCCGTCATATCACGAAGGTTTATCTAACGTATTGCTGGAAGCTGCTGCTTGCGGAAGGCCGGTATTGGCAACGTTGGTTCCTGGCTGTCGGGAAGCATTTGCAGATGGAATTTCAGGGATTGGTTTTTCAGCTAAAAGCAGTGATGCATTAATCAGAGCGGTAGAAAAATTTATAAGTTTATCATATGAAAAACGAAAGGAAATGGGAGTCCGCGGAAGAGAAAAGATGGTACAAGAATTTGACCGTAGACTGGTCATAAGTGCTTATATGGATGAAATTTGTAAAAGTGAGGAGAAAAATAAAGTATGAGCTTATATGAAAAAATTGTCAGTAAAGAAGAGAAAATAAGCCTGGTAGGTCTCGGCTACGTCGGGATGCCTATCGCTGTGGAATTTGCCAAGCGCGGAGTGGAAGTCATCGGCTTCGATCTGAACGCCGCTAAGATTGAGACTTACAAGTCTGGCATTGACCCAACAAAGGAAGTTGGAGATGATGTGATCAAAAGTACAACGGTAGAATTTACTTCCAATGAAGAGGATCTGCGTCGGGCAAAATTTCATATCGTGGCGGTTCCCACGCCGGTCAATGATGACCACACGCCAGATTTGACTCCGGTAGAAGGAGCAAGTGAAATATTAGGCAGAAATCTGACGAAGGGTTCTGTGGTAGTATTTGAGTCAACCGTATATCCAGGGGTGACAGAGGATATTTGTGTTCCGATTCTTGAGAAAGAATCTGGATTAAAATGCGGTGTGGATTTCAAAATCGGATATTCACCGGAGCGAATTAATCCAGGCGATAAAGTACATAGACTTTCGACCATTACAAAGATTGTTTCCGGTATGGATGAAGAAACACTGGATACTGTGGCTAAGGTGTATGAGATCGTAGTGGACGCTGGTGTCCATAGAGCAGAGTCAATAAGAGTAGCCGAGGCAGCAAAGGTTATTGAAAACAGCCAGCGGGATATCAATATTGCTTTTATGAATGAACTGTCTATCATTTTCAATAAAATGGGTATAGATACAAAAGCTGTTCTTGAGGCAGCGGGAACGAAGTGGAATTTTCTGAAATTCTATCCTGGTCTTGTGGGCGGTCATTGCATTGGTGTGGATCCCTATTATCTGACTTATAAGGCAGAGGAATTGGGCTATCACAGTCAGATTATTCTGTCCGGAAGAAGAATTAACGATGATATGGGTAAGTTTGTAGCAGAAAATGTAGTGAAAAATATAATTGCTGCGGACAAAGCCGTGAGAGGCGCAAGGGTTGCAATCCTAGGATTTACCTTTAAGGAAAATTGCCCGGATACCCGCAACACGAAGGTCATTGATATCGTGAAGGAACTACAGGAGTATGGTATCAATCCGCTAATCACCGATCCTGCGGCAGATGCTGATGAAGCGAAGCGATTATATGACGTAGAATTCGTGGATATAGCAGCGATTAAAGATATGGACGCAGTAGTTCTGGCAGTGGCTCACGCTGAGTTCTCCACTTTTACTATGGAGCAGCTGGACAAGCTCTTCGGTGAAGGTAAAAAAGTACTGCTGGATCTGAAAGGGATGCTAAACCGTAAAGAATATGAGAAAGCTGGGTACAGCTATTGGAGGTTATAAATATGGGATATCAGAACATAAAGTTCCCAGAGGGGAGCACTTTTCTGGTCACAGGAGGCGCTGGATTCATCGGTTCAAATCTATGTGAAACGATTTTAAACCTTGGTTACAAAGTGCGCTGTCTGGACGATCTGTCCACAGGAAAGCAGGAGAACGTGGAGATGTTCTTAGCTAACCCCCAATATACATTCTTCAAGGGAGACATCAAAGATTTAGATTTTTGTCTGAAAGTCTGTAAGGATGTGGATTATGTTCTTCACCAAGCAGCTTGGGGTTCTGTTCCACGTTCAATTGAAATGCCTCTGTTTTACTGCGCGAATAATATCTGTGGGACTCTAAACATGATGGAAGCAGCCAGGCAGAATGATGTGAAGAAGTTTGTCTATGCTTCGAGCAGCAGCGTGTACGGAGATGAACCAAACCTTCCTAAGATAGAAGGGCGGGAGGGTGATCTTCTCTCACCATATGCATTGACCAAGAGTTGTGATGAGGAGTGGGCAAAACAGTACACCAGGCATTATGGCCTGGATACCTACGGACTACGTTATTTCAATGTGTTTGGAAGACGACAGGATCCCGATGGTGCTTATGCTGCTGTTATACCCAAATTCATCAAACAGCTGCTGGCGAAAGAGCAACCTACCATCAACGGGGATGGAAAGCAGAGCAGGGATTTTACTTATATAGAGAATGTCATTGAAGCAAACCTGAAAGCCTGCCTGGCTTCTCATGAAGCAGCGGGAGAAGCGTTCAATATCGCATATGGCGGGAGGGAATATTTGATTGATATCTATTACGGACTGACCAAAGCACTCGGAGTGGATATCGAACCGAAGTATGGTCCTGACAGAGCTGGTGATATCAAACATAGTAATGCCGATATTAGTAAGGCGAAAGAGATGCTACAGTATGATCCAGAGTGGAGTTTTGAGAGAGGGATAAAAGCGGCAATTGAGTGGTATAGGGAGAACTTGTAACTATTATAGGGAGAGCATGATTTGTATTAGCAAAATAAGGGAATCAGACATATTCTAAATTATTCTAAATAGAAAGAGTAAGTGGACGATGGGGAAAAAGGTAACACATATCATTACTGGATTAGGAAAGGGTGGTGCTGAGACCATGCTTTACCAGGTCATTAAGTTCCGTACAGTTCAATCTTTGGAGTATAAAGTGATAAGCTTGGGAGGATCATCCTACTATGAGAATATACTTAGAAAGTTGGGTATTCCCGTGGAGATCTACCCTATCAAAAGGACCCCTTTTTCCTCCATGCACCATATCATAGAAAGTGTAAAAGGAAGCGATGTGCTCTGTTGTTGGATGATGCACGCAAATTTGGTGGGTTTTATTGCAGCAAAATTTGCTGATGTCAGGCATATTATCTGGTGCGTAAGACACAGCAACACAGGAGGGAATTTCCTGAAAACACGAACTGTCCGGATTGATTCTATTTGTGCCAGGCTTAGTAGTAAAGTGAATACTATAACTTATAATGGGAACCGGTCCAGAAATGAGTATGAAAAGCTAGGGTTTTGTAAGGAGAAAGGAATTGTTCTGGACAATGGGTGCGACTGCGAGGAATATGCGCCGAATTCTGAAGCCAGAGGAATACTCTTTAAGGAACTGGGAATTAGTTCGGATAAAAAGATAATTCTTTCGGTCACAAAAAACGATCCAATCAAAGACATTCCGACATTTATCCGTGCTTTTGCAGTTTTCCGTAAACGCTATCCGGAAACAGTTGCTGTCATGTGTGGAAATAAAATTGAAGAGACTGAGCAGTTGCTAAGTCTTTGCCAAGAGGTACGGCTAAAGCCTCAAGAGGACATCTTTTTCCTGGGACTTAGACATGATGTTCCAATTCTCCTTGCTGCCTGTGATATTTATGTATTACATTCTGCCGGTGAGGCGTTTCCAAATACGCTCTTACAGGCTATGTCCTCATCCTGCCTTTGCATTGCTACAGATGTGGGAGATGCCCGAAGAATAATGGGAAATGACAGGTTTATTATTACCCCTCAGGCACCGGAGGCAATGGCCATGAAAATGGAAGAAATCTTCGCCATGCCTAATGAGGAACAGGAGAGTGTTAAAGCCAGGAACCGCAGGCGAGTGCAGAAGTATTATGATATAAGGGATATTGTCAAAAAATATGAAGAACTATATACATGAAAATAAAGGCAACAATATGAAAGAATCTATGGAAGGTTTAATATGCTGACTATAATCTTTTTCTTAATAATCATGCTGGGCCTACTAATTAATAAATCAAAACTCATAAGAAAGTTGCAATATATTTGCATATTTATTGTTTTTGTTTTTAATAGCTGGAGCCAGGATGATGCCACTTATCAAAGAATATATACAGGATATTATGGAAAATCGCATGAACCGGGTTTTGATTTTATATGTAAATTATGCTTTGATAGTGGAATTTCCTATGAAACATTTAAAATAGTTTACGTATCGGTTGCCGTTTTTTTACTTTTGTTTGCTCTGAATAAGATATTTAAGGAGTCCGGTAATGACGCTTATTCATTGATATTACTATATCCTTTACTTCCATTAGTAGAACTGTTGCGTCAACTATTGGCTATCGCAATAATTACTTGTGGAATAGCATGGTATTTTTCGCGTGAAAAGGAAAACATAAAAAATAAAATAATTTTAGCATTAATTATTTTTTTGGGCGCGACGTTCCACTATTCTGTTTTGTTTTTTTTGATTTTGTTATTAATTAGTGAAAAAACACCTCAAAAAAATACCTATATACAAATTATAGTAATCACATTGGTATCTATATTTATATTTAATGCTTCTCTTTTTAGAACATTTTTAAGATTATTATTTGCCTCTGACAAAGTTTCAAGTTGGTTCGATTCTGCAAATAGAATAGGACTGGGAATATTTATAGTTTTTGCATTTCACATAATATCATTTTTTATTTATGATTTTACTTATAGAGCATATTTTGCTAAAGTGAATAACAATGATGGGACAACAGAAAGCGTAAAAAGATTATCAAAAAGAATATACTCATTGAATGTATATTCATTTATGCTTTTTGGATTTTATACTTATAATATGGAGTTTTTTTCAAGACTGTATATCGTTATACTAATATTAAACTGTTTCCATATATCTGTAATGGCAAAAAAAGTTAAAACAAATAATATGCTCATACTCAGAAGCTTCCAGCTGGCATTTCATATTACAATGTTTGTATTTTTCTGTCGACCATTTAACGACTCAGGAATTATGTCAATGATATTGAGGAATAATTCATTGTTCCCATAGTGTTAATTGAGAGACCTAACATAATTAATATTGCTTTGTAGACTTGGTAAACCAGAGGATTCAAAATGGATGATGATAAAAGTTTCTATTTTCTAACACTTGAAAGCAAAGAAACAGAATTTTTATATTCTGGGTTTAAGCATATATCTAATGGTCAAATGCTTGTGATTAATCATGGAAAATTTATTAACCGAATCACTCGGCATATTATTAGGATGTATGCTCAAGACGAGAAACTTGGAATACTTGCAAAAGCGCTTACAAAAAGAATTGTTCAAGGTCAAGTTATAAATAAAATTTCTAATGTTTATGGCAAAAAATGTATTTTTATAGTATATGCCCGGGTATATGAGAGTTTAGGCAGAACATTGACCGACGAACTTAGAAAAGTTTTTCCTGATGCTGTCTATTGTGTATATTTTGCTGACCTGCAAAGACGTTTCTCAATTAACTTAGAAAGTTATAAACGAGATTTTGATTATCTGTTTAATTTTGATAAAAAACAGGCGGAACAATATAACCTTCATTATCTACTGGAACCATTTACATATATGCCAATGAATGAATCGAAGATTACCCCTATTTATGATGTCACATATGTGGGCAGAGTAAAAAATGATATGAAGCGATACAATGAAATAATGAGAGTATATAAAGAATGTAGAGCGGCAGGGTTAAAATGCGATTTTCATATTGTAGATGCCCCCCGGAAATTACAGCAATATGCAGGAGAAATCGAATATAACAAATTCATGAGATTTGACGAAATAATTGAACATGTCATTCTATCCCGTGCTGTTTTAGAAATACTACAAACCGATGAATATTCGCCTACAACTCGTTACACAGAGGCTTGTCTTTATGGTAGAAATTTAATTACAAATTGTGAAGGTATAAAAGATAAATTTTATAAAAACGAAAGCAATATATTTGTTCTTGATGAATCTACATCAATAAATGCTCCCTGGATTAAAGAAACGCATGAAGTCAACAAGGGTGATTATATAACAATGTTTTCTATTGAAAGTTTTATTGCATCTATTGAAAAAGTTATTAAAGAGGCAGACAAGTAATATTTTAATATGGAGAACTTTCCTTATGTATTTGGTAAATAAATATAACGCCTTATCTCTTCCTGTAAAAGCTGCAATTTGGTTTATTGTGGTAAACTTTTTTACAAAAGGTGTAAACTTTATTACAGTTCCCATTTTTACACATTATATGTCAACAGAAGAATATGGAAAAGTTAGTATTTTCTTGACATACCAAGGAATACTGATCAACTTTGCAACATTTGAAATGTATTCTGGCGCATATATACGAGGAATTCTTAGATATAGAGATAATATTCTGTTTTTTACATGGTCGGAACAGTTACTCAGCACATTAATTACTATCTTTGTATTTATTTTAAGCATTCCTATAACACCATGGCTTATATCAAACGCACAAATAAATTTAAAGATTTATGTTCTAATGTACTCTTACTTTTTAGTGTTTCCAGCATATCAGTGTTGGGTAAACAGAAAGCGGTTTGATTATGATTATAAGCCAGTTGTTATTAGTGCTATATTGTATACCGTATTGTCAATACTTGTTCCGCTATTTGCAATAATTAAAGTTGAGTCAACAGCTTCAGTAAGAATAATGTTTATGCTCCTTTTTGAATCATTATTCTGCCTGCCGTTTTTTCTCCATAATGTTCATTTTGGAAAACTTTTAGCTAATAGAAAAGTACTCCGTGAACAATGGAAATTTTTAATATTATTTCAGCTTCCTTCAGTAGTTCACGCTCTATCCTATATTATACTCTCATCTATGGATAGAATAATGATTGGAAAAATGATTGGAAATTCTGAGGCAGGTATTTATTCAGTAGCTACTACTATAGCAAATGTAATTACTATTCTCTGCATTTCTGCTAATCAGGTATTGAAGCCGTGGCGATATCAAAGAATGGAAAAGCGAGAACTAACTAATATAAAAGAGATCTCCAATGTTCTCTTGGTAATATTTGGCCTGGCAATTATTCTTTGGATTCTTGTCGCTCCAGATGTTATGCGTTTTTTGTTCTCAGAAGAATACTATCAAGCTATTTGGGTTATCCCTCCGGTTTCAATATCGGTATTTTTCATTTTTCTATATTCAATGCTTGTCGATATTGAAGAGTTTTATTATAAGACTAAATATGCGATGTATGCTACTACCATAAGTGCAGTGGCAAATATTGTAATGAATTATTTTGCAATAAAAATATGGGGTTACATAGCTTGCGCATATACTACTTTGATTTGCTATGTATTTCTGGCATTACTTCATTTGTATTGGTCAACTAAAGCAGCAAAGAGTGGAGGCATACCGATTAACAGGATATTTAATGTAAAGATGATTTTCTTTTTCAGTACATTCCTATTAATTGCAGAAGTTCTAATTACAGTAACTTACAATAATAGCATTGTTAGATATTCGATCTTTTTCTTATTGATTGCCGGTTGTGCTATTAATATAAAAAAAATAATCCCTTTTTTGAAGGAGATAACAAGGAAATAACATGTTCTATTTTTACAAAGAAAAAGCAAATATGGAAATGTTGAAGGAGAAATAATAATGATTAACGTAATGCAGCCTACCCTAGGACAAGAAGAACTTGACGCAATCAAGCATGTTTTCGATTCTAACTGGATTGGAAAGGGAAAAATTGTTTCTGAGTTTGAAAAAATGTATGCAGATCATCTTGATTCAACACCGGATCGTGTGCTTTCCACTAACTGCTGTAGTGAAGGATTATTTTCTTCAATGTACCTGTGTAATATTCAACCTGGCGATGAGGTGATTGTACCCACTATCAGTTTCGTTGGTGCCGGAAATGCAGTATGTGCCAATGGATCAAATCTTGTGCTTTGTGATGTAAATCCGAGAACTTTAAATGCAAGAGCTGAAGATATTGAGAAGGTCATCACGTCGAAGACAAAAGCAATTCTTCTTCTCCATTATGGTGGAATCCCTTGTGAAATGGATAAAATTATGCCGCTTGCAGAGGCCCATGGGCTAAAAGTTATCGAAGATTGCGCAGCTGGTGTTTGTTCTCAATATAAGGGACATGCACTTGGAACAGACGGCGATATGGCCATGTGGTCTTTCGATGCCATGAAAGTTCTCGTTTGTGGAGATGGAGCCATTCTTCATTTCAAAGACCCTGAGATGCGCGAAAAAGCTGATAAGTGGCTTTATTTTGGATTGGAGGCTAAAAGCGGATATGAGAATAGTGTCGCCCAGAAGTGGTGGGAATTTGATATTTCCGCTTACGGGCATAGGGCGATTATGAATAATGTAACTGCTGCTATGGCTATAGAACAGTTCAAAAAACTCCCTATGTTCATGGAAAAAAGAGAAGCAATTCATGATGCCTATAATGAAAGTCTTAAGGATGTAGCCTGGCTTGATCTGCCACTGCCTATTGAAGAAGGCAGTCGCTCCTCTTTCTATTTTTATCATATTCAGATCAAGAACGGGAAACGTGATGAACTGGCTCGTTATCTCCGTAAGCATGATATCTATACAACATATCGTTATTTTCCGCTTCATCGTGTTCCTCATTACGGAATTGACGGCAACTTCCCTGGTGCTGATTATGCTGCAGACAATACTTTGTGCTTGCCGATACACCAGAGCCTGACCACCGATGACGTGCAGTTGATTATAGATAAGATTAAGGAATTCGGTCAGAAGTACTGCTAATTTGGTGAAACTACGAGATGAAAAATGTTATTCCTGCGAATGGAGCCGGAACATTTGGTAATTGAAAGGAGTAAAAAGATTGAAAATTTATTTAAGACCCATTACACTGGATGATGGAGCTATGATTGTTAAATGGCGTAATTCTTCTGATGTGTCTAGTCATTGCTTTGACAAAAAACCAATTACTATGAAATCAAATGAAGCGTTTTATAAAGCTTATGTTGAGACTGGAAAGTATAAACAGTTTATTGTAGAAAGGATAGAAGAAAGCTTTGGTGTATCCTCATATTCAATTGCTACTGTATATTTGAAAGATTTTGACAAGGTCAATAATCGATGTGAACTCTGCATTTTTACATCGGATGATCAGGAATGGAATACAGAAAGCCAGAGTATTGCAGTAAGGTTATTGCTTGAGAAAGCGTTTGTAGAATATGGAGTGCACAAGGTGTACACTTTTGTGTTTGCTGATAATAAAGATGAAGTAGGTTTAATGTATAATGCTGGATTATCAAAAGAGGCAGTACTCATAAAAGAAGCCTTAAACAGTGCTGGAGATTATGTTGACGTTCTTCGCATGTCTATTATGGCAGAAGATTACAAGAAGGAAGAAAAACATGAGTAACTTTACATTTAAAGAAACAAAAATTAAAGGCGTATACATAATTGATGTCAAAACTCATGGGGATAATCGCGGTTTTTTCATGGAAACTTATAAAGAAGCTGATTTTATAGCCGCCGGACTAAATTACCGCTTTGTACAGGATAATCAGAGTTCTTCCCGAAGAGGCGTTCTCCGTGGTCTGCATTTCCAGAGGAAATATCCACAGGCAAAGTTAGTCAGAGTTCTGAAAGGGGAAGTATTTGATGTTGCAGTGGATCTTCGGAGAGATTCAGAAACGTATAGTCAGTGGATAGGGGTGCTGCTTTCTGAAGAGAACCGCCGGCAGTTCATGATACCGCGCGGATTTGCACATGGCTTTGTAGTTATATCTGACCATGCGGAGTTTGCATATAAATGCGATGAAAAATATTACCCGGAGGACGAAGGCGGCATTCTTTGGAATGATCCTGATATAGCTGTAGCGTGGCCTAATGTTGGGGAGATTATTTTGAGCGAAAAGGACAAGATAAATCCAACATTGGCAGAATATAAGGTAAGGTTTTGATGTCTACAAATGATATAATTGTGATTAGTGGAACCTTTATCCGATTTTTCAACAAATTTATCCGTAAATAAATAAACAAATCCTCCTTGTTTTTATTGTACTTGAAATCTGGAGGAGAAGCAAAGAACCTTTCGTTTTATTTGGGTTAGGAGGTTTGGAAGTGAAAGAACGTAAACAACGGAATTCATCAATCGAATTGATGAAAATAATTGCGCTTTTCTTGGTGGTATTGTGCCATTCATTACCATTATATAAACTGGGCGGTTCTACCGAACTTGATGGATTCCTAAATTTAAGGCAGAGCACTTCCAATCTACAGCAATTAGTACTGATAATATTTTCACACTTGGGACAAGTAGGAAATGCTCTATTTATTGTTCCTTCAGTTTATTATTTATTAGATAGTAATGAGGTAAAGAAAAACAAGATCATACAGTATATAATGGATACCCTTATAATTTCGGTAATATATTTAGTGATTTTCAGTGTAATTCATGGAAAGCTGCCCATAACATTTATTGTAAGCTCATTGTTGCCGATCACTTTTAATTTTTACTGGTTTATAACATGCTATATTCTTTTATATGCTATTCACCCATGGTTAAATATTATAATTAAAAATCTTGAGAAGAAACAATTATTTATAGCAGACATTTGCATGTTCTTTTTGTATTGTGTTGTTTCGTTTGCGTTAGACGGCAAGTATTATTATTCTCATCTGATCGGCTTTATCGTATACTATTTTTTTGTTGCATATGTAAAATTGTATTTACCGAAATTATCAAGTGATAAAAAAGTAAATCTAAAGGTTTTTGCTGTCAGTTTATGTGGTTTTATTTTAATGATTGTAGGAATAAACTGTCTGGGTGGTCATTTTTCATTTGTATCAAGGATGGTTGGAGATATTGAAAGATTTATTAATCCCTTTATTGTAGGATTATCAATATCCACGTTTAATTTGTGTAGGTTAAAGATATGGAGAAGTGAAAAGATTAATATAATTTCGTCCACTTCTTTATTGGTATTTGTTATTAGCAACAATAATATAATCTGTTCATTTGTAAAGCCTATTTTATTTAAGAACATATATGTATATGTTTCATATAATTATATTGCGGCAATATGCGTTTTAATTGCAATTGCGACTATGGTAATAAGCGTAATAATAGCTTTAGTCTACATGAAAACAATTCAGAGACTCGTAAATCTTTGTGTCCCAAAAATAATCAATATCTGTATTTTTTTATCTAAGAAAATATACTCATATATTGTTTCTATTGAGAATAACTCTCGGGGGGGTACAGACCTTATGTAAAGATTATTCTGTATATCTGTTTGTTATGTAAAGCCTGGGCTGTCGCATCAATGATTAGGAAATCATCGATGTGACAGCCCTTTTTTAAGGATTTCGAGAATAAATCCCTCACCAGAACCACCTTTGGTATAAAATGGGTAGTATATGGTAAATAATCTGTCGACTTTCTTTGTTGCAACATTTGAGATAAAGATTGAATATATTTTCACACTTTTACAGCAACTCTAAATTCTCCTCCTACCCCGTTGACAAATCCCCCAAATATGGTAATATAATGTCAAATCATATGCTATCTTAACCACAATTGGGGATGTAAATCAAAGATTCTTTTCTAAAAATCGTTGTTTTTATACGCCGCCATACAATAAAAGCCGTGATTTGTTTACTAGTTGTAGAAATGTTTCTCTTATAGGTGTTTCATTGTCAGAAAGGATGCTGCGTTATGAAGACAGATGTAAAACTTCCTATCGGCATAGAAGACTTCGAAAAGATCCGGACAGAAGGATTCTATTATGTGGATAAAACAGAACTGATCAAAGAATTGCTGAATCACTGGGGTGAGGTAAATTTGTTTACCCGTCCCAGGAGATTTGGAAAATCCCTGAATATGAGTATGTTAAAATGCTTTCTTGAATATGGCTGCAATCCTGAGCTTTTCAAAGGTCTGGAGATTGCCAAAGACCATGAACTGTGCGAAAGATATATGGGAAAATTCCCGGTGATTTCGATTACCTTAAAGGGTGTCGGTTCCAGAGATTTCGAGGGCGCCCGTGCTATGCTGCGTTCCATCATCGGAAATGAGGCGCTTCGTTTTCTCTTCCTGCGCAATAGTGAGAAGCTGGCCGACAGCGAAAGACAGCAATTCAAACAGCTGATAACACTGGATCTGGAGAACCAGCAGGGATTCATCATGCCCCAGGAAGTCCTGATAGACAGCCTGCGGACTCTGTGTGCACTTTTGCACAAGCATTATGGTCAGAAAGTGATTCTTCTGATTGATGAATATGATGTTCCGCTGGATAAGGCGCAGCAATTTGGTTATTATGATGAAATGATTGATTTGATCCGCAGTTTGTTTGGCCAGGCCCTGAAAAGTAATTCCAGCCTGTACTTCGCCGTACTGACAGGATGTCTTCGCGTTTCCAAGGAAAGTATATTCACAGGCCTCAACAATCCCAAGATTTTTTCTATCACGAATGTCCGCTTTGATGAGCAGTTTGGATTTACCGATGAGGAAGTCGGTGCGATGCTGGAGCATTATGGATTAAGCGATAAATTGGAAACATTCAGGCGGTGGTATGGGGGATACTATTTCGGACATGCGGATATCTATTGCCCCTGGGATGTAATTAATTATGTGGATTTATTGCTTTCGGAACCTGACGCGTCTCCCAGGTCCTTCTGGATCAACACCAGCGGAAATGACGTTATCCGTCATTTTGTCAGAATGGCAAAGCCTGGCGCCAAGAAGGAAATCGAGCTTCTGGTAGCAGGTGAAAATGTTCTTAAGAAAATAAGCCAGGATCTTACTTACCGGGATCTGTACTCAGATACGAACAATCTGTGGAGCGTGCTTTTCGCAACAGGATATCTTACCCGGAGAGGTAAGGTAGAAGGAACTGTCTATCCGCTGGCCATCCCGAATCTGGAGATCAGACAGATTTTCATTGAACAGATTCTGGAATGGTTTCATGACGAAGTCGGACGTGATTCTCTACGGCTGGATGCTTTTTGTGCGGCTATCCAGAAAGGCGATGCAAGAGCTGTTGAACAGCAATTCAATATGTATCTGGCCAGAACGATCAGCATCCGGGATACAAACGTACAGAAAAATAAGAAGGAAAATTTCTATCACGGTATTTTGCTGGGGCTGCTAAGCCACCAGGAAGACTGGTACATCAGTTCCAATATGGAATCCGGAAACGGTTATAGTGATATTTTGATTGAACTGGAAGAAGAAAGCATCGGTATTGTGATCGAGGTCAAGTATCCGGACAATGGCGACTTGGAAAGTGGGAGTGATGAGGCTTTGGCTCAGATCGAAGGAAGGGGATACGATGAGAAGCTGAAGATGGACGGGATGGGGACGATATTGAAATATGGAATTGCCTGTAACCGGAAGAGATGCAGGGTGAAGGTGGATAATGGGAAGCATGCGGGGAAGTGAAATAAAAAAACGGGAATTTTATAAACAAATTTCATAAGTCTGCAGACGGCTCCATATAGTATTTTATACCATATGGAGCTGTTGCATATATGTATAAACAATGGTTTAGCGTTTATTGCATACTCAAGGCTTGTGGCAAACCCCAGTGTTACTGTTCACTCCCAATGTCAGTTAGTTAAGCATTAGGTTAGATTCTGCTATAGGGGTCTAACCTAAATTTTTGAAAAAATATCACAAAGTAGTTGACAAAAATGTCAAAATGTGCGGCCGCGCTCACTGCTGATGAATTTTAGAGGTAGTGAGCGCGGCCCTTTAGTCAGAGGATATTATCGCTTTTGACTAAAGGAGGCACACGATGACCAACCCTGAAAGAATCAAACAGATCCTGCTGTCTGAAATTGAAAAGATGGATCAGCACCATGAGGATTTCTGCAAGGACCCGGAAACTGATTTTACCCGTGACAGGAAAATCCCTTTTGATACGCTCCTCCATTTTCAGATTTCCATGGAAAGCGGATCCGTCAACCATGAACTGCTTAAGTATTTCAATTTCGATGCCCGGACACCGTCGCTTTCCGCATTCTACCAGCAGCGCGCCAAGCTTTCCGATGATGTCTTCCCAAAGCTTTTCTACAGCTTCAACAGATGCTTCAGCCCCAGAGTCCTGCTCAAAGGCAGGTACCAACTCCTTGCATGTGATGGGTCAGGCTTTACCGGTACAAGGAATCCGAAGGACACCGAAAGCTATTACGATCCCAGCGGGCGCTCCCCAAAAGGCTATAATAGATGTACCTCGTCCTGTTGTATGACCTGCTCAATAAGGTCTATACCGACGCAGTCTCCAGCCCATGGGGAAAAGAAATGAGTTTGCCGCATTATACGAACTGATTGACAGGCATGCCCCCTATAGCGGGATGGTCCCTGTGTTCATTGCCGACAGGGGGGCCATGCCTACAATGTCTTTTCGTTACTGAAATGAAATCTACAAAAAGCCCTGGAAGATCTATAAGAGCTCAGAATGGCTTCCTGAACGGTTACCGAAAGGAAATGCGCATCGGGAATCGATTGCCTTTTTCAATGGTGTGTGTTATGATAGGGCATAAGGTAGTAAGGAAGGATATGGAGGGTGAAAACAGCATGTTAAATAATAAATCAATCTTAATCACAGGCGGCACGGGCAGCTTCGGGAAGGCATTTGTCAGGCATGCCCTGGAGCATTATGAGCCGAGGAAGATCATTATATATTCCCGGGATGAGTACAAGCAGTTCATTATGCAGAATGAATTCAGGGAATACGCGCCGAAGCTGCGTTTTTTCATCGGGGATGTGAGGGACAGGGAGCGGCTTCTGCGGGCTTTTGAGGGTGTGGATTATGTGATTCATGCGGCGGCTTTAAAGCAGGTGCCCGCATGTGAATACAATCCGGCAGAGGCGATTAAGACCAATATCAACGGGGCGCAGAATGTCATTGATGCTGCACTGGATGCACATGTGAAGAAGGTGGTGGCATTGTCTACGGACAAAGCGGTGAACCCTGTGAATCTCTACGGAGGGACCAAGCTGGTATCGGACAAGTTGTTTATTGCAGCCAATGCCTATGCAGGTACCAAGGATATCTGTTTTTCTATTGTGCGGTATGGGAATGTGGCAGGGAGCAGAGGCTCGGTGATCCCTTTCTTCCATAATATAATACAAAACGGCGGAAAGGAGCTGCCCATTACAGATTACCGCATGACGCGGTTTTGGATCAGCCTGCAGCAGGGAGTGGAACTGGTGATAAAAGCCCTGGAGGAAGCGAAAGGGGGAGAAACCTTTATTTCCAAGATTCCTTCTTTCAAAGTGACAGATCTGGCCCAGGCTATGCTTCCGGGGTGCAGTATGCCTGAGGTGGGGATCCGGGAAGGGGAAAAGCTTCATGAGATTATGGTGACGGTGGAAGATTCCACGAATACCTACGAGTATGATAAACATTTTATCGTATATCCCCAGATGGTATGGAGTGAGCACCGCAGGGTGGTTCCCACGGGGAAGAAGGTGGCGGAGGGATTCTCCTACAGTTCCGGCAATAATACGGAGTGGCTGAGTGTGGAGGATATCTACAGACTGCTGAAAAAGGTGGAGCTTGAATGAAATTTTTAATTTTTTATGATCGGGTATTTTATGATTGGCATTATAAGCAGAATCTGCTATAATAAAGACCTGTCCGGAAATAATTTTTACTGGTTCATGCGTGTAAAGCGTATTGTAAAAGCTATTTTACGGCAGTTTCTAACAGGTTCGGATCCGGATGAGCATGAATAAAACGGCAGGGAGGAAACAAGATGAAAGAAAGAGAGATCAATCTGATAGACCTGATGATTGAGATTTTGCTGCACTGGCGGGGGATTGTTATATTGATGCTGGCAGGCGGAGTGCTGCTGGGAGCGTTCAGTTATGTGCGTACCAGCCAGAGTGCGAAGGAGCAGGCTGCCAGGATAGAGGAATTGAAGGCGCAGTTGGAAGAGGGGCCTGAAGAGGGTACCGAAGGGAATATTAAGCTGAAAGATGCTATCAAAGGGTGGATGGATAACGAAGAGATTAACCTGGAAGAGTCCATGGCCAAGTGGCTGAACGTAAACCCTTCCGAGTTGGAAGAGGCGGTGAAGAAGCAGCTGGAAAAGGAGCTGACCGAGACGCAGAGGAATAATGTGGAGTATGCTCTGTATTATGAGGAGCTTCACAGGGATAAAGAGGCTTATCAGGAGGCTTCTGTCTATACAAGAATGGATCCGGAGAAGATTCAGCGGGCGGAGATGACATTCCTGGTGTCCTCGGATGACCTGGAGAGATCCTATAATTTGGAGAGAATCTATGAAGACATGGCGAACAATGTGGAATTGCTTACAATGCTGGCAGACATAGCGGATGTGCCTGTCGCCAATGTGGGCGAGGTATATTCGCTGTCAAGAGGATCCGGCGGACTGATGAAAGGAAGCGATTCCTTCAGAGTAACCATGACGCATTATGACAAGGCCGTTTGTCAGAAGATGGCGCAGGCGATTGTGGACTTTTTAAATAGCAGGCATGATTCCATGGCAGCGCAGCTGGGGGAACATGAGATTTCGGTGGTGAGCCAGACTGTGGGTGAAGTAGGGATTTCAAGCGTCCTGACTGCACAGAGAAATATGGTCAGCGAGCTGTTGTCGCTGGAGTCTTCCATAGCCAGAACCAAGGGCGCTTTTACGGATGAGGAGTGGTATTACTACAATTTGCTGACCACGGGAAAGGTGGCCGGGAACCCTTATGCGGTAAAGGTGAGCGAAGAGGAAGCGGCTGAGGCAGAAGAAGGGGAAGAGGATATCATGTCAATCATCAATGCAGGCGTTACGGTTACGCCGCGCATCAGCGTTAAGTATGTGATATTGGGGATGATTCTTGCCGCTTTTGTGTATGTGTTTGCGATATTTATGCTGTATGTATTGAACAGCAAGATCCGGTCTACGGATAATCTGCAGGAACTGTATGAGATTCCGCAGCTGGGGAAGATTCCGGGAGACGCCGGCGGAAAGAAGCTGTTTGGTTTTGTGGATAGATGGATTCTTGCACTGCGTTATTGGAATCAGCGGAAGTTTACGCCGAAAGAGGCGTTGGATCTGGCCGCAGTGGCGGTAAAGATGGCGGCCGGCAAGAATGCCCTGAAGACGGTCAGCCTGGTTGGCTGTGATCTAAAAGACAGGGCGCTGAATACCTGTGAAGAGATTCGCATGGTTCTGGCGGAAGAGGGTGTGGAGGCACAGATCTTGAATAATGTGCTCTATGATGCGGAGACGATGGAAAAGCTGGGCGATACCAAGGGGGTGGTACTGGTGGAAAAGGCAGATTCCACCCTGTACGCGGAGGTAGCCAGAGAGCTTGAACTGTTGAGGCGGCAGGATATCGCAATTCTCGGAGGTATCATTGTAGAGTAGGGAAATGCCTGGAAACGGTGGATTTGATGACAAAATTGAAAAAGTTCTGGGATGATAAAAAATATGTATTATGGTACGCCTTATGCTTCGCTGCGCTGGGTCTCATTGACCAGCGCAGGGGAAGCGCAGTCGGAACGGTTCAGATGGTTATGGCCAATCTGACGGGGCCTGTGTTGGCTGGGATGATGCTGCCTTCCATGAAAAAGGAATTCGTCCGCTCCAAATTGGTGCTGGTGTGGACGGCAGTTTGTATTGTGGGGATTCCGGCAGGTATGCGGCTGGGCGTTCGTTTCTGGGATTATCCGGGACAGTGGAATATGGCAGTGATCAATGTAGCGGTGGCAGGATATTTGATTTTGTATCTGGTGTGGAACCGCGCAGAGATCATACAGAAGAGCAGACTGAATTGGTTCTGCTTTTTTGTGATTGAGGCAATGCTTTTGCTGATGCAGATGTCGGTTCACGAAACCCTGTGGCCTATATGGTTTTTTGTTTTCTTCGGCTGTTTTTATCTGATCGGGATCCGGAAGGAGCTGGAGGAGGCATTTATTCGGGGAATGCTTACGGGACTTGCACTGTGGTTTTTTGTGCAGCAGATCCTTGCCTTTGGATTCCGGCCCTATGACTATCCCCGATATCGGGGACTGTATTCCGGGGAGACGCAAAGCGGATTGTTTTATATGATTGCGTTTTGTACATTTACCGGGTGGTGGTTCTGGCTGCGGAAAAAGAAGGCACGTTGGATTTGGAAGGTTTTCAGCTTTTTGCTGTCGGCAGGAAGCGTGGGATTCTTGATATTGACGGGAGGCCGCTCTTCCTTAATCGGAGTGACGGCTGCGGCGGTACTGTCCTATATGCTGTATGATCTCGTTGTATGTAAAAGCTTTCTGCATTGGATATGGCAGGGCATTTTGCTGGGACTGTGCTGTGCGGTGATGTTTCCTGTTGTATATGGGTGCGTACGTTATCTGCCTGCGGTTATGCACCATCCTATTTGGTTTGAAGGAGAATATGCCAGTTGGCGGGTACATTCCGATGATCCGTGGGACAGCGATAAATATATAACATTTCAACAGGCTGTGAACTTTAATTTGGGGCGCATTCTGAAGATGTTCGGCATCGAATTCCAGCTGGAAAACGACAGCGCCAGATTGACGACGCCGTTGACGCTGAAGGCGAGAGCCGCAGAAATCGGAGAACCCGGGAGTAGCGCGGACAATCCTTTGGTTGTTGAGGGTGAGGATTATGGCAGTCCCATGGGCGCCAGGAGGACGATTTATTATTATTATGCCACACATCTGAATTGGAGGGGGCATACCAAGGACCAGGCCGGGTTCTATTATACTTCCAGCGCTACCTACTGCCATCATTGCCACAATATGTTCCTGCAGTTTGCGTATGACTACGGTATTTTACCGGGGATCCTGTTTTTGGTATGGAGCGTTATCTGTTTGATACGGCTGATCTGGAGGCGGGATATTATCGGCATCATAGGAGTTGCCTTCTATTCGGCAATTTTCGTGTATGGATGCGGGGAAATGGCGGTGACTACGGGGCAGATTACGCTGGTAATGATGTTTATTCTGTACTACTTTGCCATGCAGAAGAAGCAGAAAGGCATTGAGCCGGAAGGGATAGGGGAGAAAATCTTGTGTCAGGAGGACGGCCCTGGGTGAACAGATTAGTAAATCCTGGCGATTTTAAGTATAAGACAGAAAGACTTTGACAAGTTGAAAAAAATATAATAGGATGAAATGTATAGGAAGGAGGTGAGCGATCATGAAGGTAACCCACAAAATAACGGATGCGGAACGTGAAGTCATGGAGATTCTGTGGAATGCTTCCGAGGCAGTTCAGACGAGGACTTTGCTGGATCTGATGAAGGAGAAGGGAAAGAACTGGAAAAGGCAGACTTTAAACACAATTTTGTTTCGTCTGGAGGAAAAGGGTGTCGTAAGCAGAAAGCGTGCATATGTGCAGGCCGCTTTGTCCAGTGAAGAACTGTTGCAGGTGCAGACGCAGGAGATGCTGGATGAGCAATACGGCGGAAAAGTCGGAAATTTCTTTGCTGCATTGGCGGGGAAGGCAAAACTGACTGCGGAGGATATGGGCAGGGTAGAAGCACTGCTGGAAGAGCTGAAGAATAAGTAAAGGACATCCGATCGCTGTAACTCTGTACTGGGGAAGGCTGTCTGGGGAATTCCTTCCCGGTGCGGGAGCGGATAGACAGATTTTTGTCTGGGCTGTAATTGCAGAAAGATCGAATGACAGGTAAGCGGATGATGAGAATACGGAAAAGGTGAGCGGCGGAAATGACGGCCGCTCTTTTATATGTGCAGGCTGCTGACGCAGAATGCGGGCGGGTAGGAAGAATATTACTCCTGCTTGACTATTTGGATAGTTAATTTTAGGAAATTTTAATGTTTTTTTCGGTGGCGCATGTTATAATGTTTGATAATAGAGTAGAAAGTGTTACAGCGGCTGAGGACAAAGAGACAAAAACGGAAATAGGGAAAGGACTGCATAATCCTATATGAGTGATAATCGAGACAATGAAATGGAACAGATCCAGCGCGGGCTGGAGGCTTTTCTGGAGAAGGAAATCAATCTATCGGATACAGGAAATACAGGGATAGGAAACCGCAGAAAAACAGAGGGATTTCCGGAAGATGCGTCCGGTGCAGAGGGCCGTATGCGGGATGCCTATGCAGAAGAGGATGATACCTATTTTGAGGAAGGGGCCTATGCGGAGGAAGAGGTTTATCCCAAGAGCCGAACGCAGCTGGATATGGGATCTGGGAAGGGCAGATATGAGACCGGAAGAGACGGGAGTTTGGCGTATGAGGATTACGGGGAGTACCGGGAGCCTCAAGGCCGGCCGCGGCAGGATAAGGGGCGTGGGAGAAGCAGGTACGAGATTGAAGCTGACAGGGAAATGACGCGGAGGGGATATTCAGAGTACGATGACTATGAGGAGGACGAAGCATTTTCCGGAGAGGCGCGGATGTATGAGGATGCACAGGGGGATGAAAGCGAAGATTGGGATGCGCCCGGAAGACGGGCTCCGGTAAGAAAACGGGCGCGGCAGGCCGGAGAAGCGGAGAGATACTATGAAGAGTCTCCGATGCGGCGTTCCCGCAGAGGGACGTATGAGGAGATTCCCCAGGATAGGCGTCCCCGCAGAGAGGCATATGAGGAGATTCCTGAAGAGAGGCAGGCCAGGCGCAGAGAACGGGAAGAGGACAAAGGCAGGAAGCGTTTCGCAGAGGAAGAACTCCCGAAGCGGAGAAAAGGGCCGGGGAAGGCCGGGCAGGAGGATTCTGAGATGGCACATAAAAAGCCTGGCGCGCAAAAAGCCCAGAAGAAGAAACGGAAAAAGAAACATCGCCTGCTGAAATTGCTGATTGTAGCGGTGCTCCTGTTAGCGGTATTGGGGGTGGGGGCATACAAGCTGGTAGGCACAGTATACGGCAAGATGAATTACAGAGAGATCGCCTCTGTGGCGGGAGCTCCCATGCAGGAAGACGGCGTGGTTAATATTTTGCTCATCGGCAATGACTCCCGTGAAAACGGTGAAGACGGCCGTTCGGATGCCATGATTTTACTGTCTATCAGCAGTAAGACGAAGAAGATCTATATGACGTCTCTGCTGCGGGATATGTATGTGGACATTCCCGGGCATGACGGAAACCGTCTGAACGCGGCCTATTCTTTCGGCGGTGCGGAGCTGCTTATGGAGACCATCGAGAAGAATTTTGATATTTCGGTGAATCGCTATATTCTGGTGAACTTTGAGGCTTTTGCCGGTCTGGTGGATGCAGTGGACGGAATCGAGCTGGAGTTGAGCAGTGAGGAGATCGAGTATATTAATGCCTATCTGGTAGAGTATAATGTACTGACGGACAGGCCCCAGGGGACGGACAATATGGACACTTCTGTCAGCGGCCTGGTACATCTGAACGGTCCCCAGGCGCTGGCATACAGCAGAAACCGCTATCTGGGTACGGATTTTGGCAGAACGGACCGGCAGAGGAAGGTGCTGACGGCAGTGATCAAGAAGCTGCCTTCGGCCATGGTAGGGAATGCAAAGGGGCTCCTGGACGGGCTGATGCCTAATCTGACCACTAATCTGACCCAGAATGAATGCTTCCGGCTCAGTCTGATGGCAGGTAAGTTTCTTACCTATGATATTGAAGCAGACAGTATTCCGCAGCCCGGTACCTACAGGGATGTAACCATTCGGAAGATGGCTGTGCTGGAAGTGGATTTCGATACCAATATCAAATATTTGAAAGATAAATTATATGGAGGACAGGAGGATTGATTCGGCATGGATATGATAATGTATCTCTTTATTGCATTAATATGTTTCAATGTGGCGGCGAAGATCTTCAACAGCGAGGAGAGAAATAAAGTTTTCAACAAACGTCCCATCGAGGTGGTGGATGTAAAAAAGTATAACAAATACTGTGGAACTCTGGTGATTGTTTTCTGTTTTGCCGCCGAGTTTACGCTGTTCGTAGGGAAGATATTTGGCGGGTGGGTCAATGTCGTCAGTCCCCTGTTCCTGATCGGGGAAGCCGTGGGGGTTATGTTTATTTACAATAGAATTGAAATCAAGATGTTGAAAAAAAGGTAACAGGGAATCGTCATGAGAGATGGAAAAAGGAGTCTGCCTGCCATATTGATGATTGCGCTTTTGCTGAGTGCCTGCGGAGGCGGGGAGGAACCGTCGGTGGCGGAGGTATCTGCCGTTGCGCTGAAGGAAGAAACGTTTCCGGGTATGCTGTCGGGAGCTGACGGAGAGGGGACATCCGGTGAGGGAGGCGAAGAGGGGTCAAGGGACGGGGAAGAGCAGACACCGGAGAGCGCGTCTGCAGAGAGCGGTTTTGCCGGGATGGAGGAGGCAGTGTCTGCAGAGAGCGGTTTTGCCGGGACGGAGGAAGGGGCCTCTGCGGGGAGCGGATTACTTTCAGGACAGGAAGATACAATAAGCGGTTCCGGGGAGGTAGGAGCGTCAGAACCGGATCCCGATACAGTCAAAGTCACAATATCCGCGGCAGGAGATGTGACCATGGGAAATTATTTGGGGCAGGGATATGAAGTTTCCTTTCGCCAGACCTATGACCAGGGTGTGGGCGACAGTTACTTTTTCGAGAATGTGGCGGATATTTTCGGGGCGGATGACCTGACCTTAGTGAATCTGGAAGGGCCGCTGACGCGCTCGGAGAATGCCAGGACAGAGCAGACATACTGTATTTCGGGAGATCCGGAGTATGTGAATATTTTGACGGCAGGCAATGTGGAAGTGGTGGGCTTGGCCAATAACCACCGCCTGGATTACTGGGAAGAAGGGACCGCCGATACGGTGGCGGCACTGGAAGAAGCCGGGATTTCCTATGCCTATGACGATATTTACTGTATGACGCAGGTAAAGGGGATCCGGATCGGCATCGTCTCAGTCAATGAAGTAGGGCAGGGGGCCGGTGTGGAAAAGTTTCTGAAGGAGGGCATTGCGCAGCTTCGCGGGCAGGGGGCGGATTTGGTTCTGGCCAGCTGTCACTGGGGGATCGAGAGGGAATACTATCCGGAGGATTATCAGAAAAGTCTGGGCAGGAAGTGCATCGACTGGGGAGCTGATCTGGTGATCGGCCATCATCCTCATGTATTGCAGGGAGTGGAGGAGTATGAGGGAAAGTTTATCTTGTACAGCCTGGGAAATTTTTGTTTCGGCGCAAACCGGAATCCGGAGGATAAGGATTGCATGATTTTTCAGCAGACATTTACCTTTGTGGAGGGGGAAAGGCGGGAGGATCGGGATATCCGCGTGATTCCATGTTCGGTCAGTTCCGTATCTACGCGCAACGATTACAAGCCCACTCCGGCGCAGGGGCAGGAGGCCGGAAGGATTTTAGAGAGAATCAATGAATACAGCCGGGATTTTGGCGTGCAGTTCGACAGCGAGGGGTATCTGACACAGACGGACTTTTAAGGACAATGAGTCAGGCTGCGGGACAGGGATTTTGAGAGCATATAGAAAGAAAACGGAGGATGAGAGAATGGAAAAAAGAAGCATGGATAAGTTGGGGATTGCACCGTCTTTGTTGGGATTTGGCTGTATGCGTTTTCCGGTGACGGCTGACGGCGGGGTAGATGAACCGGAAGCCGAGAGGATGTTGGATCGGGCGATTGCAGCCGGGGTGAACTATATTGACACGGCGTATGCCTATCATGGCGGGGAGAGCGAGAGAGTGGTGGGCAGAGTCATGAAGAAGTATGACCGGAAATCCTATTATCTTGCTACCAAGCTTCCCTGCTGGAAGGTTGAGACAAAAGAGGATGTGGAGAAGCTTTTCCGGGAACAGCTGGAGAAATTGCAGACGGACTACATAGATTTTTATCTGATGCATGCGCTGGACGGGAAAGGTTTCCGCAGGATGGTGGAGCTGGGATGTATTCCCATACTGGAGGAGATGAAAGCCAGCGGAAGGATCCGCTATCTGGGATTTTCCTTCCATGATAATTATGAAGCATTTGAAGAGATTCTGACATACCGGGACTGGGATTTCTGCCAGATCCAGCTGAATTACATGGATGCGGATTCCCAGGCAGGGATGAAGGGATACCGGCTTGCGGAGGAGAGACAGGTGCCGCTGGTCATCATGGAACCGGTGAAGGGAGGCACGCTGGCAGCGTTTGCAGGGGATATTATGGAGAAATTCCGCACGCTGGATCCGGAGGCTTCCGCCGCTTCCTATGCGCTGCGCTGGGTGGGAAGTCTGCCCAATGTAAAGGTGATTCTCAGCGGGATGTCCACCATGGAGCAGGTGGAGGATAATCTGATGACCTTCAGCCCGTTCAGGCCGCTTTCAGAGAAGGAGACGAATACCATCGATGAAATCGTCGCATTGATCAACAGCCGGGTGCAAAACGGCTGTACCGGATGCGGATACTGTATGCCCTGTCCTGCAGGAGTGGATATACCGGGGAATTTCAGAGTGTGGAATACTTACCATATGTACCAGAATTACAATATGGTCAAGGGCAGATGGGAGAATGGTCTGGGAGATGAGAAACAGGCGAAGAATTGTGTCAAATGCGGCAAATGCGAGGCAATCTGTCCTCAGAAGCTGGCTGTCAGGAGCGATTTGGAGAAGGTGCAGACGGATCTGGACAAGAAGGAATTTGTGTTTTAAGTATGGAAAAGGCGTTTAAACTTGATTTTGAGAATGACAAGGCCGGAAGCCTGTATGTAAACTGCTGCGGATGTTCCCGCACCGAAAGCCTGCACAGCTTCGGTCCGGCTTCCAAACCCCATTATTTGATCCATTATGTGCTCAGCGGCAGAGGGGTTTTCCGGTTTCATGACAAAGAGTATCGGCTGGAAGCAGGATATGGATTTTTGATACAACCCAATGAGCTGGCGTTTTACCAGGCGGACGAGAAGGAGCCGTGGAGCTATCTGTGGGTTGGCTTCGGAGGGAACCGGGCAGGCGAATATCTGAATTCCATGGGCCTGTCGGCCAGGCATCCGATTTTTGCCTGCAGCAGGGACGAGGAATTATATGCCATCGTCCGGGATATGATGGAACATAATACCTTCGGCGTGGCGGATGACCTGCGCCGGAACGGACAGCTGGGCGTCTTTTTGTCTGTTTTGGCGGAGAGCGCCGGCGTGGTGTCAAAGGATGAGGAGGATAAGGGGAATCAGTATGTGAAAAAGGCGGTGTCCTTTATCCAGAGCAATTACTGCAATCCCATCAAGGTGACGGATGTGGCTGATTATGTGTGCATTAACAGGAGTTACCTTTATACGCTTTTCCAAAACTATCTGGGGATGTCACCTCAACAGTTTCTCACCACATTCCGTATAACAAAGGCAAGAGAATTGCTGGATTCCACATCTTACCCCATCGAAAGCATTGCCTTGTCCTGCGGCTACAATGATGCGCTGGTATTTACCAAGGCATTTCGGGCCATGAAGGGGATGTCCCCCTCCCAATATCGGCGGGAGAGTCACAAAGAAAATACCAAAGAACAGCTGCATGAAGTGGAACACCTGATCACACAGCTCCTGAAGTCTCAGGAGAAATTATAAAAAAACAGCAAGCGCCGGAAGTGCTATGTCGGAAAGGGTACTGCGGATGGCGGTTGCGGAACTGGAAAAACAGCAATCGCCATCAGCAGTGCCCATAGGACTTACGGACGCATGCATTAAGCGGCCGGAAGTGCTATGTCGGAAAGGGTACTGCGGATGGCGGTTGCGGAACTGGAATAGGAGGCGCCAAGTGAGAATTTTGCTTTTATTACGGGGTTCGGCCAGCTGCGGAAAATCCACCTGGATTGAGCGCAATGGCTTAAAGCCCTATACATTATCCGCAGATGATATCCGGCTGTTATGTCAGAGTCCGGTGATGCAGACAGATGGGACGGAGGGGATCAGCCAAGCCAATGACGGCATAGTATGGAAGACTTTATTTCAGATTTTGGAAATCCGGATGCAGAGAGGCGATTTTACGGTAATTGACGCTACGAATTCCAAGAGCAAGGAGATGAATCGGTACAAGGAGATGTGCGAGACATACCGGTATCGAATTTATTGTGTGGATTTCACGGATATTCCCATCGAGGAAGTAAAGCGAAGGAACAGGGACAGGGAGAATTACAAGAAGGTGCCGGAGGAAGTTATCGATAATATGTATTCCAGATTTCGTACCCAGAAGATTCCTTCTGGTATCAAAGTAATCGCTCCCGATGAACTGGACACGATCTGGCTCAGACTGTTTGATATGTCGGCGTATAAAAAGATACATCATATCGGTGATATCCACGGCTGTAACACGGTTCTGCAGAAATACCTGGAGGAAAACGGGGGCCTGAAGGACGACGAGATGTATATCTTCGTGGGGGATTACATAGACAGAGGTGTGGAAAATGTGGAGGTAGTGCAGTTCCTGATCTCGATTATGAACCGGAAGAACGTATTGATGCTGGAGGGCAATCATGAGCGCTGGCTCTGGCTGTGGGCAAATGACTGTGTGGGCAGATCCAAAGAATTTGAGCTGGTGACCAGACCGGCTCTGGAGGCGGCGAATATCGACAAAAAGGATGTGAGACAGCTGTACAGGAAGTTCGGCCAATGTGCGTATTATCGTTATGGAGACCGGATTTTCCTGGTTACACACGGGGGATTGAGTACCATGCCGGAGAATCTGTCCATGGTGGCTACGGAACAGATGATTAAGGGCGTGGGTAATTACAATGATTTTGAGGTGATATCAGATACGTTTTATGATACAGCCCCGGCCAACTGTTATCAGATTTACGGGCACCGAAATACGAAGCATGTACCGGTGATGGTCAATGACAGAGTGTTTAACCTGGAAGGACAGGTGGAATTCGGAGGATGCCTGCGTTGTGTCCAGGTAGATGCCCGGGGGATCCGCTGTATCGAGACGGAGAATACGGTATACAAGGCTCCGGAGGTTCGGGCGGCAGAGACGGTGACTTCTTCTTCGATTGCGGATACCATTCTGGCACTGCGGGGCAATCGGTATATACAGGAGAAGAAATTCGGTAATATTTCATCGTTTAATTATACGGACAAAGCCTTTTATAACAGGGTCTGGGATGAGCAGACCGTCAGAGCCAGAGGGCTGTATATCGATACTGTAAAGGGAAAGGTGGTAGCGCGGGCCTACAATAAGTTTTTCAATGTCAATGAACGCCCGGAGACCAGACTGGAGATGCTCCAGTACAGGCTGCAGTTTCCGGTAACGGCTTATGTGAAGGAGAACGGCTTTTTGGGGATTGTAAGCTACGACGAATATGAGGATGCACTGTTTGCCGCAAGTAAATCTACCATAGACAGTCAGTATGCGGGATATTTTCAGAATATGCTCAGAAGCAGGATCTCGGAGGAAAATCTGAACCGGATAAAGGAGTTTGCAAAGGAAAAGGAAGTATCCTTTATATTTGAGTGTGTGGACATGGAGCATGATCCGCATATCATTGCATATCCGGAGAGCGGATTGTATCTTTTGGACATTGTGCACAACAGGCTGGAATTTGAGAAGTATGAATATGCGGATCTGTGTCATATAGGGGAGCAATTTGGGTTGAGGGTCAAGGAAAAGGCTTATGAGATTGCAGACTGGCAGGAGTTTTACGACTGGTACTACCAGGTTCTGGAGGAAGATTATACTTATGAAGGGCACACTATCGAAGGCTTTGTCATTGAGGACAGTACAGGATACATGACAAAGATCAAGCTTGCTTATTACAACTTCTGGAAAGCAATGCGGAGCGTGTCTCATGAGGCGATCCGTAAAGGGTATATCAGCAAGACATCAGCCCTGACGACACCGCTGGCCAATGCGTATTATGCCTGGGTGAGGACTTTGCACGGGGAAAAGGACTGTGACAGCCTGCCCAGGGACATCTGTACCCTGCGGAGATGGTTTTATGAGGCGCAGGAAAAGAAATAAGGCGGGATTATTTCTCCCGCCATTGTTCGCCCTTCCCATCGGACCAGACGACTCTGTTCCGCCCTTGTTCCTTGGCCTCATAGAGCATGTTGTCCGCAATTTTCAGATAATCGTCATAGACATCGCTGCTCTGCGGAATCAAAGTGACACCGCCGATACTGATGGTAACCCATTCGGAGACAGGTGAGTTGTGAGGGATATGGAGGTCCTCCACAGCCTGGCGGATTGTCTGGAAAAATTCAAAGGCAGACTTGGCATCATTTCCGATTACGATGGCGACAAATTCTTCCCCGCCATAGCGTGCCAGAAAATCTGTAGCCCGCTGCAGATAGGAAGAGGCAGTCTTTGCTACTGCGGCGATAACCTTGTCGCCGGCCGGATGGCCGAAGCTGTCATTGTATAATTTGAATTTATCAATATCAAAAATGCACACGGAGAAGGGTAGACCCAAGCGTCCGGCTTCCCGCCACTTCATCATGCTCTCATCCTTGTACCGCCTTCGATTGGCAATGCCGGTGAGCTGGTCTACCATGGCCTGCTGCATGAAATACATTTGGTAATGAAAGAGCTTGATATGAGTATTGGCCCTCGCCTTTATTGTGATGGGGCTGAACGGCTTTGTGATATAATCCACGGCCCCAAGAGTAAGTCCCTTTTCCTCATGCTGGACATCGGATAGACCGCTGATGAGGATCACAGGTATGTACTTTGTCATGATAGTCTCCTGCAGCTTCTTCAGCAGGGTGAATCCGTCCATCTCCGGCATGATAATGTCCAGAAAGATCAGGGAAAACTGGCCTGTTTTCGCAAGACGCAGCCCCTCCTCACCGGTTTGGCAGATACTTACATCATAGTCGGTTTTCAAAATGGATCTTAAATATTCGGCCTGTGCACGGCTGTCATCAATCACTAAAATATTTTCCATGTCCTGTCCATATCCTTTCTCAGTCAAGCCCTTTTTTTGTCTTGCTCTCAGTAATGTCCTGTGCCACATATACTACGGTTTTGGGCAGATCGTCCTCTCCGGTTTGCGCCAATACTGCGGTAGCCCGGATCCAGCGGTAATTTTCGGGAGGGATATTCAAATCTTCCGGCATCTGGCGGTAGGTAAACGTAACATAGGGCTGCCACCACCGCAGGGATTCAAGCCAGTTTGAAATATTCATAATCTGGCAGAAGTCATCGCGGTCATCCGGATGAACAAAATTGTCGGCATATACCCGAAGCGCAGCGGTACAGTTTACTTCGCTGCCCAGCACATCTCCCATCTTGCCTAACTGGCTTACGGCGCGGAAGGTATCCTGATTCAGATCTACATAATAGGTGGAAAAAAACAGGCTGCTTAAGCTGCTGATGATGTAGGATCTGTCCTGCAGCGCCTGGAGCTGTTTCTGTTCTTCCAGCTTTTTTCCGGTAATATCCTGCCCCAGGACATTCACGATCACATTGCCTTCTTTGCGGTTGTAGATCACATGCTGCTCGATCCATCGGACAGGAGAGCATTTTAAGCGGTATTGGCAGACTTCTTCCGCATAATTATCTACCGATTCCGCTATTTTTCGCAGATGTTCCAGAGACAGGATGCTGTAGTATCTGGCGGCATCCTCCGGGTGGACATGATTGCACATGGCCTGCGATGTATGATAATCATAATCGCCGATCAGCGTATTGGATAATTCAGCCGTGTCTTCCAGACAAATCCGTTCGCACTGCCCGCTTTCCAGATGGACTGTATTCATCATATTGTAACGGGATCTGAGTATGGAAGCCATCTGCATGTCACGCTGGCTGTGTACCAGTTCCCTGCGTATTTTTTCATCCATATCCTGAAAGGCGAGGATAATGTGATCTTTTGATTTCTGGTCACTGCCGGGATAGGCGGTGACGGAAATATAGCGATAGGTACCTCCCCGGCTCCACTGACAGAGAAGCTCGGGCGTCTCTTTTCCGCTTTCCTGTGCCTGCCGGAGTCCGTTCAGCGAAAAGCGTTCTTCAAAGGTCTTTTGATATGCGCTGTGGAGCTGATCTTTAATCTGAGCATTCAGCAGTGTATCCCAGAGCTGCGTTGGGGCGGAAGGCTCATTTGGCGTATGGCCGTCCGCATAGACCGATTCAACAGTCCCGTCCTTGAGATCGATATCATAAATGCGGAAACTGTGCTCTCCGATGGTGCGCAGAATCTCATAATTATGGGAGCTGGTTTCCTCGTATTCCAGACCCTCCCGCATGGAATCATGGACATCCATAATGCAGAAAATCACGGTCTGGTTCCCGGCACAGTAATCAAAACATTTCACGACTTCCATCAGGTTCCAGCGGAAATCACCCTTCCATTGACGGCGGTAGATGCAGGTCAGTTTGTTTTTACCGGACTGAAGAGCTTCTTTTAAATGCGTGAGATTGATAAAATCCAAAAAGCGTTCCCGATCGTCAGGGTGAACCACACCGCTGACGGCAAGACTTTCTAATTGGCTGGAAAGACTGACGGTATTGTCCCCTGTGAGCCAGGCATCCGGTTCCAGTTTCAGAACATCGTACCGATCCTCTTCGAGATCGACACGCAGAATTTTTCGATATACATAGCCGGCTGTCTCCAGACGGGGGGTAACCGTTACTACAAAGGCAGGAATCGTATCCTGCCACAGCGTTCTGGTGGCAACCATGTCGACGACTCCGCCGAAGGTGGGATTATAGCCGATGGAACGTCCCTCCTGCCGGTCTTTGATGGTCAACAGAGGGCAGTTGA
Source organism: uncultured Acetatifactor sp. (assembly GCA_910584865.1). GTDB lineage: Bacteria > Bacillota > Clostridia > Lachnospirales > Lachnospiraceae > Acetatifactor. Next base: position 80,995 of record CAJUCE010000001.1, read on the forward strand.
TACAGGAACCTGTCCATACTTCGTGGCAGGTCATACCCAGGCGAACTTCCGGGGATATGGTATGAACACGCTTGTTAAAATATAAGATACCATGATCTTCTTCCCGAATGACATAGACTCCGGTTTCCGGCATGGCATCCAGAATTCTCTCGTAGTCTTTACTTTCCAAATCAGTATCCTCCAAAACAGTGTACCCTCATAAAAATAAAAAGCCTTCTGACCAAGGCTTTTTACAATCGGCGCGACAGGATTTGAACCTGCGACCTCGGCGTCCCGAACGCCGCGCTCTACCAAGCTGAGCCACGCGCCGCTGAAATATGAAAATTGGTTATCTGCGAACCGCTATGTATTATAATAAATAAAAAGTGCTTGATTGTCAAGTGAAAAACGAATATTATTAAAGAAATTGAAATTGAAATGTAAATTTGAGGCGCAAAATAATGTCGGCTGACGGCAGCGGCAGAGTCTGCGCAGAAAGGGAACAGGATAGGATGGAGCAGGCAAGCGTAATGTTGAAAAAGGGAGAGGGACGGACGCTGAAGGCAGGCGGCGCCTGGGTGTATGATAATGAGATTGCTTCCGTGGAAGGGCCATACAGGAACGGGGATGTGGTGAATGTTTACGATTTTGGCGGGTATTATTTAGGGTGTGGATATATCAATACATGCTCCAGGATTACGGTGAGACTTTTGTCCCGAAAAAAGGGGATTGTTATCGATGAGGCATTTATGGAGGGGCGTGTAAGAGATGCCTGGAATTATCGGAAACAGACAGTGGATACATCCAGCTGCCGCGTGATTTTCGGGGAAGCAGATTTCCTGCCGGGGATCGTGGTGGATAAGTTTTCGGATGTGCTGGTGGTGGAATCTCTGGCGCTGGGGATCGACAGATGGAAGCCGGTTATCGTGGAAGCGGTGAAGAAAGTGCTGGCGGAGGATGGAATCCGGATTCGCGGGGTATATGAACGAAGCGATTCCAAGGTACGCCTCCAGGAGGGAATGGAGCGCAGCAAGGGCTTTATCGGCGAACCCTTTGATACAAAGGTGGAGATTGCGGAAAACGGGGTAAGATATATTGTAGATGTGGAGAATGGACAGAAGACAGGCTTTTTTCTGGATCAGAAAGGCAACAGGGCAGCTATTCATTCGTTCTGTAAGGGGAAGAAGGTGTTGGACTGCTTTACTCATACGGGATCCTTTGCGCTGAATGCGGGAATAGCCGGCGCGGAGAGTGTGCTGGGTGTGGATGCCTCTTTACTGGCTGTGGAACAGGCCAGGGAAAATGCAAGACTTAATCATCTGGAGGATAGGGTGCGGTTTCAATGTGCGGATGTGTTTGAACTGCTTCCGGAACTGGAAAAGCAGGGAGAGAAGTACGATGTGGTCATATTGGATCCGCCGGCCTTTACCAAATCCCGGAGTTCCGTGAAAAAGGCGGTGAAGGGCTACCGGGAGATCAATTTGCGGGGAATCAAGCTGGTGCGCGACGGCGGCTTTCTGGCAAGTTGTTCCTGCTCTCATTTTATGGAGCCGGAGCTTTTTGCAAAAACCATACGGGAAGCAGCGGCGGGGGCGCATAGACGGCTGCGGCAGGTGGAATTCCGAACCCAGAGCGCGGATCATCCCATCCTGTGGGCGGCGGATCAGACCTATTATCTGAAATTCTACATTTTCCAGATTTTGAATGAACGTTGAAGAGGTTCATGAGGTATACGCAAGAACGCCGGAATTTACAAATCCGTTGTTGCAGGTTACTGCAAATTTTAGTGGCGTGTAGCATAAGTGGCTGAAGGGGAAAGGAAGTATGTGGGTATCATATTATCATGAGCAGTGATGTATGTAGCCAGGGAGGAAGGCTTGGAATGAAAAAGAGAAAAATCGTGTTGGCAGCAATTTTCCTGGTACTGCTGACACTTGGGTTGTGGGGTCTGGTCCGGTTTTTTCCATTGTGGAGGACGGGGAAGATAATATGGGAAAATATGAATTCCGAACAATATGCCTATGAATTGAAGGTGGAGCTGGATCAGGAGAAACTGACAGAGGGGCAGGAAAAAGTGTTAAGACACCTGACATGGCTGACAGGTATTGACAGAGAAGCGATGTACAGGCTTACCATAAGAGGCAGCGTGCAGGAGAAGAAAATTCATGCAATGATATATCCGGAGGGAGCGGAAGACCCATTGACGGAATTCTATCTGGATGGAGACAACTGTGTCATAAGTGAAAGCGCGATTTATAATGCGATCCGAAATCATCTGGTGGAGCAATACAGGATTCTGCGGCTGCTGATGCCGGAACAGAAGGAGGCACTATATATATCCATGGAACAGGTAGAGCAGCTTTTCGATCTGGATATGGAAGGTCTTCGGTCATTTGATGTATCAAAAGAAGAAAAAGATATTTCAGTGTGGCAGTATTTTTTGATGCTGACGGCCATGTCAGAAAAAAAGGAGGATAAAAGTCATGTCTTTGAATTGCTGACAGAAAAGGTATCATTGCATTGGACACTGGAGGAAGCGGAAGGGGTGGTGTCTGTAAAGATGCTTTTGGAGATAGAGGATGTGGCGGAAACTATGGCCGAAAAAGAGGAATTATTTTCCAGGTTTGGTTTTCCTGCACCTGCGGAACAATCGGAGATGGTGAAGAACCTGACTGTGGTTATCATGCCCGGAAAGGGCAGCGATATAGCAATGCCTGAAAATCTGGTGAACCAGGAGATCATAGATGGAATTGTGAAAGTCCGGGATTGGATTCGGGAGAATCTTCTGGATGAGAAAGGGACGCCTGTGGTGTCGAACGAGAAAGAGAGGGCGGCATAGATGCTTGCAATAATTGAAGATGCGTTGCTGGACAGCGGGAAGCTGGCGCCGTTTTTGTTTCTGGCATATTTGGCCATGGAATATCTGGAGCATAAAACGGGAGCGGGAATACAGAGATGGATCAAAAATACGGACAGGGCGGCGCCGGTAGTGGGGGGATTGTTGGGGATAGTTCCGCAGTGTGGATTTTCAGCGGCAGCTTCCAATTTGTATGCAGGACATGTGATCAGCCTGGGTACATTGCTGGCAATTTATCTGTCCACTTCGGACGAGATGCTTCCGATACTGCTGTCGGAAGGCGCGCCGGCAGGAACTGTGGCCCGGATACTGGCGTTAAAGGCGGGAATCGGCATTACGGCAGGGCTTGTTATTGACTGGAAGATGCGCAGGGAAGGGAAAAAGGTTCAAAAAGGGATTCACGATATGTGTGAGCAGGAGCATTGCCATTGTGAGAAAGGAATTTTCCGTTCCGCATTACATCATACGGTGAAGATTCTCTTTTTCATTTTCGCAGTTACATTATTGCTGAATGCGGCGCTGCACTATATGGGAGAGGAAATTCTGGCAAATGTGATTCTGGACCGTCCTGTATTGGGGCCGGTTTTGGCGGGACTGGTTGGCCTGATACCGAACTGTGCGGGTTCCGTGGTCATTACGCAGCTTTATCTGAAAGGGGCTATGGATTTTGGGGCGGCGATAGCAGGATTGCTGGCCGGCTGCGGCGTGGGGATTTTGGTATTGTTTCGAGTCAACCATGACAGAAGGGAGAATCTGAAAATCCTGGCGCTATTGTATGGGCTGGGAGTGGGGGCAGGGATTCTGGTTGGTTTGGCGGCGAAAATATATTAAAATATTTTAAATTTATTTTTAAGGAAATAGCAATTGACGAACCGACAGCATGTATGCTATAGTATAACCATATTTTGACGTGTACAGACGTATGGAAAACAGAGAGACAGAGTCTTCCATGTAAATATTTTGGCAACCATGTTGCCTTATTGATTGAGTGCAAAACTCGAATTTTATAAGTTGGTGACTATAAACCGGTGCTTAGGCACATCTAACTTGTGAAAAGGTCAATAAGAGTAGTAAAAGTAAAATATTTGCTATATAGACTCTATAAACCATATATCTGTTACTTTTATACCAAAACACCGGGAAACGGCAGCGAGGGGACAAAAGAAGGCAGAGACGTTTAAAGCAAGTGATGGAAGTGTCGCTTGCTTTTTTTGTGCAGGTTTGCCGCAAAGTGTGTCCGCATCGGTTACGGTATCGGCTTGTGACGCAGCGTCTGCATGGCAGGCAGCGAAGACGGTTCTGCCGCGTCTGGGAGGGGCTGTTTTCGGCACGGATATAGGGCACACCGGCATAAGGCTGAAACATATGGACAAAGACAGGGACGGCATTTGAAATTGTACAAGTTATTTTCCGGCAGTTCCTGAGACACGCATAAAGGAGAAAACATGAGCGAAAAATTGGCTTTGTATGGATTCAATAATTTAACCAAGTCCCTGAGTTTCAACATTTACGACGTGTGCTATGCAAAATCCCAGAGGGAACAGAAGGACTATATCGCTTATATCGATCAGCAGTACAATTCCGAAAGGCTGACAAAACTTCTGGTGGATGTGACCAATATGATCGGCGCCAGTGTGCTGAATATTTCCAGTCAGGACTATGAACCGCAGGGAAGCTCAGTGACCATTTTGATCGCGGACGAAAGTAAGATTCCCGTGGGGGATACCACTGTGGCCCACCTGGATAAAAGCCATATCACCGTGCATACTTATCCGGAGTATCATCCGGATACCTGCCTGGCAACTTTCCGGGTAGACATCGATGTGGCTACCTGCGGGGAGATTACGCCGTTGTCCACGCTGGATCACCTGATCGGCGCATTTGATTCCGATATCATTACGATGGATTACCGGGTCAGGGGTTTTACAAGGGCGGTGAGTGGGGAGAAACTTTTCATGGATCACAGGATGACCTCCATTCAGGATTATATCAACAAGGATACGCTGAAAAGGTATGATGCTGTAGATATTAATGTGTATCAGGCGAACATTTTTCATACGAAAATGTTGATTAAGGAGATAGACCTGCAGAATTACCTGTTTAACAGCGATGTCTATGAGCTGCCGCCCAAGCTGCGTCTGGAGATTATGGATAATCTGCGCAGGGAGATGATTGAGATATTCAGCGGGAGGAATATTTATTAGGTTTTATTGATAGCCAGGGCGGATGACGGCAGCGGGGAGGAAAGCGAAAGCCGGAGGAGAGAAAGGAACCGGCAGGAAAGCGGAAGCCGGAGGAGAGAAAGGAACCGGCAGGAAAGCGGAAGCCGGAGGGAAGACAGGAACCGGGAGGAAAGCGGAACCCGGAGAAAAAGCGGACACCGGGAAAAGCAGGAGCCGGAAGAGGGCGCACCGGCGCGGGAAGGAGGGCAAGGTCATGGGACGTTTTAATCAGGCAAGAGCACCGATCTACGAGGCGCTGGAGGAATTCCGGCAGGAGCGGATCGTGCCCTTCGATGTGCCCGGCCATAAGCGGGGGCGGGGCAATCCGGAACTGGTTTCGCTCCTGGGGCAGCAGTGTGTGGGGATCGATGTGAATTCCATGAGATCCCTGGACAATCTCTGCCATCCGGTGTCCGTCATTCGGGAGGCGGAGGAGATGGCGGCGGAGGCTTTCGGGTCTGCTTATGCCTTTCTGATGGTGGGGGGAACTACCTCCTCGGTGCAGAGTATGATTTTGAGCGCCACCAAAAAAGGGGACAAGATTATCCTGCCCCGGAATGTCCACAGAAGCGTCATCAACGCCCTGGTCTTAAACGGCGCAATTCCCATCTATGTGAATCCGGATATGGACAGTAAACTGGGGATTGCTTTGGGGATGAAAGTATCCCAGGTAGAGCGCACCATAAAGGAGCATCCGGACGCGGTGGCGGTACTGGTGAACAATCCCACTTATTACGGCATCTGCTCCGATTTGAAGAGTATAGTGCGCATGGCCCATGCTCATGGGATGAAAGTCCTGGTGGACGAGGCCCACGGCACCCATTTCTATTTCGGGGACAAAATGCCCCTGTCAGCCATGGAGGCGGGAGCGGACATGGCCGCTGTCAGCATGCACAAATCAGGGGGAAGCCTGACCCAGAGTTCTTTCCTGCTCACGGGGATTTCCATGAATCCGGGCTATGTACGGCAGATTATTAACCTGACTCAGACGACAAGCGCATCTTATCTTCTTCTTGCCAGCCTGGACATTTCCCGGCGCAATTTGGCTCTCCGTGGAAAAAAGGAGTTTGCCAAGGTGACGGCCCTGGCGGAGTACGCAAGGGAGGAGCTCAACCGCATCGGGGGCTATTATGCTTATAACTCGGAACTGGTCAACGGGGACAGCATCTTCGATTTGGACAAGACCAAGCTGACGGTGAATACCCTTGGCATCGGACTGGCGGGAATCGAGGTCTATGACCTGCTTCGGGACGAGTACGATATCCAGATGGAACTGGGGGACATCGCCAATGTACTGGCCTACATTTCCATCGGGGACCGGGAGCGCGACATGGAACGTCTGATCGGCGCAATGACGGAAATTAAACGAAAATACAGGCGCGACAACGCGGGTATGTATACCCAGGAATACATTGAGCCCAGGGTGGCGGTTTCTCCCCAGAGCGCTTTTTACGCGGAGAAGGAATCCCTGCCCCTGATGGAGACCAGAGGGCGCGTCTGCAGTGAGTTTGTGATGTGCTATCCTCCGGGGATTCCCATTCTGGCGCCGGGAGAGGAGATCACGGAGGAAATCCTGGAATACATCGTCTACGCGAAAGAGAAGGGCTGTTCCATGACGGGGCCGGAGGACCCCGGGATTGAGCGGCTGAATGTGCTGCGGGAGCAGTGGGCTATATAGGAGCCGGGGCGGAGAGGAAATCAATCTGCACTTTTAGGGAAAATGCCAGTATATACGCCTTTTCTCTGCTGTTCCATGCAGCAGTTATTTGCGGACACTTCCTAATTGGGTGATGGTAAAAAGCAGTAGTGGGCAGATGCCCGGCCTGTTCGGATCAATTGGAATTTACAGGAAGAACGAATGCAGAGAGGTGCCTATGATGGAAATTAAAAAAATAGATCGTCATAATCTTTCCGATATAAATAAGCCCCGGAAATTCTCTGCTGTGTTTGGGACTGGCATGGGCACAATGCGCGAAGGACACACGCAATGCGCGAAGGGTACGCGCATGGCAGAACTTGAAAACAGCAAGCCTGCATCCAGTGCCGGAAGGATTTACGGACGCATCTTTAAGCGGTCGGAAATCCTTCGCCATGTGTGGTACTGGATGCAGGCTTGCGGAACTGGAATAGGAGGGATGTATATGGATTTATGGTTTTCGGAACTGCATACACCAAATGTAAAGCTGTCCATAAGAGTGGACAGGCAGCTGTACAGCGGCGAGAGCGAGCTGCAGCGGATAGACGTATTTGAATCCCCGGAGTTCGGGCGTTTTCTGGCATTGGACGGCTATATCATGCTGACGGAAAAGGATGAATTTATCTACCATGAAATGATAGCCCATGTGCCGATGGCAGTGCATCCCCATGTGGAGCGGGTACTGGTCATCGGGGCCGGGGACGGCGGCGTGGTGCGGGAACTGGCGAAATATCCGGAGATCGAGTATATCGACCTGGTGGAGATTGACAGGCAGGTGATCCAGGTGTGCAGGGACTACCTGCCGCAGACAGCCTGCAAACTGGATGACGAGCGGGTATATATTCACTACGAGGACGGCTTGAAGTTTGTCCGATCACGGGAAAACGAATATGATTTGATCATCGTGGACTCCACGGATCCCTTCGGGCCGGGGGAAGGCCTTTTTACCAAGGAATTTTACGGAAACTGTTACAAGGCCCTGCGGGAAGACGGCATTATGGTGAATCAGCACGAGAGCCCCTTCTACGAGGCGGATGCCACGGCCTGCATGCGGGCCCACAAGCGCATTGTGGAGAGCTTCCCCATCAGCAGGGTGTACCAGGCCCATATTCCCACCTACCCTTCCGGCCACTGGTTGTTCGGTTTTGCGTCAAAAAGATATCATCCGGTGAGAGATATGGACGCGGTCCGGTGGATGGAGAGAGGGCTGGAGACCCGTTATTACACCCCGAAGCTTCATGCGGGGGCGTTCTGCCTGCCGGCCTATGTGGAGAAGCTGCTGCGGAAGGTGGAATTTACTGATAATAAATAGGTGTATAAAATCTATTTTCCAGCAGGAGCGAGATGAGAGAAGATTCAATTCAGATAAGTTCGAAATGGAAGAAGCTATGATTCCTTTTTCAGAATTGTGTATCCAAATTAGAAATTAATCAATAAATATTGCATAAATAATCAAGATATGGGGTGTATCGAATCAATATGTTTGATAAATATTCTTTGCTGAGGCGGCTGCAGGAGCTTCCTTTTTCTGAACAGGAATACTGGGTAATTGCTGGCAGCGCTATGGTTTTACATGGATTTCGCTCTCAAACACACGATATTGATTTAGGGTGTAGTACACTTTTGGCAGATATATTAGAGCAGCAAGGCTATACAGTTTCACGTTATGAAGACAGAACTAGAAAAATCTTGTATTCTGAAGATGTCGAGATTTTTGAAAACTGGATTGAAGGTACAGTGGAAATAATCAGCGGCGTTCCCGTTGTGTGTGTAGACGGACTGATACGGATGAAAAAGAAACTGGGAAGGGATAAAGATTTAACGGATATTGCGTTAATAGAAAAGGTGGGAGAAACCAGAGAACATTTTTCAAAAAAGGGATAAATATTATCCGAATGTCTGATGTTTTATCGAAATAGGTCAGAGAGGTTGAAAGTATGAAAAACAGCGGGATGTGTCCCAAATGCAATAGCAGAAATATCCTTAGGATTGAGGGAAAAGCGGGCGTTTATGGAAGCGGAAACAATATCCCTGTAGGCTTTACCATATTTTCATATGTGAAAGTGCCAAGGTATGTCTGCTGCAACTGCGGCTATTCGGAGGAGTGGATCGATAAAGAGGATATTCCTTATTTGGAGAAGAAGTTCCGGTGAGGTTGTTTGTTTCATGATAAGTGTAAGAGCCTGAATACAAGATACAGAGAACGGAGAGAGGAAAATGTCTAAAATTATGATCATCGGCTGCGGCGGCGTTGCTTCCGTAGCCATCCAGAAGTGCGCCATGAAGGCGGATGTGTTTTCGGAGATCTGCATAGCGAGCCGCACAGTGGCGAAGTGTGACGCCCTGAAGGAAAAGCTCCAGGGAACAACGGCGGCGAAGATTACCACCGCCCGGGTGGACGCGGACAATGTGGAAGAGCTGATCGCCCTGCTCAAAAGGGAGCAGCCGAAAGCCGTGCTGAACCTGGCCCTGCCCTATCAGGATCTGACCATTATGGATGCCTGTCTGGTCTGCGGAGTTGACTACATCGACACCGCCAATTATGAGGCGGAGGACACGGAAGATCCTGCCTGGCGCGCCGTTTACGAAAAAAGATGCAGAGAGGAAGGATTCACCGCTTATTTTGACTACTCCTGGCAGTGGGCTTATCGGGAGCGATTTGAGAAGGCAGGGATTATGGCCCTTCTGGGAACCGGCTTCGATCCCGGGGTGACCAGTGTTTTTACCGCCTATGCTTTGAAGCATTATTTTGACGAGATTCACTATATTGATATTATGGATTGCAACGGCGGGGACCATGGTTATCCTTTTGCCACCAATTTCAACCCGGAAATCAACCTGCGGGAGGTGTCTGCCAACGGCTCCTACTGGGAAAACGGCCATTGGGTGGAGACGAAGCCTATGGAGATTAAGCGGGAGTATGACTTTGCCCAGGTGGGAAGGAAGGACATGTACCTGCTGCATCATGAGGAGATCGAGTCTCTGGCGAAGAACATTCCCGGTGTAAAACGCATCCGCTTTTTCATGACTTTCGGCCAGAGTTACCTGACCCATATGAAATGTCTGGAAAATGTGGGGATGCTTCGGACAGACCCCGTGATGTTCGAGGGAAGGGAGATTGTGCCCATTCAGTTTTTGAAGGCTCTGTTGCCGGATCCGGCTTCCCTTGGGCCCCGCACCGTGGGCAAGACCAACATCGGCTGTATTTTCATCGGAGTGAAGGACGGGAAGGAGAAATCCGTCTATATCTATAATGTGTGTGACCATCAGGAGTGCTATCGGGAGGTGGGCTCTCAGGCCATTTCCTACACCACAGGCGTCCCGGCCATGATCGGGGCCATGCTTGTGATGAACGGAACCTGGAGGAAGCCCGGGGTGTTCAATGTGGAGGAGTTCGATCCGGATCCCTATATGGAGGCGCTGAATCGGTACGGCCTGCCCTGGGTGGTGGATGAGAATCCGGTGCTGATCGATTGAGGTAAGTGTTTTCTGAATGTGGATGTTTCGCACTTCCCGCCCTGCCGTATCCATATCAGAGGAAAGGGCAGGGACGGGCAGTGCAGGCAAAGTGCCGCATCCGGAAGAAAAGCGGCTGTTTTGCCTGCTACGCCCGGGGAATTATTCCATGGCAAGCAGATCCGGGATGGTACTTTCGAAGTCAACGCCGTACCAGGGTTTGCGGGGATTGCGCAGCGTTACCTCTATGGTGTGCGCCGTATAATCCGCGGCAATGCGCATGGCATCGCGCCAGTTTTTCCCTCTCATGATTTCCCCCACACAGGTACTGGAGAAGAGGTCTCCCGTTCCGTGATAGGCGGCATCGATTCTGCGGTTCTGATAAACGTAATACTCCCCGGTTTCCCGCTCATATCCCATCACTCCGGTTTTACCCTTTTCCAGTGAAACGCCTGTCAGGACACTGATGCGAGCCCCCAGTTCATTGAGTCTGGAAAGAAGTTCCCTGATATAGGCCTCGTCATATTCTTCCCTGTAGTCCATTCCCGTCATCAGGGCGGCTTCCGTGATATTTGGAACGATAATATCCGCTTCTGCGCACAGTTCGGTGTTTTTCCGCACGTAATCCATGTCAAAGGCAGGATAAAGCTTTCCGTTGTCCGCCATCACGGGGTCCACGATGATGGTGGTGTTTTTCCCCCGGAAATTTCTGAATAGTTCCATAATCTGGTCAACCTGTTCTGCAGTTCCCAGATATCCGGTATAAATAGCGTCAAATTCCACACCTTCGCTTTTCCAGTGGGCCGCAATGGGCGTAATCTGGTCGGAGAGATCCTTGCAGGTGAAATTCCGGAACATGGTATGGGTTGATAAAACTGCCGTGGGGAGGATCACCGTCTCGGATCCGAGAGCGGATATTACAGGCAGCGCGATTGTCAGGGAGCATTTTCCCAGGCATGAAATGTCCTGGATTGTCAGTACTCTTTTCATTTTGATACCTCTTTTTCCTTCAGGTTTTTGCCGGATTGTTCAGCCATACTCGTGAACGAATTCATTCCAGACAATACTCCTGACAATAGAAGCGATGCTTTGCTTCTATTTTAGAAGCGATGCTTTGCTTCTATTTTAGAAACGTCACTTTGCTTCTGCTATATGCCGATTTCTTCCTGGTACTGTAGAAGCGCTCACGCGTTATCCAATTTCAGCTGTCAAATGTTTTTCATCTTGAGTATAAATAGTAGCACTATTTGCGTACTACGTCAATTAGATTGTTTCTTTATTTTTTCCGGTCTTTTTCGATATATTCAGGGATTCGTCTTACCCGGCAGCACAGAGGGCTGATTCTGTGAAACGGAAGCTATCTACGAAGCCCTTCTTCTGTAAAAGTTGTCTTTAATGCCTTCTCTGTGGGAAATATGGAGCCTGTTAAAACAGCAATTTGAATAAATGCCAAAATCAGGCTGACTATTCCGATAGCATTATTTGAAGCCCCGTAAAATGGAAAATGGATGATGATTGACGGAACTAAAATAACCCAGCCAGTTCTCCACCAAAGTTTTCCAATGTAATGATGAGCAAAAAGCCATGTACCCATATTTTGCATAGAACGAGAGGTTCTGTATCCGGTCAGAGAATTTATCTTCTGCGGCGGACGCTTCCGCATGAACCGCCCAATCGTTATCATTGACAACGGAATGATTAGATTACGCGCAGCTGTTTCTGGTGGATTCCCAGGGACAGGAGCGCATTAACGATCTTAGCGTGGGATGGAACGAGGAGATAGAGGGGGAGCGATTATCTTTTGATGAATATTGGTTTATCGTAGACGAGGCAGAGTTGGAAAAAATGCGTATGTACGGTATTTTTACAGAAACGAGGGCTGTGTCAACGGTGATTGGGAAGTTACGCTGGAGCTTGAATAGGCAGGCACACATAATTGTGGTATACTGGTCTGTGTGAGCAATGTCTTGGGATTTGTGAAGAAATAAATTTGCACTTTCAGGAACAAAGCACCGGTATATATGCATCTTCCTGTGCGGAATCCTGTAAATCTATTTCGTAACACTTCCTTGTGATCAGGGTTATTGCTTTGCAGAAATGGCTGTTAGGAAGTTATGATAAGGAGGTTGTTTGGCATGGACGGAATTATGAGTCAGGAGATATTTCTTTTCTTTGAAGGAAAGCCGCAGGCTCTGGTTTTGTATGAAACCTTTGCGCGGAGGATGTCTGCCGAAGTCGGGGAGGCGGAGGTCCGGGTGCAGAAAACCCAGATTGCATTCTCCAAGGGACATAACTTTGCCTTTGTCTCCTTTCTGCCCCTGCGGAAGGCGGCGGAGAGACCGGAAGAATACATTGTCATTACTTTCGGCCTGGGGCACAGGGTGGACTCTCCCCGCATTGACGGGGCTGTGGAGCCCTATCCCAACCGTTGGACCCATCATGTGCTGATTTCGAAGGAGGAAGAGATCGACGGGGAACTGATGGGGTGGGTGAAGGCAGCCGCGGAGTTTTCGAGTCAGAAAGGGCAGAGGCGGCGCAGGGTATGAAGGGTGGAAAAGAAAAGCATTTGGAAAAGATAATATTATAAAATATCAATGGATACTTGATATTTCTACAATGAATTGATAATTGTTTTCTCCCAGGGATTCGATATAATGGAACTACACCGGTGGAAGAGATTGTTGGATACTGAAATCATAATATTGTTGAAGCCTTCTTTCAGAAAGCGTAAGCCCGGGGAAGGAATAGGTCAGGGTTCAGGACAGATGGGCGCTGAAAGGACGGCTTTTCGCGGAATAGGGCAGGAGGTGTGGTATGAAAATCGAGATCGGAGAGAAAATAAGGGAATTGCGCCGTAGCCTGTGCCATGCGCATGCCGGAGCTGAAGCATTGCAGGGAGCTTCTTCTGGCCGAGGCTGCAGACGGCAGGGAGGAGACGGAATATATCCGCACAGCCCTGCTTGAAATGGCGGATCACTTTGCAAGGAAGACGGTCTATGGGCTGATGAATTGCGTCCGGCATTTCGACAGCGACAGACCCATTGAGAAAATAAAGGGGGCTATCTCGCTGTTTGGCCTGGCCTGTGACGACGGTGATCTGGGAGTGCACCACAGCATTGTAATGCAGTTGTATGTATATCTTTCCAGGATACAGTGGGAGCGGGGAGACCATGACGATGCGTTTGCTTCCCTGGATGAGGCGTATCGGCACGGGAGGGTTCTGGAAACCATGGCGAGGGCCAGTAAAGAGCCGGGCACAGAGGACTGGAAGGTGGTGGAAAAACTGCCGGAAGACTGGCCCATGTGGTGCAAGCCCGATTATTCCCAGGTGGAGAAGGAGATCAAGGCTGATCCCAGGTGGGCGGCCTGGGTGGAGAAGACGAAGGGGTGAGGAAAGCTGTCTACCCCAGGTCTTTCCAGTAATCCAATACCTTACCGGGATGGTAGAAGCACCGGAACATGGCATCCAGGCCGAAGGCGTCGAAAACACGCCCGAAAAGTTCGTTCCCAAAGCTGTAGATGGGTGTCTGTTCCAGGAATTCCGTCTCCTGTGGATAGAGACGGGGATTCCACCAATAGGTTCTGAACTGTTCCTCGATTTCCGGCTCGGAGATCAGGCCCTTTTCAAGTTTTTCCACGGTATCCTGAAAAAGGGAGAGATGCTCCGGAAAGTGTCTGTTGAGGATCGGTATGGCGGGGATCCCGATATTGGCATCCAGGTCGGGATCCAGTCTTTTGGACAGGATGCCCTCTGCGTTATTGCAGAATTTAATGGCCATGCCTTCCCCGGTAAAACGGAAGATGTAGCGCTCCAGGAGGCTGAAATTTTCCGTAAACGTATGGTAACTGCCTATCATTTTCTGAATCTGCAGATGGTGCATCTCATGGAGGATGATGGCAGGCAGTTCTTCCATCGTGCAGTATTTTTCGATTCCGAACAGGTCCAGATGAAGGGCGTTCTCGTAGACGTAACCGAAAGAAGGGCCGAAGCTTAGGGTGGATATTACCTCCGTGTCGTCTATATCCACATTTCCGGGGAAGGCGGCATCCAGTCTGGCCTGCAGGTTCAGCAGGTTCTCCGGCGTGAGCATGCGCATCAGCTTATCATACCTGCGGGCGTATTTCCCGGGACTGGCGGCGCAGTCCAGCCACAGCGCGTGTTTGTCCCGCAGCCCTGTCCTGCGGTCCGGGCACAGATCGGGAATGTCCTCCGGCGCAATGCTTTTGAAGCGGGAAAAATAGGACACAAGGGTCTCCGGAGAGGCCAGGCCGTATCTTCTGATTTCGAAGAGGTAGTCCTGGTGGTTTAAGATTTCGGCTGCTTTTTGGTAACTTTCCTGTTCTGTGCCTGACATTGCCGCATATTCGAGCATCAGGGGAATACTTGCGGTTCGCAGTTTCATAAAAGGGTCCTCCGTGGTGTGGGTTTGGGATAGCGGGACTGCCGTTATTTATGGTCTCTATAGCTGGGAATAGAGAATTCTTTAAACATTCTTGCCCGGGCATCCGGATTGCGTACTGCCAATTCTACATCTTTGCTTCGGCCGAGATCATACAGCTTTACTAACAAAGCGCTTAAATTTGTTTCCCCATTGATTTCGCCGCGTTTCTCTCCGCGTTTCTCGCCACGTTTCTCTCCGCGTTTTTCTCCCCGCGCTTCCAGTAGGTCGAGATATTCACATGCCATAACTGCGTCTCCTTTCTGATGCTTTGTCCAAAATTCGTTAGCCAGTTCCGTAAATCTGGCATCCCCGGTGAGTGCTTCCATGAGGTCGCATAAGGCGTCCAGATGGAGGATTTCCTGCTCCCTGCGGCTGTCGAAATTTCCTTCGTTCAGATAATCCGCCACAAATCCCAGGTCGCTTGTAAACAGGTTTCTGGTTTCCGGAGATAGATTGTTCATGTGGTAAACCGTCAGTTTTGTATCATCAATCATCTCCAAATGCTTTTGGGGAACTCCGTTTTTCAGAAGCAGGGTATGAAGGTTTTGCGGAATGCGGCTGCTTTTTCCCGTCCAGGCGATTACGATGGTGATCACTCCATACACAGGAGCGCCGCTTCCGAGCTGCTGTCTGTAGGAACCGCCCTCATAGGAGATTTTACGCAATATCTGGCGTTCTTCCAGTTCGGTTTCGTTTTCAATGATGTATTGGAGGAGAATTGTGCCTTCTTCCGTCAGATATCTGCTGGTGTCGCAGAACTGATTGCGGGGTTTTTTACTTTGTAAAAGCTCTCCGTGGGAGCGGGCTGGGTGTTCCCGGGATTCAGATACCGTTTCCCGTCGTATACCAATGTATTGATGCAGTCCGCAAATACATCGGCGTAGGATAACAGGATTTTCTCTGTAATGTCTTTTTCTGCCATGTTGTTACCTCCGTGTGGCGTTGCGGGGGCTTCCAGAAAAACGCCCGCTGTCTGTCTTGGAATAAAAGCAGGAATTTTCTGATCTGCAGGAAGAATGGGACTGATTACAGAATATTTACTATGAAAATCTGCTCTGAGTTCAGGGTATCATAAGTGGAGGGATTTTTCAAGCTATTTTTTCAAGCGCACAGTATTTTGTACGCAGTACTGTCACTGTTCACGGCTTCGCCGTTCACAGCAACATGATGCACACATACAATAGAATTCAAGTGCAGAATTCTATTGTCATGAATTGAGCAAAGAACGCTCATTTTGGCGCCTGCTGTCTCGGGCTTTTCGTGCATAATGCGCACGAAAACCCTCGCGGAGGCACCGAGTGAACAGCAACGCAGTACTTCGCAGTATTTTGCCTGCAGTGCTTTTGCGTGCAGTATAAATTTCTTTTCACAAAAGTACTTGCAAAAAATAAATTATAATGATATTATAATGATATCAAATAGAAACAAGCTGGAAGTAAAGCAGGGAAACGGATTGTGGGCGGGCTAAAGAGCGGCATGCAGTCCGGAGGGAAAATTGTGGCACGAGAGGGGGTCAGGCGTGTCACGCATCCAGTGAGAGACCATAACCCAACGCATCCCATGAAGAGAACCGCAGACTACATGGGAATCCAGGGAATCCAGGGAATCCAGGGAATCCCTGGGAAAGCAGGGAGAAGCATACAGATCAAGACGGGAGGAAATCAAAAATGTTGGAAATCAAGAACCTGACAAAAAACTACAAAGGGGGAAAAACGGCAGTGGACAATCTGTCCCTGACGGTGCGCCCCGGAGATATCTACGGATTCATCGGCCACAACGGAGCCGGGAAGACCACTACCATCAAGGCCGTGGTGGGGATTCACGATTTTGACAGCGGGGAGATTCTGGTGGACGGGAAGGATGTGAGGAGCCGCTCCCTGGACTGCAAGAGGGTCATCGCCTACATTCCGGACAATCCGGATATCTATGAATACCTGACAGGCATCCAGTATCTGAATTTCATAGCGGATATCTATCAGGTGCCGGGGAAAACCCGGGAGGAGCGGATCCGCAGGGAGGCGGAGGAGTTCGGAATCTATCCGGTTCTGGGGGATCTGGTGTCCACCTACTCCCATGGCATGCGGCAGAAGCTGGTGCTCATCGGAGCGCTGCTGCATGAGCCGAAGCTGCTGATTCTGGATGAACCCTTTGTGGGACTGGACCCGGAGGCATCCCTGATCCTGAAGAGGAAGATGCATACCCTGTGTGAAAAGGGAAGCGCCATCTTCTTTTCCACCCATGTACTGGAGGTGGCGGAGAAGCTGTGCAACCGGATTGCCGTGATTTCCGGGGGAAAACTGGTGGCGGAGGGAGCAACGAAGGAGCTCGTGGGAGATAAGTCCCTGGAGGATGTATTTATGGAGGTGACCCATCATGATGAGGCAGATTAGGCTGTTGACAAGGATTTCCCTGTACGGGATGTTCGGGATAAATGAACTGCGTTTCACGAAGGATACCGGGAAGAAGGTGAAGGGCTGTCTCATGGGCTGTCTGTGGATTCTTCTGATCGTGATGCTGGCGGGTTATGTGGGGATGGGAAGCTACGGGCTGGCGGTTATGGGAATGGGACAATTTGTGCCTGCGGTGCTTGGCGTGTCGGTGGCTATGGTGGTGTTCTTTTTCACCCTGTTCAAGGCGGGGCCGGTGCTGTTTGACCGGAAGGCTTATGAGAAGCAGATTGCCCTGCCGGTGACGGTGCGGGCCATTATTGTCAGCCGTTTCCTGTCCATGTATATTACGGATATGCTGCTGGGATTCCTGATCCTGCTGCCGGGCATGGCTGTGTATGGGGCGGTGGAGCATCCGGGCGTCTCTTTCTACCTGACGGGGATTGCAGCGGGGATTTTCCTGCCGCTATTGCCTTTGACGGCGGCTTCCGTCCTGGGGGCGCTGATAGCGGGCATCTCCAGTCGGTGGAGGTATAAGAATCTGGTGTCCATCCTGCTGACGCTTGTGCTGATCTGCGCGATTATGGTGGGCAGCATGAAGATGGGCGGCATGGAGGAAAGCGAGCTGAACGCCATGGTGCAGCAGGCGGGCGCGTTTTTTGAGGAACGGATTCTGGGCATTTACCCTCCGGCCATGTGGGTCTGCGACGCCATGGTCTTCGGGGAAATCGGGAAGCTCGCGCTGTTTCTGGCGGTATCTGCGGGATGCTTTGCGGTGTTTCTGGAGATCCTGCAGCGGTTTTACGTAAATATCTGTCTGCTGTTGGGCAGCAGGGAGGCAAAAGGTAATTACCGGATGGAGGGGCTTCGGGAAAAATCCCTTCTGGGAACTATGGTGGAGCGGGAGCTGCGGCATTATTTTTCTTCCACCGTATATGTGGTCAATACACTGGCGGGGGAAGTGCTGATGGTGCTGCTGGCCGTGGCGGTTCTGGTTGTGGATACCCGGACCATAGAGCAGAGCATGGGGATTCCCGGCGTGGTGGGGAGGGCGCTGCCCATCCTTCTGGGCTGTCTGCCCGTGATGATGCCCATGACGGCCTGCTCTATTTCCATGGAAGGGAAGCAGTGGTGGATGCTGCAGACTCTGCCGGTTGCCAGACGGGATGTGGTCCGGAGCAAGGTGGCGGCGAATCTCCTGGTGGCCCTGCCTTTTTACCTGGTGTCCGAGGTACTGGTGATGTTGGCGCTGCGGCCGGGGTGGGCGGATGCATTGAGCCTGTTGGCAGTGCCTGCGGTATTTATTCTCTTCGGGGCGAGGCTGGGGTATGCGGTGAATGAGATGCTGCCGCTGATGGAGTGGGAGAGCGAGGTCAGGGTGGTGAAGCAGAGCGCTTCCAGTATGGTGAGCATGCTGGTGATTATGGTGACGGCGTTTGTGCCTATTGTGATTCTGATGACTGTGCCGGGGATTTCGAATTATGGAGTATATGGGATTCTGGCAGTTTTGATGGCAGGATTCGTGTGCATTTGCTCCTTCTTTGACAGACGTAGTGGGAGGTAGTGGACATATGGGGCATTGTGGACGGGCAGCTATTGAATCTGCCGGAGTAAAGGGGTATAATGTTTATACTGCTCGTTGGTTATACTCGTGAACGCATTTAATTGCCGCTTTCAGTTCTGGATTGCCGATGCGTTCACTCGTTATACCATGCAGACGGAAATTAATTACGTTTGTGGGTATAAATTTGCAGTACAACCTGACTGCAGGCCGTCGGCCAAGTACTTTCCCAAGGGCATCACTGTAAGTCTTGGCGGCCTGCACTACAACGAAACCTACAGACAGAATTACAAGGGAGAAAAATATGGGGACGGATATCAGGAGAGAATGGCTGGATGATTTATTAAAGATAGCGGGGCCGGTATTGGATGCATTGGAGGCCGGTGAATTAAAGATAAGAATGCCGTTAAGCTTTCATGAGGACAGGGCGTCCTTTGCGCCTTTGGAGGCATTTGGGAGGAGTATGCTTGGACTGGCTCCCTGGCTGGAGGCTGACAGCGGCGCATTGGAGGAAGGAGAGAGAACGTTACAGGCCCGGTACAGAGAAAAGGCTGTACGTTGTATTGAGATGGCTGTGGACCCGGATTCCGCAGATTATATGAATTTTGACCAAGGAGGACAGCCTCTTGTGGATACGGCATTTCTGGCCCATGCCATTGTGCGTGCTCCGAAGGTTTTGGCGGGCGCGCTGTCCTCAAAAGCGCGCCGCGATCTGGCGCAGGCTTTTCGGAGTTCCCGCAGGATTATGCCTGGAAAAAATAACTGGCTGTTCTTTTCTGCCATGGTGGAGGCAGGGCTTTTTGTATTGGGAGAGCCTTATGACAGGATGCGCGTGCTGTATGCCCTGCGGTCTTTTCAGGGATGGTATATGGGAGACGGGGTATATGGTGACGGCGCCATGCTGCATTGTGACTATTATAACAGCTTTGTGATACAGCCCATGTATGTGGATTTGGTGAAAATATTTTCCGGAGAAATCGGGGAAGCGGAAGCGATGTGTTCTGAAGTGATTGCCCGGGCATCCAGGTACGCTTCCGTATTGGAGCGGATGATAGGGCCGGAGGGTTCCTATCCGGTGGTGGGGCGTTCCATTTGCTATCGCTTCGGGGCCTTTCAGATGCTTGCCCAGGCGGCCTTGCAGCATGAGCTGGAGGAGGGCATTGCGCCGGCAGCAGTCAGATGCGCATTGACTGCCGTGATCAGACGTGCGATGGCCGCGCCGGATATGTTTGACGAAAACGGATGGCTGAGGCCGGGGGTTTACGGGTACCAGCCGGAACTGGCAGAGAGCTATATCAATATCGGAAGTTTGTATCTGTGCAGTGCAGTGTTCCTTCCTCTGGGACTTGCCCCCCAGGATGCATTTTGGAGCGGGCCGGATGAGGATTGGTCCGGCAGAAAGGTGTGGGCCGGAGGGCATATCGCCATTGATCATGCGAAGGATTGAATCATTGAGGGTACATTCCCCGATGCTTGCATCGCGCAAACTAGCACCGAGCGTAGCGAGGTTGGGGCGAATACCCCGCTCCTGCGAAGCAGGAGGCAAACACCCTTGTGGTGTTTGAGTGCTTGCACCGGGGAAGTTTACTCTGTCACGGGTTCCTTCCACAGGCGTTCTCCCTGCGGACATGCCTTGGAGAGACTCGTCAGACAGATACTGAGACAGCGTTTCCCGCAGGCGCGAAGACGGCTTTGGGATTTTATGGGAATCCTGGAAGGGAAGACAGCTTAACCGATAGGCGCAAGATGTCCCCCAGGACAGAAATGCAGAAGGAAGCGTTTTTGTCCCGGGGGCAGTATATTTTCCTACAGATCGTAGTACATCTTAAATTCCGCCGGATTGGGAATCTGCTCCATCTGCTGCAGTTCGGCCCGTTTTCTGGCCACCCATACATCGATGAGCCTCTGGGGGAAGACGCCGCCCTTGGTCAGGTAATCGTGGTCTGCCTCCAGGGCATCCAGAGCCTCGCCCAGGGACGTGGGCAGTCCCTTGATCTTCTTCTGCTCCTGGGGGGAGAGGGTGTAGAGGTTGAAGTCATAAGGTCCCCATCCGTTTGCCTCAGGATCGATCCGGTTCTCGATGCCGTCCAGTCCTGCCATCAGAATGGCGGCATAGGCGTAGTAGGGATTGGCGGTGGCGTCCGGATTGCGCAGTTCGAAGCGCTTGGTTTCCGGAGACTTGGCGTAAGCAGGAATCCGGATCACGGCGCTGCGGTTGGAGGTGGCGTAGCCGATGGTCACCGGCGCCTCATATCCCGGCACCAGACGCTTGAAGGAGTTGGTGGAGGGATTGGTGAAGGCGCAGAGGGAGGCAATGTGTTTCAGGAGCCCTCCCATAAAATAGTGGGCCGTCCGGCTTAAGCCGGAATAGCCGTTCTCATCATAAAACAGGGGTTGTCCGTCCTTGAAAAGGAGCATGTGCACATGCATGCCGCTGCCTGCCTCCTGGTAAATGGGTTTGGGCAGGAAGGTGGCGGTTTTGCCTTCCCGGGCGGCAAGGTTTTTGATGATGTATTTGATAATCATGGTGTTGTCGGCCATGGCGGGCATGTCCGCAAGCTCTACTTCAATCTCCATCTGGCCGGGACCGCCCACCTCGTGGTGGTGGTATTTCACCCGGATGCCCCAGTCTTCCATCATCATGCACATACGGCTGCGCAGGTCATAGCCCACGTCCTGGGGCGCGGCGATGTGGTAGCCTCCCTTGTGGGATACTTCATAGCCGTTGTTTCCCGCAGTGTCCAGGCTGTGGTTCCAGTCCGCCTGCCTGGTGTCGATGCGGTAGCCGCACTGTCTGGGCGTTACTTCAAAGCGGGCGCTGTCGAAGAGGTAGAATTCGAATTCCGGGCCGATGACCATCCGGTCCGCGACGCCCTGTTCCTTCATATATTCAACTGCCTTCAGGGATACATTCTTCGGGTACTGGTCAAAGGGCCTGTTCTCCCCTTTGCCGATGGTGCATACATTGCCGCACATGGTCAGGGTGGGGACTGCCGCAAAGGGATCCACATAGGCAGTGTCCGGATCCGGTAGGAATACCATGTCGCTCTTTTCGATGGGGGCATAGCCGTAGTTGGAGCCGTCGAAGCCGATGCCGTAGGTGAAGGTGTTTTCCCCGAAGCGTTCCACGGGGATGGTGATGTGCCGCCAGCGGCCGTCGATGTCCGTCATTTTAAAGTCTATCATGCGGATCTGCTTTTCTTCGCAGAGATTTCTGATTTCATTAATTTTATTCATAAAGATATCTCCTATTCCAGTTCCGCATATGCCCGGATCAATACCAGGAATAGTCAGAACAATTCCCGTCCCAAGAGCAGTGCCGGAAATTGTTCTGGGCATTGCTCCGGACATATGATGTTATATATTTTTGGTCTTTTCGTCAGTCTGCCTGAATGGTGTAGGAAGCGTTCCAGATCTTGCCGGGATTTACCTGATTTCCCCATTTCCGTTCCTCCAGGGCGCCGTCAAAGTCCTCGCCGTCGCATCTGCCGTACCAGGGTTCGATGCAGACGAAGGGGGCTTCTTTGCCGGGAGGGGACCAGATGCCGAAGAGGGGCGCGTCCATGGTGACGGTCACATATCTGGAGCCGTCTTTCCGGCAGAGGGCGGCTGTGGAGGTCTGGCTGTCCTCAATCACCAGCGCGTCATGCTCGAAAAGATTTGCCCGCAGGGGCAGTCTGCCGTCCGTCAGAGGATACACATCCCGGGAATTTGTTGCCAGTCCGTTTTCGCTGATGCGGGTGCTGACCACTTCCTCCACGTCGCCGAAGTCCACGAAGCATTCGGTCTGCTTTGTGCCGGGCTCGATGGGGCAGTTGAAGGCCGGATGTCCTCCGATGGAAAAGTGCAGGACCTCGCTGCCGGGATTTTCCACCTGCCACAGGACTTCCACCTGGTTTCCCGAGATCCGGTAGCCCAGTTTCAGGATAAATTCGTAAGGGTATTTTGCCAGGGTTTCCTCGCTGGAGCGCAGTTCAAACCATATTTCATCAATAAATTGATTGCAAAGCGTGAATTCCATGTCCCTGGCGAATCCGTGCTGTGTCATGGAGTAGGTTTTTCCCTTGGTCCGGTATTCCTTGTTTTTTACGCCGCCCACGAAGGGGAAGAGGACGGGCGAAGTGCGCCCCCAGTATTTTGCGTCGCCGCACCACATGTACTCGGTTCCGGTGTCAAGCCTTTTCAGGGATTTCAACTCTGCGCCGTGACTGTCCACCGCTATGGAGATCACATCGTTCTTTAATTGGTAAATTGCCATAAAATCCTCCTTTTTGTTTGCTTGTGGATCGTGAATCTGTTATAAATATCATATGCCATGGAGGGATGGGCTGTCAAGTTGTGATATAAATTTCCGGTCTTTCAGATTTTACCCCTGTATATTCCAGCCAAAGCAAATTTGCAGAACGGCTGTACAGACTTCTCTCCTGTATCAAAAAGCAGCTTGGAATATAATGAAAGCCATTTTTTGGCGGGATATATTATATAGGGCAGCGCGGAAGTCCGGGTTGGAGGTGGAGGGGTATCTTGCAAAGGGGTGTTTTCAGGATGGTTTCAATTCAGGATTGCATAAAATCCGGAGGAATAGAGATATTCTCCGGATTTTTGTGATGCAGACTTTCAGCTGTCAGGTGTATCTGACAAAGTTTTGAAAAGATATGGACATTTTGAATAAGCCATGATAAGATTTTAGAAAATACTGCTGTTTATGGTTTGTGGAATCCAGTAATGTCCTGGAATCAGGGAGAATAATGGCTGCTGAACGATTAATTGCAACGCGGAAAGATTTTTGGATAGTTTCAAATCCCACTGCTATACATATAAAATTTTACCGGATCAGGAGAAGCGCATAAGGGGTAAGCGGTTAATGCTGTTTTAGTGCGGGCTGAAATGTTGGATTATGAAAAATAAATCGCTAAAGGATTATAAGAAATTAAGTTGTTATGCTCAAAGAGAGGGATTTGGAGATATGGCCTGTAGAAGGAAAAACAAGGATTTCAGGTTTGCAGATGCTGGAGCGTCAGGGATTTTTAAGGATTTCAGATAAGAAATATTATCTGTCAGAGATCATACGGCAGGGGGTCCGTTATAAGGTGGGAGCGACGCCGAAGGTGCTGTCGCTGCTGATAAAGTAAGCTGAGGATAACATAAGATGAGGATAACAGATTTGATCGGCCTGGGGGAGGACGCTTTAAAATTTTCTGCGGTTATTTTAATCCTGGCACTGGCTGTTTGGGGAATTGCATATCAATATGTCTACAAAACCGTGATGCACGGAAAGAAAGAGCTGTCTGTAAGAAGGGCGTTTCCCTATGGACTGCTCATGATAGTCATTCTTGCCATTATCTATGCGACGCTTATGGTGCGCGGGGAATATTATGAGGGAAATGCGAGCCTTGTTCCCTTTGCGTCCTATAAACTGGCCTGGTACCAGTTTAATGCCAGGGAGTGGAGGAACCTGATCCTGAATATCTGCATGTTTATCCCCTTCGGGTTTATGCTGCCTGCGGCAAGTTCCGGATTCAGAAAGGCATGGAAGACATATCTTGCAGGATTTGCGTTTACCCTGTTGATAGAGAGCCTTCAATTCCTTCTGCAGCGGGGAATTTTTGAGACGGATGACCTGATCAATAATGTCCTGGGGACGATGATCGGATATGGATTCTTTTCCGTTGCTTCTGCTCTGGCAAGTGCCTGCAAAAACGCCTGGGCGAATAGGAATCCCGCATATAGAAAGTCTCAAAACGGAAAGCGCTTAACCCGGACAAGCCGGAACCAAAATTCTGCCGGAATGCGCAGGACATCGTTGTCAAGGGGGATGGAAGAGCGAAGCTCAAATGATAAGCCTGCAGGCAGGAAGCCCTCAAAGCAGAGATCATTACAGGCAGTGGTTCTTCTTCAAGTGCCTCTTCTTCTTGTAATTGCCTCATTTGCGCTCATCTTTATAAGCTATCACCGGAAAGAGCTGGGAAATATGGCTTATGAGAATATATCCAGGCATAGAATGCCGGAAGTAAGTATCGGCAGTGATATTCCCTTATCTACAGAAGAAACCGTCGGCAATATCTATCAGGTGAAAACTGCCGCGCCGGAAGAAACCCGCCGGTTTGCAGAGGAGATGTTTGCATTGCAGGGCCAGACGGTAGACGACAGCGAAACAATGCTTTACGATGAAACGGCGGTTTATTACAGCAGGGAAGGCGGGCTGTGTCTTTGGATTGACTACATGGGATGTACGGTATGGTACATCAACCATGAACTGGATTTTTCGAAGGACGGAACCAAGGGGGAACCTCTCTCCGAAGCTGATGAGCAGACAGTGAGGGAGGCCGTTGGAAGAATCGGTTTCACGATTCCGGAGCATGCATCTTTTACTGCTGGGGATAACGGAAATTATATTTTTAAGGCGGATGAAGCATTGGCGGGGGACATTTTTTCTGCCGGAACTGTAAATTGTAAATTGAACGGGCAGGGCGAAGTGACGGATATGAACTACGATATCGTGACAGGCGGGCTTTATAAGCAGGTTCCCCTCATTTCCTCCAGGGAGGCATATGATCTGGTGTGCCGTGGCAGGTTCAGCTATTGGGCCTCTGTTCCCGATGACAGGCCCTTTACCGTGACAGGGATGAAGATGGTGTATTTTGCGGACACCAAGGGGTTCTGGCAGCCGCTGTATGAGTTTATTTTGGATAATGGCGGGGGAGAAGAGCTGCAGATTCTGATTCCGGCCAGGAAGGATGGGTAATTGTTCCGATAGATAAAATAGAATGAAATATTGGGCTAAGGACAGCGTTGTTTTCTATGGATGGGAATTGTGCCGGAGAATAATGCTGTTTTTGCTTATCAAATAATTTTTCAGAGGTATCGACAGCATTATATTCAAAATAAAGGCATGGCGGGGAGGTGCAGGCAGTATGAAGTTTGACCGGGGAAGTCCGTAGATATGTATTTACAGAGTCATAAAATGCTTGGACTTATTACAAGGGAGCAGGTGCGGCTCTGACTGACAGATGAGCCGCTGTATCAGAAAAGGAGAATGGAACAAATGGGTATAAATATGAACATAAATAGAAGCAATGCTTTAAAAAGGGCGGGGTTTGCTCAATATCCAAGATCGAATCGGTCCGGTGTTCCGGGAAAAGGATCCGCTTTATATGAAAGATTCGGAAACACGGCGGCAGAGGATTCCCACAGGACAACTGGGCAGAGCAGATTGACTACATATGATGCGTACTGCGGCCTGAGTGCCAGGGGAGGCAATAAGATTTCCCCGTCCAATCTGGGCGTACAGGTATCTAAAGAGCTGAAAGCTGTGGAGAATGATAAGTATGCCGTTTCCCTGTATACGGAAGAAGGCGTTAAGGGCCATTGGCGTATTTACAACAAAGAAACCGGTAAAACGATCAGTTTTGATCCCAAACTTACGTCAATGCAGACAGATCCTTCTACCGGGAGAAAGTATTTGACGGAATCGGATTGGTATGGCGGATTCATGGGTGCATGGGGCGTGGACGCGTCCCTGGAAGAGCTGCTTAAGGAATTCACGGGTGTAGAGGAATTGCGGAGTACGGATATCAACGAAAATTTTACGTTGGATCGGGATAAGACAACCGGTATTGTATCCATAAGAAAGAGGGGCGCGGAAGGAAATGGAGGCGATATAATCATTGAGGATGAAGAACAGGCAAAAAAGCTGGAGGCCCTGGCAAATATTTATTTAGAAAAATATCCCTCTCTGGTAACGACTAAGGAGTTGGCTATGAGTTTCGCAATCGGTGAGATAATGGGGAGCATAGTGAGGGATGAGACAGGGGTTTTGTCCATAGGGATAGGGGGAATGGGATATTACAACGCCCAGGATCCTGCAAAAAGCTGGGGTATCTTGTATTCCGGATCTGACAGCTCCATATACGCGAAGATCAAAGAAGCCTTCGTAAGCGGTGCAATCACCGGAAATGTGGTAAGTGATCCCGAAAAATGGGCTGAGTGGCTGGAGAAAAAGAAAATTGACTTTGAATTGACCGCTACAGAGGAGGATCCCGAAAATGAAACATCGGAAACCAAAACGGATATTATCGTAAAACCGGATGGCACAAGGGTATTAGTGATCACCATGAAGATCGGCGGAATGGAAACTACAATGAGCCTGAAAATTTCAAAACCTACGGACATATTAAATGAAACAGCAGATCAGGAAGCGGCAGACGACAAACCATCGGAAATCAGCGGGCAGTTTCTGATACCGCAGACATAGCGTCACAAAACAGCGTCCCTGGCATTCC
This sequence comes from uncultured Acetatifactor sp., assembly GCA_910584865.1. Lineage (GTDB taxonomy): Bacteria > Bacillota > Clostridia > Lachnospirales > Lachnospiraceae > Acetatifactor. The sequence goes on from CAJUCE010000001.1 coordinate 107,877, forward strand.
GAACCGGGGGCGCTGTTTTCATGCCATAAATGAAGGTTCCGGATTCCTGTTGACAAAGTACTATAGAAGTCGTAATATAGAAACAAGACAGTTAAGCGGGCGGAAAAGTGAGAGGAAAATATGGTGAAAATGGAAAAAACATGTGAAAACTTTCTAAATGAGGAAAGAAACCTGAGCAGCGCGGAGACCATAGTGATGAAGACGATCTGGGACGCGGGGGAGGATATTTCGGTGCCGGATCTGATGGCGGCTCTGAAGGTGAAATATGCCAAAGAATATGCCAGGACTACAGTGCAGACCTTTCTGCTGAAGCTGTCGGAGAAGGGCTTTATCCGGGTCTACCGGAAGGGAAAGCTGTCCTACGTCCGTGCAGTCAAAGGTGAGGCGGACTACAAAGCGAAGCTTCTGCAGGAGCAAATGGACTTCTGGTACAGGGGGAATCCGGCAGAGCTGGTCATGGGCCTGTTCCATGCCGGAGGAATGACGGAAAAAGATAAGGAGCAGATCAGGAGGGCTTTGGATGGACTGGACGATTGAATTCAGCTGGGGGATCCTGCTGACATCTTTCACAGGGAGCTTGTTTTTCCTGTTCTGGCGCCTTGCCGGGCGGAGGCTGGAGAGAGCCGGCCTTGCCGGCGCCGAATTTGGGCTGCTGAAGATGACGGTAATCAGCTTTTTCCTGCCGGCGGCCTATGCATTTCTAAAGGAGAATATGTCACTTCCTTCCGCATCGATTCTATGTCGTCTTGTGAAAAAACGGACACTATGGACGCGATCTCTTCAGTTGGGTAGTTTTTCCGGATCATTTTGAGCACAGATTCCCTGGCGGCCTGCTGCAGCATATCGGCTCTTTTTTTCTCGTTTTTCTTTTCAGCTTCTGCTTTGGCCAGTACCTGTTTGTTTTCAGCCTTCGCTTTGGCCAGTGCCTGTTTGTTTTCAGCATCCGCTTTGGCCAGTGCCTGTTTGTTTTCAGCCTTCACTTTGGCCAGTGCCTGTCTGGCTTCAGCTTTCGCTTTGGCCAGCGCCCGTTTCTTTTCAGCCATCGCCTGCGCCAATGCCTGGCGGCTTTTTTCTTCCGCTTCAGCGATTGCCTGTCGTTTCTCTTCTTCGATGATTCTCCCAACCTTTGTCATCTTGATCATCCTCCTTATATGATTTGCGGTTTCCGTGTCGATTACCTTATCTGTGAAAGCCAATATACCTGACAGTACAAAGATCTGCTGTCGCCTGTCCTGGAGCCTTGCCGCCAGTTTCACGGTTTCACGTATTTTTTGTTCTTTCTCAGCGCGCTTCCGGTAGGAGAGGGGCAGTATGATGAATTCCATCAGTTCCTCTTCGTCTAAAGGTTCCTTCTTTTCTACTTTGCATTTCAAATGCTGATATATTCTGCCGGAATCCAGTTCCGAGAGGAAAGCGGGTTCCAAAGTCACTTTGACTGCCCCGATATTGTATTCGGCGGATACATTTTTTCGTTCGATATCCCCGGTGTATATGACGATCATGCGGAGCGCCGGGCAGTCTTTTTTCTCCTTCAGATAGCGGTTGGCTATTCCTGTCAGATAATTCAGGTATTTTATCATGTCTTTTTTCCGGTATTTGCTTTCGTAGTCAACTATGGCCACGGTACTGTCCGCAAGCTCGAACAGATTGTCCAGCCGCAGCTCGTTTGCCCTGATTGTCGGTATGTTGGTTGGCAGCACAGTCCTGATTTCCGGCAGGTCCAGTCCGTAAACCCGGAAAGCCTTTCCCTTGAAAGATTCGGCCAATTCTTTGCTAATGATATCTTTGCTCTGGTAAGCGACACCTTTTCCCTTCGCAGGAACTGGTTTCTTTTTATGTGTCTGCCTGGTTCTTTTTGTCTTTGTTCTGTTTTCTTTCATACAATTCCCTTTCCTCTCTCAGGCGCATAACGGCGAAATCCTGCATCTTCCGGCAAAATTTCGACGCCCAAACGGCTTCGCAGGAAAGGCGCGTCTCCCTTCCTGCGTTGGTTACATTTTACTTTCCATGGGATAAAGGCTCCCGCCTAGCAAGAAGTTCGATGAGACGGAATCTGCGTTTTATGCGGATTCCGATTGTCCTGTTACAGAAAGGCCGGACGGCCTTTGAATGACTGTTGGATTTGAATTCATTGCCTGTATTTAGAGTAGCATGATATGAGGGGAAATGCAAGAGGATTTTCCGGGATAGATACAAACCGACAGATACGAACAATCCTAATGGGCGGGCTGTCCGCCCAGTCCGCCTCCAAATGGGGGCTGAGGGAGGTGGGTTCTGCGTGTACGGCCCGGAGGCCTGCCATACTGTTTGCCGTTCTGGAATATGCGGCGGAATACAGGGAGTATAAGGATTCCTGTACCTGCTTTTTTGGATGCCTGTCAGATCATTCGCCATGATGACGGACGGTGATGGAAGCATATTTTCCAGGAGAGAAGGGGGAGATGCTTCAGTGAGAGTTATGGGGCCGCAAGCGCCCGGTTTGAGGACAGGGTGCCTGCGGTTACCGGCTTTTCGCATCTTTGCGGGCTACAGCCGTGAATTCTCCCGGGAGCCTTTCGTCAGTCCATGCCGGATGTTCATCAAATTTTTCCAACAGAAAACCGCAGTCGGGGGTGTTCAGGTTATTTTATCGTGAAATGGCTGCGGGGTCAATTGGCTGTTTGAAATTTTTAGGAATTTTCAGAAATCTTTTTTGGGAAACGATAGAATTTCTGGGGATATAGAAATTATTGAGCCATCAATTTCCAGAAGAAGGATTTTCGGAGGAATTGATGTTGAGATGGCAGTAAAAATGGTAAACGAAGGCGGAAGTAACGAGAGCAGGAGGAGGCACACCTTCAAGGTATGCCTTGCCGCAGGAAACGGGTTGTGGTATACTGAATTTGCCGAAAGGGGCTGTAACAGCTTCGGTAAGCAGGATATTTGGTGGACATTTGTGGGGGAGAAGTCATGTGCAAGAGGCTCTTAATTTACAGTATAATGGCGCTATGTGTGATAGCGCTTTCAGGATGCGGTGGGAGAATGGACAGGCAGACAGGAATGGATTTTGCTGGGGAAACGGGATCTGAGGAGGCGGGAGAGGGAGGCCCGGAAGGAGAATGGGCTGGCGCAGCTGTCGGAGAGGGGCCGAAAGGGTCTCGAGATGGCACAGCCGCCGGAGAGGGGCAGGATGGATCTCAGGATGCCATGACTGCCGGGGAAGCAGGCAACGGTGCAGGCGTGTTGGTTGATGGGGAGGCAGCAGGTCCGGAAGGACAGAACCAGGAAGCAGGCAAAAATGCAGGGGTACAGTCCGGAGATAGGGCAGGAAATTCGGAGACAAAGTCTGAGGCAGCATCGCAGGATTCTGCAGCCGGGAATGGCAGCATTCAAGGAGGCACAGAAGTAAAGAACGGGACAGATGGCCGGGTTTCGGGAGCAGCAGACGATACGGAAAAGGAACCTGGATTGCCCGGAGCACTGAAGGTAATAGGGACACAGCTGACGGATTCACGGGGCACGCCTGTGCAGCTCAAAGGAATCAGCACCCACGGCCTTGCCTGGTATCCCGAGTATGTCAATGCGGCGTGTTTCCGGCAGTTTAGGGAAGAATGGGGAATGAACGTAGTGCGCCTTGCCATGTATACCGCGGAATACGGCGGTTACTGCACGGGCGGAAACCAGGACGAACTGAAGGAATTGATAAGGGACGGCGTATCCTGTGCCACGGACTGCGGCATGTATGTGATCATCGACTGGCATATTCTGTCGGACGGCAATCCCAATACTTACCTGGAGGAGGCAAAGGAGTTCTTCGGGGAGATTGCGGAAGAATATGCGGAATACACTAATGTAATATACGAGATATGCAATGAACCAAACGGAGGCGTCTCCTGGAGCGACGTAAAGGAATATGCGGAGCAGATTATAGAGGTGATCCGGGGAGAGGACGAGGACGGCCTCATTCTGGTAGGCACGCCTAACTGGTGCCAGTATGTGGAGCAGGCGGCGGCAGATCCTATTACGGCCTATGACAACATTATGTATACGCTGCACTTTTATGCGGCCACCCACACGGACTCCCTGCGGGATGCCATGACGAAGGCTGTGGAAGCGGGGCTTCCTGTTTTCGTGTCGGAATACGGAATCTGCGACGCCAGCGGAAACGGAGCGATTGATAAAGAGCAGGCGGACAGGTGGGCGGAGCTTCTGGACGAATACGGGATCAGCTATGTGGCCTGGAATCTCTCTAACAAAGCGGAGACTTCCGCCATCCTGAAAAGCAGCTGCGGCAAGGTAAGCGGGTTTACCCTGGAAGACCTCAGCGATTCCGGAAAATGGCTTTATGAGAGGCTGGGAGCTGGAGGAAGCGGCGCCGCAGGAGAAAAAACAGCGGCAATACATCCGTAAGCCACTCCGGGGAAACGGCAGGCAATACGGCGGAGGACAGAGATGGAGGTTTTGCTTCGGACGGACAGCTCGGAAATGGAAGTAACGGATTAGGAGAAGAAAACGCTGCAGGGAATGCCGGTTGGAGGAATAAAATCGGCGGGAAGTATACGAAACGGAGTTATCATGAAAAGTTTTCGGAGCAAAATGATCTGCATTCTGCTGGCCATGTCACTGATTCCGCTGGTGATGGCAGTCATCTATTCTTACCGTATTTCAAGCAGAAACCTGTATGAGAAAATGAACCAGACGGAAGTGGCATTTGTGGAATCTATGGCCCATGTGGTTGATAACGAGCTTCAGCGTCTGACCGTTAATATAGATATGGCAATATCCCAACGGGAATTTCAGCATGCCGTGAATCAGCTGGGGACTGCCAGCTCAGACGGTACACGGTGGAGGGCCATGCAGGATATGAATAAGGTGGTAGGTGGAATTTTCGGAAGAGGAGATGCCGTATCCGGTATTTATGTCATTGCACAAAACGGATATACCTGCGCCGTGATGGACGAATATCATCTGAATCTGGACAGATTTATGGAGGAGGATCCATGTTTCATTGAGAACATGGGCCTGGGGGCAGTGGTGGCGGAGGGGATTCGTTCCATGGGGGACGGTCGGGAAGCCATGATGTTCGGAAAATTGATCAAGGATGTGGCGGATAAGGGCAACCTGGCGGAGATTGGCGTTGCGCACTTTGCTGTTGATCCGGTAAAATTTTCTTCCGTGATAGCGCAGAACGAGGAAGACAGCGCTTTCTTTCTGCTGAATCAGGAAGGACAGGTAGTGACGGCACGTTGTGAGGCACAGGAGCAGGAGCTTTATCATCGGATGATTCAGGAACAGCAGAAAGAGATGCGGGAGAAGAAGGGAGTTATTCCTGTCTCGCTGGGAACAGAGAGTCTGGTGATGATCTACAGTATCTCTCCTGTTTATCAATATCAGGTGATCCGCTGCATTCCTTACTCAGTCTATAACAGCGAGGTGGAGAACATTATCTGGATGCTGGTGCTCTTCTCCCTGGTGTGCGCGGTTTTGGCTGTTCTGGTTTCGGCTTTTGTGTCAAAGAGCATATCCAGACCCATTCAGGAGCTGAGCCGGGCCATGGGTTATACGGAAAAGGGCGATTTTACGGTCCGTCTGGAATCCGGCAGAAGGGATGAAATGGGGAATATGATGAGAAGTTTTAATCATATGGTAGAGCAGCTGGATTCTCTTTTTACCCAGACGATAGAGGATGAAAAGGCGAAGAAAAATCTGGAGATTTGTTCGTTGCAATATCAGATCAGTCCTCATTTTCTATACAATCTTCTGGCGTCTGTGCGTTCTCTGGCAGTGATCGAAGGAGCAGAGGAGACAGGGGAAATGCTGGGAGATGTTTCCAGGCTGCTGCGGAATACGGTAAGTTATGCAGGAATGCTTGTGCCCCTGTCTTTTGAGCTGGAAAATATACAAACCTTTTTAAGTATTCAAAATGCCTGTCACAGCGGTCTGATTTCTCAGCAGATCCAGGTGCAGGAAGGGATACAGGATTTGCTGGTGCCCAATCTAATCCTCCAGCCCATTGTGGAAAATGCCGTGTTCCACGGAGCGGATCCGGAATCTGGGGAGGTGTGGGTTGAGGTATCGGCAAAGAAGCAAGGGGAAGTGTTGCTGCTGACGGTCAGGGATCATGGCTGCGGTATTTCCCGGGAGGAACAGAGAAAAATATTGGAAGGGCAGGCCAGGGAAGGGATGATCAGCCATGTGGGACTGAGGAACACCAAGGATAGAATTCGGCTGAATTTCGGCAGCCCATATGATTTGCTCATAGACAGCGAAGGGGCGGGTACCCGGATTCGGCTCTTTCTTCCCATACTTCACAGGAATCATGAGACTACAGAGATTTAAAAAAGGAGGCATATTTTGATTCATGTAATGCTGGTAGACGACAATCAGTTGATACTTCGAGGCCTGGAACGTATATTGGACTGGGAGGCCAACGGCTATCTGATCGTGGGTAAGGCGATCAACGGAAAGCAGGCATTGGAGAAGATGGAAAAGGTACGTGTGGACATCCTGTTTACTGACATCCGAATGCCTGTAATGGATGGGATCGAGCTGATTTGTGCCGTAAAGGAACGCTATCCGAAGGTGCGGGTTATTGTTTTGAGCGCCTATGATGATTTCAAATATGTGCGGACTGCCTTTTGGCTGGGGGCTAATGATTATCTGCTGAAGCAGGAATATGATGCAGAGACCCTGCTTTGCCTCCTGGACAGGCTGAAGCAGGACAGAAGGCATGGAGATACTGCCCGGAAAGATGCGGAAATTGAAAAGCTGGTTCTTCGGAATCAGGAGAAACAGCCTGAAGATGCCCAGAGCAAATATCTGATTCGCTTTAAGAAATGTATCGAAAAACATTACAGTGAGAATAATCTGCGGGCGGAGGATGTGGCAGAATATCTGGGAATCAGCGTGGGATGGATGGGAAAACTGATCTATCAGGAGACTGCGCTTCATTTTGCGGATTATCTGAATTATTATCGGATTCTGCGGGCAAAGGAGCTTTTGGAAAGCACGAACCTGAAGGTTTATGAAATTGCCGAACGGGTGGGGTACAATAATGTGGAGCATTTTACCAGGGTATTTAAGAAGCTTGTGGGTATGAGCCCCAGCGTTTACGGAGGCAGTACTTCCTGACCGCAAAGAGAGTCGGACAGCTGTTCCATGTATTGAAGGAGAAGGGAACAGGTCAGACAAGCGGGGGACAGCGCAGGGACAAAGGCGCCGGATTATATAAATGGAATACAAATCAAATTAGTGGAGGGGATGCATAAAACAGGGCATGCCCTTTTTTTGTACAATTTTTTGGGGGAGAGCATAATACTTCATGAAAATGCGGAATATATCATTCGTTTTATTGGTGAAATTGTGTACAATCAGAACAACTTGAGGAGGTATTGTAATGAAAATCAGAGTATGCAAGATCAACCGCATGACCAATCCGCTGGGATTTACAAAGGAGCCCAAGTTGGAGGATTTTGAAAGCTGTGTGGTATATTCCGATTTGGAACGTACCGGAGATATGCAGACCGGAGACAGCAGGGTGAACCGGCTGTTCCGGAATGCAAGAAAGAAACTGGAAAGAATGATAAAAAATGGGCGGAAAAACAAGATAAAACAGGCACAATGACTTCAAAAAAATTATGCACTTCATAATGTATCATGAAACTGCGGAAAATATCATTCAAATAAAAGCTTAAAATGAATATAATGATGAAAAATGAACAAGGAAACAAGTTGTCAAGGAGAGAGGCGGGAGCAGATGAGAAAGATACAGACGAAGATGGAACAGAAGAAACCACTGGGGAAAAGATTGCGGGCAAACAGGGCCAGGCTGCTGATGTTCCTGCCGGGTTTTGCCTTTATCCTTCTTTTTTCCTATGGTCCCATGTACGGACTGGTCCTTGCCTTCAAAGATTTCAATATCGGATTGGGCATTTGGGACAGCCCCTGGGTGGGATGGAAGCATTTCCGGGCATTTCTGTCCAATGCCTCATCGCTGCGGGTATTGGGCAACACGCTGAGAATCAGTCTGCTGCATCTGGTATTCGGATTTCCGGCGCCGATCATACTGGCCTTGCTTTTGAATGAATTGAAGCCGGGCTTCTTCAAGAGGGCGGCTCAAACCATCAGCTATCTTCCGCATTTTATTTCCTGGATTGTAGTGGCAGGGATTCTCAGCAATCTCCTTTCCCCGGGAACAGGTATGGTCAACGAGGTTATCAAAATGCTGGGAGGGAAGCCGGTTTATTTTCTTGCGGATGTGAGATGGTTCCGCACCGTGCTGGTGGTCAGCAATATCTGGAAGGGGATCGGATGGGGAAGCGTGGTTTACCTGGCGGCGCTGTGTTCCATACCGCCGGAACAATATGAATCAGCCATGATCGACGGGGCCAACCGCCTTCAGAGAATCCGGTATATCACCCTTCCTTCCATGAAAGGGATCATCTCCATCATGCTTCTGATGCAGGCGGGAAGTCTGATGAACGCCGGTTTTGATCAGGTATTTAATCTGTATAATCCAAGCGTATATGCGGTGGGAGATATTATAGATACATATGTGTACCGTATGGGAATCGGCCAGATGATGTACAGCTTTAACACAGCAGTGGGACTGTTTAAGTCAACAGTGAATTTTATATTGGTGATGACAGTGAATTTTGTGACAAAGAGAATAAATGAGGGTGAATCTGTCCTGTTTTAAGATCCGGGCATCTCATTGAGAACAGAATGGGAAAACGGCATGGGGCAGCGCACAGACAGGAGCGGGAAAGCGGATGAAGACAAGAGGAAAAAGGAGAACGAAACGAAAAATTTGTGCGGCAGACAGGGCATTGATCATATTTTGTTACACTTGTGTCTTTCTGGTGGTAGCAGTGACATTTGTGCCCTTCTGGGAACTGGCCGCCACATCTCTGTGCACCAGAGCGGATGCGGCCAGGAGCGGTATCAGGCTGTTTACGGCAAATCCAACGCTGGATGCATACAGACAGGTGCTTTCTTCCAAGAATATATGGAACAGCGCGTGGAACAGTGTGGTTCGGGTGGTACTCGGAACCGTGATATCGGTAGGACTTACGGCGCTGACTGCTTATCCGCTGTCCAAGGCTGACTTTATCGGTGTAAAATTTTTCACGGTTGCAATCCTCTTTACCATGGTTTTCAGCGGTGGGTTGATTCCTTCCTATTTTCTGATAACAAAGACGCTGCACATGACGGATTCCATTTGGTCCATGATTCTGCCCGGTGCAGTGGGCGCCTATAACCTGATCATCATGCGCAATTTTCTGCGTTCTATTCCCCAGAGTCTGGAGGATGCGGCCAGAATCGACGGGGCGGGAGAAATGTATGTGTGGTGGAGGATTGTTATGCCGCTGTCTAAACCGGTACTGGCCACAGTGGCGCTGTGGAAGGCCGTGGATCACTGGAATGCTTATTTTGACTGCCTGCTTTATATCCGGGACCAGTCGAAATTCGTCCTCCAGGTTCTGCTGCGCAGGGTTCTGGTGGAACAGCAGATGGCCATGCTGCAGGAAGGCTTTATGATGGATATGACTTCAAAACCCACAGAGGCAACGGTCAGGGCAGCCCTGATTCTGATCAGTACACTTCCTATCGTATTGGTTTATCCGTTTTTACAAAAATATTTCATGCAGGGAATTATGCTGGGAGGCGTAAAGGAGTAAAGGCAGAGGGGAGATAGTGTGAAAAAAGTTTCACATTTCTATTTGAGTCGCCAAAGGGGGCATTCTCAGGAATTCCCATCAATATAAAGAAGGATTCCATTCCGTTCAGGAATAGAATAAAGCAACCGTACATGCTGCAATATTCGGTAGTGAAAAGGATCTTTGCCGCGGCGGAACACAGATGCCATTTCACAGGAAATTGCGGAACTAAAGGAAAAGGAGACAGAGTATGAAAGGAAAGAAATTGTTGTCGCTGCTGATGTGTACGTTACTTGCAGCCGGTGCGCTGGGAGCCTGCGGACAGGAGGCAGGGGAAAGCGGGGGAGAGAGCCGGAATCAGTCATCGGAAGTGAAGGAGAGTTCCGGCACAGAGTCCCAGGAAGCCGCCCAGGGTGAAGGAACGAATGAGGAGCAGACCTGGCAGGTGACTCTGGCCGTACCTGTGAATGGACCTGTGGACGAGAAAAACGAGACACTGGACTATCTGAATTCTCTGGTTCCGGGTCTGGAGTTCAAGATAGAGGCCATAGAGATCGGAAGCTACTGGGATATCCTGAATCCCAGGCTGGCATCCGGGGAGATTCCGGATATCTTCCACTGCCACAGTGATTCCATGTACCGTTCCTATCTGGAACAGGGAGTGCTGGGCGGCGTGGCGCCGGAGCTGATTAAAGAGTGTATGCCGGAATTTGTGAGTGACCTGAAGGAATGTGATGCCACAGGCGCCTGGAGCCTGGTGCTGGATAACGGTCTGATCTACGGACTGCCCATTGTGACCGGGGAGCGGACCTACAACTTTACCAACGGCTGGAGGATGGATTGGCTGAAGGCTGTGGGAATTGATAAGGTACCGGAGACCGTGGAGGAATATGAAGAGGCTTTTACACGTTTTACCTTCAATGATCCGGACGGAAACGGGGTGGACGATACCTATGGCACAACCCTGCGCGGCAAGGATTCCACCCCCAATCTGTTCCCTTCCTTGTTCGGGGCTTACGGGATCTTCCCGGGTATGTGGAATCTGGCAGAGGATGGGACGCTGAAATTCGGCATTACTGATCCCAGGGGAAAGGAAGCGCTGGAAAAACTGCACAGCTGGTATGAAAAGGGCCTGATCGATCCGGAGTTTATATCCGTGGACGGAGTAGGTCGCACGGAAAAATGGGCCAACAGCAAGGTGGGGGCACTGGTGGATACCACCTATTATAACCTGCAGCCCGGCGATGCGATTTATGACGGCCTTCTGGCGCTTACGCCGGAGGCGGAGGTGGTGTCGGGACCTGCGCCCAAAGGAGAGGATGGCGACTATGGCTACATGAACTGGGGCAGGTACACGAACCGGGTGGTATTCGGGAAAACTTTGCTCGCTGACGAAGAGAAATTAAAGAAGGTGCTGCAGCTCTATGACTTGATCAGTACGGATTTTGAAGTTTGTGCCAGACTTCGCTGCGGTGTGGAGGGAACCCATTGGGAGTATAACGAGTTTAGGGTTCCGCAGAAGTTTTCTGCATATTCGGACGCTGCAAACAACGGCCCTTCCGGCCTCAATACCTTCTGGCAGGGTGGAATTCCCTATACGCCCATTGTGGGAGATTTGTTTGAGGGAAGCAATATTGAAGAGCTGAATAAATACGGCAAAGAAGGCACACTGGTGAATGGCGAAAATTATTTCTCTTATCTGGGGAAATTCGTTCCGGATGAAGTGGGGACGGCATATAAAGCCGAAGCGGATACGCTGTATAAGACCAATTTCATTGATTTCATCACCGGAGCCAGGCCGTTGGAGGAATATGACGCTTTTGTGGAGGAATGGATGGCAGCGGGCGGAGAGGCTTATACCAAAGCCCACAATGAATGCTGGCAGAATATTGAAACGATCATGGCGGAGGCGGAAAGTATTTTTAACTAAGTCTCTCAGGATTTCCCCACGGCCGACGGAGCGACGGGCGCATGCACGCAGCAAAACGGAGGCCGGGGACGCCTGCAGACGGAGTTGTTTGCGAAAAAGGGAGGATGGAGACATGGAACGACTGCTGCGATTTGATTTCGGGAATGATTTTGTCCCCCATGACCCGGGATTTATCAAGATTGAAAGGCTTTACCAGACTCCGGCATTTCTGTGGGTCTGTGAGATGAGGAACCGCTGGTTTTCGGAAACGGAATGTTCCCCCTGGCGGGACTGCCTGTACGGCCGTGAAGGAGAATTTCGGATGGGGCTTCCCGCAGGGGAATACTGCCTGAAACTTTACTGTTATGATCCGGTACAGGAGCCGGAGCCTTTTGAAGTGTGGTTCGGCAGTACGGATGCCTATGCACCCCGCCTGCAGGGAACTTATACGGAAAAAAGCCGGGTTAATCCCCGAAAAGGGGAGAAGTTCTGTCTTTCTGCCAAGGTGAAACATACCGGCGGTATCCTGTCGGTGAGTTTTCCGGGAGAATACTTTGTAAACGGGTTGGATGTATACGGCCCGGCGGGTACGGTGCCCTTTCCGGTCTATGAGGAAGGGATTCCGGATAAGCTTCCCGTCCGGCAGGAGGTAGAGCAGCAGGGAAGCGATGACTGTAGGGCCATGCTGGAACAGATCTGTGAATGGCTGCTGAAGGTGCGCCGCAGCGACGGTTTTATCGGGGATTTTGAGGAGGGAAAGCGGTTATGGTACACGGCGTCCTATCCTGTCCGGACGTTGTTGGCAGGCTATGCGCTTCTGCACAGATCTATGTACCGGGATGCTGTCTTCGGGATGCTGGACCGGTTTGTCTCGGAGCAGATGCCGGAGGGCGGCTTTACCCAGAGCTGCAGGGGAACGCCCACAGCGCTCCTGACAGAGGAAGAGTTGGAGAAAGTGCGCCGGAGCAACTGGATGAATCTGGCGGATGTGGGGAGTATGGTGGCGGCCCTGGCAGCAGCGTGCCATTATGCGGAAGGAGAACGCCGGGGCTGCTATGAGGCAGCGGTGAGAAAATATCTGGATCAATGGGCCATGAGATTTCGGAGCAGGGAGGGCGGCTTTACCAATGGCTGGACTCTGGCCATGGACGATAAGGTGTACAGCGTGGCCACTGCTTCCACAGGATTGGCATGTGTGTTGTTTTATACGGTGACCAGGGAGGACCATTATCTTGCCGTAGCGGAGGAAGCCGCATTGTATCTGGCAGAGAACTGGAATCCGGACGGAAGGCTGTGGAATCATATTTACAAGGGCACTTATCCGGGACATGACCATTATCAGGATGTGCGGGAATTCGGGGACGGATTTTATACCCTGGAAACCATTGCGGCAGTCCTTACCGTCAGCACCCGGGCAGAGGCAGGGGAGAAATTGTTCTCGGTTCTGGAAGCATATCTGTTCGGTGAGAAGGGACTGTTTGCCCTGAAGGGAGAGGGGGCCTGGTGGCCTCTGGAGAACTGTTGGCATAACAGCAAGAGTGCGGGAAATCCTGTTTTGCTGGATGTATACCTGCGTTTCTGGGAGCGGTTCGGCAAAAATGTTCTATATCGGGACCAGGCGGCCGGAGAGCTTTCGCTGTGCAGGAAATTTCTGGCAACCCCCAGGTTTGCGTATCTTCTGGGAGTAATGTGCGATGAACCGGACAAAACGTATCCCTTTGCAAAACACAGTATACAGTGCTGGAATGGATGTGCGGCGGCGGCCACGGGTTTTGCGGGAATTGCCATGGCGCAGATGCTGTCACCGGGCCTGATATTCGGGCAGGGACAGCGAACCTTTCTGGTGGATGGGTTTCCCGGGAACAGCGATGATGAAAAGATAGAGGCCTGAAGAGAATACGTCATCAGCCGGGCGGTTACGGTGCGTTCCGGTATGACGGTGCTGTTGGACAATTGTGATATAAGACAGGAGGACGGCATGTTTGACAATGTGTTTCGGGGAGCCAATATCCATCTGGACCCGGAAGACCTGTCCGCGCAGGCCCTGTCTATAGAACCCTTGGAGAAGGTGAAGATGGACAATATTGATTCAAAACGGAAAAACGGAAAGATATATGTCACATTTCGGATAAAGACGGGAGGCAGAAATGATACATAGACGATACGACGATATTGTTTTAACTATATGCGATACAAGGGAAGAGATGGGACGGCAGGCGGCTGCGGAGGCGGCGGACTGTCTGCGGCGTCTGCTGGAAAGGGAAGAGAAGGTAAACTGCATGTTTGCAGCAGCTCCGTCCCAGACAGAATTCCTGACAGCGCTGTGCAGGGAGGAGGGAATTGACTGGGGGCGTGTGAATGCCTTTCACATGGATGAATATGCAGGATTGTCCGATGATATGCAGGGATCCTTCGGCGGTTATTTACGGGAACATATCTTTGACAGATGTGCCTTCGGGAAGGTCAATCTGATTGACGGCAAGGGGAAGCCCGGAGAGGAAGCTGTTCGGTATGGGAAACTGATTGCCTCCGCTCCCCTTCATATGGTATTTCTGGGAATCGGAGAAAATGGTCATATCGCCTTTAACGATCCCCATGAGGCAGATTTTCAGGATCCGCAGCCTATGAAGACTGTGAAACTGGATGAGGTGTGCCGGATGCAGCAGGTGCATGACGGGTGTTTTCCCTCCCTTACGCAGGTGCCGGAACTGGCTTTGACCGTAACCTGCCCGATGCTGGCATCGGCAGAGTATGTGTTTTGTATCGTGCCCGGTATGAGAAAACGGGAGGCATTGACGCGGACGCTGACCGGTCCGGTGGAGGAGAGCTGTCCGGCCAGTATACTGCGTAGGGCCGGGAATGTGCGGATGTATGCGGACCGGGAATGTGCGAGAGAATTGACGGAAGCGATGTGAGGGAACAGCGCCGGCGTCATGGGCATGAGGGGATACGGCCGGGGCAGGCGGAAAGCGGCAAAACGAAGAGTGCCGCAGGATGCGGAAACCGTGCCGGTGTAAGGGATTGGCGGCAATGCCGCGGGAGTATGCTATGGAGATCAGGGGAGCAGAATATAAAAGATTGATCGAGGAAGAATTTTATCCATATTGGAGACGTTTTCGGGATCGGGAATACGGGGGTATTCTGAACTGCATAAGCAATGACGGCAGGCAGTTATTGTCTGAACGAAAATACGCCTGGTCCCAGGGGCGCTGGCTCTGGATTTTGGCCAGTCTGTATGACATGGCGCGGCGGGGAAGCCTTCGTCTGGACTGCGGGGAACTGGAGTCATGGATGGAAGAGACCGGCGGTTTTCTGGCAAAGTATGTCATTTCGGAGGACGGGCGCTGCTGTCACTTTTTGGAGCGGGACGGAAGAGCCGTTTTGGATACGCGTACCGGACGCCGGGATGCCAGTATTTATACGGACTGCTTTGTCCTTCTTGGCATGGCTCAGGATGCGCAGGTCAGGCGGAGGGAAGAAGCCGTTCCCGGGGTGAGCGCTCTTTACAATGGCATTGCGGAGCGGGTTGCAGCGGGAAATTATCTGACGGAGCCTTACCCCGTACCGGCAGGATACCGGGCTCATGGTATTCCCATGATTTTGCTGAATGTAATCTCCTGCTATATCAGGATGAAGAAAAGTTTTGGGATGTGCTGTGAGGAAGAGATCCGGTACGGGTTGGAGCTGACAGAGGACATCTGGAATTCGTTTTACGACGGAAGTTATATACGGGAATTTCGGAAAAACGGTTCGGGCAGAACGAGGGAGCTGCTGGAGGGCCAGGTCAACCCCGGACATACCCTGGAGGATTTATGGTTCCAGATTGAGTTTTTGAAGGAGCATGGAGAATTGGAAAAGTATCTGTCCCGGATCTGTAAGGCGGCGGAGAGTACCTTCCTGTTGGGTTGGGACAGTGAATTCGGCGGGCTTTTTCGCTTTGTGTACAGGGATGGCGGAAGGCCCCGGGGAGAGGGAAACGAGGAGGAGCAGCCGGCAGATTCGGACAGAGCGGAGTATGAGAAAATGGTTCTGGGTACCTGGGACAGCAAGCTCTGGTGGCCCCACGCGGAGGCTCTGTACCTGTTCGCCCTTCTGTATGAGCTGACAGGCGAGAGCAGGTGGCAGGTTCTGTATGAAAAAAGCAGGGACTATGCGTTTTCGGTTTTCCCGGATCGCTGCCTGGGGGAATGGGTTCAGATCCGGCGCCGGGACGGAATGCCCGAGGACAGGGTGGTGGCGCTTCCGGTGAAGGATCCGTTTCATATTTTACGAAGTTTTATTAAGCTGGTGGAACTGGCAGAGAGGACATCGGGAGGGACATATTTTGAATAAAGCAGAGGAAAGAGAGATCTGGATAAAAAATGCCAGGATCATTACGGAGACAGGAATCGTCAGTGGTTCTGTCATGGTGCGGGGGAGCAGGATTGAACGGGTGGTGCGGAAAGCGGAGCAGGAGAGCGGAAGCCGGGAGGGGGAGGCGGATACATATGTCTGCGGAGCAGGTGCAGATATACGCTTCCCGGCCCGGGAGATTATGTCCGCAGAACAGGAAAAAGTGATTATAGATGCCGGAGGACTGTATCTGTCCCCCGGCTTTATTGATATTCATACCCACGGCGGAGGAGGCTGCGACTTCATGGACGGAACCCTGGAGGCGATAGAGACCGCCTGCCGGATGCACCTTGCCCACGGTACCACTTCCATTGTGCCTACCACGCTGGCCGGTTCACAGGAGGGGCTGCTTTCCTTCCTGGCTCTGTTTGAAGGGATGGAGCAAAAGAAGGAGGGATGCCCGGAGATTCTGGGGCTTCACCTGGAGGGGCCGTACTTTGCGCCGGGACAGAAAGGGGCACAGAATCCGGCATGGCTGCGAAATCCGGATCCGAAAGAGTACATGGAGGTATTGTCTGCCACAAACCGCATATGCAGGTGGTCTTTTGCACCGGAGCTGCCCGGGGGAACTGCCTTTTTGCAGGAACTGCGCCGGAGGGGAATTGTCAGCTCACTGGCTCACTCGGATGCGGACTGCAGGCAGGTCATCCAGGCCTGTGAGAATGGTCTTGCGGCGCTTACCCATTTTTATTCCTGTATGACCGGAGTAACCAGAAGACAGGGATTTCGGACGGCGGGGGCAATAGAGGCGGGATACCTTCTGGACAGTTTATATGTAGAGGTGATTGCGGACGGATGTCATCTTCCGGGAGAGCTATTGTCTCTGATCTACAAGATAAAGGGTGCGGAGCGGATTTGTCTCGTGACGGACAGTATGCGGGCAGCGGGAATGCCGGATGGGGAATATCTCCTGGGAAGCGGGCAGGAGGGGATACGCTGCATCAAGGAGGACGGCGTGGCAAAGCTGCCGGACCGCAGCGCATTTGCCGGAAGTGTGGCCACGGCGGACAGGTTGGTACGTACTTTTCGGAGAGTGACAGACGCGCCGCTGTATCAGGCAGTCAAAATGATGAGCCTGACACCGGCCAGGCTGATGGGGGTGGAGGAAAGGAAGGGGTCTGTAGCGGAAGGAAAGGATGCGGATCTGCTGCTGTTTGATGAGGAGATCCGGATCAAGGGGGTGATGGCGAGAGGGAAATTTGTAAAATTCTATTGACAAACAACTGATTATGGTGTATATATAACATATAAACAGATGAAAGGCGGTGGGGAATTGAAATTATTGCAGAATTCCGGAGTGCCCATCTATCAGCAGATTGCCGAGCAGCTGAAGACGGATATTCTGGCAGGTAAGCTGAAGGAAGGGGAGTACCTGCCTTCCATCCGGGGACTGGCAAAGGATTTGAAGATCAGCGTCATCACCACCATGAAGGCCTATGAGCTCCTGGAGGCGGAAGGACTGGTGACGGCTGCCCAGGGGAAGGGATTTTATGTGAATGCCCAGGACAGCGAGATGCTTAAGGAGCAGCATCTTCGGAGAGTGGAGGAGGCTCTGATGGAGGCCATCCGCGCGGCGGAGATTGCGGGGATGACGGACGAGGAGCTGCAGGGGACGCTTCGGACGCTGCTTGCGATGAAGGAGAGCTGAGGAGGTGCCGGGGGATTTATACCCACATCCGTAATTAATTGCCGTCTGCACAGTATAACGAGTGAACGCATCGGCAATCCAGAGCTGAAAGCGGCAATTAAATGCGTTCACGAGTATAACAGGCCGCCGCATGGCAGATATGGGAGGACAAATAGGAATGAATGAAACGATGACGAGAATAAAAGGAGACAGCAGAATACAGGACAGCGTGATAACGGCCCGGAATCTGCGGAAGAAATACAGGGGCTTCGAACTGTCAGTGCCCCGTCTGGAGCTGCCGGGGGGCTTCGCCACGGCGCTGATCGGGGAGAACGGGGCGGGAAAGACCACGCTGCTGAATCTCCTGGCAGGGATCCGTCTGGATTTCAAGGGTGAGATTTCTTATTTCGGCAGGCAGGAAAAGGGAATCGACGCCAGTGTGCAGGAGCGGATCGGCTATACCGGGCCGGGGAGTTATTTCCTGCCCCAGTGGACCATCTCTCAGGTGGAGGAGATCAGTCAGATACTGTTTTCCAATTTTCATAAGGACAGATTCTCCGCCCTTTGCGGGGAACTGGGGATCGGGGGCAGTGCTTCCGGGGAATGGGGAGGGTTCCGCTATTCGTCCAGGGAGATTAAGAAGCTGTCCGACGGCAACCGGATGAAGCTGATGCTGGCGGCAGTCCTGGCCAGGGATACGTCGCTTTTGATTCTGGATGAGCCCGCTTCGCCCCTGGACCCGCTGATGCGGGATAAGCTCTGCGACATGATACGGGCCTATCTGGAGGAGGGCGACGGGGAGCGCAGCGTGTTTTTTTCCACCCACAATATCACGGATATGGAGAATGTGACGGATTACGCCGTCATTATGGAGCACGGCAGCATCGTGGAGGAAGGCTTTGTGGAGGATCTGAAGGAAAAGTACCTGCTGGTAAAGGGGGAGGCGGCAGACGCGGAGCAGGCCGGAAAAATCCTTTTCTCCATGAACAGGAGTGCCTACGGGTTCGAGGGCATCTGCCTGGCGGAGAATCTGGATCGCCTGGCCGGGATGGATGTGGCGGTGGAGGCGCCCGGCCTGTCCCAGATCTGCGTGGCGGTGATGAAGGCAAATACGAGGCTGAAGCTTTCTGCAGATTGAGGTGCGTTTCGGGGAACTGCCACGCAGTGTTTGCAGTTATGCGGCATAATGACGAATGCCTGCGATGCAGAGAACAGGGCAAATAGTACAGAGGGCAGAAGTACAGATAGCAGAACAAATAATGCAGGGCAATACTTACAGCCAAAAGTAAAAGTGAATTTGCAGAGATTTCCATAAGGAAAGGAATGAGTCGTAAAATGAGAAGAAAGATCAGAAGCTATATCGTATTTACATCACTACCCTATCGCATCATCGTGTACTTTGCTCTGCCTGTGGTTGTGGCCGCCACAGGCTTCTGGGCGGGGACACAGGGGATCGGGGACGGGGGCGTGATGTTTGCGGCGGTGCTGCTGCCTCTGGCGGAAATCATCTCCGATAACTGGCTTTTTAACGGAATCCAGAGCAGGGATATGGCAAAGATGGACTATCTGAAGACCTCCGGCAGGGGTATGGCGGTTATGCGGGACGCACTGGTCATGGATCTGCTGCGCAAATTTCTGACGGCAGCAGGCAGCATGGCACTGTGCGCCGCCGCCATCGAACTGTGGAAGGCCGGCGGGATGCCCGGGGCTCCGGAGGGGATGAGCATGGGCGGCATGGCGGGAACGGGCATCTTTGCGAGAGATTTTTCCGGTATTGTGGGACGGTTTCACTGGGTGGGGATACTTTTCTATTTTGTGCTGCTGTCCTGGTTTCTCTCGGTACTGGGGACGTTTCTCTCCAGATATGCGTGTATGGTCTGGATCAATATGCTCATAGGATATATAGCATCGATTCTTGCCGCACTGGGGCTGTTCGGGATAGGGTTATGGCAGTATATCTGGTTTCTGGCGGCGTTTGCCGGGGCGGCGGGGGTGCTTGCAGGCGTTCTGGCGGTGAAAGCGGCCATGAAGAAAGTGGAGGGAGGCTATTATGATAAATGATATGAAACTGGGCCTGAAAATGCTGCGTTATGCGTACGGATTGAAGACGAATCTAACCCAGGGGGGCATTTTTCTGGCATTGGGGATTGTATATACCGTGATAGGAAGTATGGAGACGCATTCTACGGGAAGTCCCGGCGCTTTCAGCGGAGTGTTTTTTTCCAGCCTGGCGATGCTGCCTGTACAGATGTGCTATTCTTTAAGCACGTCGGACCTGGTGAAGGCCTCGCCGGTGAGAAAAAGGATGCAGACAAGCGTCCCGGTGCTGCTGCACTGCTGCGGCGCGCTGTTGATTTACCTGGCGGAGTGCCTGGTGTATGGTATCTGCTGCCTGCGGAGGCCGGAATTGGAGCAGGCGATGTGCAGGGATATAGTGGCAGTGGCGCTCATAGCTGCGTTCATGATGCTCTATTCGGGAGTTTGTTACAAATATTTTGTGGCGACTACACTGGTGGTAGTTCCCTTTATGTGCCTGTGGCTGGTGGGCCGACTGAAAAGCGGGGAGTTTGTGACCTGGATGTCCGGCGGCAGGGAGGTTTCTTTTTTCGCTGCGGCAGGGATGGGACTGGGGATCCTTATTCTGGGCGGTATGGCGGAGTATCTGTTCACTCTGCTGCTCTACAGGGCGCCCTTGTCCAAAACGGCGCAGCCGGCGCCTTTGCGGAAGTGGCTTTAGGGGGGAACCGCTTCCGCACGCAGACCAGTCGGTACCCGGAGGCTTCGTCACTCTCTCAGATATTGTAAAATCGGTTCGATGTACTTTTTATCCGAAATATCATACGAGGAAGAAATCATTTTTACCATTGCCTGTTCCTGTTCCGTTTTATTCTTTTTTGATTTAAGTGCTTTTATAAACATTTTCATCATAAGTCCGGACGGGGCAGGCATTTTTTCATAATTGAATCCGCCGGGACAGTAAAATGCTTTTACCTTTTTCCGCTCCGTCTCGCTGAAATTTTGTTTCAGGGCCGTCTCGATTTCCGGGTTTTCTGCCGAACTGGCCCCTACGCAGTATGCGATCAGCTTTTTATCTGCCCATTTGTCGATATTTCCCTTAAACCATCCGATCTTACTGATTCCGCCTGCACAGGCCCAGCTTCCGAAGATAATTGCTTCATAGTCTGTCAGGTTTTCCTTTTTTGCGGCTGATAATGCAAGGCAGTCGGCTCCGGCTGCTTCCGATATCCACTGGGCATAGCGTTTTGTGAATCCTGTCTGTGAATTATAAATTACGATTGTTTTCATCGGTTTGACTCTCCTTATTGTGTTGGAATGGGATTTCAGGGGCTTTCCGGTTTCAGTTTTGGATTCTGCGGGGGCCTTTTCCGGGATTACTGACATCTGCATTTAGCTGAGGTCTTTTTCCAGAATCCTGCTGAGTTTTTTCAGGTTACCTATGTCAGAATCCTGCTGAGTTTTTCGGATTATCGATATCAGAATCCTACCGAGTTCTTTTTTCCAGATTCTCGATTCCCGCATACAGTTTTGTCAAAAGAAAGAAAAGGGTTTCCGTCTCCTCGTCTGTATAAACTTCAAAAAGATATTTTAATTCATCCTGGTACTGCGCGAAATCATTTGTAAAATAATCATGCCCTTTTTCAGTGAGGCAGATGCACATGGCTCTTGTATCATGGGGGCTTTGCTGAACTGTTATGAACCCTTTTTTCATTAGAACATCAGCTAACTTTTTGATATTCTGCCTCGAACAGCCTAACAGATTCCCCAACTGGGTAAAGGTCAGCGGTTCCTTTGATTGTCTGACCACTGACAGCAGCATAAACTGCTTCAGGGACACCTCTGGAATGTGATTGTCAAAAAGGGTCTGCAGCCTGTTTCCGGCGATAAATAAGGTGCTGAAGATGGCCTTTCTCCGGTTTTCCGCGGAATTGGAAAATCTGGTAATCAGATCATTATAGTTCATGTGATTTTTCCTCTGCGTTCTTTTAGAAATTGTGAAGAAATAAATCGGTGCTTTCAGGAACCAGTATATATGCATCCTTCCGTGGGGAATCCTGCCGATTTTTATCCCCGTGAACGAAAACATTTGCAAGTCTAATTGTAGAACAAAACCACTGCCATGCTGTGACTTTAAGGCCGTCGGCCGTATTCCAGGGTTAGACAGATTAGATTGGTAACTAGTTGCATATTGCATTATAGCAACTAGTTGTCAATATGTCAATAGTATGGGCATTGTTTTTTATGCAGAGCTTTCCTTGAATTTTTCCTGCACATTTGGGGTATGATTTTTATGGATTCTTTATGAATAGTTCACAGAATTGTTAGCACTCCCTCTTGACGAGTGCCAAAATAAGTGTTATAGTACAAATAGAACAAGGGAAGAGAGAAAAGAGATGAAGAAGGAAACGGAAATCTCAGATTTTGATTCCGCAGTTCAGGAAGACAACACTTTGAATGGTTCAAAGGTGCTGAATAGAGTTTATAGTCAGAAAGGAGATATGACTTATGATGATGCCCAGTATTTTCAGAGAGGATTTGTTTGACAACTTTATGGAGGATTTCGCATTTCCGTCTTTCCGTTCATTCCCTGACGTGGACAGGACGCTGTACGGGAAGCATGCCAAGAACCTGATGAAGACGGATGTGAAGGAGACGGAAGAAGGGTACGAGGTGGACATTGACCTGCCCGGATTCAAGAAGGATGAGATCAGGATGCAGTTGGAGAACGGCAACCTGACAGTGAGCGCTTCCAAGGGCCTGGACAAGGACGAGAAGAACGAGAACGGCAACTATATCCGCAGGGAGCGTTATGCCGGAAGCATGAGCCGCAGCTTCTATGTAGGGGAGCATGTAAAGGAGGAGGACATCCGTCCGAAGTACGAGAACGGCATCCTGTCCTTCCATCTGCCCAAGGAGGAGAAGAAGGCGGTAGAGCAGAAGCCCCATTATATTTCCATTGAGGGATGAAGGGGAATTCCCTGTCGGTTCCCGTCCGTTGAGGGATGAGGGCGGGCCGGTTGTTTCGGGCAAATTGATTCCTGCCCGGCCCGCGCGGCAGGGCGGCGATGGAGGTAAAAAAGCGGCTCCGGGCGGCAGCCTCGGAATACTCGGATAATGCCTTAGAAATTGGGGCATGACGGGAGGATACCCTGCAGGCTTATGCCCTGTAGGGTATTTTCAGTGTGTGATGTGGGGCAGGGGAAGCTTCTCGTACAATTCCTCAGGCGTTTAACGACGAAATCTTACGCAAAGCGGCAAAATTTGGTTCTGGTCTATCCGGGTCAGGCACTTAACAATGAAATCGTATGCTTTATGGCAAAACTTTTCCGGCTTGTCCGGGCTAGGAACTGTGAAGAGAAAAATTTGTACTTTCAGGAACGAAGCGCCAGGATATATGCACTTTTCCATGCAGGATTCCGAAAATTTATTTCACGGCGCATTCTTGGGATGAGGAATTTTAGAGTCAGATTGGGAGGTAAATATGGGAAAGAAAAGGGATTATTATGAAGTCCTGGGCGTAGACCGGAATGCGGATGACGGCACCATCAAGAAGGCATACCGGAAACTGGCAAAAAAATACCATCCTGACACTACTGTCGGAAACGCCCGGGCAGAAGAAAAGTTTAAGGAAGTGACAGAGGCCTACGAAATCTTGAGCGATCACGAGAAACGGAAGCTGTATGACCGTTTTGGTCACGGGGCTTTTGACGGCAGCAGCGGGGCAGACCGGGAAGCGTACGGGCAGCCCTTCGGAGATTTCTTCCACTTCGGCGGGAAGGGACCGCATGCTTACCGGGGAACAGAA
The DNA here is from genome assembly GCA_910584865.1 of uncultured Acetatifactor sp. Lineage (GTDB taxonomy): Bacteria > Bacillota > Clostridia > Lachnospirales > Lachnospiraceae > Acetatifactor. The sequence continues at coordinate 131,267 of CAJUCE010000001.1, forward strand.
ACCGGAGGTGCGTATGAGGGAACCGGGGGCACGTACCGCGGAACAGGCAGTGACGGCAGCGCTTTCGAATATCACTTTGAGGGCAGCGACATGGATGACATCCTGAAAAACATGTTTGGCGGAGGATATGAGGACAGCTTTGTGCGGGAAAGAGCGGATGTGGAGGCGGAGATTTCAGTCAGCTTCGAGGATGCGGCCTTTGGCTGTGAGAAAACACTGCGCCTGGAGGACGGAAGAGGCAGCGTGAAAAATCTGCAGGTGCGGATTCCCGCGGGCATCGATACCGGAAAATGCATCCGTCTGAAGGGAAAAGGGAACCCGGGCAGAAACGGTATGGCCGGGGATCTGCTGCTGCGTGTGAAAGTGGGAGAAAAGCCCGGATTTGAACGCCGGGGCATGGACATCTATACGACAGCCTATATTCCCTTTACAACGGCAGTCCTGGGCGGGGAGGCTACGGTGGACACCCTTTATGGAAAAGTGGCCTGCAGAATCAGGGAAGGCACCCGGTCAGGTACAAAAATCCGCCTGAAAGGAAAGGGAATTGTCTCCATGAAGGATTCCGGGGTGCATGGGGACCAGTATGTGACCGTGGAAATCCAGGTGCCGGAAAATCTGAGCGAGGAGGCAAAACGGAAACTGAAGGAATTTGAGGAGGCATGCAGGGGAGGGCGCAGAAGCGTGGCATAGAAGCGCTTCTGTGCCGTTCCTATCCAGGCCTTTCCCCACAGCCCGGACCGCCCTGCGGAGCAAAAAGTCGGACAGCCCTGTTGACTTTTCAGGCAGGGCAATCATCTTTTGAAGGACAACAGTCCGGCACAGAATGAAAATTTTTCAAATTTCATCTGCGGAAATGACATGGCTATTTCGTCTGCCACAAAATAGAATTCGTCATCATCCCATTCCTCGCCGATCAATGCTTTGTTCCGCTCCAGTTCCGCGCGAGTCTCAAATGCCACGTCCCCGATATAGAGCCATGCCCCGTCGCGCAGTAAGGGCAGAGTATCCCTGATAAATTCGATTTTCTGCCCGTCGGTCAGATGATGCAGGGAATAGGTGGCTATTATCGCGTCATATTGATGCCGCCTCAATTCCGGCACAAGCCCCTGGGAAAAATCCCCCTGATAAATTCGGGCTTCCGGCATCTTTGCTTTTGCCAGTTCGATCATTCTTTCGGAGAAATCCTGTCCCCAGATGCGGCATCCCTGATCGTACAATCTGTTGGTAAGCGTACCGGTGCCAAAGCCGATATCCAGAACGCTGCTGCATTTGTCTGTCAACACTCTGCTGTAAATTTCATTCAGGATCTGCCTGTATCCGGCAAACGGGTAAGTGCCGTCTTCATCAGACAAACCCACGCTTTCGTCATAGCCGTCCGCCCATAAATCGAATCCTTTGTTGTCAAGCATCTTATTCTCCTTTGCAAAGCTTTGAATTTAATTTTCCAAATAACTTTCATACAATTAACACGATTTCTATCTGTAAGTAGTTATGACCCCAACATCTTGATTATACAATATAAATATGATTCTGGAAAGATGCTGCTGTTTTTTTCTGTAGAACTCTTAAAACGCGCAATTCTAAAACTTCTAAAGTTTTTATAAAGTACTTGTGTCCGAAAATGGTTCATGTTATAGTAAACATATCAACAAAATACATCACCGTTTTCCCGGGGCAGCAGTTCTTGGGGGAGTGTCTGAATTCATAATATATGGGAAGTTTGCAAAAGTCCGTTTTCCGAAAATGGATGTGCTGTGCAGGTGCCTGCTTCCCAGAGAACATTTTTATCAGAGAGCCGCGTTCCTTAAGGGACAGAGAGCTCTTTTGCATCGGCTTTTCGCCATCAATTCAAACAAAGAAACAGAATGAGAGGGGGACAGGCGGAAAGCAGTTTTCTTCTGTTCCACAGGCTGGGGGCTGGACAGCGGACAGGCACTTTAGCGGCAGGATCGGGAACCGGGAGGGGTATGGGAAATGGATTCCGGATTTTCAATACGAAGTGGTCCGGATTCATGATTACAGTGATGAAGAATTGCTGAAACGGGGGGATGAAATGTCCCTGATAATGATGATAAACAAAATCCAGGATGCGTCTGACCTGGATGGCTTTCTCAAAATGCCTGGATGGGAATTGGACAAAATAGTCCAGGACAGTCCCATGCATGTGATTGACGTGATGGCGAAAGTTGTGGAGAGCCTGTGCTTTAAGATAGATGCATCCGAGGAGGAGAGGACGGAATGTGTCTTTCGTTATACATTTAGCCTGGTAAATGCTTTTATTCACGAGTATAAGGAAGTGTCTGCAAATAACTACTGCGATTTTATGGCAGATTTTATTGTATTTCCGGACTTTTGCCTGAACATATTACAGGAACCGCTTCGCAAACCCTGTAATCAAAAAGAAATTGCAGCAGTTATTTTCCGACAATTCCTAAGCTGTTAAGGACAGGGAGGGAACAGATGGAAATCAGGAAGCTGCGGGTGGGGAACCTGCTTTTGTCCTCCAACGTGCTGATGGCCCCGCTTGCGGGATATACCTGTTATCCCTTCCGTATACTGGCCTATGAGATGGGGGCGGGGCTGTGCTTTACGGAGATGGTCAGTGCAAACGGGCTGAAATATCAGGACAGGGCCACCGAACGTCTGCTGTTTACCACGAAGGAGGAGGCAGTAAAGGCAGTTCAGCTGTTGGGAGGCAGTCCCGCGGTGATGGAGCGGATGGCCTGTAGCGGGATGTTGGAGCCTTTTGATATCATTGACATCAATATGGGATGCCCGGTTCCAAACGTGTTCAAAAGCGGCGAGGGAAGCGCGCTGATGCTGGACCAGAAGCGGGCGGCCGCCATCATTCGGGGCTGTAAAAAGAGCGGAAAGGCCGTGACGGTAAAATGCCGCGTGGGAATACGGGAAGAGGACATGTTTGCGGCGGAGTTTGCCAGGATGTGCGAGGATGCGGGGGCAGATATGATAACCATTCACGGCCGTTCCCGGAATATGATGTATGACGGGGCGCCTCATTGGGAGGAGATTGCCCGGGCGAAAATGGCGGTGCGGATTCCGGTGATTGCCAACGGGGGCATCTGCTCTGCCCGGGACGGGGGAAGGATGATGGAACAGACCGGGGCGGACGGAATCATGATTGCCAGATACGGCCTGGAGAATCCCTATATTTTCGCGGAGCTGACCGGGAAAAAATGTGACAGGACCCGGCTGCAGATTCTGTTGGAGCAGATGGAACTGGCGGGCAGGTATTATGACGAGACCTTTACCATGTCCTATATCCGGAAACTGGCTTCCTATGGTATGAAGAAGCGCAGGGGGACAAAGCAGTATAAGCAGAGGCTGTATGAATGCGGCAGCCTGGCGGAGCTGCGGGAGGTGGCAGAGCTGATTTTTCGGGAACCGGCACTTGATGTTTAGGGAGGATGCTCACGGTCAGAAACATTTGCCATACAATAGAATCCACGCTTCGCGAGAATTTTATTGCCGTGGATGAAAACGCTGAGAAATTATTTTTTTGTTAAAATTTGTTTTCGGCTTTTCCGGTGAATTATGCTGTACGCACATAAAATTTGCAGAAACTACAACAAAGCCACCATTGTGATGGTAGCTTTAAGACCGCCAGGCATATATACTTACTCAGGGCGAATATGTAAATTCCGGTGTTTTTGAGTATAACAATTGCGTATTATGACAAGGGTTTGGAAAAGCCTGCACTTTTTATGCAAAGTACAGGATTGGGGCAGAAGATATCGTAATTTCGGAAATGAAGATGGTTGGTGAGAAGAAGGCATTACGAGGGAAAAATTCTATTACTAAAATTTCCCGGAAGGAAAAAAGAAAGCGGCACGGAGGCAGCAGGGATGGAAGAACTTCACATTCGGGACGGGATTTTGGAAGCGTATACGGGGCGGGAAGCGGCAGTGACGGTGCCGGAGGGCGTCCATACCATTGGAAAGGGGGCATTCAAAGCCTGTGTCTCCGTGAAAAAGGTACTGCTGCCGGCGGGGCTTCGCCGGATTGAGGAGGAGGCATTCAAGGGATGCCGCAATCTGGAGGAGGCCGAGATTCCGGAGGGGGTGTCATATATCGGGGCGTATGCTTTTCACCGCTGCCATTCTTTAAGGAAGATTTCACTGCCTGTCTCTGTGACAGAGCTTGGGGACTGTGTTTTCCTTTACTGCGACAGTCTGGAGGAGGCGCGGATTCCCGGTGTCTGCCGTGTAGGGGCACAGGCTTTTGTAAACGATGTGTCGCTGCGGCGGTTGGAGATTTCATCCGCGCTTCGGGAGGACTGTATCTGCGATGTCTTCACGGGATGCGGGGCGGTGCAGGAGGTTGCTTTTGCGGGTTTGGGGACATACCGCTTTCCAAATGCGGTGGAGGCCGTGGCGGGGGAGATGGAGCTGCCCCGTCTGGTGAGGGCCATAGCCGTGGATATCCTGCGGATGATGGAACTGGAGGGCAGGTGCCTGCTGACCTTCCGCACCAATTTAAAACATGTGGATATTCCGGAGGGAATCGAAAGGATCGGAAAGAGCTGTTTCTTTGACAAAAGGGGAATCGGATCGGTGCGCTTTCCACGGTCACTGAAGGAAATCGGAAGCCGTGCCTTCAGGAACTGTATCAATCTGGAGACAGTTATCTTTGAAGGGAAGGAGATATCCATCCATGAGGATGCCTTCAAGAACTGTAGTTCCCTGAAAACCATCCGGATGCCCGGGAATCTGCAGTATGAACTGGAGGGTATTGGCGGCCTGCAGGGGACGGAGGTGCCGGAGCAGGTGAGGCTGATACAAAAGCAGGTGTTGGGGAATTTCCGGATCAGCGGCAGCATCCTGCTGAAATATCTGGGGGAGGAGCCCAGGGTGGCGGTACCGGAAGGGATTACCGTGATTGCGGAGGAGGCCTTTGCGGGGAACGAGGCTGTTGACAGGGTGCTTCTGCCGGAGAGCCTGCGGGAAATCGGCGCAGGGGCGTTCCGGGGCTGTGTGCTGCTGCAGTCCATTGGTTTTCCGGAGGGGTTGGAGCGGATCGGCGATGGGGCATTTGAGAACTGTGTGAAACTTCTTCGGGTAAATCTCCCACGGAATCTTACAGAAATAAACGAAAAAACATTTAAAAGGTGCCGGGCATTGAAGGAAATATCCTTTGGGGAGCGAACTTGGCGGATTGGGGAGCAGGCTTTCTATAGCTGTGCTTCAGTCAGGGAACTGGCCTTTCCCGAGAGCATGCGTTTTCTGGGGGACATGGCATTCTACCGCTGCGGGGCATTGCGGGCGGTTCATCTTCTGTCGGGGATAGAGCATGTGGGAAACCTGGCTTTTGCCCAGAGCGGGGTAAGGAGAGCCAGGGTGTCTGGCGGCGGGCAGGGATACGGAACAGGTGTTTTCTCGGAATGCGCGAGCCTGAAAAGCCTTGTTCTGGAGGAAGGAGTCTGCCATATCGCGGACAGGATGGGCTATGGGTGCAGGGCTTTGGGCGAGGTACAGGTGCCGGATTCCCTTGTTTCCGTAGGGCGGAATGTGTGGGAAGGGACGCCTTTTTTGGAAAACTGGCTGCAGAAAGGGCGGGAATCGGAGACGGAAATTCTCTGGGACGGCAGGAATCTGGGGGGTGAAGTGCGGCTTCGGGAGACGGTGCGGATTGTGGCGGGCGGGGCTTTTTATGGAAACCGAAATCTGACAGGGATGGAGATTCCGGAGAGTGTCCAATGGGTTGGCCCGGCGGTTTTCAAAGGCTGCGGCGGGCTGCGGGAAGTGTCCTGGAGGACGGAGGAATGCCGGTGCCTGGAGGCGGAGGTTTTCTCGGGATGTGTGCGGTTGGAGCGGGTGTGGAGTGGTCCGCGGAAGGATCCGGAAGGTGTGCGGTGCGGTGAGCAGGGAAGCGGCCCTCGGAAGGAATCGGAAGGAGTACGTTGGGAAGAGCAGGCGGCACAAGTCCCCGGCTTTCGGAGCATACAATGGAAATCTATTGGGGAGCGTGCTTTTTACCGATGCGGGAACTTGAAGGAAGTTTGTCTGAAGGAAACGGCTCAGATTGGAAAGGAAGCGTTTTCCGGCTGCACACAGATAAAAGTTATATTCGGACATTCTTCGGAATTCCCATCATTTTCTGACTTTGAAACTGATTCTGAAGAAACTGATTCCGAAGTTTCTGGGATCCCAGGAAACCGGGCATGGTTCGGAGAAAATGCATTCGAGGGCACGTTCCTGGCGCAGGAGAGGCAGGGGGTGCCTGCGGTAGTGGGGACGATTGTGGTTTCCGGGAAAGGCTGCAGCGGGGAGCTGCGTCTGCCGGAAGGAATTACGGGGATTGCGCCCTTCGCTTTTTCCGGAAATAACCGGATAACGGGACTGGCGCTTCCCCAGAGCCTTCAGCGGATTGGAGAGGGGGCTTTCTGGGGCTGCGGCAGGCTTGCGGAGGTAAGTTTTCCGGAAAATGCATGCCGGATCGGCGCACGGGCGTTTCAGAAATGTATTGCCTTAAAAGAGGTGGAGATTCGGGCTGAACAGCTTGGAGCAGCTGCCTTTGCCTATTGCATATCATTAAGACACGCAATTATAAACGGGAAAACGATTCTTCCGGAAGGATTTTTTGAGGGCTGCAGGGAATTGAGGGAATGTGTCTGCCCTGATGTGAGGGCAGTGAAATCGGATTGTTTTAACGGCTGCGGGCAGTTGGAGAGATTTGATTTCAGCCGGGTCTGTGTGGTGCGGGAGTCTGCCTTTGCAGGCTGTAGTAATTTGAAAATGGCCGCTTTTCCGGAGGGTGCCTGTATTAAGGCCCATGCCTTTGAAGACTGCTGCGGCCTGGAGGAGGTAGAACTTCTGGGGCAGCATGGGGAGATTCTGCTTTGGGAGTACGCTTTTTCGGGCTGCACAAATTTGATGCGGGTTAGGATGCAGGAACAGGTATGGAGATTTGATTCCTACGCCGACATCCTGAACGGGCGGATTCCGGAGATGGTACGCCTGATTTTTCACAGCGCCATGAGCTGTTTTGAGGTGGAAAAGGAAGAAAATCTGACTGCCTATCGGGGGGCCGCCCGGAGAGTCCGCATTCCCAAAGGGATCCGCAGGATTGAGGCAGAGGTATTCCGGGATGTCCTGGCACTGGAGGAGGCGGAGATACCGGACAGCTTGGAATATATCGGTGCCCGGGCATTTCACGGCACGGACTGGATGGAGAAGCAGAGGGCGCTTTCACCTATGGTAACGGTAAACCATATGCTTTTGGACGGCTCCGGGTGCGAAGGCATGGTGGAGATTCCCCCGGGTATCCAGCTGGTATGCGGCTGGGCTTTTGCGAATGGTATGGGGATAGAGGGAATCCGCTTTCGCTCGGATAGGACGCGGGTGGGAGAATATGCTTTCCGCAACTGCATTAATCTGCGGGAAATCATTCTGCCGGAGGGCAGCCGGGTGGAAATCCGGGGTATCCGGGACAGGGACAGGGAGCTTCCGCCCTTGGCAAAGCAGGCGGTAATGGACAGTATGAATTGTTTTAAGACGGATGAGGACGGGGTATTGGAGGAGTGTACGGGAAATATTGCCATACTGCGGGTGGCGGAGGGCATTACAGCCATCGGTGAGGGTGCGTTTCAGGAGGGGAATCTGCTGACGGAAATCATTCTGCCGTCCACAGTGAGGAGGATCGGCAGGCGTGCCTTCTGGGGATGCAAATGGCTGCGGGCAGTCCGGCAGGCCGGGGAGGTGGAAGAAATAGAGGACATGGCATTCTTTGGCTGCGGTGCACTGGAGTTGGTGGAGTTGTCGGAGCGGATTCACGTCATTGGAGTCCGGGCTTTCGAAAACTGCACTTCTCTGCGGGAAATCCTGATTCCGGAGGGCGTGGAGGAGATTCCTTTCCGGGCTTTTTACCGATGCCATAGCCTGTCGCAGGTACATTTTCCCGCCAGTTTGAAGCGGGTTGGAAAGGAAGCATTCGCCTTCTGCCGGGAATTGGGTGAAGTTCGGCTGCCGGAGGGAGTTGTGGTGGAGGAGCGAGCTTTCGTGGGGTGTTGAGCTGTAAAAGCGAGCTTTCGCGGGGTGCCGAGCTGTAAAAGCGAGCTTTCGCGGGGCGCCGAGCTGTAAAAGCGAGCTTTCGTGGGATGCTGAGCTGTAAAAGCGAGCTTTCGTGGGATGCTGAGCTGTAAAATTGGCTTCTATGTGAGTGTTGAATTGAAAGACGGAAGAGACGGAGGAACATTATGAAATACCGCACGTTGGGCCGCACCGGGCTGAGGGTTTCCGAAGTAGGATTTGGTACCATACCGATCCTTAAGGGAAGCGTTCCGGTGCTGCCGGCGTATTTTAACCTGGAGGAAGAAGAGGCCCTGACTGTGCTGAATCATGCTTTCCGGTTGGGCTGCAACCTGTTTGATACAGCTATTGTTCCGGAGTACGGCGATGCGGAGATCAAACTGGGAAAGTTTGCCGCCTGCGTGGGCAGGGAGCGCATTGTCATTTCAGATAAGGCCCGGTTTTATGGCGGGAGCGAAATGTACAGGGCGGTGGCTGCCTCCAATGAGAATCTGGGCACTTATGCGGATCTGTATTTTGTTCATCAGGTGGATCCGGAGCACGCAGACGAGGTATTCGGGAAAGGGGGCGCTCTGGATGCCCTGGCGGAATTAAAGAGGGAAGGACGCATCCGCTTTGCGGGAGTGGCTTCTCATTATTATGATATTTTGCTCCGGGGTGCCGGGGATGACAGGGTGGATGTGCTGCAGGGCAGCGGGAACCTTGTGGAACGGGGGATGTTGGACCGGATGAAGGAAGAGCCGCTTTTTGCGGGGAAGGGATTTCTGGTGAACAAGGTGTATGCGGCGGGACTTCTGCCCCGCTTTTTTCCTCCGGAACTGTTAATCCGTGCCGTTCTGGTCTATCCTGTTTCAAGCGCGCTTATCGGAATCGGGACACTGGAACAGGCCGATGCGGCTTTCGGAAAAGATGCGGAGGGGGATCCGGAAGGGCTTTGCCTGGGCGGTGCAGCAGAACCCGCAGCCATCCCCTCCTTTCAGGACGCTCTGTCAGTCCTGGAAAAGGAAGTTACGCTTATTCCCGGGGAAAGTACGCTTATTCCCGGGGAAAGTACCCTTATTCCCGGGGAAAGTACCCTTATTCCCGGGGAAAGTACCCTTATTCCCTGTGACCGCTGCCAGAGATGTGTCTGTCCCTGGGGAACGGAGGTGCATACTCTATTCCGCCAATATCTATACTTCTTTTTAGGGAAAGAGTATTGGTCTCTGCGGAAACTGGAACTGGGAATCGAGGAAAGCGCCGCCCGGTGCAGACAATGTACGGCCATGCCTTGTCTGGAAATGTGTCCCCGGGGAATTCGGATTACGGATGAGGTGCAGAAGGTGCTGCGTCTGGTGAGGAGCGGATAATGAACAGGGGCGATAATATGCGGTTCTGCAGGGAAGCGGACCCGGGAGGAATAATCATGCATGCCCCAATGCCACGTCTATTTTTCCTCAAAGGAAAAAGTCACCTCCCACGCTCCGTCCAGCAGGAATCCTCCGGAGCGAAAGTCGCCGCTCCAAGAAGCTCCCTGCAGTTCATCCGGTGTGATATCAAAAATATAATCCGTATATTCATATCCGTAGTCATCCCGGAAGGTCACCGCACAAAAGGAGCCTTCCCTGTGGGAGCATTCCAGTCTGTCCCCGTAAACATTGCCCCGCGCGTCGGTGAGTTTCAGGTTCCCGTGATCATGTTCGGCATCCTTCCTGTTTTGGCGAAGCTGTACATGGAAGCCGTTGTCCAGAAAGCCTGCGGCGGTGACGGTGAATCCCTCCGCCACGGGAAAGCCCCAGTTTCCGGGCAGGAGCACGAGGGCCTCGTCATCTGCCGTGCGAATGGATTTGCAGTAGTTGTCCACATAAGACCATACATGGCAGCGACGGAATTCTGCGGCCGGCTGGGAGGGCAGGCTGTTCCAGTCCGGCCAAAGAACCGGCTCGGAGATGGTCTGTGCCAATAACAGCTGATCCACGCAGAGGGTAAACTGCTGTTCCTGAAGGTACAGTGGCTTCCTGGAAGCATCGGAGGGGGTGATGGTCACCAGGAAACCGTGGGTATGGGTGGCCTCATCGTATCCCAGGGACTGGTATTGATAGAAAGTTTCCTGGGTCTCATCCGGTTTATCCGCATGGTAGCTGTGATAGAAATCCACGCCCTGGGACAGGCGGTTTAAGCCGCTGGTGTCTTCCAGGGTCAGATAGGCAGTGAGGGAGCCTTTTTCCACAGAGGCATACTGTACGGTGAGGGTGATGCCCTGGCTGGTGGAAGTCAGCTGAATTGGACGCACGGCGCCTGCCACATCTTCCGGAATAGGGTGGAAAAAGTGTCCGTAGGCGCTGACGGCAGCGGTGGATAGCAGAATCGCTGCCAGGGCCGCAGCGGCAGCCGTTCCCGCCAGTTTGGACAGGGCAGGATTTCCGGAATGTGGAACATAATCTTTTGAACCATTTTTCCGGCCACATTTCAGACTATTGTTTTGGCAGTCTTCCGGATGGTTTTCCAGGCAGTCTTTCCGGCAGTCCTCCTATCTGGATTTTTGCAAGGGCATCGGGAGGGAGGGTAAGGTGTTCCATGGCTTTTCTATAGATTGATTTCATCGTTGCACAACTCCTTTCTCAACAGGTTTCGGGCTCTCTGCATTCTTGTCTGTACCGTTGTAAGGGAGAGGGACAGGATGCGGGCGATTTTTTTCTGGCTGTATCCCTCATAATAGTGCAGATGGACGGGAGCCCGGTATTTGGCAGGAAGCGCCATCACGGCATCCAGTACGGCCCGCTGGGTATCGTCCGGGATGTGGACAGCTTCCTCCAGGGGGGCGGTTTTCCAACGGCCCAGGAACCGGAAGCGGTCACGGCAGGCGTTGGCGGCACACTGGAGCAGCCAGGCCTTCTCCCGCCCGGGTTCCAGGACGATGTTCCCCTTTGCCAGACGGCAGAATATGGTCTGGCAGATATCTTCCGCATCGGCGGTATGGCGGGTGATGCTGTAGGCAAAGCGGTAGACATCATTTCCATACTGCTGAAACAGGCGGGTCAGCTCTTCGGTGGTCATGGTCGCACTTCCTTTCCGGGAGAAGGAAGTGTCTGGAAATAACTGTAAAATCAAGTTATAACAGTTATCTTCGGACAATTCCTGAATGGTTTCACTGATATAAGGATTGGGAAGTATATTTTATCACAGAAACTAAAAATTTTATCTATAAATTTTGTTGCAATCCACTGGCCTTGGTTGTTATAATAAATATATTGGGGTAGTTAGAGGTGACAAAATTGAACCGAAACAAAAAGATATTTGCCAATGGAATACATGACGGAATTCCCATTGCCCTGGGCTATTTTGCGGTAGCCTTTTCTCTGGGAATCGTGGCGAAAAAGGCAGGTCTGAATCCTTTTCAGGGATTTTTGTCGAGTATTTTAAACCATGCTTCCGCAGGAGAATATGCGGAATTTACGGTGATTATGGCAAATGCGCCCTATTTTGAGATGGCATTTGTCATATTGGTTACTAATATACGGTATCTTCTTATGAGCTGCGCTTTGAGCCAGAAATTTGACTGCGGTACAGCTCTGGGACACCGGCTTTTGGTGGGATTCGGCATCACAGACGAAATTTTTGGAATCTCGGTGGGGAAGCCGGGGATTCTGAATCCTTATTACAGCTACGGGGCCATGGTCATAGCGTTGCCTGGCTGGGCTTTAGGGACGGCTATGGGAGTGGTGGCAGGCAATGTGCTGCCAGTATCCGTAGTCAGTGCTTTGAGTGTGGCCTTGTATGGGATGTTTGTGGCTATTATTATTCCGGCGGCGAAAACCAGTAAAGTGGTAGGCGGGGTGATTCTGGTCAGTTTTCTGGCAAGTTTCGTGGTTTCCCGAATACATCTGTTTGATAGTCTGTCCGACAGCATGAAGATCAGCCTTTTGACAGTGCTGATTGCAGGTGCGGCAGCGATTCTGTTTCCACTGAAGGCGGAGACAGGCCAGGAAAGTGAGCCGGAAGAAGGAGCGGAGGCCCGGAACCCGGAAGAGGAAGAGGCGGAACCGGAAAGCAAAACCGGAAAGAGGACGAAGCGGAATCAAAGCAGGAAGAGGGGCTGAAAAATGGAAATAATTTGTCAGAAGGCTTTCGGAGCATTGACGCGCCGGAGTCCGGCATCAGACAGGAGGCGGCAAAATGACGCATAATATCTATCTGTACATATTGGTAGCGGCCGCAGTTTCCTTCCTGATCCGTGTCCTGCCGCTGACCTTGATTCGAAAAAAGATCAAAAACCCATTTATCCGTTCATTTTTATATTATGTACCATATGTCACATTGGCGGTGATGACTTTTCCGGCCATTATCACGGCGCCGCAGATTCCGCTGGCGGGTATTTTGGCTTTGGCGGCGGGTATCCTGGCGGCATGGAAGGGATTGAACATGGTGGGAATTGCGGTATTGTGCTGCGGCGTGGTTTTTGTAGTGGAGACGGCGGCAGGATTTTTTCTTTGAGAGGAAGGTCTCGGATAGTGAAGAATGTGTTTCGAAATAAATTTGCAGGATTGAAAATTTATTTCTTCACATAAGAAAGCCGGAGGGCGTCAGGAAGGGGGTTGTAGTCATGTATGAATTAACCGGATCGTTGGTCAATATTGCATTTTATGTGTTGGCAGCAGTGGTGATCATCGGAGCCATTGTCAAGATCGTGAAGTCCAAAAAGGACAACGGAAAAGACGATGAGAAAAAGAATTGACCAGAAATGATTAACCATTGAAGACTGAATTTTGTCCGAACGAGTACCGGCGTTATCGGAGGACAGGCGCGGAGTGGGGAGCACTATGGAGGACAGGAAGAAGAAATGGATGATAAAATGCACATGAACTGGTCGGCGCGTTCAATCGGCGCCATTTTATTGGGAAATATCGTATATGCGTTGACGGTGAAGCTGTTTTTGCTTCCGGCCAGTCTGGCCAGCGGAGGCGCCACAGGAATAGCCCTGGCGGCACATTACGCTACGGGGGTATCGGTTTCGGGCATTTTGCTCCTTGTGAATGTGAGTATGCTTTTGCTGGGACTATTTGCCCTGGGAAAATCCTTTGTGGTGACCACCCTGCTGAGCACGTTCCTGATTCCGGCAGCTTTGGAGGTGGCAGACAGGGTTCTGGGGGAATTTGTGCTGACGGAGGATATCCTTTTGTGTACGCTTTTTGCCGGTCTGGGCGTGGGCGCGTCTCTGGGGATCGTCATACGGACCGGCGCTTCCACAGGTGGAATGGATATTCCGCCGCTGGTTTTGTACAAGTATTTCCGGGTACCGGTGTCGGTGAGCCTCTATGTTTTTGATGTGTTGATCCTGCTGTTGCAGGTGCCACTGCATCCGGCAGAAAATATTCTGTACGGTATTTTGTTTGTGATGGTTTCAGCCATTGTGCTGGATAAGACGATGATGATCGGTACCACGCAGACAGAGGTAAAGATTGTCAGCAATCAGTCCGCCAGGCTGCAGGAAGCGATTTTAAAGCAGCTTGACCGGGGAGTGACGCTTCTGGACGCGGAAGGCGGGTATCTGCATGACAAAACCCAGATGATCTTCAGCGTGATTTCCAACAGAGAGCTGTACAAGCTGGAAAAAATCGCGCACAGCATTGATCCGAACTGCTTTATGGTGATCACGAGAGTCAGCGAAGTGAAGGGCAGAGGTTTTTCCATGGACAAGCATGCTCTGTAATCCTCACTTTTACAATCGAAACAGCCGCCCGCTTTTGCAATTTTTAGCGAGGCGGCTGTTTTTCTGTGAAAGTCCCGTAACTTGCCTTGCGGAATCCGCGCAGTCCGAATAAGCTCTCTTGCTTATTCGGCAAGACAGCAACGCGCCAAACCGCATGCCCTTGCGGTTTGTGTGCATCCACAGTAAACCTCCAGACTTTCATGCATGGTGGAACAGCCAGGACGTATGGAGGTTTTCTGTGAAAGTCCCGTAACTTGCCTCCCAGACTTTCTTGCAAGGTGGCGCGGCCGTCGGCATGGGCGTTTCGTTTCGGAAAAGAAAATAATGGTATCGGCGCTTTAAAGTAAATATTCTCTAAAGATTTGTTAAAGATATGAAAAAACATATTGAGGGGCCGAAAAAAGTTTGATATAGTCTTATTCGGAGATGATATTCAATTTGAAAATCAGAGAGACATCAGGTTTTGCCTGCGGCCGACTGCAGGCAGAAACCGGGAGGACAACATGGGAAAATTGCGTAAAATGCTAAATGCTCTTATTCCGGAATATAGTTTGATTCCGCTGATAGCTGCGGTTACAGTGAACATGGGAGTGTATGGCGGAGCGCGGATGATTGCGGGAGATTGGCTTCATCACAACATCGAGTGCGGTCTGGATCGGATGATTCCTTTTATTCCGTATACAGTTGTGATTTATCTGGGCTGCTATCTGTTTTGGATCGTGAATTATATTTTGATTGCCAGACAGGGAAAGAAGGAGGTCTGCCAGTTCTTTGCGGCGGATTTTTTGTCCAGAATGATCTGCCTGGCCTGCTATTTGATTTATCCTACGACGAATACCAGGCCCATGGTGGAGGCCGAAGGGTTTTGGAATCAAGTGGTGGCAGTTTTGTACCGGATAGATGCGGCAGATAATCTGTTCCCTTCGATCCACTGCCTGGTGAGCTGGTTCTGCTACATCGGGATACGGGGAAAAAGCTATATTCCCCGCTGGTACAGAGGTGCGTCCTGCGTGATGGCTCTGCTGGTCTGCATTTCCACGCTGACAACGAAGCAGCATGTGATTGTAGATGTCATCGGCGGAGTCGCACTTGCTGAAATCTGTCTTCTCATCGGGAAGCTGCCTGCAGTGTGGGGGAAATACGAGAAGGTATTGGATAAATTTCTGCATGATAAGAGGAGCAGGAAAAGAGGGAAGCTTCGTCCGGAAGGAGGAAGCGCCTAGTGCAATCGAAAAAGAAAATCATAGGGAACGCCCTGTTTCTGGCAATGGTTTTTGTGCTGACAGTTTATGGCGTGTTTCGCGGGGAAGATCTGGAAGCCATGATGGAGGCAATCCGGAGTGTGGATAAATGGAAGCTGATTCCGGGCGTTGCCCTGGTAGTGATCTTTATCTGGGGGGAGTCGATTATCCTGTGGTATATGATGGGTTCCTTTGGAATTCGGCTGAAAAAGCGGATCTGTTTTCTGTTTTCCTCCGTAGGATTTTTCTTCAGCTGTATTACGCCTTCGGCTACCGGCGGACAGCCGATGCAGATTTATTATATGAAAAAAGAAAAAATTTCCATTCCTGTGGCTACTGTGATTCTGATGGTCGTAACCATTACATATAAATTGGTATTGGTGGTGATCGGTCTTGGAATTCTCCTGTTTGGGCGAGGGATTCGTGAGCGGTACCTGGGAGAAGTCCTTCCGGTATTTTATCTGGGAGTATTGCTGAATGTTTTCTGTGTGACTTTTATGACAGTTCTGGTCTTTCATCCTGTGATGGCGGAGGTGATCCTGACGAGGGGGATGAAGTGGCTGGAGAAGCTGCGGCTGATGAGACATAAAGAGGAGCGCTGCAGGAAGCTGCAGGAAGCCATGCAGGTATACCGGGAGACGGCGGCCTATCTGGAGAAGCACAGGAAGGTGATCTTCTGGGTGATAGTGATTACCTTTGGACAGCGGCTTGCACTCTTTTGCGTGACCTGGGTAGTGTATTTGTCCTTTGGATTATCCGGTACGTCGATATGGGATGTGGTGGTGCTGCAGGCTGTAATATCGGTTTCCGTGGATATGCTGCCGCTTCCGGGAGGGATGGGAATCAGCGAAGCTCTGTTTTTACGTATTTTCCCATCTGTTTTTCGGAATATGCTGCTGCCGGGCATGGTGCTTTCCAGAAGCCTGGGATACTACAGCCAGCTTCTGATCAGCGCAGTATTTACAATTGTTGCCCAGGTATATTATACGGTGAGACAGAGGAAAGATCTGAAGGTATAAAAATTTGTAAATTTATTGTACAAAGAGTTCGGTTTTGGTAGACATTTTCCTTACTACGGTATAAAATATTCGTAGAACTGTGCGGAGTCCGAAAGAACTGTTTTGTGCAAAGAGGGGAATGCAGGTGTGGTGGAAGAGTTGGATAAAATGAGGAGGAATTCATGTGATTGGATTTTATGATTATACGGTAATACTTACCTACATCAGCTTTATTTCGGCTGTGGCAGGTATTTTTTCCGCAACGACAATGCATTTGCGCTGGGCTATTTTCTTTCTGGCATTTTCCGGGTTGTGTGATATGTTTGACGGCAAGATTGCCCGGACGAAAAAAAACCGGACGGAGGATGAACAGGCTTTCGGGATCCAGATAGATTCTCTTTGTGATATCGTTTGCTTCGGAGTGCTTCCCATTGTGATCTGCTACAGGATGGGGATGGACCATATCTACAGTATGGCGATTCTGGCGCTGTATGGCCTGGCGGGGCTGATTCGGCTGGGGTATTTCAATGTGATGGAGGCGAAGCGCCAGGCGGAAGAAGGGGGGGCTCGAAAATATTATCAGGGTCTGCCTATTACATCCATGGCGATTGCGCTGCCTATATTATTTGTATTTTCGCCGTTGTTTCCCAGCAGGCTGGTATTTGCAATAGTGCTGCATTTTGTTGTGGCATTGGTGGGATTTCTGTTTATTTTGGATTTCAGGCTGCGCAAGCCTTCTGTGAAAGAGGTATTTGTGATTGTAGCAATAGTGGCGATAGCGGTGGGTGTGATCGTGTTTGCCGGAGGAAGCTGGTGGCGTATGATCCATCCCAAGACCAGATAATAAGGAAGTGTCCCGAAATAATTTGTGAGGATTGTGCAGGGCGTACAATTCCTGAGAGGACACTGGGGACAGGAGGGGATTATGCATTTGATTGCGGACAGGAAGGGAAATATAACGCAGGAGAATACTTTGCAGGATCGTATTTTGGAAAATTTATACAGTCGTAAACTGGGGAGGCTTTTGCTGAAGCCCTTGGTGACACCATTGTTTTCAAGAATGGCAGGATCCTTTCTTGATTCTGGATTATCGACACTTTTGATTCGGAATTTCATTCGCTTCCACGGCATCGATATGTGGGATTATGAGCCGAAAAAGTATCGTTCCTTCAATGAATTTTTTACCAGAAGACTGGCAGAAGGGGCCCGTAAGATGGAAAAGGCGCCGGAAGTTTTGGTAAGTCCCTGCGACAGCCGTGTCAGTGTCTATGAAATAAATGACGATTGTGTCTTTCGTGTCAAGCATACTCCTTACACCGTGGAGAGCCTGCTGAAGGATCGGAAGCTGGCAGCGGAATATGCAGGCGGTTATGTGTGGTTGTTCCGGCTGTGTGTGGGAGATTATCACCGCTATATCTATGCGGACAGCGGCACGATACGGAAATTTGTACGGATTCCGGGGGTGCTGCATACGGTGAACCCTGTGGCAAATGAGCAGTTTCCGATTTATAAGGAAAATACCAGAGAGTTTTGCATTCTGCAGTCGGAGAATTTCGGTAAGATGATCCAGATGGAAGTGGGAGCTTTGCTGGTGGGCAAAATTATCAATCATCCCAGGGGATGTGTGGTACGCAGAGGCTGGGAGAAAGGGAGGTTTGCTTTCGGCGGCTCTACGGTTATCCTGATTACCGGAAGGGGCGCGGCACGGCCGGATGCGGATATCCTGGAGAATTCAAGACAGGGGATAGAGACCAGAGTGCGGCTGGGAGAGCGGGTAGGAGCATCGGCAGCAGGGGAGTGATTTCCTGACAGGGGTACAACCGGCACCGCATATGGCGCCGGAGAAAATGATATGAAAAATCTCCGGCGGATTTCCGTAACAGGAGCCGGGGCACAAAGCCGGAGCGCAAAATGAACAATGTATGCCATGATATTTTCAGGGCCATCCATGAGGGAAAATGGCTGAAAATAGAGTATAGAAACAGGGAAGGGCAGGTTACCAGGTACTGGATCGGCATCAGAGAGCTGAATCCGGAGAAACGTGCCCTTGCTGTGGACGGATTGCATCTTGGCAGATATACCACAGATTCTTTCGACTTTATTTATATCGATTCCATTCTGTCCTCCGGGATCGTGGAGGGCTCTTACTGTCCGGTGAATGAGACGCTGGTAAGAGATATTTACTTAAATCCAAACAGATACAGACAATTATTTGATAATGCTGCGAATCTGAAAATCCTAAACTATCTGGAAATGTGCAACCGCATGGATACGGTACCCTATCATGCGGATTTTGCGCTGGTCCGTTACCTGGACAGGGAGAGCTTCCAGGGGGACGGATACCATCTGAGCGAGGAGCAGTTTCGGACTATTGTACAGAATTTTCAAAGGAAACATTCTATTTTGGAAGAGGAACGGGCAAAAAAGAGCGGCAGGCTGTCCATTCAGCAGCTGGCGATGAATGTGCTGAGCATTCATACGGCCAAGGGACTGTATGTGCTGGCCTGCCGCAAACTGCTTCTGGATGTGAAGCAGCGCATGCTGCGTCCGGAGGAAGAGATCACCATCTGCACGGAATATCAGTATGGTGATACGAAGGAAAGTATCCGGAAGTATCTGGACGGAGACGAGTATGGGCTGCTTGCGGATTTTGAACAGAATCAGGAGCGGATCAAGGACTGTGTCATGCGGCATTCCAGGCATGTCACAGGAGTGGACGACATGCCCTATGTGATCGGGATGGGCATGGACATTGCGCTGGACCTGCATTCGGAATATCAGGCGATTATCAGACAGTACAACGAGGGAAAAGCCACAGTCCCCATCAGGGCGTTTTTCGGGGATCTGCTGAACCGTCCGGTGAGAAGGAAGAATTATCCGGTGACCTTGCTGAATCAGCTGAATCTGGACCAGCTTCTGGCGGTCAACAATGCCATGAAGTATCCGGTGGCCTATATTCAGGGGCCGCCCGGTACCGGCAAGACCAATACCATCTTAAATACCATTGTCACGGCCTTTTTCAATGAGAGGACAGTGCTTTTTGCATCTTATAATAATCATCCTATCAATGCTGTATTTGAGAAACTGATTGGAATGGAATACGGGAACAGGCAGATTCCGTTTCCTGTGCTTCGTCTGGGAAATCAGGATAAGGTGCGGGAGGCGCTTGTCTATGTGCAGGAGCTGTATCGGCGGGTGCAGGATATCACCGTATTTCAGGGAACGCTGGACAGGAATCGGGATGACCGGATCGGCCGGGCCGGAAAGCTATCCGATCTGCTGAAAAAATACGAAGAGGTGCTGGACTTAAGAGAGCGGAAAGAGACGCTCAGCCATCTGCTGGAATATCAGAAGCGGGTGCAGGTGTCCATGCAGATGCTTCCCTTTCAGGCGGATCTGCAGGGAAGGCAGCTGAAACAGGTACAGGAGCGGATCGAGAAGGCGGGAGAGATCACGGATCGGGAAGCCTTTGCCCTGCTGGACAATGATCAGGAGGAATTGCGCAAATATCTGTATTATACTTCCGCCCGCTATATCAAGAAGTTGGACGGGGAGAAATTCTCGGAATTACGGAAGATTTTGTTTGATTTACAGGACGAAGAACAGCTGGCGGCTTTTAACGCATTTTTGAGTAAGACGAAAAATGTCAGATTGCTGCAGGAGATTTTTCCTATTATTATAACTACCTGTATTTCGGCTCACAGACTGGGAGAACCGCTCCCTGTCTTTGACATGGTGATCATGGATGAGGCCAGCCAGTGCAATACAGCTGTTTCGCTGGTGCCCATTATCAGAGGAGAGAATCTGATGCTGGTGGGGGATCCCCAGCAGCTGAATCCCGTGATTTTGCTGGATGAGGCGCCGAATCAGAGGCTGCGGAAAAAGTACAATGTGGCGGAGGAATATGACTACCGGAAGAATTCTATTTATAAAACCTTTCTGGCCTGTGACGCAGTCAGCGACGAGGTTCTTCTGCGCAATCATTACCGATGCAATGAGAGAATTATCGAGTTTAACAACAGAAAATATTACAATTCCAGACTGCAGATTTGTTCCCGGAGCAAAGAAGCCCGGCCGCTGGTATTTATGGATGTAAATAACGATCACTGCGATGTAAAGAATACGGCTCCCGAGGAAGTGGAGCAGATTGTGCGCTATGCCGGCAGGAACCGGGACAAGAGCATCGGTGTCATCACCCCCTTTGTCAACCAGCGCAATCTGATTGAGGAGGCTCTGAAGCGGGAGAAGCTTCACAATGTAGTCTGCGGAACGGTGCATGCCTTTCAGGGAGACGAGAAGGATATCGTATTGTTTTCCACGGCCATCACCGGCCGGACCCAGGCAGGTACTTATGAATGGCTGAAGAATAATAAAGAATTAATCAATGTGGCCACTTCCCGGGCAAGGGATCGGCTGGTGGTGCTCTCCGATTCCCGGAATCTGGACAGGCTTCACGGGCTTTCCGGGAAGGATGGCGAAGACGATCTCTTTGAACTGGTGGAGTATGTGAAGAAGAACGGCCAGTCCCGGGTGACGCGCAAGCAGGCCAATTCCAGAGCCCTGGGAGTGAAGCCCTTCAGCAATGCTACAGAGGAGGCTTTTCTGGAAAATCTGAATCATGCTCTGGAAAATATCTGGCTGTCCCAGAACCGTTTCGCCATCCGAAAAGGCGTGGATGTGGAGCAGGTCTTTGGGAATTCAGGGGAAAACGGAATGTACCGGGATCTGTTCTATTCCGGAAAATTTGACTTTGTGGTGTATGAAAAACAGGGGCGGACAGATGTGCCGGTACTGGCTATCGAACTGGACGGTAAGGAGCACTTTGAAGATGAGGTGGTGAGAGCCCGGGATCGGGAAAAGGAAGAGATCTGCCGGGACCACCACCTCCAGGTGATACGTGTGGAGAATTCCTATGCCAGGCGGTACAGCCATATCAAGGAAATCTTGCTGAATTATTTTAGGGTGCAGCATTGAGGGCGGAAGATTTACCAGTAAAGCCAGAAAGAACCGAAAGAGTCTCCGTCGCTCATCAGCATAATGTAGGCCGTTTCGCCATTCGGATTTATTATAGGCAGTGTAAACTGTTTTGTCAGGAAGCCGGGAAATTACTTTGCAGATAGCTTGCTCTTGTTCTATAAAACAATCAAATAACCAAAATGCTCCGGCATATGGAAATCCAGCCTGCTCACCGGTTTCCAGGCGCTCCAGTAGGGATTGGCCACATCCTCCGCGCACTTGTAGAAATTGGCCCGCATGAGATGGCCGGGAGCAAAGCTGCAGGATACGCCGTACAGCGCCTCCAGAAGCTGCTCCGGAATCAGGCAGCCTGCCTGCCAGTAAGGTCTGCCGTCGCGAAGGCCTCTTGTGATCTCCACAGCAGGGTGCGTCAGGCCCAGATCGATCACATAACGACGGTCATGGCGTCCTGTGCCGAAGGAGCAATGGGAAGCGCCATTGGCATTCATCTCCACACTGATGTAGCCCTTTCCCGGCAGCTCGGGAAAACAATTGATAAATCCCTCCATGCAGCTGTCCGTGTGAACAGGCTCGTTGGGCTTTGTATAACGCGCCAGAGGGTTCTCCTCAAAGCACCACATGACCAGCATGAGACCCTGTCCCGGCAGATAGGTCAGGCTGCCGAAGGTATCCGGTCCGGGAACTCCTTCCGGACGGGGCTCGTTAATCTGAAAAATGTCTGCCGGTGTGTTTCTGCCGATACGGTAATCGATTTTTTCCTTGCTGTTTTCCATGAATAACCTCCTAGTATTTGAAGTTTTTGTGAATTCTATTATATCTCATTTTCTCCGACTTTCCAATTATTTTGTTATGTTACACAGGCGCCGCCGCAGGAATCGGATCCGGAAAACCAAGGCTGCAGGGATAAGAAAGGAAAGACTGCGCATAATAGAAAAAAGCGTTATCCCAGATTCTGCTAAAAATTAGTGAAAAAAGACAAAAACCGTCTTAAAAGAGACAGGTTTGTGTTTAAACTGACGAAAGAAATTGCTATCATAGAGAAAACAAAGGAACAGAAAAAGCAAATTGTTGGAAAAACTGGAAGGGAAGGGATGCCTGAATGAAAACTGGAAACCGGACGGTCAGGACGAAAAAGAAAGGACACAGCAAACGTTACTTACCGCTGACGCTGATGGCGCTTCCGGCAGTGATTTATCTGTTTGTCAATAACTATATGCCTCTGGCCGGTCTGGTGCTTGCGTTTAAGAAGATTAACTTTACCGACGGGATTTGGAAGAGCCCGTGGTGCGGATGGAACAATTTTAAGTTTCTCTTCTCCTCGCCTGATGCCAGCCGGATTACCGTACATACGATAGGCTACAATCTGATTTTTATCGTCACGGGTCTGGTGGGAGGCGTATTGACAGCCATTTTGTTATCCGAGCTGGGGCAGTCGGCCTGGCAGAAATTTTATCAGGCAAGTTTTATTATTCCTTATCTGGTGTCCATGACGGTGGTTGGGTATGTGGTATATGCATTTCTGGATCCCCGGCTGGGAATCCTGAATAAGGTCTGTGAAAACTTTGGGGTGAAACCCATGGAATGGTATGCAACTCCGAAACCATGGCCTTATATACTGGTATTTGTACAGTTTTGGAAAAATACAGGCTACGGCGCCATTCTCTATCTGGCCAGCATCGCAGGAATAGATCAGTCGCTGTATGAAGCGGCGGATCTGGACGGCGCAAGCCGGTGGCAGCGGATCCGCTATGTTACATTACCCATGCTGATACCGCTGATGACCACGCTGACCTTGCTGAATGTGGGCAAAATATTCTATTCGGATTTCGGATTGTTCTATCAGGTGCCCATGGCCAGCGGGCTGCTGCAGAAGACAACGGAGGTAATCGATACTTATGTGTATCGGATGTTGTTGATTTCCGGAGATATTGGACGTTCGGCCGCGGCGGGATTTTATCAGTCCATTGTGGGAGCGGTTCTGGTAGTGGCATCCAATCTGATCGTCAGGCGGATCAGTCCGGACGACGCGCTGTTTTGAAAGGAGTACAGGATAGATGGAAAAAGAGAAAGTAGGAAAAAAACGGAAAGTGGGCCAAGGGCGGTTTTACAATACTTGGATCCATGTACTGATGTTCCTCTGCGCCATGGCCTGCATTCTGCCCTTTGTGCTGGTGCTCGCGATTTCCCTTACGGATGAGAAGTCGCTGATTGTGGAGGGATACCGATTCTTCCCTAAGGCATTTAGTCTGGACGCTTATAAGTATCTGTTTACCACCCCGATTACCATCATACGGGCTTACGGAATTACGATTTTGATTACAGCTGCAGGCACGGTGCTGAGTCTGGCGATGACTTCCATGTTGGCCTACACTATGTCCAGGAAGAATTATCCCTATCGGCGGATTTTGAGCATTTATGTCCTGCTCACCATGCTGTTCAACGGAGGGCTCACACCCTGGTATCTGGTATATACCCAGATTTTCAATGTGAAGGATTCTCTGTTAGCCCTGTTGATTCCCAATATGCTGGTCAGCGGATTCAATGTGATCGTCATGCGGACCTTCTTCAGCAATTCCGTTTCGGACAGTCTGATAGATGCGGCGGCCATCGACGGGGCGGGCGAGTTCAAGATATATTGGAAGATTATCCTGCCGCTGTCCAAGCCGGTTCTGGCGGCCATCGCCTTTATGACAGTGCTTGGGTATTGGAATAACTGGTATAACAGTATGGTATTTATCAACGATTCCGCAAAGTTCAGTGTTCAGTATCTGATGACCAGGACTTTGCTGAATATGCAGGCATTGAAGAGCGCCATGATGATGGGGACCATGTCCCCGGAGATGATCAAAGCACTGTCGGACATGCCGTCCAACGGGGTCCGAATGGCGATGGCCGTGGTGGGAGTGGGGCCGATGCTGTTCCTGTTCCCTTTTGCTCAGAAGTATTTTGTGTCCGGTTTGACACTTGGATCGGTGAAGGGCTGAATCAATCTGCATGTGCAGTTTTGAGATAAAGGTAGTCGTAACAGGTTTCTTTTTTAAAGGAGGAGAACAAATGAAGAAAAACACATTGAAACGGTTTCTGGCGCTGGGTTTAAGCGTTGCCATGATACTTGGAACCGCGGCCTGCGGCAATGATGATGCAGGAACGGGCCAGAGCGGTGCGGGCAGCGGGCAGGAATCTCAGGGAGGTCAGGACGGCGGGCAGGAATCCCGGGAAAGTCAGGACAGCGGACAGGAATCCCAGGGAGGCAGCCAGGAGGCGGAGGGAGAGGAGCCCTACCAGCTGGATCTCTTTATGTATGATACAGGGAGCCTCAGTAATTCGGCGGCTGTAGAGGAAGAACTGACAAAGCTGACGCTGGAGAAGATCAACTGTACGGTAAAGATTCATCTGGTAGACGGAGCCACCTACGGCGACAAAATGAACCTGGAGATGACCTCGAAAACCAAAATGGATCTGGTAAACTCCGCTTTCGGCGGAAAATATCACTATCTGGCAGGAAGCGGAATGTATACGCCCCTGGAGGATTACCTTAACGGAGAATACAGCAATCTCTATGATCTGGTGGGGCATGAATTTACGGACGGAACCAAGGTAAACGGACATATCTATGCGCTTCCGGTAAATAAGGAGAAAGGAGAGACCAACGGCTGGGTATTTAATGCGGAGCTGGTGGAAAAATACAATTTTGATCTCTCCACGATTAAGACTTACAAGGATGTGGAGCCCTGGCTGGATATTATTGCACAAAACGAGCCGGACATCACGCCGCTGGCAGTTCCCAGTGCGGGAATCTTCAACCTGTTTGCCGTGTATTCAGAGCCTGTTTATTACAACGGATTAGTGCGAATGTCTACCACGGAGCCTTATAAAGTTGTATCTCCTATCGACGATGTAAAATCTCAGGAGCTTTTCGACTGGGTGCATGCGATGTACGAGAAAGGGTATGTAAATAAGGATGCTTTGACCGACATAACAGGGGATAATTCTCCGGCAAGAGAGTATAAGTTCTTCTGCTTCAGCAGCAACCTGAAGCCGGGATTTGCGGAAGAATCCGCAGCCAAATACGGCGGAAGACTGGTCTGTGTGGATCTGCAGGAGCCCTTCATGCCCTTTACACAATCGGTCGGTTCCATGATGAGCATTCCGTCTACCAGTCAAAATCCGGATAAGGCCATGGCATTTATCAATCTGCTGTATACGGATAAGGATGTGTATAATACATTGGTATTCGGTATCGAGGGTGTCAACTATGAGATGACGGGAGAGAACAGGGCGAAGACCCTGGACGGCAGCAGTTGGAGTAACTGGAGCTGGGCTTACGGCAATCAGTTCTTAAGCTATCTGATGAATGACGAGCCGGACAATAAATATACCCAGTTCGAGGATTTTAATGCCGCGTGCAGACCGTCTGATATTCTGGGCTTTGCAATTGATGCGGACAAGACCAGCGATCTGTTCAATGCCTGTACGGTGGTCTTCGATCAGTACAGACAGGCGCTGTTGATCGGAGCCGTGGACTGGAGGGAGATCAAGGACGAGTTCCAGGAGGCGCTGGACGGAGCAGGCTATCAGGAGCTGCTGGCAGAGATCCAGGCCGAGCTGGATGCCTGGGTTGCAGAGAATAAATAACCGGTCAATATGACAAGAGGGATGGTATTCGGCCATCCCTTTTTGGAAACAATAGAAGGGAGCGGAAGGGGACTTCAAAAACAGGATTGAAAGAGCGGAAAAGAATGCGAAAAAAAACAATAAGAAAGTCTCTGTTATTCAGAATATTCCTGTTCGCCCTTGTGAATGCCGCCATGCTGCTGATGATGGTATTCTTTTTTATCAGTCAGTATACGGCAAGCTATAATCAGACAATCCGGAATCAGATAGAGAATGCTCTCGGCAAGGTGGACAGGGATATCAGGGGGGCGTATGAGGATATCCAGGAGCGGGGACAGAGGCTGATCTCTTCGGGGGAGACGACGTATGCGGGCCTGAAGGGGTATATCCTGGGAGACTGGCCGGAGTATGTGAATTCCGACGAAAACTGGTCTTCGAAAAAAATCATACAATTTATCAGTATTTACAGGAATCTGCAGATAACCCTGGCGCAGACGGTTACTTCGGGGACGTCCATCAGCCATTATATGGTTTTTTGCCAGGATGCCGAAGGGAGAAATATTCCGCTGCTTTCTAACGTAATTCCGCAGCCGTCCGGGGAAAGCACGCAGGAGCTTGACGGATTTCCGATTTTGTACGAGAAGGGCTTTTATCGCTTTCAGCTGCCCCATGCCTCTCCGTTTTCCGAAGGGAAGGTTCTGTCCGCAATCTGTACGCTGAATCAGAAGGAGGGCCTCTATCTCTATCTGGAGAGCAGTGAGGAGTGGCTGGAATCCGTATATCATACCCTGGATAATGAATGGGCGATCTATCCCACCTTTGCGGACGGTCAGGGAAGAGTGATTTATTCCGAAGCGGGGGAGGAGCTGGTTGGAAATGCTATGGACGAAATGAAGGATGCAGGGTTTCGGTATTTTGATACCGAGAAGGATGAAACCGAGTGGGAGATCTGGGCGCTGATGCCGGATGCAGAATATCGGAGACTGTTTAATAACTGGGGGACCGCTTTTGCAGGGATCAGCCTTTTTTCCACCGTGTTGTTTTTGGCGGTGAATACCCTTCTGTACCTGCTGATCTACCGGAGAATCAATATATTGCAGAAAATTATCCGGGAGACGGCGCAGATTCCGCAGATTGTGCCGGCGAGAGAGATCGGGATCCTGGAGCTGGACGGGATACTGGAAGCATTTTATGATGCCAGAAACTGTAATATCGAATTGCTGCAACAGATCAGCGAACAGAAGCAGGAGGAAAAACAGCTGAAGTATGAGAAATTACAACAGCAGATCAATCCGCATTTTATTCAGAATTCCCTGAATTCCATTCAGTGGATGGCCAAACTGAATCATCAGAAGGAGATTCATTCCATGGCCACGTCTCTGATCAAGGTGTTTAATTATAATCTGGGAGAGGAGAGATTGAGTACGCTTCGGGAGGAGTTCGAGGCTATCCGGGCGTATATGGAATTGCAGATCATGCGCTATGGGAATCGTATCCATGTCAGCTATGAGCTGAGCGAGAAGGATTATGAGTTGCTGATTC
The DNA here is from genome assembly GCA_910584865.1 of uncultured Acetatifactor sp. Taxonomy (GTDB): domain Bacteria; phylum Bacillota; class Clostridia; order Lachnospirales; family Lachnospiraceae; genus Acetatifactor. The sequence continues at coordinate 158,373 of CAJUCE010000001.1, forward strand.
CCCGCTTTTTACTGCAGCCGTTGCTGGAAAATTCCATTTTGTACGGAATGGATGATCAGGGAAACAATCGGATAGAGGTGAGGACCAGAAGACTGTCAGGAGATGATTATATCGTGAGTATCAGTGACAGCGGACCCGGATTTTCAGAGGATATGCGCAGACAATTGTTGGGAGGAGAACCGAAGAACGGTAATGGTATGGGAATCGGGTTGCGGTATGTGTTGGGGATGCTTTCCTATTATCATGGAAAGGTATTATCGGTGGAGCATGACGAAAGCGGCACCACGTTGAGGCTGCAGCTGTCCGGACAGGAAGAGGATTCAGGGAGAGAACATGATTAGAACGGTAATTGTGGATGACGAATATATTGCGCGGAAAGGGCTCCGAGAGACGATCGATTGGGGAAAATATGACATGGAGATCGTGGGGGAGGCGGACAGCGGCAGACAGGCGCTGGAGCTGGTGAAGACAAAACCGGTGGATCTGATGCTGGTGGATATTACCATGCCCCAGATGACGGGACTGGAGCTGATCCGGGAGCTGAGAAAAGCGGCGCCGGAGGTTTTGAGCGTGGTGGTTACCTGCCATGTGGGCTTTGAATATGCCCGGGATGCCATTCGCGAAGGCGCCATCGATTACCTGGTGAAGACGGAGCTGGCCGAAGAAGAAGGGGCGGAAGAGAACCTGAAGCGGATATCCCGGAAGGTGCACCGTCTGTTGGAGAGAAGGAGAGGAGAAGGCCGGATGACGCAGGAGAGCGAAGAGCTGGTTTTAAAAGGCCTGTGCGAGGAAATCTGGTTTGTCGACAGAGGGGAGCTGGAACTGCTGCTGGAATCGATCCGCGCGCTTTCAGCGGTTTCTTCGGCCTTTCGCAGGCAGGTGAATGAGGTGCTGAAAGAACAGCAGGCGCTGTATCGCATTCCCGCGGGGCGGGTTTCCATGGGGATTCCGGATGAGATTTATACCGCGGATATGCTGGCGGGCTGTGTGGAACAAATGGCAAATGATATCTATACGTATTTTGCCGGGACCGGCTACCGGGAAGAGATTCTCCTGTCCGTGCTGCAGGCGGTGAATTACATGATGCGCCATCTGGGAGAAGTGGGGAATCAGACGGATCTCTGTGAACGGTTTGCCATCAGCCGAAGCTATTTCTCCAGGACGTTCCGGGACATTTTAGGAGTCAATTTTCTGGACTATGTGCAGTATGCCCGGATTCAGGAGGCGAAGAAGCTGCTGCGGGAAAGGAGCGTGAAGACGGATGAAGTAGCCGCTGCCGTGGGCCTGGATAATGTGAAGTATTTTAACAAGGTATTCAGCCGTGCCGTGGGGATGAGTCCGGCGGCTTACAGGCGGCAGGCCTGGAACCGTTCTGATCAGGAGGAAGACGGAGATGAAGGCTGAAGCGGATATAGGGGAGGCGGAGAGCATATGTGAAAAACAGACATGTTGGGAAATGGTGGAAATAAAGACAGAAACCGTCATAAACCAGGAGAGGGAGACGGTTGCAGAAAGGGAATCGTATGGTACTTGAGAAAATTAACCAGACTACATGGAGGCTGAGGCGCTCACGGGAGCAGCGCAGTCTCACCGAACGGTACGGCATGATCCTGCTGCCGGAGCAGGTAGAGGAGCTTAAGGAAGGTAGAGACTACTTCCTGGAAGGTAGAGACTACTTCCTGGAAGGTAGAGACTACTTCCTGGAAGGTAGAGAC
>CAJUCE010000001.1:160187-352273 GCA_910584865.1 uncultured Acetatifactor sp.
TACTTCCTGGAAGACGGGATCTTAAGGCTGCTCTGTCCGGGGCGGCAGGAGGGAAGGGAACTTGGAGAAACGGCAGAAAGTTCCGAAAGCGAAAGCGCCGCCGTAGGGCTGAATAGAGAAGGACAGGGGACAGCTTCCGCAGAGCGGGAGACAGCTCCGGAAAGCCAGGGGGCAGCCCCGGAAAGCCAGGGGGCAGCCCGGGGAACAACCGAAAAACTGCGCCGGGAGCTTCGACTCACATTGCGTCCCTCGGAGGATGACGCGCAATGGGCAGAATATGCGGAAAGCTTTCAGGAAGCCTTCCGGAACCAGCAGGCTAATTATAAGATTAAGGGACGCCCGGATACCGTGAAGAAAGCATGGCGGGAAGAGCGCCGCACAGAACCGGCTCCCGACAGAGGAAAGTGCCGGTTCGGTCTGAAAATCGATCTTGCGGACTGTGACGAAGCCTTTTACGGCATGGGGGAAGCCGCGAAGACCGGGCTGAACCTGAAGGGCGGTGAGTATCAAAACTGGGCGGTGTATCAATTTGATGAGATTCCCGTTCCTTTTGTCATGAGCACGGGGGGCTGGGGAATGCTGATCAATACCGACGGCCGCCACTTTGTGGATATCGGAAAGCGCAACCCAAAGGAACTGCTGGTGATGGGGGAAGAGGACGATCTGGATATCTTTTTCTTCTGGGGAGACAGCCTGCACAGTATATTGCAAAGTTATACTCGGATTACCGGCAGCATGCTGCTGCTGCCCAAATGGGCCTACGGACTGACATACATACCTTCCATGCTGGAAAATCAGTTTGAACTGCTCTCCTCTGCCAGGACCCTGCGCACGGAGCATATTCCCTGCGACCATATCAGCATAGAGCCCCAGTGGATGAAGGTATTCTATGATTATTCTCTGGAAAAATGGTGGAATGAGGAGAAATTTCATATGCCGGCTTTTCTGGTGAACGACGAGTGCGTGGGGATGAAAGGTGGAGGAAGGGGCGGACGCTATTCCTTCATAAACGCCCTGAACAGGTATGGCTATCATGTGAGTCTCTGGCTTTGCAACGCCTATGATTTTACGGATGAGGCGGAGCGGATTGCCCGGGGAAAGGAAGAGGGAGAGCTGGAGCCGTGGTACCGCCACCTGGAAAAATTTGTAGATTCCGGGATAGACGGATTCAAGCTGGATCCTGCGGATACATTGGACACCAATTGCCCGGAAATGATGTGTGTCAACGGCTACAGCGAGATGGAGATGCATAATCTGTCTCAGGTGCTGCTGCCCATGCAGGTCTGTCAGGGGATGGAGAAACAACTGAACCAGCGCCCTATGCTACATTACTGCGGAGGCTATATCGGCAGCCAGAGGTGGGCCGCGGCCAATACCGGGGACAACGGCGGATTGAAGAGCTCCATGGTCTGGCTGCAGAGTCTGGCGCTGTCCGGCCACTGCAATACCACCGTGGATATGGATATCCATTATTTGGAAAGCCTGCATTATGCCATGTTTGCCCCTTGGGCCCATCTGAATGCATGGCTGGGCTGCAGTCAGCCCTGGTGGGAGACGCCCCGGATGTATCAGAGTTTCAAGGAATATGCCCGCCTGCGCTACAGGCTTCTGCCCTATTTGTATTCTACGGCCATCGAGGCCCATGAGACAGCCATGCCGATCCTGCGTCCCATGCCCATTGCTTTTCCGGGGGACAAAAAGGTGCGGGATATCGTAGAACAATACCTTTTCGGCCCCGGTCTGATGGTTCAAAGCTACAGTGACCGGGTGGTTTTTCCGGAGGGAAAATGGGTGGACTACTGGACCGGAGCGGAATATAGGGGTGGTGAGACAATTGCCTATACCCCGCCGGAGAACCGGGGCGGCGGCCTGTTTGTGAAGAAAGGAGCCATCCTTCCCATGTGGGAGGACAGAGATTATGTAACGGAAAAATCGGAGACGGAGATTATTCTGGATATCTGGCCGGATAGGGACAGCAGTTATCTGTTTCGGGAGGACGACGGAGTCAGCCTGGATTATAAGAAGCAGCTATCCTGTCATACCGAGATTCGCTGCAGAGAGACGGACGAGCTGGTCAGAATAGAGATCGGCCCGAGGAATGGCGATTATACCGGGAAACCGGAGAAGCGGATTTGGAGATTGCAGGTGCATACGCAGAAGGAGATACAAGCCGTCTGCGCAGAGGCGGATGAGATCCGGTAGGCAGTCTAGGAGAAGGCAGTGAAGCAAAGAGACGGGATTGGAAGAAAAGATTAGAAAACGGTAAATGAATGCGCTTACGAGTATAAGAAGGCGCCGAATTGTTAGAGAAGGAACCTGACTAGGAGGTATGAAAATGACAGAACGAATTGAGAGAGTCAAAAGATATCTGGAGGAGCGCAGGCACAGAGCCTTCCGCCGGGAGCTGACAGCGGAGGAGCTGGATGAGATTTTGCCGGCCATTCGGGACAGAAGCCTGTCCTGGATGAGGCGCCATACCCTGCGGCTGAAGCTTTTTCTGGAGCGTGAGACACCGGTGCTGCTGCCGGATACGCACATTTACGGAATGCGGACGATTGTGTCCTTTCCGGACATTATCTCTGCGGAGGAGATGGCGGAGTTGAAGGAAAAGTACTATGTCCATGAAAAGGGAAAGGTGACAAATCTGTCCTGGGATGTGCTGACCGTATTGCGGGACGGTTTGGAGGGCAGGAGGAAAAAGCTGATGGACGGCAGGCAGGAAGACGGAGAATTTGTGGACTGTGTACTGGAAATCATCGACGCGGTGGAGCGGTTTGCGGATCGCTACGCCCAGGCATTGGAAGGGAGCGGACAGGCACAGGAGGGAGAGAAGCTGTCACGGATCGTCCGCCGAGGCGCCGTCACCATGGAGGAGGCTTTTCAGCTTTTCAGGATACTGCATTTTACATTATGGTGCACGGATTGCTATCACAATACATTGGGCCGGTTTGATCAGTGGCTTCTGCCCTTTTACCGCCATGATCTGGAGACGGGAATTGTGACGAAAGAGAGTGCGCTGGAGATGATAGAGGACTTTTTCCTGTCCTTTAACTGGGATTCCGATCTGTATTACAGTCTGGCCTGGGGAGATAACGGACAGAGCCTGGTGATCGGCGGTATGCTGCCGGACGGAAGTGACGGAACCAATGAGCTGACGGAGATGACATTGACTGCTGCCAGGGAATTGCGCCAGATCGATCCCAAGATTAACCTGCGGGTGTCAAAGGCTACGCCCATCGAATTGTTTGAGACGGGAACGGAGCTGACGAAGATAGGCCTGGGCTTCCCGCAGTATTCCAACGACGATGTAGTGATTCCCTGCCTGGAGCATTGGGGATATGAGACGGCGGATGCCAGAGATTACTGCATTGCGGCCTGCTGGGAATTTATCGTGCCCAATGTGGCCATGGACATTCCCAATATCGGCGGGCTGCCCATTGCGGAGGTGGTGAGGGAGACCATCGCGGAGCATCTGGAGGAATGTGAGACCATGGATGAGCTGACGCAGTTCGTACGGCAGGCTCTGCGGAAGAAAGCAGAAGAAATGGCGGAGCAGGTGAAGAATCTGTTTCTGGAGCCGGCGCCCTTCCTCTCTATGCTGATGGGAGACTATCTGGAGCGGGGCAGCGATATTTCCCGCGGGGCCAAATATAATAACTATGGTTTTCATGGGACAGGCCTGTCCTGCGGAGCGGATCAGCTGGCGGCAGTGGAGAGATATGTGTTCGGGGAGAGAAGCATTACGAAGAAGCAGCTGCTCACCGGTATGGAGAACGATTTCGAGACGGATAAGAAGCTGCAGTGGATCCTGCGGAATAAGGCGCCCAAGATGGGAAGGGATGAAAGCGCAAACGAGATGGGAGCAGCGCTGCTGGACTGGTTTGCGCAGGCGCTGGAGGGACTTCGGAATGACCGGGGCGGCATTTTCCGGGGTGGCACGGGAACGGCTATGTACTATGTGTGGCATGGGGAGCATCTTCCGGCCACGGCGGACGGCCGGGGAGCGGGGGAATATCTTCCGGCGAATTTCTCACCGTCGCTGTTTCTGACCGGGGCAGGACCATTGTCGGTATTGCTGGGATTTTCTCCGGAGAGCTTACTGCGTACTTCCAACGGAGGACCCATGACATTGGAAATTCATGACCAGGTATTTAAGGAAAAAGAGAGTATCCGCAAGGTGGCGGAGCTGGTGCGGGCCTATATTGCAGCCGGAGGACATCAGCTGCAGTTAAATGCGGTGAACAGCGAAAAACTGCGGGCGGCCCAGGAGGAGCCGGAGAAATACCAGGACTTAATCGTTCGGGTATGGGGATGGAGCGGTCATTTTGTGGAGTTGGATAAATGCTATCAGGACCAGGTGGTGAAGCGGGTGGAGTTCGGCATATAGAGACAGGGAAAGGCAGAAGGGAAAAGGGTGAAGGGGACGATTTTTTCGATTGAGGAATTTGCCGTGTTTGACGGCGAGGGAATCCGGGTGAATGTGTTTTTCAAGGGATGTCCGCTGCGCTGCCGGTGGTGCCACAATCCGGAGGGACTTAAGGGAAAGAAACAGATCGTACATAGTCCCAACGGCTGTCAGCACTGTGGGCGCTGCAGGCGGGTTTGTCCCTCCCCGGAGCACTGTATCGCCTGCGGGGCCTGTATTTTGGAATGTCCTAAGCGGCTGATCCGGTTCAGCGGAGAGGAGTGGGAGGCGCATGATCTGGCCCGGCGGATTCTGAAGCTGTCGCCGGTATTGAAGGCCAGCGGAGGCGGGGTGACCTTCAGCGGCGGGGAGGTATTGATGCAGCCGGATTTCCTGTGTGCCCTTCTGGAAGAGACGGCACAGCTGAACCGGGCGGTGGAGACTTCCGGGTATGGGAAGGAGGAAGACTTCGTACGGATGCTGGAGCGGGTGGATTTTGTCTTCTTTGACCTGAAGGTGATGGACAGAGAGCGGCACAGGCACTATACCGGCGTCTGTAACGATCTGATTCTGGAAAATGCCCGCCGTCTGATGGGCTCCGGCGTCCGCCATACCTTTCGCGTACCCTTTATCCATGGAGTGAATACGGATCGGGAGAATCTGGTACGGCTTCGGGACTTTGTCCGGGAAGAGGAGGGAAGGCCCGGTGTGGAATTTCTGCCTTATAACAAAATGGCAGGGGCCAAGTATAAGATGCTGGGGATGGCGTATGATTATGATTTCCGTCAGCCCACAAAGGAGGACTGTGCGCTGGCCGGGGAGATTCTGGAGGGCTGTGACGTACGATTCAGGAAGGCATGAGGGATCCCGGAACCGGGGCGGCAGATCAGGCCGGAGTCGTATAGCAGACCTGACTGCAGGGCATCGGAACGGAAGCAGGAAGCGGTGAAGTTGAGGGATCCCGGAACCGGGGCGGCAGATCAGGCCGGAGTCGTATAGCAGACCTGACTGCAGGGCATCAGAGCGGAAGCGGGAAGTGAAATCTGGAGATTTAGAGTGGAATAGGGGCAGGCACGGCATGTCTGCAGAATAGGAAAAGATATGATCTATGGAAAGAAAAACGCATACTTCGGAAGTGCGAAGCAGGGCTTCCAGAATTCGGTATGGGTGGAGCTGATCGGGTTTGACTGCGAATTGCCTGATTACGGCGTGGGACAATATTTGGAAGAGCTGGGTTTTCGCCCCCAGGTGATTTCCCTGCATATGACCAGCATTGATTTTGTGAATACATATCGGGGAATGGAAGCGGAATATACGCTTCCGCGTTATGCCTGTTCTTATGGGGGACATGAGCGCAATGATTTAAGACAGCGGCAGGCATGGACGAATACCGGACTGCGGGGACTGACAAGGGCTTTGAAGGATCAGGGCATCAAGGTTTTGGGAAGCTTCTTTGACATGGACAGTGAAAACGGCCAGGATGGTGTGCCGCTGTTTACCGAGCTGCATCCGGAATTGCTGCCCGCAGGAGGAAAAGCGGGCATGGAGACAGGCATCGTCATGATCAAGCGGTTTGCGGACGGCAGTTATTATGAAGATTATCTGCTGAAAAAGCTCCTGGAGACCGCAGAAGGGTATGGATTTGACGGTTATCAGCTGGCGGACGGGATTTCCTCTCTGCGCAGCAATATGTGGTACAGCGACTTCTCGGATGATTTGCTGGAGCAGGCGGGTATCGGCCTGCCGGAGGGCGCGGAGGATCGAAGTGCCTGGATTTGGGCGAACAGAAGAAGGGAGTGGAGGGCGTTCTACCGCAGACGATGGAGCAGTTTTCTGGATAAATTGATCCGGGGGCTCAGGGAAAAGGGACTGCTGGTGATGGTGAACAGTGCCTGGACCAGGGATCCGGTGGAGGCCCTGGTCCGCTATGGGGTGGATTATGGGACCATCGCCCGGGCGGACGCCACATCGTTGGTGGTTGAGGATGTGTCCTCGGATCTGGCCATTTTGAGTCAAAATGACAACCATGGCTACAGAATGTCCTATGAGGCCAGAAAAATGGTCCATTATAATTTCCTTGCCAATCTGATGTGTCTGCGGGCGTACCTGCCCCGGACAAAGCTGACGCCCCTGTTTATGATCTGGGACAATCAGGAGCAATGGGATGTACTGCACCATGCGCCCACGGCCATGCAGCGGGCCGGTGCGGCGAATTTCAGTAATTTTCTTGTTACAAAGGAAGGTTTGAAGACCATAACCGACGGACCTCATTTCTGCCTGGGAGACAGTATCCGTCGGGAGGAGTGGGAATTTATCCGGCGCTGTATTGACAATGGCTATTCGGAACATCCCTGCGAGACGGAGGGGGCGGCCTTTCTCTGGAGCGATGAACGGATGGAGAGGGAGGCGGAGGAGCTGGACCGCTGCGGCCTCTGCCACAGTGCCCAGTGGCTGGCCCTGCTGCAGCGGGCCGGCGCACAGATACATAAAATCATTCGGTCAGAGGATCTGTGCTGCCTGAAGGGGGATCTGGTGGTGACAAATTTCAGCCTGCTGTCCGTAAGAGAACAGGAAATGGTACGAAACTACAAGGAGGGAGAAGTACTGTATCTGGAACGGCCCGGCGAAGAAGAGGCGGGCGGGGGGATGAACCCGGGACAGGACGGCTGGCCCTATCCTTTGAAAATGTGTCTTCCGCAGGAGGAATACGTCAAAGCGGCGGCCATACGCGTCAATGCGGCCTGTAATGCCCGGATTGCGGAGGGAGACGGCTTCCTGGAATGTACATTGACCGAAATCCGCACCGGACCTGAGACTGCCAGGATTCTGGTGGAGAACAATGAGTACTATTATGCGATCCCGACGATTCGTACCCGGCGAAAGGTGGTATCCGTCAAAGCGATCACAAAGCCCGAGGGCTACCGGACAAATGCCGGGGAACACCACTTCAGCGTCCGTGTACCGGGACGGGGTGCGGATATTTTGGAAATTGTATATGAAAAATCAATATAAGTAAAAGATTGGGACAGAAATTCTTCTGCTAAGCTGCTAAGCTAGGTACTGAGACGGATTATTGCGGAACTGGAATAGGAGGATTATCATGGTTAAATTAAACAAAAACACAATACAGGATAAGATTCACGCCTGCTGGATCGGGAAAAATATCGGCGGAACCATCGGCGGCCCTTATGAGGGGCGGCGGGAGATTCTGGACATAAAAGGGTTTACCACGAAGAAGGGAAGTCCCCTGCCCAATGACGATCTGGATTTGCAGCTGGTATGGCTGAAGGCCATGGAGGAATACGGTCCGTATCAGATGTCGGAGCAGGTTCTGGGAGAGTACTGGCTGAGTTTCATATCGCCTCATTGGAATGAATACGGTGTGGCGAAGGCGAATTTACGGGCAGGCATTTTACCGCCTTTTTCCGGAGAGCATGAGAATGCCCTGTGGAAGCATTCCAACGGCGGATGGATCCGATCGGAGATCTGGGCCTGCCTGTCGCCGGGATTTCCACATATAGCCAATCATTATGCCTATATGGATGCCTGTGTGGACCATGGGTCAGGGGAGGGAACTTATGGGGAGATTCTTACCGCAACCATGGAGAGCCTGGCTTTTTTCGAGACGGATATCAGGGAAATCATTGAGAAAGCGCTTACCTTTATTCCGCAGGAAAGCCGCCTGGCAAAAAGCGTCCGCCTGGTGCTTACGGCTTACGATAGGGGAGAGGAGTGGGTACAGGTGCGCAACAGGCTGGTGGAGGAAAGCGCGGATCTGGGATGGTTCCAGGCGCCGGCCAACATAGGTTTTGTGGTTTTGGGGCTGCTCTACGGAGAGGGCGATTTTCGGAGATCCGTATTGTATGCCGTTAACTGCGGCGATGATACAGACTGCACCGGCGCAACCGCAGGCGCTTTTCTGGGGATTTTAAAGGGAATGGAAGGAATTCCGGCGGATTGGGCGGAGTATATCGGAGAGGAGATCCGAACCGTCGCCCTTACTGCCGAATGCTATGACCTGCCCGGAAACTGTATGGAATTGACCAGGCGGGTGATGTCCATGATTCCCGTTGTGTGGAAGGCCAACGGAATTAATATGGAATATACTCAGGGGGACAGCGATCTGACCCATACCCGGGAACTTGCCGTGTCGGAAGGCATATCCTGGGCCATGTATGACCGGGGAGAAGACACCGTTACGTCCAGACTTGGGATGAAGCCCTGTTCTTATCTGGCTTTTGATACTGTGTATGCCAGAGGGATTGCGGAGTTTGAAGGGGAGCCGAGACTGAAAGAGGGGAGCCTCCGCTTCAGGCTGCGTTTGTATAATAAAATGATGGAGCCCAGGCATCTGTATTTTCATGCCTATCTGCCCCGGGGATGGAGTGCGGAATATGCCAAAAGTATATTTATGCGGTATCCCAATGTTCATGATGAGACGGACAGGCAGCGTTATGAAATATGGGAGATAACGGTGCGGGCTGACGAAGGGGCGCAGACACAAAACAGGATGGTGATCGAGGTGACGGCGGACGGGCGCTGCCTGACAGGGCTGGTGCCGGTATGTATATTGAATTGAGGTGGAGACATGGTTTTGAAAAATATTTGGGGCAATTGCAGGGAAGAAGGGTATTTCAGAAAAAAGGTGTATCTTGATAAAAAACCCAAATCCGCCTTTGTACGGATTTTTGCGGATACGGGATATGAGCTTTTTCTCAACGGCAGGTTTGTGGCAGGCGTGGATGAATGGTGTAATACCCGGGATTATAATGTGCGTATTTTCCTGAAGGAAGGCGTAAATCAGATTGCGGTGCACGGAATCAATCATGGCGGCCATAGAGGCATGGCGCTGGAGCTGGTGGCGGACGGTGAGACAAAAGCTGTCACGGATGCAGGCTGGAAGGCGGCACCCAGGGAATATTGGGGCTGGATGTTGGAATCGTTCGAGGATGCCGGATGGGACGCAGCCGTCGAACCGGCGCTGTGGGCGGCGGGAGAGCCGCAGTGGTGGACCAGGCCGGGATCGGATCCGGAGCGCGTGGTACCCACGCTGGATTGCTCCCAGTTTTTCCGGGGCAGTATTCCGAAAGGCTGTGATTCGCCCTATTGGAAGGCGCAGGAGATTTCCGGAGAGCCGGACGCGGATGCGGCAAAATTACTGGGCAGGGAATATGTATGTTTTACACGCAGCGCGCATCTTCCCAGGGTGCAGAAGGGATATGTAACCCAGTGTATGGCAGGGGCGATGCCGGGGGATGGCAGTGTGGAGATTCCGCAGACAGAGCGTTTTACGGGACCGGAGGTGATGCTGGATTTCCACGGGGAGACGGTGGGCTTTTTCCGGATGAAAGTGTGTTCGAAGGGGCCCGTATCCTTCCGCCTGTTCTATGGGGAGACCCTGGATGAGGCATGTTCGGAGCCTTCCCGGGATATGTGTCAGAACAGGATGCTTCATGAGGAGTATCGGATCTTCGGAGGGACGCAGGAATTCGAGTCCAGGATGCGGGCGGCATTCCGTTATGTCAGGGTTGCTTTCTTTGACTGTCAGGATAAAGTTGAGGTCAGTGAGTTTTCGGTGAGAACCACTCTTTATCCAGTAGCGCGCAGAGGATATTTTGTATGTGATGACGAGGAGATGAACAGGCTCTGGGAGGCCGGGGAGAGAACACTGCATTTTTGTATGCAGGAGTACTATCTGGACGGACCCAAAAGGGATCGCTTTCTGTGGACGGGTGATGCCAGAATGGAGGCACTGATCAATTATTACACCTTCGGCGACAGGGCTTTGTTTGAATTCTGCTGGGAGGAACTGGCCGGAATGCAGAGGCCGGACGGCGGGATTTCCTCTTCCGGAGGCGAAGGCTGCTCCGTGTTGTGGGATTATGTGGCATGGTATGTGATTGCCCTGCATGACTATCTGCTATATACCGGGAATCGGGATTTTTGTCTGAAGCAGAGGGAAAGTATGGACCGGGCGGTGGCCTTTTTGACAGCCAGGGCCGGGGAGGACGGGCTGATCGATGTGCCGCCCAATCCGCTGGGAGATCTGTGGATGGTAGAGCTGAATGCGGCTGTCGGGCGGGATCCTTATCTGAACCGATTGTATTTAAAGTGTCTGAAGGCGGCGGGAGAGATGGCGCGCCAGGCCGGAGACACCGAGGCCGAAAAACGCTACGAATATATGGCGGCCCGGACGCAGGATGCGCTCCGGCATCTGGAGGAAACCAAGGATCTGACGAAAATATATGATACAACAGTACACACACAGGTTCAATATGAGCTGGCGGAGCGCGAGCTGGAGACAGGAAATATCCAGGCCATGATGGACAGGATCCGAAAATACTGGGGGGGCAATGCTCAGCTCCGGCTCGGACTGCCTTCATGAGGGAACCGTGCAGACCGGGATATTGCCGGCAATCGACGAAAGACATACGGATCATCCGGTCTATGTGAGTTACTGTCACGGATGGACCGGGGCGGCTACGGTGCTGCTTCCTATGGGGATCGCAGGGATAAGGCCCCTGGCCCCCGGCTTTGCCGAGACGGAGATTCGGCCGGCATTGGAGGTGTTTTCTCATTTCCGCTGTGCGGTACCTACGCCGTTGGGAGAGATTGCGGTAAAATATGAGGATCGCGTTTTCAGCTGGTGCGTGCCAAAGGAAATGGGGATCAGGGTAATCGTAGGCGGCGAAACGATAGTCGGACAACGGCAGGGGAGGATTGTGCTGACGCAGTAAATCTTCCTGCATAAAGCCTATAGGGCGGGCCTGGCTGCTCCACCATGCATGAAAGTAAGGCAATAAACTGCTCCTTGACACACCGGCTCATGTGGAAGGGGACGGCGCCGGCCCGGTGGAATCTCTGACAACCAGCGTGGCACGCAGCAGGATGGAGCCGATTGCCACCTGATTCAGCAGACAGGAGAGGGCATAGAAGCCGCATTTCCCGATAGCCACCCGGTCCTGACGTATGGTGGTCAGGGACGGCAGGGTATGGGCTGTCATGGGCAGATCGTCAAAGCCCACGATGCTCACGTCCTCCGGGATGCGGATCCCCCGGTCATCACATTCCGTGATGGCGGAGATAGCCCTTATGTCATGGGAAAAGAGAATGGCAGTGACCCCCTCGGCCACCAGCTTCGGGATGTACTTCCTGGTAGAATCGTTTACGAAATAGCCAAGGCCGATATAGTTTTCATTGATTTCCAGGCCGTATTTTTCCATAGCGCTGATGTAGGCATGATATCTGGCTTTCTGGATGTAGGATTCCAGCGGGCCGGAGATCAGGCCTATTTTTTTATGTCCCAGGCCGGTGAGATGCTTTACTGCCAGTTCGAACCCTTCCTGGCTGTCGCAGCCCACGGAGGCTATATAAGGGTTCCCCTTGATATAATTATCGTATAAAACGGCGGGGATCCGGGAAGTGCGGAATTCGTGCATCCAGGGGTCCAGGAGGGTGAGGCCCAGGATGAAGGAGGCCTGGTACCCATGCTCCATCATGAAGACTCCGTAAGGGATGCCCCGCTGAAACTCCATGTCTATGGGCACGATGTCCACTGTCCAGCCTTCGGGCTCCGCCATCTGCTTAAAACCCAGGATGATGTCGTGGCCGAACTGGTTGGGAGTGTGAAACTCCATGTTTTCCACCAGGATGCAGAGGGCTTTCCGCTCTTTTTGCTGCCGTTTGTTGACATAGCCCAGCGCTACGGCGGTTTCGAGGATTTTCTTGCGCATCTCCTCACTGACGTCTTTGGCATTGTTTAAACCTTTGGAAACCGTACTTTTGGAGATTCCAAGCCTTTGGGCGATGTCGTTGATGGTAGCCATGAGTCAGACCTCCTTAAAATTTTGTGAAAAATAACGACAATTTTATCTGCCGATATCAGAATTATATCAAGTAGCCAAAGAAAAAACAAGCCTACCTTCGAAACTTTCGAAAAGAAAAGGAGGAAACCGATAAACGGTATTTCGAATTAAATTGGCCTTGAAAAGGATAAAAAACAGAAAAAACTGGTAAATAAGCAAAAGAAGGAAAATGAGATTTTGTTAAATAAAAAGCGGCGATTACCGAGGAATGCGAAACTTGCAAAAAATGTTTTCGTTGATTTGTTTCGCTAATAATTTCGAAAATGGCTACATCTTGCATAAATATGGTGTAAAAAGTCAGTAATTATCAATAATTATGCACAAAATAAGGGTTGACGCCTTTCTGAAAATATGATATTTTTCTGTTAACGAAATTGAAAGAAACAATAAAAAATTCTAAAGGAGGATTTCTGAAAATGAAAAAGAAAAAGTTTTTGGCAACTCTATTGACCGCAGCAATGACAGCTGCTCTTCTGGCAGGTTGCGGCAATGATGCCGGTTCCCAGGGAGACGCTTCCCAGGTAGACGCTTCCCAGGGAGACGCTTCCCAGAGCGGTGCTGCAGAGGGTGCATCCCAGGACGGCGGAAGCGAAAACGCGTCAGGGGGGGCAGCTTCCGGTGAGACACAGGACGTGGCCCTGAAGGTATGGTGTCCCCAGAACCAGATCGACAGCGGAGCCATGACCCAGATGCAGGAGAACTTCGCAGCGGCTCATCCGGAGTACAATATCACATGGACCACAGAGGTGGTAGGCGAGGACAAGTGCCAGGATGAGGTGCTGAAGGACGTAGGCAATGCCGCAGACGTATTCCTGTTTTCCAATGACCAGCTGCCTCAGCTGGTAGAAGCCGGCGCTATCGCACAGCTGGGCGGCGACACCGAGGCTATGGTACGCAACGACATGGCAGAATCCGTTACGGACACCGTAATGATCGACGACAAGGTTTACGGGATTCCTTTTACCCACAATACCTTCTTTATGTATTATGACAAGACTCTCCTGGATGAGACCGATATCACATCCCTGGAGAAGATTATGGCAAAAGAGACTGCTGACAATGTATACAATTATTACTTTGAGTCCGCAGGCGGATGGAAACTGGGATGCTACTATTACGGAGCAGGCTGCAGCATCTTCGGGCCTGACGGAAGTGATCTGTCGGCTGGTGTAGACTGGAACAGCGCTACCGGCCTGGCAGTGACCAATTATCTGATTGACCTGATTAACAATCCCAAATGTGCTTTTGACGGCGAAATCACTGTCAGCGAGCTGATTGCGGATCACAGACTTGGAGCATGGTTCGACGGAAGCTGGAACTATAAGCTGTACCATGATGCGTTGGGCGACGATCTGGGAATGGCTGTCATCCCCACCTTCAATCCCGACGGTACAGATCATCAGCTGCTGGGCTTCTACGGCTCCAAGGCCATCGGCGTAAACGCACAGTCCAAGAATATGGCTGCAGCCGTTCAATTTGCCGCATTTATCGGCAACGAAGAGAACCAGGTGCTTCGCTATGAGCTGTCCCAGCAGGTTCCCGCAAACAAAGCGGCAGGATCCAGCGAGGCGGTTTTGGCAGACCCTCTGGCAACCGTACTTATAAACGAGTCTAACACGGCCAGCGTGGCACAGCCCGTCAACAGCACCTTCAGCGCAAGGTACTGGTCCTATGCAGGAGCTATCCCCACCGAGATCAGAAGCGGTGAGATCACCAAAGATAATGCACAGGAGAAGCTGGACGCATTTGTTGCGGCTATGACGGCTGAATAAATCTGACAGGCAAGAGTTTGCTAATAGTTACATATCGGGGATGGGGTCAGGGCATACAGCCATGAAACATACTCCAAAGCATCGGTACAAAGACTGTAGGTCTGTCTGATCCACTCCCCGTTATGCCTCATGACAATGGAGAAGCAGCAGTATACTTCTCCATTGCTCCCCAAAGTTCACTTTTATTTTCAAACAGACATTCAACCATAAAAAATGAATATAGCATCCGCCGGAGGGTTCTTCGGAGAATGAGCGGACGCCTGTTTTTCGGCGGCCGAAAACTTTTTGCCGGACCCGGACAGAGGTGAGGGGGGATGCGGAACTTAAATAGGAGGCTGCTATGGGATTATTTAAGAGAAAAGCTCCGCTTAAATACGACAGGCCCAGGGATGAGAGCGTATCGCAGGTGTTTAAAAAAGGCGATACGATGACAAAGCTTTCCTTCCTTGTTTTCGGCATAGGCAACATCGTAAATAAGCAGGTTGTCAGAGGCCTGATCTTTCTGGCGCTGGAGATTTTGTATTTTGTTTATATGATTATTTTCGGTATCAGTTCCATTGGTGATTTTATTACTCTGGGCACCGCAGAGCAGGCGCAGGTCTACAACGAGGCTCTGGGGATATATGAGTACTCTGTGGGAGACAACTCCATGCTTTGCCTGCTCTATGGCGTTATCACAATTGTATTGACTGTCGGTATTATCTTTACTGCCTGTATGTCGGCCAAGAGCGCGTATTGTACACAGGTCCGCAAGGCAAAGGGACAGAATATTCCTACATTTATGGATGACATCCGTTCCCTTAAGGAAGAAAACCTCCATGCGTTTCTGCTGACGTTTCCCATCATCGGTATCCTGGTCTTTACCATCGTACCGTTGGTATTCATGATTTTGATTGCATTTACCAGTTATGACCATGAGCATCAGCCCCCCGGAACGCTGTTTTCCTGGGTAGGCCTGGCGAACTTCAAGTCCCTGATCGCATCCAGCAGCTCCCTGGCCACCACCTTCTGGCCGGTATTGGGATGGACGCTGATCTGGGCTGTATCGGCGACGGTAACCTGTTATATCCTGGGACTGCTTCTGGCGCTGTTGATCAACCGCAAGGGAACCAAGGGCAAGGGCTTCTGGCGTTTTATGTTCGTGCTGTCCGTTGCCGTGCCTCAATTTGTAACTTTGCTGACCATGAGAACCATCTTCAACGCAAACGGCCCTGTGAATGTGCTTTTAAGAGAATTCGGCGTTATCGGAGCCACGGATTCCATTCCTTTCTTCACAGACCCGTTGTTGGCGAAGATTACCATTATCTGCATCAATATCTGGATCGGCGTGCCGTTTACCATGTTGTCCACCACAGGTATCCTGCAGAACATCCCGGCGGATTTGTATGAGGCGGCGAAGATCGACGGGGCCAGCGCGCCTGTGATCTTCCGGAAGATCACCCTTCCTTACATGCTGTTCGTCATGACGCCCAACCTAATCACATCCTTCACGGGAAATATCAACAACTTCAACGTGATCTTCCTGCTGTCGGGCGGCGGGCCGGACTCTCTGGAATATTACTACGCAGGCAAGACGGACCTTTTGGTAACCTGGCTGTACAAACTGACCATCACCCAAAAGGACTACAACCTGGGCGCCGTTATCGGTATCCTGGTGTTCATCATCCTTGCAACACTGTCACTGTTAACCTACCACCGTACAGGTGCATACAAAGATGAGGGGGCGTTCCAATAATGAAAGCAAAAAGAATGATTACCAACGCGGCATGTTATGTTTTGCTGACGGTATTGAGCATTATCTGGGTGCTGCCGATCCTGTTTGTTATTTTGACCTCTTTCCGGGAGGAGGGCGGCTCCTACAAGACCTATATCTGGCCCAAGGGATTTACCCTGAACAACTATAAGGAGCTGGTCATGGGTGTCAACAGCAAGATCAGCGGAGGCACCAACATCGACTTTACCAGATGGTTTTTCAATACTCTGGTCATTGCCATATTCAGTACACTTTTGTCCGCGTTCTTTGTACTGTGCGTGTCCTATGTAATGAGCCGTCTGCGTTTCAAGATGCGGAAGAATTTCATGAACATCGCCATGATTTTGGGCATGTTCCCCGGATTTATGTCCATGATCGCCGTGTACTACATCCTGAAGGGTTTAGGTCTTCTGGAGACAGGCACCCTGAAGCAGCTGTCTCTGATATTGGTGTACTCGGGAGGCGCGGGGCTGGGCTTCTATATGGCCAAGGGCTTCTTCGACACCATTTCCAGATCCATCGACGAAGCCGCTTATATCGACGGGGCTACCAAGTGGGATACTTTTACCAAGATCACTATCCCGTTGTCCAAGCCGATTATCACCTATACGCTGCTGACCTCCTTCATGGGTCCTTGGGTGGACTATATTTTCGCCAAGGTTATCATGGGTAATGATACCAAGTATTACACCATTGCCATCGGCCTGTGGACCATGCTGGAAAAGGAATACGTGGATTACTATTATACCCAGTTCTATGCGGGGTGCGTACTGATCTCCATCCCCATCGCCATCGTATTCCTGCTGTCACAGAGCTGCTACGTTGAGGGTGTGTCGGGCGCTGTGAAAGGCTAAAGCGGATAAACTTTGGTTTTTCTTGACAGTTGTATGTAACTTGATGTAAACTAAATTTAGTGCTGCTGCAGAAAATGGAGATTTCCTGCCGTCATGCTTTCGGGATGATTTATCCGGGGCTGGGGCAGGGGACCTTCATGGCAATAGGGGGGCCTGGTAGGGGAGCTTTCTGTTGCATTGCAGCGGCATTTTTATTAGGAGAGAGAAGAGTGAAAAATAGGATCGCCGAGAGGATGGCTTTTTTCGCCAGCGAGGAATTTGAGACAAACTTCCGATACGACGGGAAGGATCTGGGCGCGGCCTGCAGGGAGGGAAGGACGGTATTTAAGGCATGGAGCCCCTTCGCGGAGAAGATGGAGCTGTGGTTATACAGAGACGGAATTACGGATGAAGCCTTTCTTGTAAAGGAAATGCAGGCACAGGAGAAGGGCGTGTGGAAGCTGGAATTTTCGGAGAACTTCCATGGCATGTACTACGACTATTTGGTGTGGACAGATGGGGAGGGAGTACGCACTGCGGATCCTTACGCCATTGGCTGCAACTGCAACGGGGGCCGAAGCATGGTGGTGGATCTGAGAAAAACCGATCCGCCCGGCTTTGAGGATGACCGGGCTCCGCAGGCTTGTGAGGAGCGGATTATCTATGAGCTGCATATCAAGGATTTCTCCTATGACGCGGAGAGCGGCATTCTACGGGCCTATCGGGGAAAGTATAAGGCTTTTACGGTGCCGGGGGAGAAGGGAAAGCATCCTACCGGTATGGAATATCTGAAAAAGCTGGGTATCACGCATGTGCATCTTCTTCCCTTTTTTGACTACGGATCCGTAGATGAAGCGGGGGATGAGAGGCAGTTTAACTGGGGCTATGACCCGGTAAATTACAATGTGCCGGAAGGCTCCTATGCCACGGATGTGACAGACGGCACGGTGCGTATCCGGGAGTGCAAGGAGATGATCCAGGCATTGCACAAAAACGGTATCCGGGTAATCATGGATGTAGTTTATAATCATACGCACCAGGAGGATTCCTGGCTGCAGCGCATGGCTCCGGGGTATTACTACCGCTATATGGAGGACGGCAGCCTCTCCAACGGTTCCGCCTGCGGGAATGACATCGCGGCGGGCAGGGCTATGGTGGACAATTACATCGCGGATTCTGTGATGTACTGGGCCAGGGAGTATCATATAGACGGCTTCCGCTTTGACCTGATGGGGCTGCTGACGGTGGAATTGATGAACCGGATCCGCAAGGAGCTGGATCAGGCCTTTGGGGAAGGGGAGAAGCTTCTGTACGGAGAGCCATGGAGTGCGGACGATTCCCCCATGGAGAAGGGAACCAGGGCCGCTCAAAAAGGAAATACGGCCTATCTGAGCGAAGGCATCGGGATCTTCAGTGATGACACAAGGGATGCGATCAAGGGAAGTGTGTTTCATGCAGGTGATCCGGGCTTTGTCAACGGGGGAGAGGGGCTGGAGAAGGCCATTCTCCATGCGGTGACCGGCTGGAAGGACGGCGGGGCATGCTTTGAGCCGAAGAGCTGCGGACAGATTATCAATTATGTGTCCGCTCATGACAATTTTACCCTCTGGGATAAGCTGGTGCTGTCCATGCACGGGGAGAAGGCAGATTTCGACAGGCAGTACGCGGATGTACTGGCGGCCAATAAGTTGGCGGCGTTTATCTACTTTACCTGTCAGGGGAATGTGTTTTTCCAGGCGGGAGAAGAATTCGGGCGGACTAAGCAGGGGGAGGACAACAGCTATTGCTCCGCGCCGGAGGTCAATATGCTTCGCTGGAACAGGGCGGTGGAGTACGGAGAGCTGGTGGAGTATTACAAGGGCCTGATCAGCCTGCGGAAGAAGCTGCCGGGGCTGTACGATAAGTCGCCCGACGCTGCCGCCCGGGTGATGTGCGGTAGGATCCACGGGGAGGGCGTGGTTTCTTTCCTGGTGGATAACAGGGCTCCCCGCCCCTCGGCCTGGGAGGAGCTGTTCATCATTTATAATGCCTCCGGCAGGGAGTGGACGGTAGCGCTGCCAAAGCAGGAGGATGCGGACGGGCAGGCCGCAGGAGGCAAAGCAGATATTTCCGGACAGGTTCCGGGACCCGGAGAGACTCACCGGGAGAATGCTACCGTGCGCTACGAGGTCAGGCCTCGGAAGGGAGCCAAGGATGCAGACGGCACTGTATGGGAGATTCTGGTGGACGCCGGGGAGGCGGACTGCTGCAGGCCGGCAGAGTTTATAGAGGGGGGTATCCCGGTGGCCCCCCACAGCGGTATGCTGCTGGGCAGACGAAAGAGGATGTGAAGATGCAGGAGTTTAAAAAATACCAATAAGAAGTATAGAAAACAGGGGGTATCGGTATGAAGAGAGCAAGCGGGATATTGCTTCCCATTGCAAGCCTGCCGTCAAAGTACGGCATCGGATGTTTTTCAAAAGAAGCGTATGACTTTGTTGACTGGCTGAAGAAGGCGGGGCAGAGCTACTGGCAGATCCTGCCCCTGTCCCCCACCAGTTACGGGGATTCGCCCTACCAGTCATTCTCCTCCTTCGCGGGGAATCCCTATTTTATCGATCTGGAGGCGCTTATCGAGGAAGGGGTGTTGATGGAGGAGGAGTGCGAGGCCTGCGATTTTGGGGACGATCCCTCCTGCGTGGACTATGGCAAACTGTACGAAGAGCGATTCCTCCTGCTGCATCTGGCCTATGAGCGCAGCAGGATCGCGGAGAATCCGGAGTTTATCCGCTTTGTGCAGGAGAACGGGGAGTGGCTGGAGGACTACGCCCTCTTTATGGCGGTGAAGAAGCGCTTCGGCGGGGCGGCCTGGGAAGAGTGGGCGGAAGATATCCGGAAGCGCTGGTCCAACGCACTGGATTATTATAGAAGAGAGTGCTATTTTGACATTGAATTTTATAAATATCTTCAGTTCAAATTCAATGAGCAGTGGAAGAAATTAAAGGCCTACGCCAACGAAAACGGGATTGAATTCATCGGGGACATTCCCATTTATGTGGCCTTTGACTCGGCGGATGCCTGGGCCAGCCCGGAGATGTTCCAGTTCAACGAGGAGTCGCAGCCCCTGGCGGTGGCGGGATGTCCTCCTGACGCGTTCTCGGCCACGGGGCAGCTTTGGGGGAATCCTCTGTATAAGTGGGATTATCACAGACAGACCGGCTTCCGGTGGTGGTGCCGGAGACTGGAGCATTGCTTTAAGCTCTATGATGTGGTGAGAATCGATCATTTCCGCGGGTTTGACGAGTACTACAGCATTCCCTACGGGGCGGAGACAGCGGAGACCGGCCACTGGGAGAAGGGACCCGGGATGGAATTGTTCCGGGTTCTGCAGGGTCGTTTTGGAAAAGAGGGCATCATCGCGGAGGATCTGGGCTTTTTGACGGATACGGTGGTGAAGCTTCTGGAGGACAGCGGCTATCCCGGCATGAAGGTGTTGGAATTTGCTTTTGACCCCAGGGAGGAGACCGACTATCTGCCTCACAGCTATGACCGGAACTGCGTAGTTTATACGGGCACCCATGACAATGAGACCCTGGTGCAGTGGTACAAGGGTCTGGATGAGGAGTCCAAAGCCTTTGCGGAGGAGTACATGAATAACGCCAATACGCCGGAGGCGGAGCGGTACTGGGATTTCGTGCGCCTGGCTATGATGAGCAGCGCCAATACCTGTATTACGCCGCTGCAGGATTATCTGGGGCTGGATAAGGAGGCTCGGATTAATAAACCTTCTACTCTTGGGGGAAACTGGGAGTGGCGCATGGATCCGGCGATGCTGTCCGATGCAATGGTAGATAAGATTTACCGGCTCACAAGGATCAGCAGCAGGCTTCCCAAGGCGGAGGTGATCCGCCTGGCGGAGCAGATCCGTTTAAGGGAAGAGCAGGAAAAACGGCTGAAGGCAGCACAGGAAGAGAAGGAAAAGGCAGAGGCCGAAGCGGAGAAGGCTGCAAAGGCGGAAGCTGAAGCTGCGGAGACTGCAAAGGCGGCGAAGCAGGAAGCGCCTGACGTAAAAACGGAGATGCAGACGGAGGAAGAGACATCAGCGGCCGGAGGTGCATCGGCTGGCAGAAGCCGTGCAGGAAACTGTGAAAGTATCCGGGGTTAAAAGTCAGGCTTAAGAATACGGGCAAAAAGCCCGGCCGGGAAGCGCAGACGGCATTGACGAGGGAAGGGAGTGCCGGTAAATATGGGGACATTGGAGGATGACAGATGAAATTTGTATATGGGACACAGGACTGGAAAACCTTTGAGCGGGGAGAGGAGAACTGCTATCTGATGACGAATGGCCTGGGCGGTTTTTCGTCGCTGACTATGATCGGATCGTGCAGCAGGAATGACCATGCGGTATTGATGGCCTGTCTGCATTCTCCTAACCATCGATACAATATGATCCACAGACTGGAGGAGGTGATCTGCATAGGGGAGGAGAAGCTTCACATTTCCAGCCAGGACAATGTGGATATTGCCTACCGGGAAGAGGGGTATCTCTACCAGACCTCATTTACCTATGAGGACTATCCTCAGTGGACTTACCTGGTGAAGGGAGTGGAGGTGATTCGGACCATCGCCATGATGCAGGGGGACAATACGGTGGGTATCTCCTATGAGATTCGGAATTATTCCGGGGAGGAGGTTACCTTGAAGATAAATCCTCATCTGCAGTTTGTCCCTAAGGGGCACCAGCTCTCCAGAGAACAGAAATTTTCCATAGAGGACGACACGATTATCTCCAACGGCCAGCGTCTGCATGTGAAGACTAACGGGATCTTCAAAGAACGGCCATTGGTGTTCTGTGACGGGCACCATTATGCCTATGACGTGTGCGACGGGAGAAGAGAGACGGGCACTACTTCTGTCAACCACACTGTTTCCTGCATTGTTTCCCCGGGCGGGCACGAGACACTTGAAATAATCTATGGTGTCAAAGCGAAGCTTCCGAATATGGAGGAAATCCTTGCGGATATCTGCGGGCACAGGGAAGCCCTGCGCAGACAGGCGGGTTTCAGGAATGAAAACGCCAGAACACTGTCGGCATCCGCATACCAGTTTATTTCCTACCGATCCTCCACGGCGAAGCAGACCATCCTGGCAGGATTTCCCTTTTTCGAGGACTGGGGACGGGATACCATGATCGCCATGCTGGGGTGCTGTCTGGCTACCCGTCAGTATGAGACGGCGGAGAGCATCCTTCATACCTTTATGACTTATTGCAGAAAAGGATTGATGCCCAATCTGTTTCCGGAGGGGACGGAGGCGCCGGGCTACAATACGGTGGATGCGTCGCTTCTGTTTATCCTGACCGTTTATGAATACTATAAGAAAACAGGGGACGCCGTCTTTGTGAAGGGCGCCTACCAGACCATGGGCGAGATCATCGACTGGTATCGGAGGGGAACGGATTACGGCATCCGGATGGATGAGGACGGGTTGATTATGGCAGGCCGGGATTATGACCAGGTTACCTGGATGGATGTAAGGATTGGGGAGATTCTGCCGACACCCAGGCATGGCAAGCCGGTGGAGATCAATGCCTACTGGTACAATGCACTGTGTATTATGGAGGAGTTTAAAAAGTTCTATCCGGAGGACGAGCGGGAGTATGGAGTGTTGGCGGAACAGGTGAAGGAAAGTTTCCGGGAGAAATTTTGGAATGAGGAGGCCGGCTGTCTGAAGGATGTGTTGTCCGGCACGAAGGCGGACAATCAGATCCGCTGCAACCAGATCTGGGCAGTATCTCTTCCTTTTTCCGTATTGGAGCCGGAGCGGGAGAAGCAAGTGGTGGAAGTGGTGTCCGGCAAGCTCTATACCCCTTACGGTCTGCGGACCCTGGATCCCGCGGATAAGGAATTCCATGCCTCTTACGGAGGACCGCAGCTGCAGCGGGATCTGGCTTACCACCAGGGGACGGTATGGGTATTCCCGTTGGGCGGCTATTACCTGGCATATTTGAAGGTGAACAACTATTCGGAAGAGGCCAGGCGTCATGTGGAGAAGCGGCTGGACAGCATCCAGGCAGCGCTGTGGGAGGGCTGCATCGGCCAGCTGCCCGAAATCTATGACGGGGGCAGGCCCGCGTCTTCCAGGGGATGCTTTGCCCAGGCATGGAGCGTGGGGGAGATTCTGCGGGTGTATGATATGCTGCGTTCTCTGGAGGAGAACGGGACGCAGGCCGGTTAATGGCGTATGCAGAAAGGCGGAGAAAAGGATGTATCAAAATTATATCTTCGATTTCTACGGCACATTGGCGGATATCCGCACGGACGAGGAGAATCCGTATCTGTGGAGGAAAATGAGCGAGATCTACTCGGCCATGGGCGCTTCCTACAATGGGGAGGAGCTGCAGTGTGCTTTTCGCAGGTTGGAGCAGGAAGAGCGGGAACGTATCGGCGGGGAAGAGGCGGAGCCGGATTTGACGGAAGTTTTTGCCATGCTGTACCAGAGGAAGGGCGCTGATTGTGACAGGGCGCAGGCGAGGTTGACTGCTGTGACCTTCCGGGCGCTTTCCAGGGAATTCATACGGGTATATGACGGTGTGAAGGAATTTCTGGGAGAGCTGAGGGAACGGGGAAAGGGCGTGTATCTGCTGTCCAATGCCCAGACGGATTTCACCAGGCCGGAGATTGGGATGCTGGGATTGACGGACTATTTTGGCGGGATCTTCATCTCGGCCGAGCAGGGATGTAAGAAGCCGTCCGCGGCTTTCTTCCGGAAGCTTCTGGAAACGTATCGGCTGGATCCTGCAGAAAGTATCATGATCGGAAATGACGAGGGCGCGGACATTGCCGGGGCGCGTAGGGCGGGCATGGATTCCCTGTATATCCATACGGCCATTTCGCCCAAAGAATACGGCAGGGTAGAGGCGACTTACCGGGTGATGGACGGGGATTTCAAAAAGATTCGCGGCCTGGTGCTGCGCTGAAGCCCAAATGGATGATACGGATCACCATTCGGATGCTATAACGGCAAAACAGAATAGATAGAAATTGGAAAGGGGCAGGTTATGTTGCTGGGAAAGCTGATGAAATATGAGATAGAGGGTCAGTCGGCGTCTCTGGAATTTGAGGGCGGAGAGGCCTTATGAGCGGATTCTTGTACGGAAGTTCGGCAGGAGGAGCGAAGAGAGAGAGCTTTGAGGAGAGGGGCTGATTTCAGCCCCTTTTTTTCTGACATTCTGATATTTTACAGGAATAAATTCATTTTTGTCCTATCCAAACCGATTCGTGAGACACTTATAGAATGTAATGAGACCATATTCCCGGCAGAAAGCGGCCGGATGGTCATCTTACAGTGTGTGCCGGCGCACATGTAATGAAGATGGAATCGAGATCGCAGCATTTTGAAAAGGAGAAAAGCATATGGACGGACAGGAGATCATTCCCTATATAGAGCCGATTTTTCGGTTTTGCCATCACAGGCTGGACAATTGGCACGATGCGGAGGATCTGGCGGGAGAGATTCTGATGCATATCCTGGACGGCATGAGAAAATACCAGATCGAATCCCTGGAGGCCTGGGTGTGGCGGATTGCGCATAATCGCTATGCACGCTTTATTGATGCGGGTAACCGGAATCAGGAGGTGCTTTCCGGGCAGGAAGTGCCTGAGACGGAATTTGATTACTGGCAGGTCAATGAAGAAGAGGTGGACGAGGAATACGAGCAGGTATTTCAATGTCTCCATACGCTTTCCTCCGAATACAGAGAAATTTTCGTGGATTATTATATAGGTGAGCTGTTGGTAAAACAGCTGGCCCGGAAATATTCTCTGTCGGAAGCTACAATTAAATGGCGCCTGAATGTGGGGCGCAGCAGAATCCGGGAAAGGATAGGGACGAGGAAAATGGATAAGGTATATCAGAGAATCAATTGGAATACACATGGCTGCAACGGATCGATGAATTCCCATCAATATCTGCACAGCCAGATTGCCAGGGCGATCTGCAAGGCGGCCTATGAGAAGCCGCTGACGGTGGAAGAAATCAGCCTGTGCACGGGGATTCCCACGATTTACATCGAGGACGAGCTCCCCAGGCTGGAATACGGAGATGCCGTACGGAAATACGGGAATAAATACGGGACGGATTTTATTATTTTCAGTCTGAAGGACAGGGCAGGAACGGAAGCGGCACTGGAGCCTATGGTGAAGAAGATTGCCGATTACTACGAGGAAGCGCTCTGGTCTGCAAAGTGGGATTACAGGGAAATCGGGTTCTATGGCTGTGAAGCCGGCATGGAGAAGCTGGGATATATTCTGATTCCGCTTCTGGTCAGAAAGAAGATAGAGGACTTGAAAAACAACCGCCTGCAGCTTGCCAGCGGAAATTTTCCGCCCAGAAAGGACGGAGGGCATGGATGGTTCCTCGTCTCCGAGACGGCGGACGAGAGCGAGATGATGGGGCAATACAATACCGGATGCTGTGTCAGTGGAACCGAAGCGGGGCATATCTATTTCTATTGGATAAATAAATATTATGACCGCGCGGTGTACAACAACGGAGGAACGCTTTGGCTCGGCGAAAACGGGATTGTGCCCAAATGTGCGGGAGGCGTGGTGCCGGAGGGGCTGTTTGACGAGGGAGAGCTTGTAAAGCTTTTGCGCAACAATCTGGTCCGGAGAGAAGGGAAGGATTACAAGCTGAATTTTGCCTGCTTTACGCGGAGCGAATTTGAGGATTTCCGCGGGATGTACGGGGGGGAAGATCCGGAGCTTGACAGACAGATGTGTCAGTGGATCCTTTCTGTGCGGAAAAGCTTTGAAGGCTTTGTGCCCAGACGTTTGCAGGACCAGATCAATCAGTGGATTTCCGTGTACTGCGGGGAGATCATCGGCCAGGTGACGGAGGAACTGATCTGCCGGGGGCGATTGGAGAAACCGGGGGAGGAACCTTTGGTAGACGGGGTGTTTTATGTGGAGGGTGATTTTATCCTGATGTAGGAGCAGGATGCCTTTGAAGTGCCCGGAGACCGATTGCAACTGCCGGTTGACAAATTTCCAAGCGCAATTGGTAGTTGTCAACCGGGATTTTTGTTATCATTTATGCCAGAGATGACACATGGCGACAGTTCAGGCAGTCTTTCCTGTGAAGTCAAAACAGCATCTATATGCGATTTTGCGAAACACAAGCTGTCCGAAGACATAAGGAGAAAGGCTGCACGGCAAAATAACTGACAAGGGTGTCACAATGGCGTGGCAGGCGGGCTGGGGCTTACGGTTTTGCTGATCATGGTGGCCGTGGGAGTGGCTGTCCTTGTCTTTACCGAGATGCAGATGGAGAAATATGCCTATATGGAGAGAGAAAAGCTGACGACGCAGTATGGGGTCAGGGGATTTGCACAGAAACAGAAGGAGGCCTTTTCGGGCACTTATAACCTGTGTATCACAGCAGGCACCGTGATTTGTATTCTGGGAGTGATACCTGTGATAATGGCGCCGGCGTTTACGGCATCAGAGCTGATTATGATATATGCACTCAGTATTTTGCTGGCTATGGTTGCCGTGGCAGTATTTCTCTTTGTATGGGCAGGAAGTATCAGAGGAAGCTATGACAAATTGCTCCAGGAAGGGGACTATACGGTAGAGAAGAAGATTGTGGCCAGAAAGACGGCATTTCTGCCGGGAGCCTACTGGTGTCTGGTGGTTGCGGTTTTTCTGGCGCTGGGGTTTAACTGGATGGAATGGAAAACTGCCGCGCTTATATGGCCGGTGGCGGCCCTGCTGTTTGTGGTCATTCAGGGGATTGTAAAGGCTGCAGCCAGGCCGAAAGACGGGAAATAAGGCGTCTGGAGCAGTCCGATATGCCTGTAGGTCAAAAACGCGCGCTGAGGCTCAGGAAACAGGGGGATCGGGAGCGGCGCTCTGGACAGATTGCGGAAAGAAAAGCGTAATCTGCAGCAGATTTCCGTTCAGTTTCGCCGCCGCATCGCCGCCCATTCGGTGCATCAGTTCCTTTACAATAAACAGACCAAGCCCGGAGGAGCCTTTTCTTCGGGCGTTGTCTGCTTTGTAGAACAGGTCAAAGAGCTGTTTGGGATGGATGGAGATATCCCTGGGAACGCGATTTTCGAAGCACAGACAGCCCTGCCAGGCGGGAGAAGTCTGCGCGGAGGTATGTCCGGTATCGTTTGAGGGCGTTTCCGGCAGCGGAGGAGCCGCCGAATTACTCTGGGTGATCGTGAGATTGCCTTCTCCATGAAGCAATGCGTTTTGCAGCAGGTTCAGGAAGATGCGCCGCAGGGCCTCTTCATCTGCCAAAGCGCGGAATCCCTCCGATGCAAAACGGATTTCCGGAGAGATCCCTTTTTCTTCGAATTGTGTGTACAGGCTGAGGAGACAGTCGCTTAGGAGAGGCAGTATCTGTACCGGCTTTAAGGATTCCCGGGAGAACAGGAAATCTTCATTGGTCAGTTTTGTGTACAGAAACAGCTTCTCCAGCATGTCTTCCAGCTCCTCAAGCCTGCGTCCGGCAGTGAGCAGGTAGTGATCTCTTTTGGCAAAGTCGCCGCATTCACGGGCCATCTGCAGATAACCGGAAGCACCGGTGAGGGGCGTACGGATATCATGGGCAAGGTTCGTGATATTTCGCTTCAGCTGTTTTTGGGACCGCTCATACCGGATCCGGCTCTCTTCCAGGGAGGCAAAAATTCTGTTCAGGATCCGGCACAGATTCAGCAGCGGACGCTGTCTGGTGGCAGCGGTGAGCTCCATATGGCTACCCCGGGCGATTTCCTCCAGCTGGCGGCAGACGGAACCGATATCCGCATACAGCCGCAGCAGGAGGCCGAGGAGAAGAGCACAGGCAAGACTTAACAGGATAAGCATAATCTTCATTTAAAAGAGATACTCCTTTCCGGTAAGTGCGGTCAGGGCCATTGGCGGTTTCGGATTTACTGCCGAAAGGAGAGTCAAATATCCTTTCGGTTCAGGACAATGAAAGAGGCCGCGGAATAAAGAAGCAGAAATGCTGCGCCTACGGCAAAGCCCTTTAGATCAGCGATCCCGCTGTAGCAGGAAGGGGCGTAGGTCTGGTTTATATACAGGGTATAGTCGGCCCATTTCTCCAGACCCCAATACTTTGTAAGCGTTATCAGTACCGTGACAACAATGCCTGAACCAAGCAGGATGGAAGACAGGATACCGGCGGAGGTGCTGCGGCTCAGGGTGATGATCAGGATAAAGAGCGCAGCGAAGGCCGTTGTGAGCAGCCAGGACAACCCTAAGTAAAACAGGATACTTCCTACATCAACCATGGGAACCAGGCCGCCGAACACGGCATTCAGCAGCAGGCAGAAGCCGAAGGACAGCGCTAGGTAAAACAGGTTCAAAATACCGGCGGTAATCAGCTTGCTGCCAATGTATTTCCAGCGTTTGCGGTGCTGAGAAAGGATATTCTTGATGAAACCGCAGTTGTAGTCATGACAGACGAAGATGCTGACCACGATTCCCAGTATGCAGGTATAGGCACCGCCGTCCATTCCGATTTCACGGAACATTGCCAGGATATCATAGCCCTGTAAGATCTCGCCTTCCGCGGCGGGGGCAGCGGCGGTGACGCTGAATCCGTCATTTTCCAGTTCTATAAGAGAGATGCCGATTTTGGCGGCCATGGTGCGGCCCTCCGGCGTATCCAGCATCCATATGAGCCAGAAACATAAAAAGCTCATGATCATTAAAAAGGCCAGGCAGATATACACAGATTTGCTTCTGATTAATCGATATAAATCCATACGTAATATATTAAACATGTAAAAACCTCCTATTCCAGTTCCGCAACAATCGCTCCCAGTACCAGTAATGTCAGAGTATTTCCGGCCGCTAAATGATGCGTCCGTAAATCCTCTGGGCACTGTAGATGTCGGTTGCTGATTTCCAGTTCCGCAACCGCGGAACTTAATGTCCTTTTGTCTGCGGGTTGTTCCCCTCCATGCGGGAGAGGAAGTACTCTTCCAGGTCCATGTGATGAAAACCGGAAGAATAGATTTGTATGCCGTTTTCGATGAGAAGCCGGTTCAGGGCGGAGCCTTCCTTCAGGCCAAAGAGACGGATGCTCTGATTATCGTACACTTCCGTCTGGATTTCCGGCATGTTTTCCGTGATCATGGGCAGGGCGCGTTTGATATTGTCGACTTCAATACAATAATAGTCCGCACATTTGCTTTCCAATGTGTCCCGGTCCATCTGTTCTACCAGGTTTCCTTCCTTAATAATACCGTAATGGGTGGCCAGCTTGCTGAGCTCGCCCAGAATATGGGAACTGATGATGAAGGTCTTGCCGGCTTCATTCAGTTTCTGAAGGAGCTGGCGAATCTCGCGGACTCCTTCCGGATCCAGACCGTTGATGGGTTCGTCCAGAATCAGCAGATCCGGATTTCCCAGAAGGGCCAGGGCAATGCCCAGGCGCTGTTTCATTCCCATGGAGAAGAGCTTTACTTTCTTATTTCCGGTATTGTCCATGCCGGTGGCGGCAAGCGCCCGGTCCACGGCCGACAGGTCTGTAAGTCCCATACACTTTGCCTTTGCCACGGCATTTTGTCTGGCGGTCATGTTGGGATAGAGTCCCGCGGATTCAATCAGGCATCCCACGCGTCTGGCGCAGATCGGATCACTGGTTTTTCTGCCGAAGAGGCTGATTTCGCCTTCCGTGGGTCTGGCCAGGCCGCAGAGCATTTTTAAAGTGGTGGATTTTCCGGCGCCGTTTCTTCCGATAAAGCCGTATATGGCGCCTTCCTGCACCCTCATATCCAGGTGATTTACTGCCGGCCGGCCCTTGTATGTTTTCGTGAGGGCTCTGGTTTCCACTGCCAGTCCCTTTTGCTGTTCGCGGTTATGTTCCATTACATTTGAGTCTCCTTTCGTGCGCCTTTCGGGGATAAACCGTTCCCGATGCTGTTTTGTTTTTAATAATTACCAAGTATAGCGGGGGAAGTTATAAAAAACGCTTAGAAAGGTTTAAGAAAGAATAAAGTTTTCAGCACAGCTTGAACCCCATGCCCCACACGGTCTGGATATAGGAGTCGGTTTTGCTGTCCTTCAGCTTTGCACGGATATTGCTGATATGCACGTTGATGGTCTTGTCTTCGGCCAGATATTCCTCTCCCCAGGCATATTCATAGATCATCTGTTTGGAAAAAACACGTCTGGGATTCCGGATCAGGAGCTCCAGAATCAGAAATTCGTGCCGGGTTAAGGAGATCTCCTTCCCGGCGGCAGTCATCTCCATGGTATCCGGATTCAGCGTCCACTGGCGGTAACTGTATTCATTCTCATGGCCTCTGAAAGAAGTTTCGTCCTGGATCCGGCCGTCCGGGGCGGCAGTCTGCCCGACTTGCTGCGTTTCATCCCCTTTCCGGAGGGCTGTTTTCGGAGCCCGCCGCAGCTGTACCTGGATCCGCACCAGCAGCTCCGGCAGGTCAAAGGGTTTGCAAAGATAGTCGTTCGCTCCGGCGGAAAGTACATCCACCTTGCTGTCCAGACCGCTTTTGGCGGAAAGTACGATTACGGGTGCGGTCTGAGAGAAAAGGGGCACCAGTTCTTCGCCGGTGATGCCCGGCATCATCAGATCCAGCAGTACCAGATCAAAGGATTTCATGGAAAAAAGGAGCTTTGCCTCGCTGCCGGAGAAGGCCTGGGTACAGATGTAACCATGGCTTTCCAGGTACTCCTTCAGCATGGTATTATTGTCGGCGTCGTCCTCTGCGATCAATATATGTTTCATGAGATGTGACCTCCTGCCTAATCCGTTGCCCTGTTTTTATTTTAAAGCAGAGGGGATAAAAAGTCAATAAAAGGTTGCATTCTTGGCCTTTGTCGCATACAATGGAATGGTACAGGCAGTACAATAAAAGGGTGAATGAGAGATAAAGGGCAATATGGACACAAATCAGATAATCATCATAGTAAGTCTGGCGGTAGCGGCAATGCTATTCAGCGCAGTACTCTATCTGCGCCAGCGGGCCAGGAGAAAGCGTCCCGAGGAATATGATCTGATGGAGGGACATGAATTCGAGCATTATTGCGGAGAAATTCTGAAAAAATGCGGTTTTCAGGAGGTACAGGTCACCAGAGGAAGCGGGGATTATGGTGTGGACATCCTGGCGGAGAAGGATGGTGTGACCTATGCCATTCAATGTAAATGCTATAATGCCCCGGTGGGGGTCAAGGCTGTGCAGGAAGCCTATGCCGGCCGGGACTATTATGACAGGATGGTGGGAGCGGTGCTGACCAACCAGTATTTTACCCAGCCTGCGGTGGAAGCGGCCAGGAAGCTGAAGATTCTTCTGTGGGACAGAGGGTACCTGGAAGATATGGTGGATGCGGCGGGGGAGTAGGAGCGCTGTAACTCCCGGGAGCGTCCCTGCCCGGTTCGGCGGGCCGCGGACGAGCTGTCGGGGATTCGCTGTGCCCGTTTCAGTGCATGCTGCAGTGGACGCATTTGGCCCGGTTCAGCGGAGGTTCATGGACTTGCTTTCTGTTCAGCGCATGCCGTCGTGGGACGCATTTGGCCCGGTTCAGCGGAGGTTCATGGACTTGCTTTCTGTTCAGCGCATGCCGCCGTGGACGTATTCGGCCCGGTTCAAGGGAACGCCGTGGACGAGGCCGGCGTCGGATCCGGAATTTCATAACTTTCCAGACATTCCCCAAGGGAGAGGAAATCCGCCGGCCCGCAGTCCAGATAGAAGCGGTGGAAATGATAATCCGTATAGTCCGCTCCCCAGAGCGTGCGGGCATGCTCCTGCAGAGACAATATCTCAAGATAGCCCAGATAGTATTTTAAGTAATTACAGGGGGACTGGACGATATAATTGTAAATGGAGCGTGCGGAACCGATGTCCGTGACTCCGAAATTTTCCAGTATTTTCGCAATCTGATCGAAGGACGCATTTTCGTAATGAATCATGATGTCGATCAGAGAATAAAGGCAGAGCTGGAGGCTGCGGTTGCGGGCTTCCAGCTGCGCCAGGGCGGCTGCCGTTTTCTGACCCTCCTCTGACAGGAGCGAGGCTGCATAGTCATAAGCCATAAATTCCACATACAGGGCCCAGCCCTCCTGATAACCGCCGTACCACAGCAGCTCGGCGGCAGGATTCAGTCCGGCGTCTAAAAAGCAGCGGTTATGATACACCGTCTGGTACAAATGTCCCGGATATCCCTCGTGGGCCAGCGTAGTGTACAGCTCCAGTCCGTCGGGGGTTTTGCTGCGGTTGATATAGATGCTGTTGGCGCGTGTGTCATCCAGCGGGGCAGTCAGATAAAAGGCCGGCGCACAGTAAGGCTCCAGACTGGCTGAGACATTTTTCACCGTGACGGTGGCGTCCGGGCCGGGGAGGGCGGGAAAGTCCTTTGCCATTCGGCTGCGCAGATCCAGCAGCATTTGGGCGGGGTCATGAAAAGGGAAGGACTCTGTATTATCTTGTGTAATATGCTCTATGATTTCAGGATATGTATCTGCGATCTTTTTGATTTCTTCATATTCCAAGGAAAATTGTTCCGTAAGCATTTGCTGGATTTCCGCTATCGGACGGTAGGAACCGGTCTCGGAGATCAGAAGCTGTTCATAATAAGCCTGCCCCTCCGGCAGGGATGCCAGTCCGGCGGGCAGCACAGAGTCGTCCTCCAACAGGAGCAGCCCATCCCCGAGAGCAGCATAGGCGGGAAGCAATACGGTTTTTAACAACCTGTCATTCTGGGCCAGATAGAGAGACGCTTCTTCGGCAGTAATGATTTGTTCCTTGAGCAGCGGTGCCAGACGTTCCTGAAATGTGGTCTGCAGAAAATGCGTGTCAGTTTCCAGTGCTTCCTTAGTGACAATGGTGTCACATTGGTTTCGGACCTCTTTCAGAAAGGCGGCGGGCATGATGAAACCGGCATCAGCCTTTTCCTGCTCATAGACAAGCAGGGAGGCAAAATATTCGTCGGTCTGGTCTAACAGGGCGAGATAATCTTCCACGTCCCGGCGGGTACGGAAGGAGTATTCGGCCAGGAGGATGGGAAGATTGGACTGGGTGCCGGAAACCGGGGAGAGCGGTTCCTCATAATAGGGAAAGCCGCTCAGCGCCAGGGTATTTTCCAGAGAGCGTGTCAGCAGCTTCCACAGCGCAGCGTCCGGTGCAGAAAGCTTTTTCGGACGGATGGCTTTCAGGGCAGCCAGGGTATTCTCAGTCTCGGCCTGGCTATGCAGCGCGGCCTTTGCGTCATAGCAGGACAGGACGGGGGTATAATCGGTCACACCGAAGGCTGCAGGATCGGCCAGATGGTAGTGCATGTTCAATGTATTGGATTTCATATCGCTGACAAACATCTGTGCAGTGATGTTCGTGAAGCGTTTTTCGTCCCGGCGGTAGGAAAAAAGGAACAAAACCATGCCGGAGAAGGTCAGCAGAAAGCCCAGGCCGAAGAGCAGCTGCCTGAAGGAAATAGGGGAATGCTTTTTCAAAAGATCACCTGAAAAGGGAAATATTGTTACATTATATGAGAGGAAGAGACCGGCCATGCATGGAGAAAATCGGAGCGGCATGATTGTAAACTTTTACCGTTTATGATATGATAACAGTAGGATTTCGGCGGGAACCGACAAAAAAGGGGGATTACAAAAAGGTGAATGTCATAAACAATGATTTGAAATCAATCTATGATTTATTTGCGCTATGTTGTGATCATGTGATGAAAGCGTGTGAAAAGGGAGATTTTTCCTTGCCGGATTGCAGTAATGATGAAGAGTACGATGCTATAGAAGATGCGATTGCAGAATATCTGTGTAATCGGGAGATCGAAGGAAAAAGACTGGCTTTGAAGCAATTGCTGTCCCGTTTGCTGGAGGTGCTGGGACTGGAACCCACATTAACGCCTTCTCAGACTTTTAAAATAGCGAAAGCCATTGATGGGAAAGTTTCTATTGAAGAGCCGATACCGGAAGATGAGTTTTCTCAATTTGTTACCTATTCTTCTTTAAATAGACATCTGCAGGATAGAATCAGGATTTTTCCGGTTCTGGAGAGTACTTTTATCAGCAGGATGAGCAGGCTGCACAAGGAAAGAACCGGCGGTGGATATCCGTTACTGAGGAATGAAAAACCTGCGGCGGCTCCTATCAGCAGCCACTTTAACTATTATATTATTATGGACAAGCCCAGAATTGAAGCTTATCCGCTCAAAGTGGTAAGGGCACGGATGAATGGGGAATTTTGCCAGACATTTGCTAATAAGAATGTATTGAAAATAGATATTGTTCCATTTACACAGGTAGATATTGAAGAAGTTGGGCATATTAGGTGCGAGGGCGATTACTTTTGGATGGAAGGAATCCGGACGGAACAGGAGAAACGGCTGGCAGAAAAGCAAAAGAAGTTTTTCAGGGACAGGGAGCGGGAGAAGGCAGATTTTATTATTTTTCCGGAAATGTTTTTCAGCGATATGCTGTTGGATTTCAGCAGGAAATATGCCGGACCAGATGAAATGGTGGTGAATGGAAGTATCTGGCAGGACGGCAGGAATAAGTGTGTTGTTTCGCTGAGAGGAGCCGAGCTTTTCAGACATTATAAGCGTTGTGCGTTTGAGTACAAAAAGAAACTGAAGAGGCAGGGCAGGGAAGAAGTAAACATATATAAAGAAAAGCTTACTATTCCGCTGGACCATCGCAGACGTGTTTATCAGATACTGGAAATAGAGGGATTTGGAAGGGTGGCTGTGGGAATTTGCAGAGACTTGGACTATGGTGAGACACAGGATCTATGGAGGACGATGCAGACAAATCTGTTGCTGATACCTGCTTATACCGGCTCTGACGATATGGTTAATTCGGCGCGGGCTCTGACCAGTTTATACAATATGGTAGTGATTTTGGATAATGCATGCGCAGCGGTGAAGCCATTGAAGGAAGAGGAATGCGGTGCAAGAGAAGACAAACCAATTGGATTTGTGATGTTTCCTGGTATAAAAGACGGTAAACGCTGCCCGGTTGTAGAGTACTACTATAAAACCGGAGTTTGTGCAGGCTGTAAAGATGTATGCAAAGGGCACAGACTGATCATCAGCTTGGAGAAGACTGCGAAATCCAGCCAACAGGTATTGTCATTTGAGTGGAAATGGGAGGGTGCGTGATGGAAGATTGGAAAGATAAAAAGGAATTGAATGAATTGTTAGATTATAAGGGTCTGACCCATCAGCAGCGAAGACAAAGGCAAAACGAGAACCTGGATGAACTGTCCAACGCACTGAAGCTGTATCTGCAGAGCGGAATAGAAAATCAGCTGCTGCAGGAACTTGCAGGGATAGAACGGCAGATTGACAGCAGACATTACGCTTTGCAGCAGGAAGTGACAGTATGTTTCGGGGAAGGCATGAACGGGGAACAGACACCGGAGAATGTTTTCCGATGGATGGAGGAAGCAGCATATCTGAGCCAACTGAAAAGAATGCTCTCAATTTATCATGAGGAACAGCGTAAGAAAGAAGAAAAGAGGCAGTTTCAATATTATACACGGCGAAGCCAGAACTTGCCGGCGGTGGTGCGTGCAGTGGTAAAGGGAGCAGTGTCTGTGCAGGATTTGGAGAGAACGCAGGGGTTAAAAGCCAGAAGTTTAAATCAGGTAGTGAATCGTTATACGGATTTATTTCTGGTAAATGAAAGGAATCAGCAGGTTTTTGTGTCATTATCGCATAAAGGTTCCCGGTATCATAATTATATCTCCATTCCGCAGGAAAAGCAGGACATGGAAGTATGTCAAAAGCTGATTTACAGTAATTGCAATACCATTATGAAGGCCATCGGAACGCTGATTCGGTGCGGGGAAGAGATTCCCAGGCCTTTGAAACTGGTGGAATTGAATCTGGACCAGGAAAGGGCGCTGAAGCGGCAATATCGTGTGTTGGCGCAGAATATTAATATGTTCAGGAAACAGAGTATGCCTGTTTATTGTCCGGTTCATTTCCCGGAGGGGAAAACTGTACAGAAAGGCTGCTATGTACCCATATATAAGGATGCGGAAGGAGGGCGAAATGGGGAAATTGGAATACAGGTTAAAAGCAGAACCTGGCGAGAAGGGGAAGGAAATCCTGGATATTTTCAAAGAAAAGTTTAGCAGTCTGCTGGATAAGACAGAGGGAAATCTCAATCAATATGTGAAAAGTGATAAAGTGGAAATTCAGGATCCCGAAGTAACAGAATTATTGTGGGGCGTATTGAGCTGTGTTGTGGATGTGGATGCATACATCGACTGGGATAAATTTTTCGGACAGTTTGATATATGGGAAAACCGTGAAAAGATGGATCGCTTTTTACTCTGGATGCAGGAATATGTTGACGACCGGACAGAGGCATACCGGGAGACTGCATTTATAAGAGAAATGGACAAAGAAGTGTTATCACAGACACTGCGGTATTATCTCAAAACAAGGATTTTGA
This sequence comes from uncultured Acetatifactor sp., assembly GCA_910584865.1. Taxonomy (GTDB): domain Bacteria; phylum Bacillota; class Clostridia; order Lachnospirales; family Lachnospiraceae; genus Acetatifactor. Next base: position 196,250 of record CAJUCE010000001.1, read on the forward strand.
ATTATGGGGATATGCAGATGCCGGAAATGGCCTTGGAAGCAGATAAAGAGAAGGTCCTTGTCAAAGTGCTGCGGACATTGATAAGTATGACTTTAAACGGAGAGTTTGATTATACAGGAGTCTGTTTAGATGCATGCGAAACGTTTGCGTGGTCTGAGGAAATTTTCAGAATTTTTTGGAGAGTGATCAATGAAAGGCGCCCAGATCTGTACTCCATAATCATTATCCATAAATTGAAGTCGCTGGAAAAAGAAATAGAAAAACTGAAATCAGAAATACGAAAAGAATAAAAGCCTGCACAGGCAGGAAAAGAGGTAGAAAATGAGAGAGACGATCAAAAACGCAATTCAGGAAGGCAGGGCGATCCTGGGACTGGAATTCGGTTCCACCCGCATCAAGGCTGTACTGGTGGACGAAAGCCATCAGCCCGTGGCACAGGGCGCATGGGACTGGGAGAACACGCTGGCAGACAATATCTGGACCTATAGTCTGGAGGATATCCGGGAAGGGCTGCAGGGCTGCTATCGGAATCTGGCCAGGGAGGTGGAGGATAAGTACGGCGTGACCTTGAGGAAGCTGGCTGCAATTGGTTTTTCCGGCATGATGCATGGATATATGCCCTTTAATGCCCGGGGAGAGCTGCTGACGCCCTTCCGCACCTGGCGCAATACCATGACGGAGGAAGCCTGCAGGGAACTGACGCCTCTGTTTGCCTTCAATATTCCCCAACGGTGGAGTATTGCCCATCTGTACCAGGCGATTTTAAACGGCGAGGAGCATGTGAAGGAGATCGATTATCTGACCACATTGGCGGGGTATATTCACTGGCAGCTGTCCGGGGAGAGCAAAACCGGCGGAGCCCGGGTGCTGGGCGTAGGGGAGGCTTCCGGTATGTTTCCCATCGATTCCGCAATCTGTGATTATGACCGGGAGATGCTGGAAAAATTTGACGTGCTGGCGGCCAAACATGGTTTCGGACGGAAATTGAAGGACATTCTGCCTAAAGTTCTGCCGGCAGGGGAAAAGGCAGGCATTTTGAGCGCAGCGGGCGCGAAGCTTCTTGATCCCAGCGGCAGCCTGGAGTCCGGTGTGCCCATGTGTCCTCCCGAGGGCGATGCCGGCACCGGGATGACGGCCACCGACAGTGTCAGGGTGCGCACGGGAAATATTTCGGCGGGAACTTCCATTTTCTCCATGGTGGTGACGGAGAAGCCGCTTTCGAAAGTGCACGAGGAGATCGATATGGTAACCACGCCGGACGGCAGTCCCGTGGCCATGGTGCACTGCAACAATTGTACATCCGATCTGAATGCCTGGGTGAACCTGTTCGAAGAATTTGCGGGGAAATTTGGTGTGAAGCCGGATAAGAACGAACTCTACGGCATACTCTACCGGGAGGCCCTTTTGGGGGATGCGGACTGCGGCGGACTGATGGCATATAATTATTTCGCCGGAGAGCCTGTCACCGGGCTGAACGGCGGCAGACCCATGTTTGTCCGTACGCCCGACGCGAAGTTCACGCTGGCCAACTTTATGCGCAGTCATTTGTACAGCTCCATGGCGACTCTGAAGATCGGCAATGATATCCTGATGAAGGAAGAGCAGGTGAAGGTAGATTCCCTGACCGGCCATGGCGGACTGTTTAAGACGCCGGTAGTGGGACAGCAGCTGATGGCGGCGGCGATGAATGCGCCGGTGACGGTGATGGATACCGCCAGCGAAGGCGGCGCATGGGGGATGGCAGTGCTTGCCGCTTATATGGCGGAGAAGACGGAAGGGGAGACCCTGCCGGATTACCTGAGCAATCGTATCTTTATGGGGCAGACAGGAACTACGATCCAGCCGAAACCGGAGGATGTGGCGGGATTTGATGCCTTTATAGAAAAATACAAGAGCACGCTGCCTGCGGAGAAAGCGGCGGTGGAAGGACTGGTATAAACAGGAGTTTGATCGGGAGCGGATGAACCGTTCCGGTCTGCAGTCACGGAACATGAGGGATTTTGGGGGACGGCGGCAGGATTATCAAAAGGAGAGGAGCAGAAATCATGTTGGAAGAATTGAAGAAAAAAGTATGTGAGGCGAATATGGATCTTCCCAGGTATGGGCTGGTAACATTCACATGGGGAAATGTCAGCGCCATTGACCGGAAGAGTGGTTATTTCGTCATCAAGCCCAGCGGGGTGGAGTATGACAAACTGACACCGGAAGATATGGTTGTAGTGGATTTGAGCGGCAGGAAGATAGAGGGCCGTTATAATCCTTCATCCGATACGGCTACCCATGCGGAGCTCTATAAGGCGTTTCCTGAGATCGGCGGGATTGTCCATACCCATTCTTCCTATGCTGCCAGCTGGGCCCAGGCAGGCAGAAGCATTCCCTGTTACGGCACCACCCATGCGGATTATATCTACGGGGAGGTTCCCTGCCTCAGATGCCTGACAGCGGAGGAGATCGCAGATGCCTATGAGGAAAATACGGGTCATCTCATCGTCAATGAATTCCTGAGACTGTGTAAGGATCCGCTGTCCGTTCCGGCGGTTTTGTGCAAGAATCACGGTTCCTTTACCTGGGGAAAGGATGCGGCGGAAGCCGTACACAATGCGGTAGTGTTGGAGGAGGTGGCGAAGATGGCTTACCGCACGGAAGCCATCAACCACCATGTACAGCCGGCCCCTCAGGAGCTGATGGATAAGCATTACTATAGAAAACACGGCGCCAATGCCTATTACGGGCAGGGAAAAGAAGTATAAGCAGAATGTTATGGAAATCTTAATAATTTAATAAACAAGTATGATACATCTATGACCTATATTGTATTTATGCAAAATATCCTTGGAAAATACAATGAGGTGGAGAGATGCTGAGGCAGAATAACAATGCATGGAGAAGCGTTGATTATGAAGAGGTTCATGACAGACGCAATCCTTATCTGGTAGATTATGAAGAGCAGCGCAGACATGGCAGAAGGGGGGCGGACGGGACCGGCCGCAGGGGAGGTTCTTCCGACGATCGCAGGAGGGCTCTGGACCGGCGGAATATCGTGCCTATGACAGAACGCCGTGGCGGCTCTTACGGGGCTGGGGCAATCCGTGACGATCAATGGAACAGTCAGGACAGTCATCTTGATGCGGAGGATGTGGCGGACCGTCTGACGATGCTCTATGGCAGCGGAGAGGTACGGCATTCTGCTTCAAACAGGAATACGGCATCCGCTGACCATCGCCGGGCTGCATACAAAGGAGAGAACGGGATACGTCAGAGCAGAGCGGAGACATCCGCAAGAACGGAACAGAGAAGGTACAGGCCTGCTTCCCGGGAACGCAGCTTTGACAATAGACCGGGCCCCCGGCGATATGAGGAGGAAGCAGGCTGCATATCCACAGACCGAATCTCCGGGAGTTCCGGCCGCAGGCAGGCCGCGGTACAGGACAGCCGGCCGGAAAGGGCGGGGCGCAGCATGGCGCAGGTGACAGGAGCGTCCTGCCGTGCAGGCTATCCGGACGCTGCGCCCTGCCGTGCAGGTTATCGGAATGCCGCACCCCGCCGGGAGATTGTGTGTGAAAGGGAAGCGGTTTCGTATCGAAGCGGCGGAAGACATTCTTCTGCACACGCCCGGGCCATCCGGCGGAAAAAGGCTGCTATGCAGCGACTGATGATTGCGGTGTGGGCTTTATGTGTATTCACCCTGATAGCGGCCATCTTTCTGCGGAAATTCTGGCAGAATGAGACAGAACCGGGTGCAGCAACGGGAGCCCCTGCAGTTTCCGGGGCAGACGGCGCGATGGGGCGCGGGTCCGGCGAGAGGGTGCAGGGTTTGCCGGCGGAAGTATTTGCCAGGCATCCTGACTGGGAGGAGAACTTTCTGACACCCAATGAATATTCCAGACCGGGAGAGGCACTGGAATCCATTACCAACATATTTGTGCATTACACGGCCAATCCCGGGACCAGCGCCGCGCAGAACCGCAGTTACTTCGAACAGCAGAAGGACACGCACGAGGTCAGCGTCAGCGCGCACTTCATCATTGGCTATGAGGGAGAAATCATACAGTGCGTACCACTGGATGAGATCGCATATGCCGTGATGACACGCAACTATGATTCCATATCCATTGAGTGCTGCTATCTGGAAGAGGACGGATCCTTCACCCAGGAGACCTATGATTCCCTGATATCCCTGCTGAGCTGGCTGACGGACGCATACGGGCTGGATACGGAAGATATTCTGCGCCATTACGACTGCGGCGGCAAAAAATGTCCTCTGTACTATACGGAACATGAGGATGCATGGGAACAATTAAAAAAGGACGTGGACAAGCTGTAGAATCTTTGTTAAAATAGACCTTGCCTATAGCTGGATTGAACAGGAGGTCTGTTGCATGCAGACACGGGCAAGGAGGGGCAGGATGAATATTTTATCGCCGTCTATTTTGGCAGCGGATTTCAGCAGACTGGGAAAGCAGATCAAGGAAGCGGAGCATGCAGGGGCGCAGTATTTGCATATCGACGTGATGGACGGGGTATTTGTGCCGGATATTTCATTCGGAATGCCGGTGATTTCGTCTATCCGAAAATGTACCGATATATTTTTTGACGTGCATCTGATGATTGACAGACCGGAACGTTATGTGAAGGAATTTGCCGATTGCGGGGCCAATCTGATCAATTTTCATCTGGAAGCCACCCAGGATGCCATCGGCACCATACAGAGGATCCGCTTCCTGGGCAGAAAGGTGGGAATCACCATCAGCCCCCAGACGCCTGCGAAAGCGGTGGAACCATATCTGAAGCTGGTGGACATGGTGCTGGTCATGACTGTTAAGCCCGGATTCGGCGGTCAGAAGCTGATGCCCGAATGTCTGGAGAAAGTAAAGGAAGTTCGTTCCATGGTGCTGGAGAAAGGGCTTAGGACGGATATTGAGGTGGATGGGGGGATTCGGATCGACAATGTGGAACAGGCCCTGCAGGCAGGGGCAAATGTGATTGTTGCCGGGTCGGCGATTTTTCAGAGCCGAATTTCCGATAATGTGGGGAGATTCCTGGAGAAAATGGATGCTTCGGAAAGTGCAGGAAGCCGGACGACAAGATGAGACGGCACTTTGCTGCAATGTGTCAAAGCCGGAGGGAGCTTTGCGTGACGGAAGGGAGGCGGGGCGATGCAGTTCAACGGAATCGGAGGAGAGCATGATGCGCAGATGCATCATGTAACCAGCTGTATACATGACCATGCCCATTATAAAACAGAAGCAGGGCCAAGTGCCGGTCTGCGTCCCGGTAATGCTGCGGTCCCGCAGGAAGCTCAGACGGCAGGGGAAAGTTTTTCATTGTCTTCCTGGCTGGAGCGGACATTCGGAAGGGGAGGGCGGTTCCTGAAGGGAATCTGGAACGGCGGCGATACGGGTGTGCAGGGAGCAGAGGGAAACCACGCTGGAATGCAGGTTTTGACCGGAATCATAGAGGACGACGCGGGGGAAGGGCGTTCGCAGCAGACAGGCGCCGCAGGGACATCGCTTAATACCGCACAGATTGCTGCGGCCAGCGTTAACGTGACACCTGCGCATACGCTGCCGGCCAGCCCGTATTTTGCGCCTGTGGAAGACAGCGGCAGAGCCCGGGAGACACTGTGGCACAAGCTGAAGACGCGGTGCCGGGATGTGACGGGGCAGCTCACCAGGCATCTTCCGGGGAAATTTTTCAGTGCCCGGAACCAGAGCTCCTTTCAGCCGGGACAGGAGAAGCGCCGGGAAGATCTGCGTAAACACAGCAAATACCGGGAGGACACTCTGGAGATTGACTGTGTTTTGACAGACGACAGCTATCTGCTGGATTCTTATGACAGAAAGGGTGAGTACAGCAGACTTTCCGCGAAGAAATAGGGCGGCATATCAGAAAGATTTTATAAATGGATATCACCGGGGCTATTGACAGCTGTCGGTGTTTTGTGTTACCTTTTTATAAGGTGTATGAGGTGGAAAAAGGGCATACCGGCTCGTCTTCTGGTGCAAGATAAGCAGTAGGAGACGAGCTTTTTGAGATTTCCAGGGACCAGGTAAGGCTCCATGAGACAATGAGAGGAGAAAGAAGATGGGAAATAAGGGAAAGTACTATCTTACCACAGCGATTGCCTATACATCGGGCAAGCCGCATATCGGCAACAATTATGAGATTGTGCTGGCAGACAGCATTGCACGTTTTAAGAGAAAGGAAGGCTATGATGTTTTCTTTCAGACCGGAACGGACGAGCACGGGCAGAAAATTGAATTGAAGGCAGAGGAAGCAGGCGTATCTCCCAGGGAATTTGTGGACAATGTGGCAGGAATCATCCGGGGCATGTGCGATATGCTGAATATTTCCTATGATAAATTTATCCGTACCACAGACAGCGATCACGAGAGGCAGGTGCAGAAGATTTTCAGGCGCCTCTATGAACAGGGAGATATCTACAAGGGATCCTATGAGGGGCTGTATTGTACGCCCTGCGAGTCCTTCTGGACCCAGTCCCAGCTGGTGGACGGCAAGTGTCCGGACTGCGGCAGAGAGGTGAAGCCTGCCAGCGAGGAAGCCTATTTCTTCCGTATGAGCAAATATGCGGACAGGCTGATCAGGCATATCAATGAGCATCCGGAATTCATCCAGCCGGTGTCGCGTAAGAATGAAATGATGAACAATTTCCTTCTACCGGGGCTTCAGGATCTGTGCGTGTCCAGGACCTCCTTCAAGTGGGGGGTTCCTGTGGACTTCGATGACAGACATGTGGTGTATGTATGGCTGGATGCTCTGACCAATTATATCACCGGTGTGGGTTATGATGCGGAGGGCAGCAGTACGGATCAGTATAAAAAACTCTGGCCTGCGGATCTGCACCTGATCGGGAAGGATATTATCCGTTTCCATACCATCTACTGGCCCATCTTTCTGATGGCTTTGGGAGAGCCCCTGCCGAAGCAGATCTTCGGCCATCCCTGGCTGATGATGAACGGAGGGAAGATGAGCAAGTCCAAAGGGAATGTGATCTATGTGGACGATCTTGCGGACTTTTTCGGCGTGGATGCGGTGCGGTATTATATGATCCATGAGATGCCATTTGAGAATGACGGGAACGCCACCTGGGAGCTGATCGCAGAGCGGAATAATTCCGATCTGGCCAATACGTTGGGGAATCTGGTAAACCGGACCGTCTCCATGAGCAATAAATATTTCGGCGGCGTAGTTTCCGATAAGGGCGCTGCTTATACGAAACAGGACGAAAAAGCCGACAGAGAGCTGAAGGAAGTAGCCGTGGGCACCCTGGCCAGAGCGGCAGGCAGGATGGATGAGCTGCGGGTGGCGGATGCGCTGACGGAGATTTTTGCGTTGTTTAAGCGCTGCAATAAATATATCGACGAAACGGAGCCCTGGGTGCTTGCCAAGGATCCTGAGAAGGCGGATCGGCTGTCCACGGTGCTCTATAATCTGGTGGAGGGTATCGTCATCGGCGCTTCCCTGCTGGAGCCTTTTATGCCCGAGACGGCGGAGAAGATAGCGGCACAGCTGAACACTTCGCTGCGTTCCTTTGACAGCCTCGGGACATTCGGACTCTATCCCGACGGCAACCGCGTCACCGACAAACCGCAGATCCTTTTTGCCAGACTGGATATGAAGGAAGTGGAAAAGAAAGAGGATGAAATTCTGGCCGCTATGAGGGGGGCAGAGGGGACAAAGGAGGAGCCGGAGGAGGACAGCGGGGCTGTGATCGATATAGAGGCCAAGCCGGAGATCAGTTATGAGGATTTCGGGAAACTGCAGTTTCAGGTAGGGGAGATCATCTCCTGTGAGGCGGTGCCCAAGTCCAAGAAGCTGCTTTGCAGCCAGGTAAAGATCGGCAGCCAGGTGAAACAGATCGTGTCCGGCATCAAGGCCCATTATTCTCCCGAGGAGATGGTGGGCAAGAAGGTGATGGTGCTGGTGAACTTAAAACCCGCGAAACTGGCAGGGGTCCTGTCCGAGGGGATGCTGCTGTGCGCAGAGGATGGGGAAGGAAATCTGGCGCTGATGAAGCCTGAGAGGGAGATGCCCGCCGGTGCGGAGATTGCCTGAGAGGGCGGATGAGAGGCTGCCGGGATTGGGATGTGTATGCGGCGGATGAAAATTGCATCGCGCCGCCTGGAACCGGACGGCGGATAAAGACAGGTGGATGGTCAGTATGGTAAAAGAATCGTTTTATTTTGATTCCCATGACGGGAAGCACAAGCTGCATGGTGTGCGGTATACGCCGGATGAAGGGCAGGAGATCCGGTGCGTGATCCAGATCGTACACGGCATGGCGGAATATGTGGAGCGGTACGAGGCGTTTGCCCGGTTTCTCACTGTCAGAGGATACGCGGTGACCGGCGAGGATCATCTGGGCCATGGAAAGACGGCCGAGGGAAAGTACGGCTATTTTTGCCGGGAAGATCCGGCCACGGCGCTGGTGGAAAATGTGCATCAACTGCAAAAGCATACCGCAGGACTGTACAAGGGTGTTCCCTATGTGCTCATGGGACATAGTATGGGATCCTTCATCACCCGCAATTACATGTTCCGGCATGGAAAAGGGCTGGCCGGCGTGGTGATCATGGGTACCGGCATGGAAAGTCTCGTGACGGTAAGGCTGGCAAAAGCGGTGGCGCAGATCCAGAAGGTCTTCTTCGGGGACAGGCATACCAGCCGGCTGATTGACAAACTGGCCTTCGGAAGTTACAATAAAAAGATAGACCGTCCCAGAACTTCCTTCGACTGGCTGAGCCGGGACGGGGAGAGGGTAGACCAATATATCGCGGATCCGGAGTGCGGATTTGTCTTTACGGTGAATGGTTTTCAGGCTTTGTTTGAACTGATTTCCAGACTTTACAGTAGGGAGAATCTGAGCCGGATTCCGAAAGAACTGCCGGTGTATATGGTGTCGGGAACGGCGGATCCTGTGGGCGGCTATGGAAGGGGCGTGCGCAGGGCATATGATTCTCTCAAAGCCGCCGGGCTGCGGGAGATTACTTTGAAGCTGTACAGGGACGGCAGGCATGAATTGCTCAACGAGACCAATCGGGATGAGGTCATGAGGGATATTTACACATGGACGGAAATGAAATGTCGTGAACGGGGCTGAGACGGAATGGATAGAAGGCGGATAAGGATTCCCTATGAGTTCAGGTGGGCCAGGACAGAGGAATGGACGCCGGCCATAAGGATGATCTGGAAGACCTTTCTGAAATTTGAAGGAAAAGACTACACAGAAGAAGGCATCAGAAAATTTTTTGATTTCATTACGGACGAAGAACTTTATATCTCCTTTTTAAAAGGGGAATATCGAATGATGGTGGCGGTGGACGGGGGTAATATCATCGGAGCGGGCTCTGTCAGGAACCGGAACTGTCTGTCGCTTCTGTTCGTGCACGAGGCATACCATTATCGGGGGATAGGGAGTACGATTCTTAACAAACTCTGTCACTATCTGAAGACGGAGGAGGGAGAGCGGTACATGTTTCTGCAGGCGGCTCCCTATGCGGTAAATTTTTACAGGAAACAGGGATTTCGCGCGGTACATCCGGAGATGGAATTCTGCGGTATCCGCGTGACACCCATGGAGAAAGTGTTTTGACAACAGGAAAGGAAAGGTACTACTTATGAAGTTTTTCGATCTGGAAAGCCCATTGATGCAGGCTTTGAACAAAGTGGCTGATCTGATGATTCTAAATATTCTGACTCTGATCTGCTGTATTCCAATCATCACTGCGGGCGCTTCCATAACAGCCATGCATTATATGGCGCTGAAGATGGCAAGAAATGAAGAATGCTATATCATCAAGGATTTTTTCAAATCATTTAAGCTGAATTTTAAACAGGCTACGATCATCTGGGTGCTGGTGTTTATCATATTGATGGTGCTTGTGGGTGATTTTTATATCATGTTTAATGCCGAGATGGCATTTGCCGGGGCACTGAAGATTATCCTCACGGTTATCGCATTTGTGGCGCTGTTTACCTATATGTTCCTGTTCCCTGTACTGGCAAAATTTGACAATACGATACTGCGTACATTTAAAAATGCTTTTTTCATAGGCATCCTGCAGTTTCCCAAAACGATTCTGATGATGATCCTCTCTGTGGCGCCGGTGGTGCTGTTCCTTTTGTTCCCCCAGATTACGCCGATCATATTCTGCTTCGGAATGGCGGCACCGGCATGGCTTTCCGCAAAGATGTATTCCAATTTTTTCAAAAAGCTGGAAGACCAGATCACTGCCGCCAATGCGCTTGAAGAAGGAGAACAGACGGTGACGGAGGAAGAGGATGAAAGGATTTTCAAGGATGAGCTGGATGAAAGCCTTTTGGACGATCCCCGAATCGGCGGAGGACAGGCCTAGGCATTTTGCTCAAAACAGATGAAAAAAATTGTACATAGTGACGGAATCCGGGAAAAGTATTTTAGTTTCTAAGCATTTTTTACAATCTGTTCAAAAATCTTTGTGAAATAGTGGCATGGCGCAAATGTATATTTTTCGGTATACTGTTTTTAGGTGAGGCGATGATGCATCATCGTAAAAACGAAAAAGAAATGACATGTTAAACGTGAAAGGAGTTTTCAGTTATGGCAAGTTTATCATTAAAGAATGTCTGCAAGGTGTATCCCAACGGCTTTGAGGCAGTTAAGGATTTTAATCTGCAGATAGCGGACAAGGAATTTATCATCTTCGTAGGACCTTCTGGATGCGGTAAGTCCACAACGCTTCGTATGATCGCAGGTTTGGAGGATATCTCTTCCGGCGAATTGAAGATCGGTGACAGAGTTGTTAACGATGTGGAGCCGAAGGATCGTGATATCGCAATGGTATTCCAGAACTACGCTCTGTATCCTCATATGTCAGTTTATGACAATATGGCATTTGGTCTGAAGCTGAGGAAAGTTCCGAAGGATCAGATTGACAAGATGGTAAAGGAAGCAGCAAAGATTCTTGACCTGACTCCTCTCCTTGAGCGTAAGCCGAAGGCTCTGTCCGGCGGTCAGAGACAGCGTGTTGCCATGGGCCGTGCTATCGTCCGTAATCCTAAGGTATTCCTGATGGATGAGCCTCTTTCCAACCTGGATGCCAAGCTGCGTGTACAGATGCGTATTGAGATTGCCAAGCTGCATCAGAGACTGGGCACCACCATCATCTACGTTACACATGACCAGACAGAGGCTATGACCCTTGGTACCAGAATCGTCGTTATGAAGGACGGCGTTATCCAGCAGGTAGATACTCCTCAGAATCTGTACGACAGACCTCAGAATCTGTTCGTCGCAGGATTCATGGGATCTCCTCAGATGAATTTCCTGGATGCAAAGGTTAAGGTGAACGGCAATATTGCAAGCCTGGAGATCGCAGGACACAGCATCGCTCTTCCGGAAGCAAAATCCAAGAAGCTGATTGCAGGCGGCTATGACGGAAAGATTGTTACCTTCGGTATTCGTCCTGAGAATGTGGATGATGATCCTGAGTTCCTGGCAAAATGTGATCCCAAGTGCGTATTCGAGTCTTCCGTAAGAGTTTACGAGTTGCTCGGTGCAGAAGTTTATCTGTACTTTGATCTGGATGAGTTCCCGATCACTGCAAGGGTTGCTCCCAGCACCAAGTCAAGACCCGGCGATCCGATCAAGTTCGCTTTCGAAGTTGAGAAGATTCATGTATTTGATAAGGAAACAGAGCAGATTATCACAAATTAGTATGAAAAAGGTACATCGGGGGATGCTGAAAGGCATCCCCTTTTACAAATACCGCCTTTTTGGACGGATAAGAAAGGTATGAGAGCAGAATGATTTCAAGTCAGACAATTCAGATCAGTATAGATGAACTGAAAGCCATCACGAAGGTGGATTTGTGCGTGTACGATTTGTCGGGGGCATTGGTTGCTTCTACCACAGGGCAGCTGGAAATCTCGGAGGATCTGATCAGCGGATTTGCCTATTCTCCTGCTGACAGCCAGGTAATCGGCCCCCACCATTTGCTGAAGATCATGGATGAAGGGGAGCTTCTGTATATCCTGGTGGCGAAGGGAACCAGCGAAGATGTATACATGATCGGAAAGATTGCAGTATGTCAGCTGCAGAATCTGATCATTGCATATAAGGAGAGATTTGACAGAAATAATTTCTTCCAGAATCTGTTGCTTGATAATCTGCTTCTGGTGGATATCTATAACAGAGCCAAAAAACTTCATATAGAGGTGGCGATGCCGAGGGCAGTTTTCCTGGTGGAGACGCACCTGGAGAAGGACGGAATCGTCATGGAGCTTTTGCGCGGGATGTTCTCCAGTCATACGGGCGATTATATTACGGCGGTGGATGAGAGCAGCGTGATCCTGATTAAGGCGCTGGAGACCGATTACACCAACGAAGCATTGATGGAAGTGGCGGATACGATTGTGGCTATGATGAATGCAGAGGCCATGATGAACGTAAAGGTATCTTTCGGCACAGTGGTACAGGAGTTGAAGGATGTCTCCAAGTCCTACAAAGAGGCCAAGATGGCGCTGGACGTGGGGAAAATTTTCTATGCAGAGAAGAATACCATCGCTTACAGTACGCTGGGTATCGGGCGTTTGATTTACCAGCTGCCGGTAAATCTTTGCAAGATTTTTATTGAGGAGATTTTCGGGGAAAATGTGCCCTATGATCTGGATGACGAGACCCTGACTACCATTAATAAATTTTTTGAGAATAACCTGAATGTTTCGGAGACCTCGAGACAGCTTTTTGTACACAGGAATACGTTGGTATACCGTATCGAGAAGCTGCAGAAGAGCATGGGTCTGGATCTGCGCAACTTCGACGATGCGCTTACATTCAAGATTGCTCTGATGGTGGTCAATTATTTGAAATATCTGGACAGTATCGGATATTAAAGAAGTGTCAACATTGATCTGTTATTACAGGGAGGCTGCTGCAGGTAGCCTCCTTTTTTGCTGCTTTTGGAATATGTGAGACAACCTTCCGAATATACTTAGATGGAAATATTAGCGTGGTCGGGGGTGTTAAGTATATGTATTATGACAGAAAAATAAAATATCTGAATTATTTTGAAAGAGGAGAACGTATCAAAGGCGCAGGCTTTGTCAAGATGGAGGCGAGGGACAAAAGTCTGCGCATGGAATTAAGCGTGACGGGGTTACATGAGACAGATACTTTTGAGAGGGAGATCTTTCTGTGCACGGAGGGACGTGAAGAAGGACTGGGCAGGATACAGATTACAGGAGGAAGAGGGCAATGGCGCTGGCAATGGCGGAATCTGGAGAACATTGGAGGATCGGGAATCTCCTATGGACAGCTGTCCGGTGTCAGCATTCATCTTGGCGCCGGCCGGGAGATATCCTGCAGATGGGAGGCGGATTCCCAGGTGGTAAAGGGGACGGATATTTCCGGCGTTTCCGCGGGGAAGACGGAGTTGTATCTTGACCGGAAAGGAAAAGCAATCGGAGGAGAGGCGCCGTCATTCGGGAAAGAGCTGCAGGCGGCGGAAATGCAGGATATTCCTGCGGAGGGCGCAGGGGCAGAACGGGGCCTGGCGCAGGAGCGTGAGCGCCTGCAGGAGGAGGGACGAGGGAGTGCAGAAAGGGAAGCGCGGCGCGGTACGCAGGAGCGCAGGAGCCCGGAGTATGAAGGGGGCATGGGGAGAGAAGCAGAGGAGAAAGCGGGACAGTATGAGAAAGGAGCCGTGATTATAGATAGGGAAGCACGGCGCGGTACGCAGGAGCGCAGGAGCCCGGAGTATGAAGGGGGCATGGGGAGAGAAGCAGAGGAGAAAGCGGGACAGTATGAGAAAGGAGCCGTGATTATAGATAGGGAAGCGCGGCGCGGTACGCAGGAGCGCAGGGGTTCGGAGTACGAGGCCGTTAGGAGAAATACGGCGGCGGAGGAAGAGGGCGTGGGACAGCCTGAGGAAGGTTATTGGATCCGGGATAGGGAAAGAGGGGATGAGACGGAGGAACGCAGGGGCATGGGACATGGAGGCCATCGGAAGAGAGCGGAAGGAATGAATAGGCGGAAGGAAGTTTTGGGGATCGCAGATAAAGAAGAGGGGAATGGGAGAAAGGAGCCCGGGAATCCGGAGCAGGAGATATATCGCAGGAGAGGCGCCGTGCAGGCCGGTGGAGAGACGGAGCCATATTATACAGAGAAGAACGGGGATGCCGGCAGGCGCCAAAGCTATGCAGGGGGAAAACGAAATGCAGAAGAGATGCACCGGCAGGAAAGCACACCAGGAACCGAAAAATTGATGGAGGAAAAATGGGGGCAGCTGTGGGCCATTTATCCCCACATCCGTCCGTTTCAGGATGAGAGAGAGTATATCTCCATTCGGCCGGCAGATTTTGTGATTTTTCCGGAAGACTCTTACAAAATGGTGAATAACAGTTTCCTCCTTCATGGATATTACAATTATCACCACCTGCTGCTTACAAGAGCGGAGAGAAAAGGCGAACTTTGCTATTACATAGGAGTTCCCGGAAATTTCTTTGAGAAGGAGAAGCAGGTGGCCATTATGTTTGGCTTTGAGAGTTTTGAGTGTGCTCAGGAACCGGCTCAGGCAGGAGATTTCGGTTACTATATGATGCGGACACGGCTGTAGGGAGGAGCAGCAGGCTCTCTTTATTATCCGAAGGCGTCCGCATATGCACAGGCGATCTATAAGCCCTCCCCGTCAAAGGCAGGAATAAAGCTTTCTTCTGCGGCGCCGCCCTCCTGCAGGAAGCCGTTTTCGAAGCCGATCTTCTCCGCAAAAGCAAGGACCCGCCGATATTCCGCGTCGGTTACGCTCCTCTGAAGCAGGCTGCGCTCGGGCTCGGGAAGATGAGACAGATGAGGGAGGGGCGTATACTGATTCATGATACTGACATATATGTCACTTCCATAGGTATCATGGAGATAGCGCAATATCCGCTTGGAATCTGCTGTCTGGCCGGGGAGTAAGAGGTGACGGACGATCATTCCCCGTTTCATCATTCCGCTCTCCGGCGAGAAGACGGGGGTTCCCACCTGCCGGAACATTTCCCACAGAGCCGGGGATGCTTTTTCAAAATAATCCGGGGCATGGGAAAAACTGGCGGAAAGTTGGGGAGAGCGATATTTGAGATCGGGAAGATAAATGTCCACAAGCCCTTCCAGCAGCTGCAGGGAAGAAATCTCTTCATAGCCGGAACTGTTGTATACAACGGGGATGGAAAGTCCTGCATCTTTGGCGGTTTCCAGGGCAAGACATATCTGCGGAAGAAAATGCCCTGCCGTAACCAGATTGATATTGGCGGCGCCCTGTTCCTGGAGATTTAAAAATATTTCGGCCAGACGCTGAACGGACAGGGCACGTCCTGTTTTTCCCAAAGCGATGCTGTGGTTTTGACAGAAGACACACTGCAGGCCGCAGCCGGAAAAGAATACGGCCCCGGAACCGGACTGGCCGCTAATACAGGGTTCTTCCCAGAAATGCAGGGCGGCCCTAGCGGCAACAATTTCCGCGCCTTGCCCGCAGAAACCATATTGGCCCCGGCTGCGGCGGACATGGCAGCGACGGGGGCAAAGCGTGCAGTCGCCCATCAGTTCTTCTATTTTTTCAGGAGTCATTTTCATCGGATATTCCTTCGCCTATAAGAAATCTTCCCCTGCGTATAGAGCGGGGAATCAAAGACCGTACATTCCAAAATACGGATACAGCTCCACCCGGCTGCCTTGCGGCACATGAGAGGTTCCGCTTAGTGCTGCTTTGTTCCCAACCTGACACGGTTCACGGATTCCCATTGCGCAAGACCGAATTTCATCACTGCACCGACTCTGAAATGTACGGCTTTTTAAGTATAGCTTTTTTCGGTGAGATTTGTCAAGATATTTTGTGATTTTTACTGAGATTTGAACTGATATTTTTATTGAGAGATTTTCAGCGGGATTTTCTCCGGGAGATCTTATATAAAAGCAGAAAGTATGATACAATACCCTTAAGGCATTTTGCCGGGAGAAAAACGGAAAGTAACGGAGGGTAAAAAAATGAACAAAAACGCATTTTATCAGTTGTCATACGGAGTCTATGTAGTGAGCACATGGGACAAGGGGAGGGCTACCGGATGCACGGCAAACAGCGCCATGCAGATTACTTCCAGTCCGGCGACAATCGCAATCAGCATCAATCATGACAATTATACAAACCAGTGTATTCAGGATACCGGGAAATTCGCCGTTTCTATTCTGGGAGAGCATTCCAGTCCGGGGATTATCGGTACCTTTGGATTCCGGAGCGGAAAGGATTGCAATAAGTTTGACGAGATAGAGCATACGGTGAAGAGTTTCCTGCCGGTGGTGTCGGATGCCTGCGCCTATATTGTGTGCGAAGTGATCGACAAGATGGAGACCTCTACCCACACTGTATTCCTGGGGAAGGTACTGGATGCGGATCTTTTGAAAAAGGATGATCCCATGACCTATTCGTTTTACCATAATGTAATAAAAGGTAAAAGCCCGAAAAATGCGCCTACCTATATTGAGTAGTTTCAGGGGCGGCATCCGCATTCCAGACCAGGGGAAGCTGCCTGGAATGCAGGTAGCCGTCCTCTTCGGAAACCATGTATTCCAGAGATTCCGTTCTTCGGTCAAAAAGGCTGCGGCACAAGGTTTGCGTCTCTGCTTTGGTTTGCTGGAGGATCACATAGGCCACATGATCTGGAAGCTGCAGACTGGAATCCTCTTTCCGGAAGAGGGCCTCCAGCTGCTGTTCCGAAAGACTTCCGATGACTTGGTTCTCCTTATCCATAAGGAAGACTTCCGTTTCTTCCACGGGCGCGGCCGCGATGACTGTTACGGTAAAGCAGGAGCCTTCTGTCTCCTCCTGTCCCTGCGAATTCACGGTTTGGGATTCAGAAATACTTTGGCTGTACCGGACGCCCTCAAAGCTCTCCGAGGAAATTCCGGAGCCGGGAAGCAGGTAGACTTGGCCGTCAGGCTGTTGGTAAACCGGATGAAAGTAACATGTGAAGGGATGTACCGTGCTGACATACAGGGATGCCTCCGAGGTATTTTCGTCGCCGGATACGGTAAAATGCAGATCTGTAAAAATGTCGTCGGCAAAAACCGTGTTATAGGGTTCGGAGCTGCCGCTTTGGAACTGCAGGCTGTAGATGCCGTATCCCTCCAGACCGCCGAAGCTTACGGGGGTCTGAGAACTGCCCTCATTCAGAGTGGCGTATATTCTGGGATCCTGCTCCCGGGCCGTCAGTTCTCCCCGGCTGTTCAGGATGATTTCCGGCGTGCCCGGCTCAATGGGCTTGTCGGTTATAAAGATTCCGGACAATCTGTCTCCGCCCGCGGCAACCTCCGGAAGGGCCAGCCTGAAATTTCCTTCTGTCAGGCTGCATCCTCCGGAAAGCAAACATATGGCCACGCATGCGGCACAGGCGGCTGCTTTACTCCAAAAAGATCTTTTTGTTTCATTTCTTTTGCCGTTTATTTCAGTTCTCTTTATTCTGTTTCTTTTGCCGTCTGCTTTAGTTCTCTTCATTCTGCTCATTTTTCCATGTCTCCTCAAACTCCCCATGTTCCTTATTTAATTCTGATTCCTGTTCTTCCAGGCTGCCGTCAAATTTCAGGATATCACCTACGTCGCACTGCAGATAATAGCATATTTTGTTAATGGTGGCGAAGCGGACGCCCCTTGCCCTGCCGCTGCGCAGGATGGACAGGTTTGCCTCGGTGATGTTTACCAGCCCGCACAGTTCTTTGGATGTCATGTGTCGTTTTTTCAATATTTCCTCCAGGCAGATGCGTATCGCCATTTTCAGTCTTTCCTCCGGACAAATGTATATTGTTATTATCGGCCTTCCCTTCGGGCAGATGCGCATCAGTATTATCAGCCTTCCCTTTGGGCGGATACATATTGGCATACTCGGCCGGCATTCCGCGGCATGTTATATGAACATGTCATTGTCTTCTTTCAGCCGCTTGCTTTCCAGGTAGAAGAAGCTCAGTATACGGATACCGGATACAATGATGATCTTCGACAGGGGAAAGACAATAGTGTGGGAGGTGCTTAAAAGGAAGCGGGAGCAGAGCAGCTGCAGGATGCTGAAGCCTACATTGGACAGAAGGATCAGTATCAGCAGGCGGCCGCTCCAGAGCTTCAGCCGCTGAAGCCAGGGGTATGCCCCGGGTCCGAATGCTTCCTTTTCAAAATAAAGCAGGAAGCATGTTCCCATTGCCAGCAATACAAGTTCCGAAAGCCAGGGAATCAGTTCTGCAACGGTGCCCAGGGCCAGGAAAAGTATACTGACGGTGAGAAGGAAGTCCGAGGCGCCGGAGTTATGCTCTTTTAATTCCCGACAGGCGGTAATCAATTCCGGGCCGCACAGCAGGAAGGATTGGGCGGCAAGCACCAGAATATAGAGATAGAGCAGATACCGCAGGCCGGGAAGCAGCCTGTGAAAGTCAGCCTGTCCGTGGCGGGCCATGAAGCGCAGCAGGCCCCAGGTCAGAAGGAGACTGTAGATCACGGCTGCCAGGGTATATTTGGCAAGCCCTCCTGTGGGAATCGGCGTCAGATACACGTCCATATAAGAGGGATTGGCGAAAAACCACAGACCGGTGTAGAGGGCCGCGGACAATAGTAACAGCAGCCAGTCGCATTTTTCAGCCTGCTGTCTGGTCCGCAGGAAAAGCATGAGAGCCAGCGGGAGGGCTCCTGCGCAAAGGTAGAAGATCCAGGCGGCCGTGTTGCCGGTGGATCCGGATAGTGACAGGCTGCGCAGCCAGCGCCCAACCTGTTCCCAGGGGAATGTGATATATTGCATATGTGGTGTTCTCCTATTTTGGATCCGTCCTCGGACGGTAATGTGTATTGCAGGAATGCAGATTTTGTCCGCTATGGAGGAAATTGTTATTTCCTTTCTGCTGTATCCGTAGAGGACTGTCCTGTGGTTTCATTCGGAAATGTTTTCCGGTTTGGTTCTGGGTATAGTAGTTCTAAAATTATTGTTATACAATAATTACGGTATAAAAATAACATAAAAATTATTGTTTGTCAATAATTATATTGAATTAGAATATGCAGTTAACAAAAATGTAAAAGAAATTAAGAGGTACAAGAGAAAGCCGAAAAGAATAAAAGAAATCGAAAGACCCCTCCCCGAAAGCGGAAAGTGCTTCCGGGGAGGGGCTGGGTAGGACGGATTATTTACAGAAGACTCAGATATCCAATTCCGGCGGAACATCCAGTTCCTCCGGAGCATATTTCCCGTTCTTTTTGCGCTGTCTGACGCATTCCGTCAGAAGGTATTCGATCTGCCCGTTGACCGATCGGAAATCGTCCTCCGCCCAAGCGGCGATGGCGTCATACAGTTTAGGGGATAATCTCAGAGGGACCTGCTTTTTGTTTTCAGCCATAGTTAATATAAACTCCCTGAATTTACTACGGGCTGTGCGTCATGGTTTCCGCACAGTACCACCAGAAGGTTGGAGACCATTGCGGCCTTGCGTTCCTCGTCCAGATGGACTACATCTTTTTCGTTCAGTCTCTCCAGAGCCATTTCCACCATGCCCACGGCCCCGTCCACGATCATTTTCCGGGCATCGATGATGGCGGAAGCCTGCTGGCGCTGCAGCATTACGGCTGCAATCTCGGGAGCGTAGGCCAGGTAGGTGATCCGGGCCTCCACGATCTCGATACCGGCTTCCTTTACCCGGGACTGGATCTCGTCGCGGATCCGCAGGGCGACTACTTCGCTGGAACCCCGCAGGCTCCCTTCGTCCGCTACGCCGTCCCCGGTGGTGTCCACGTTGGGAGATACGTCGTAGGGATAGATGCGCACCACATGGCGCAGGGCGCTGTCACACTGCAGGGACAGAAACTCCTTGTAATTGTCTACATTGAACACAGCTTTGGCAGTGTCCACGATCCGCCATGTGACCGCGATGCCGATCTCAATAGGATTTCCCAGACAGTCGTTAATCTTCTGGCGGCTGTTGTTCAGGGTCATGATCTTAAGGGACAGCTTCTTATTGCTATAGTCTGTGGAAATCATATTTGCGGCCTGAGCGCCGTTCACAATGGCTGTCAGGCCGGAGGCGGGCTCCGACACGTCTCCGCTCTGGCTCAGCCTGGTTTTGGCAGCCGGGTTTACGCCTACGCAAAAGGGATTGACATAATAGAAACCGTTTTCCTTTAATGTGCCAATGTATTTACCGAACAGGGTCAGGACCAGGGCTTCCTGAGGTTTCAGCACTTTCAGGCCCATCAGGAAGATCCAGCCCAGAGATACGATAAGGATGCCTGCCGCCAGTCCCGTGATGTTCAGCGGAGCGGGCGCCTGGTTCAGGCTGATTGCGGAAAGGACGATCAGGGCAATGCCGATGACATAGGCCAGGATTACCATACATAAAACGGACATTCCGTTTTTCTTCCCGTTTAATACTTTTTCGCTCATAAAGAATACCTCTCTTTCGCCAATGGTGCATATGTTTTGTGATATTAAAATGATATCATATTGATTAAAAGTTTGCAAGAGATATTTTCCGAATTTTTCGAGTTTCGGATTTCTGTTACTGCTCAACTGATGCCTCTGCCAGGCGTTTCCGCTCTTTTTCTTCCCGGTTGCGCTGCCGCAGCTGTGCAAAGAACAGTTTCAGCAGATCGGAGCATTCCGGCTCCAATATGCCTCTGGTTACGGAGGCCTGGTGGTTGAAGCCGGGATTTTCCAGGATATTCAGGACGGATCCCCCGCAGCCTGCCTTGGGATTCATACATCCCATCACCACTTCCGGAATCCGGGCCTGGATGATGGCGCCCGCGCACATCTGGCAGGGTTCCAGGGTGATGTAGATAGAACATTCCTCCAGACGCCAGTCGCCTATGTATTTGCTGGCTTTTCGGATGGCGGTGATCTCCGCATGGGCCAGAGTGCTTTTATCCGTGTTGCGCCGGTTATAGCCCCGGCCGATGATTTTACCCTCATGGACAACGACGCAGCCGATGGGGACTTCTCCCAGGGTGAAGGCCTTCTGCGCCTGCTTTAAGGCTTCTTTCATGTATTTTTCATGAATGTTTGTAATGGACGGCATGGTATGTTTCTCCTTTTTGGTCTCCTCTCCTTAATTGGTTTCCGGTATTAAGCAGGGGATTTCGGGGGATAGATGATTGGATGGCAGGCTTCTTCGGCTTACCTTGATGATCGAACGGCCAGCTTATTGGATTAAGCAGTATGAATGTATTCTAGCATATCAGGGGGCGGGGCGCAATAGGATATTTTAACTCAAAAGAACTGCTGAAATGAACACAGGGGGCTTACAGCTATCTTAACGGCAATTGTACATTACAGAAGTTTTATTTGCCATAGGGTATCAAACGTGGTATCATAAAAGCATGAATACGGTGGCATTTATGTTCGCACAGACCACAAGGACAGGAGGCTATTAATATGGTAAAAGGATTTAAAATGAAGCTATACCCCGGCCAGGAGGCAGAGTACGAGAAAAGACACAACGAGCTCTGGCCCGAGATGCAGGATATGATTCATGAATATGGGGGAGCAAATTATACAATTTTTCTGGATCAGGAGACATTGACACTGTTCGGCTATATAGAAATAGAGGATGAGGAACTGTGGGCAAAAGGTGCCGATACGGCCATCAACCGCAAATGGTGGGATTTTATGGCCGATATCATGGAAACCAATCCGGACAACAGTCCTGTGAGCATCGATTTGAAGACGGTGTTCCATCTGGATTGATTTTTGGGCTTATCGCTGCCTTAAAACGTTGCACTTACAGCACAGAGCGCATTCCGGAATGCCGGAGCTTAACTCGGAATTGATACGCAAGGGTATATTTTCCGTCAACAGGCTCTGGCATACCGGATAACAGTTTCTAATACATGATAATGCAGCGGGCAGCGATCCGCCCGCCGGAATTTCGGCGCGGGTGATTATTTTACATCATTCGGGCTGTCTTTTCCTTCTATAAAATCCGATGCATTCTGTAAAGTTGTATTGGCAATGGCTTCCAGCGCTTCTTTGGTGAAAAATCCCTGATGGGAGGTAATCATCACATTAGGGAAGGAGAGCAGCCTCGCCGTAGTGGAGTGCTCCAGGATTTCGTCAGAGCGGTCTTCAAAGACATTGTTCGTTTCTTCCTCATAGACATCCAGCCCTACGCCGGCAAATTTATGCATACGGATTCCTTCAATCAAATCATTGGTTTTCACCAATGCGCCGCGGGAGGTATTTACCAGGATAACGCCGTCCTTCATCTGCCGGATGG
Source organism: uncultured Acetatifactor sp. (assembly GCA_910584865.1). Classification (GTDB taxonomy): domain Bacteria; phylum Bacillota; class Clostridia; order Lachnospirales; family Lachnospiraceae; genus Acetatifactor. Next base: position 218,523 of record CAJUCE010000001.1, read on the forward strand.
TTTCGATGTTGATCAGGTGATAGGTGGAATCCATCAGCGGGCAGTGAAGAGATATGAGATCACTTTCGGAAAGAAGCTGCTCCAGAGATACATATTCCACAAAATCCTTCAGCGAATCATTTTGATACACGTCATAGGCGATGACCTTCATTCCGAAACCACGGCAAATCCGGCACATGGCGGCGCCGATTTTTCCGGTGCCGATGATGCCGGCCGTCTTTTCGAAGAAGTTAAATCCCATCAGGCCGCTTAAGCTGAAGTCATTCTCCCTTACTTTATTATATGCTTTGTACAGACGGCGGTTGCTGGCCAATGCAAGTGCCATCGCATGCTCCGCTACAGCCTCGGGAGAATAGCCGGGAACACGCATGACACGGATGCCGTGTTTTTTCGCAGTATCCAGATCCACATTGTTGAAGCCGGCACAGCGCATCAGCAACAGCCGGACTTTTTTCTCATGCAGGATATCCAGCGTCTGTGTGCCCACATCGGAACTGACAAAGGCGCATACAGCATCGAAGCCTTCCGAGAGCACGGCGGTTCTGGGGTCCAGATCCGACTTGGTGTAATCAAGACAGATTTCGGGATAATTTTCCCGGATCGCTTCAAAGCTTTCCTTGTCGTAGTTTTTGGTGTCATAGAACAGAATTTTCATATTATTTACCTCCATTTTTAAGTTCCGCAGCAATCCGCCTCAGTGCCGGTAACGGCAGAGAATTTCCTGCCGCGTAGAGCAGCGTCCGTAAATCCTCTGAGCACTGAGCCGGCTTGCTGCTGATTTTAAGTTCCGCAGCAATCCGCCTCAGTGCCGGTAACGGCAGAGAATTTCCGGCCGCGTAGAGCAGCGTCCGTAAATCCTCTGAGCACTGAGCCGGCTTGCTGCTGATTTTAAGTTCCGCAGCAATCCGCCTCAGTGCCGGTAACGGCAGAGAATTTCCGGCCGCGTAGAGCAGCGTCCGTAAATCCTCTGGGCACTGAGCCGGCTTGCTGCTGATTTTAAGTTCCGCAAAATCTTATTAATAATATTTTATGGGTTTATTATTGCATATTTCGTATAGTATAATGCATACTACAGGAATCGCTTGGCGAATCCTGTGATCGAATACAGCGCTTACCAGAAGCGGAAAACTGTATTACGACGAATACAGGAGGATAAAATATGGAAACAAAAGAACTCGTACTTAGCAAAACGCTGGTAAAACAATTCGAAGAAAATCTTCGCGAGGAAGAAAAAAGCAAAGCCACCATTGAAAAATATGTGAGAGATCTGAACCACTTCATGGGTTTTGCCGGCGAAGGAAAAATCGTAACGAAAGAAACGGTTATTTCCTATAAACAACATGTAGCGAAAGATCATGCTGTTTCCAGTTCTAATTCCATGCTGGCAGCTTTGAATTGTTTTTTGCGTTTTGCCGGTTTCCATAGTTATACCGTGCGTGCATTCCGTATGCAGAAGGCGATTTTCCGTTCCAAAGAGCAGGAATTATCCAAAGAGGAATATTTCCGGCTGGTGGAGACTGCCAGACGCAGAGGAGATCATCGGCTCTGCATGGTCATGCAGACCATCTGTGCTACAGGAATCCGTATCAGCGAGCTGCGTTTCATTACGGTGGAATCCCTTCTGGCCAGGCGCGCGGTGGTCTCTTTGAAGGGAAAAAGCCGCGTGGTTATCCTTCCTGTGGGACTTTGCAGGGAGCTGGAGAGCTATGTTCAGGAAAACGGAATCCACTCAGGAAGCATATTCGTTACCCGTACAGGCAGACCCATAGACAGAACAAATGTACTGCATTCCATGAAAGCACTCTGTGAGGAAGCGAATGTGGAAAGAGGAAAGGCATTCCCACATAATCTCCGCCATCTGTTCGCCGTTACCTATTATAATGCCGAAAAGGATGTATGTCACCTGGCAGACCTGCTTGGCCATTCCAATGTCAATACCACCCGGGTCTACACGCTGATGAGCTGTGAGACATTGGAAAAACAGGTTGAAGAACTGGTATTGGTTCTGGGGGAATGCCAGTAAGCCTATTAAAGCACCGCAGTATCTTTGGTGCTTGCCGGGGAGGGGCGGCATCAACGGGAGATATGGAATTCCTGATATAGCTTGAGCCGAAATGCTTCGTCCGTTACGGCGAGCCTGGCATCGGAATCCCGGCCGGAGGCATACAAGCTTGCGAACAGGTCCGCTAACCTACGTTCTCCGGCCTTTCTTCCCTGGGTTCTGCCGATTTTGAGGCCTTGAGCCCTGCCGCTCTTAAGTCCCTTTGCCTTGCCGTTTTCTTCCAACATATCGAGATATTCACACATAGTATACTCCTTTCCCCATCCGGACTTTTCGCGCAATTGTTCTACCAGACTGATAAAACGCCTGTCATTGATAGGCGCATTTCGCATAATGCGTCGAAATGGACAATCTTTTGCGTTTTCCGAGTATCAAAATTTCCTTCATTAAGAAAATCGACAATAAAACCCATATCGCGCCAAAGCATTTTCGCAGTCGGCGAAAACGTCCGCATACGACATCAATACTTTGGACAGAATATCTTTTTCTGCCATTGCCGCACCTCCGTTTTGATATAGGAGTATCCGCGAAAACTCCCACTTTGTAAATTTGATATAAAAGCAAGAATTTTCCGACAGGCAAGAAAGAGATCACTCGAACTCAGAGCTTAAAGAAAAATTTGCTTTAAAGTTACTATAACACAACGAAAGAGATAGTTCAACAATTTTTTGGGGTACTTTGATATTTTTGATATTTTGACATTTTGAACTTTGACATTTTTAAGATGCCGTCTAAGTTTCTGTCTAAGGCACTTTATTAAAGCAGCCTTTTAAGACAGGCGTTTTGAGATTTTTGAGACAGCTATGCGGACTTTTTTCAAGATAACCTTTATAGAGTACCGCATTATAGAAATTATGAAGTATAACCGGCCAGGTTATTCTACGGGACAAAGCGTCACAAAAAACAGCATAAAAACTTCTAAAGCGATGTATCTTTGACGGTTCCTTTGACGTAGCGTTTGCTATACTTTAGTCATCAAAAGGGGAAAACGGACTTTGATGGCAAATTTCGCAGATCAGACAAATTATGAACATAATCGCAGCAATTTTTTACCACATAATATTTATTTTGAAGTTAACAGAAAATAACTAGGACGATTACAGCCTTGACATAGCACTTCTTAAGGAGGGAGACGACCATGAAGGGAAGAAAACATAAAATGCTGAAGAGAGTCACGGTAAGCATGCTGGTGTTGGCAATGACGCTTTCCAATATGTCGGTAGCGGCAGAGACCAGTGGTCAGGCAGAGGAAATTCCTGCAAACTGGAGCCAGGAGGGGACGCCGTATGCTCAGACGGGGGCAGAAGGTGATGACGCTGCGGTGATATCCGCCGATTCATCTGACCTGAGTGGCGCTCCGGCAGGACATCAGGAGAGAACATTGTCTGCCGGTTTAGATGAGGCTGACAATGCGGCAGCCTCCGGCATCAATGATTCGGAACAGGCAACAGGCGGAAACGACAAAACTGCATCCTCCGGCGGAAAGAACCTTCCGGATGATTCTGCAGCTTCGAATGGGACGGAAACAGCGCCTTCGACAGACCCTTCTGTATCGGACGATACGGTAGGTTCTGATAACACGAATGTTCCTGCAGTTACTGCTGAACCGGACGAGAATCCTACAGTTACAGATGAGCCGAACCCGGACGAGAGCCCTGCAGTGACCGGCACGCCGAACCCGGATGAGAACCCGGCAGAAACCGGCACGCCGAACCCGGATGAGAACCCGGCAGAAACCGGCACGCCGAGCCCGGACGAGAGCCCCGCAGCGACCGGCACGCCGAGCCCGGAAGAGAGTCCCGCAGTGACCGGCACGCCGAGCCCGGAAGAGAGTCCCGCAGCGACCGGCACGCCGGGTCCGGAAGAGAGTCCCGCAGTGACCGGCACGCCGGGCCCGGACGAGAGCCCTGCAGTGACCGGCACGCCGAACCCGGACGGAACCCCGTCAGTGACAGCTGCGCCGAACCCGGAAGAAAGCCCGGCAGCATCGGCTACCCCGAATCCTGCGGAGAGCCCAGCGGCCTCAGCTACCCCGAATCCGGACCAGGAGGAGCCTGCCGATACCGAGGAAGACTTCAGCGACCTGATGACGATAGAAGAACTGGAAGCTTTGCCGGAAACCGAAGTCGGCGCAACCATGTGGAAAACTGCGGCGGCATCTTTCTTCGGCATGATGCGTAGCGCGGCGGCCGGGGACCAGAGCGATGCATCGGACGATCCGAATGAGGAAAATGCCCTGCCGGAAGAAACGTATGGAGCTCCGGACGGCTGGGAATTTGACACCTATTATGTGAATTCCGACAATCCCAAAGAGAAGATGATTCAAAATGACGCCAATGTCAAATATCAGATGGTTTTCCATACGGATATCGGCCTGAAGCCCAACACGGTAGAGATCAGGATTCCGTACAGCCTGTTTCGATACAGAGGAGAAGGGGATGATATCAGCGGGAGAACCGGAGATTTTTTCCTCCCTGCGGAGGCCGACATAGCGGTGCCCAGGGCGCAGGGGAGCGCTCCTGAAAATGCAGTATACAGCAAGAACACACCCTTTAATTACTACATAGATAACCTGGATGAGGACGGAAATCCTACAGAAAGCTCGGAATTGGTATTCTTTAACTATAGAAAGATCACGGCAGGCAGCAATGCCGCATGGCAGGTTCTGTATCGGAATCTGGACATTATGCGGACCGTGGATGAGACGCGGTGGTCCCTTTCTTCCGCAGCTGTTGTGACCAAGACACAGAAGGCGGAAGCAGAAGGCGCAGAACCTACAGTGATTCGGGAGGGAATTACTCCGGCTCCCCTTACCGGCAGCGTGAACACAGGTGTTTCTGTCACCGAAGTAACAAAGACACCTTACCATGAGGAGGGAAAGCAATACTATACGCCCCTTCTCTATACGGAAGCTCAGGTCAGAAGATATATCGACGGAGATCTGCCGGCGGACTTCACAGGTACAGATGAAGAGGGCAATGATAATTTCAGCAAATGGAAATATGCGGTATGGGAAGTAACCGCGGAGGGAGAGGCAACCCAGCCCTGGAACCTGAAGATTTCCGAAAATCCGGACATCATCAAGACATCCGCTCAGGCGGCAGCGGGAGCCGGAAAGACGGGAAATTGCCGTATCGTGGGATATCGGAGCAACCCCAGCTCCTACTATAACCATGCCCTTAGACTAAGCGGAGACGGAAGCTGGACATGGGATCAAGGGAACCAAGCCTGGACGGCAGCGGCAGAGACATTCTCTTCCGAGAGAAATCTGAGAAGTCGCTTCTGGGTAGTGGTGGCCTATCCGGGGGATTTGGTGGCATCAACCGCTTCGGAGGATGTGGCAGATACCCTGAGCAATGCCATTACCGTGACTATGGAACCGGTGGATACTCCGACGAAAGCCACATCCAAGGCATCCGAAGAAGCGGTATATAAGTATGTGGATTACAGATGGGAATACAACGGAGATACTATCAGCATTAAGAAGATCAGCAATACCGGGAACGGCGATGAGAAAAAGAAAGAGTATGACAGCTGGCTGGAGGCATACAGCAGGACGTCGGCGGATCAGGACTATGGCAGCATCTATTTCTCCAGCACCAGTTCCATGCGGGGATACGGCCTGACCCATTATACCGCGACGGGGCAGTCCGGAGAGATATACGGACTGAAGGAAGGGCATTTCTATGAAATGACCACCGCGGACGATTTCATGTATGCGGAACCGGATAAACCGGTTAAGACAGAAGACGGGGAAAAGTCTATCATCAGCCTTGACTGGCAGGACTATTACTATAACGGCGTCACGGTTACCCAGCGGGATATCGGATACGATCCCATGGAGGCAGCAGAGACAGACACGCTGGATTTGCCGGGACAATATAGAGAGACCTATGTATACGCCATGTTTGCCAAGCCCGCTGAAGAGGAAAATGTATGGACAGAGGATAACAAGAATACTTGGGAACCAGTCAATAAAGGACAGCCGATTCTGCGTCCGGAGGACGGAAATAGTGCCTCCTATACCTTTACCGCAGAAGAGCTGGCCAGAGAACCCTGGCGCGTAAAAGTGGTGCACAGGGGTGTGGAATACCGGACGGAATGTGATATCACCGTGAATGTCTGCCTCAGGAGAACGCCCTCTGCGGATCTCCAGGCCGTGATGGATGCATATAAAAAGGGAGAGATTACATCCGTGAAGCTGCAGGATCTGTCTGCAGCCATGGCAAAGTATACGCAGACAGGGGAAGGCGGCACCGTAAAAAAGGATGAAAACGGCAACCCTGTGATGACGGAGCTTTTGGGAGAGGATCCTAATTACGGGCAATATGAAGGGATAACAGATCTGTCCGCAGCCACAAAGGCATTATACAGCCCGGAAGAAGGCTGGAGCGATGGGCATTTACCTATGCGCAGCAATGCATACGCCGTATTGCACGGACTCAGGAAAGAGGCCAGGGCGTTTAAGAAAGCGAAGACAACCAATGATGTAACCAACGGCCGTGTGCTGGTGGATTATTTCCTGACCGCATATGACAGCTATCGGGTACAGGATCAGGAAAGTCTCCAATATCTGAAGAATCTGGGCGTACCCACCCCGGGGAAGAACTATGTCATGTTCTATGACCTGCTTCCCCACGGCGTCAGCTTCGATCCTTCCGTGGAAGTCATTGCAGGCCGGATTACTCAGCTGGACGAAAACAGCAGGTATCAGTCCCAGTCCAATTACTGGGATGATACGGATGTCAATGTAACCACGGAAGTCGTGGATGACTGGAACCATACCGGAAGGGACATGGTTGTATTCCGCATCGAATATACAGGGGAAGATCCTGCGGTCTATACCTCCGGCAAGTGGCTGGACGGCTGGGGAGTGTCTTTCCGGGCCAATTACGCATGGAAAGACATGGATGCGGTAGAGAAGCAGTACAATATCAGCGCATTTATGCCGGATGTGGAAAAATATGAGAACAAAGCAGTAGAATTGCTGGGGGATAAGGTATATCGGGAAAAAGAGATTCCCGACGATTCTGCATATACGCCCTTTGCAGGCGGAATCAATCCCGCAAACGATGCGGGGACGGCCAATATCCTCTATGCAAAGCACTCAGTGCTGGAAGACATGGCTACCGCAGGTTTATCCAATATCGAGAAGCTGGTGCGGGCGGATTCGGATATCTTTGCCATGTTTAAGGAAGACGCCTATGTAGAGGCAGGAAAAGGATATACTTACGAGATTACCGTGGAGGCGCAGGCGGCGGATCTGAAGGACCTGGTGGTATTTGACCATCTGGAAAATGCTGTGCAGGAGAGACAGAATGCGGAGGATCCCAATGCTCCTTATTTCGGGACGGGCAAAATCTGGCACGGAACCTTCCGCTCGGTGGAGCTGAACGGACTGGCCGATTTGGATGTAAAGCCGGTGATCTGGTACAACGGCAGCAGAGAGGCCCTTACTTCCGGAAGTACCGGCGCCGGTACCATGGAGGAGATTCTGAGCAGTAATAATGGCTGGTATCAGGAAGCAGAGTATATTGCGGAATATAAGAAGACTGTAGCTGACGATGAATTGGAAGGCCGGATAAAGGAATACGCAGAAAGCCGCACGGAGGCCCAGCTGGATCTGTTAGTCAGCAAGTACAGGCGTGAGCATCCCCAGGAGGCGGAGTCGGACGCAGACGCTTTGCAGAAGGCGGCGATTACCAAGGTTTTGGCCATGGAGACAGTGCAGTCTGTGGCAGTGGATTTTAGGAAAACCACTGATAATAATGATTTTATTCTGGAAAAAGGCAGAACCATCCGCTTTCAGATCAAGATGCAGGCGCCCGACAATGGCGGAACAGAAGCCCTTTACGCATTTAACAATCCTTCCTATTACTCGGCTCCGGCTGACGAGACCGCGGAAGGAACCACGGGAACTACCCAGACAGGGGACTCCGTCCGTGTCCGCCTGGGCGCAGAGTACTCGCTGGAGGTCAGCAAGGAATTTGAAGGGGAAGTGCCGCAGGAGCTGCAGAAGCAGGCATTTACTTTCCGTCTCTACCGGGAAGAAGCCGTGAAGGACGAAGCGGAAAGCGGGGAAGCAGGAGAAAGCGGTGAAGGAGCGGAAGCCGGCGGGGAAGAAACCGGCGGAAACGATGAAGACGCTGAAAGCAGAGGGACATTGGAAAACGGTGGAGCCGTAGAAGGCGGCGAGGCAGGCGGAAACGGCGAAACAGGAGAAAACGGCGAGAACGGAAGTGGAAAGACAGACGGAAGCGGCGAGACCGAAGAAGGGGTAACCGTGCAGAAGGCGCCGCTGGCCAATAAATCCTATACCCTCTGGGTGAAAACCCCGGGCGAAGCAGGCGGAGAAGACATCTATACCCAGAAGAAAGACCGTCCCTATGCCACGGACGAAAACGGATGCTTTACCCTCCAGGCCGGGCAGAAGGCAATCTTCGATAATGTAGCCGATGCAAAAGATATCATCGTAGAAGAAGCAGAGAGCGTGTACTGGGAGAGCACGGATCGGATAACGGAGAAAGAGGGTACCCTAACCGGAAAGAAAATTCTGGTTCATGCCGTGACGAACAAATACCGCAATGTGCTCTATGTACAGAAAAAGGTGGAGGGCGTACCGGAAGGAACTACCCTTACAGAAAAGGAATTGACCTTCTTATTCCAGGTAGTGATAGAGGGGCAGAATGCACCGCTTCAGTATTGCCTGGTAGATGGGATCAAGACCAACGGAGACAGCCCGAAGATATTGGAATTCCCCGGGGAAACTGCGGGAGAGAACAGCGTACCGGAAGGACAGACGCCGGATCCCGGCGATGCAGGGAACGATTCCGGAGAGAATGCTGTAAAGGACAGCCGGTTCCGTATGACGGACAATGAGGGACGGTTCAAAATTCGGGAAGGCTGGACCATTGCCCTGTTCCTGGACAGCGTAAATGCGAAATATACGCTGACAGAGCTGTATACGGATGAAGACGGGCAGCCTAACCCTGATTTGTGGGTGAAAAACGATTCGGTTTCCGGCGTGGTTTCCTATAACGGAGCTGCCGCCAGAGTTACCAATCATTATAAATGGAAGGATTTCTATCTTACCAAGGAGCTGCTCCATCAGGATCCGGCGAATTGTAATGAAGTATTCACCTTCCAGATCCTGAAGCAGGTAGAGGAAACAAAGGACGGCCAGACCGTAACCAGGTGGGAGCCGGTAAACACGGAGAATCAGTGGACTCTGCTGGAGAAGGACGGAAGCAGGCCTGAGGGCAGCGGAGGGCTTGGCGGAGGAACAGCCGGATCAGAGGGCGGTATCAGAGATGCGGATATGGGTGCGGAGATGAGCCGTGGGAGCGTAACATCTGGAGAAAATGAGCCGGAGACCGAAAGCAGTACCGAGGATTCGGGCATGGCTGTGAGAGCGAGCTTGGGAAGCGGGACAACGGGAACTGAAGCTGGAGGCGGAGATAAGGACAACGCCACGGAGATGGGCTCGGGAGACGGTACAGGTGAAAATACAGGTAATGCTGACAGCACGATTCGGGATCCGGATGTGCTGCCAGATCCGGAGAAACCGGGAATCGTCCTTACAAAGGGTCAGCTTGACGAAAACGGAATCTTTGCCGCCAGGTGCGCCGGAAAGATGATCAAGATAGAGGGTCTGGAGGCAGGCGCCACGTACAAGATTGTGGAGATCAATGTGCCGGAGAATTATCAGCCGGGATATCTGAAGAACGGACAGTTTGTACCTTTCGGTGAGGGAGAAGGTTTGGAAGTAACGATCCCTGTGTACGGCGACGGAATGAAAGCAACGATAACGAATGACTACCTCCTGCGTCCCTTAAGCGTTACCAAGCAGGTGCTGTCGGAGGAGCCGGTGGATGCCGTGTTCACTATGATTCTTACGAAGGCAAAGGCGGATGCGGCGGATAAGATCGAAGGCGGGGAAATAAAGCCGGAGGATTGCGAGCCGGTTAGCCGGGCGCGCTATCGGATAAACGGTGATGACGGATTGCCGAAAAAAACCAGCTTGTACGGAGAATTCTATCTTCGGGATGGGGAGACTGCTGTATTTGAGGATCTGGGAAAAACAGGCGATGTTTTCATTCTCTGGGAAGTACAGGAGACGGGAGAAGGCGAGGAGGTGATGTATCCCCAGATTTTACCGGCTGGCGGGACCAGTGAATTTATTTTCCGGGATCCGGAAATGACCGGAGGAATGCTGCTGAGAGGGATGATAGATCAGGCAGGCGGGAGCGAGGGAATTGAGAAAAGCGTAACTGTAGGAGCGCCCCTGAAAGCAGTATTGACAGATGAAGGCATAGAAGTGAAGTTCCTCAACGGTGTGCCCGGACTCTTGATGATCCGTAAAGTGTACGAGGATGAGAGCGGAGAAGCGCAGTGGATAATGCGTGAAATCTTTGAAAGAGGAGAAGATTTATATAGTGAGCAGGGAATTTATAAACGAATTGCAGAGTTGGAAGCCCTGAAAAAGGAAGAAACAAATGTAGATATCATTAATGGGGAATTGAAGCAATTACAGGTCGAAATCGCCAGATTGCAGCCGGATCGCTGGAATGACGACAGGTATGATGTAAGAGTACATTTGGGCCTGAAAAATGGAGATCAAATTGTAGATTGGGATCCGACAGTATCTTCGGAGACGGTTAAAATAACCTGTATCGATGAGATTCTGGATACGGTATTCCAGATAAAAGGAACGTCTGACGGGGAAGGAGGATATGACTGGGAGATTTTAAGGGAAGAGGCAGAATTAAATTATGTATATAATGAAAGTGAGCGGACTGTGGTAGAGACCGGAAGCATGGTATGGAAAAATGACGGCCATGATGCGGAAGCAATTCTGGCCTTTGATAAGGGTTCCTTCAATATCAAACCCTGGATGACATACGTGATTCAGATCGGCGCGGAGACCGGGTATATCGTAGAAGAGCAGGATCCATATCATTATGATGCGGAAAATCAGTATGTCATTTCCCCGAAGGCAGCGAGGGCCGAGGGAAATGTGAGCAGTGACCCGTCCGTGACTTTGATAAATGAAATACGAAGGTGGAGATTCTTATCGCCAATTGAAAAACGTATGACGCCGGATTCTTATCCTGTACCTGCCGGCAAGACGTTGGTATGGTGTGTGCAGTGCTATGATGCGTTGACAAAGACCTGGAAGGCAGAGGAAGGAATTGAGTATGTGATTTTGGAAGGGAATGAGGAGGATGGTATCTATTCCTCATCCGAAGCTATCCAGAGAACCGGACAGGACGGAAAGATTATCTTAACTCGGGAGAAGAATGAGAATACTTACCTTGCAGTACAGTTTTTTGACAGTGCATATGCTAGTCATCAAAATAGAGTTCCATATCTGAACCCGCTCAAACCGTGGGATGGTATGCTTCGGATTGTAGAGCTGTTGGGACCGGAAAGCGGAACGGACGAAGCCTGGGGTACTTTGGTTGGATACGGTGCAGAGGGCATGAACGGCCGATATGGCATGGATGTCTATACATCGGACATCGGCAATGTTACTACGATTGTCAATTCCAATCGTATGACGAGGGTTCGGGTAGAGAAACGTACTGAACAGCCCTATGGAGAGACCTTTACCATGTTTCTGCGGCAGCTTACCGGCAGCGGTGAGGAGCTTCCGCGTCAGGGCATTGAATATAAAGTATATGACAAGGAGGGAATGGTCAGAAGCGATGTCACCGGAAGCAACGGAGAAATCCGCCTGGAGGATGGACAATATGCGGAATTATCTTTGCCGTCCGAATTAGAATGGAGAGTATCAGAGGCGGAAAATGAAGAGCCGGGAGCAGTAGAGAGCTTTATATTGAAAGAAATGACAAGGGAAGATGATCCGGAGAGTATTCTTACCAAAATCAGCCGCAATCTAATGCAGATTGAGCGGAAGGAGACAGAAAGTGAAGGAACCACCTTCATTACCAAATATGATGTACAGAGGGGAGTCGTGGATGCTGAGACCGGAGAATCAGTAAATCTGAAGGAGGGCAATGTTACGATCCCGAAATACATCCGTCAAAACGGCATGAAATACCGTGTGGTAGGGATAGGTATATATGCATTCAGCGGTCAGAAGTTGACGAAGGTATCGATTCCGGAGGGCGTTGGCATCATCAGTGATTGTGCTTTTGCAGGATGTGAGAATCTTGAGGAAGCGGTTATTCCTAATGGAGTAAAGGAAATTGGCGTGAGTGCATTTGGTGAATGCGTAAATCTTAGCAAAGTCGATATCCCTGAGGGCATAGAAAAAGTAGGTGGCAGTGCATTCCGGGGAACGGCACTGACACAAGTGGTGATTCCTGACAGTATGACTAGAATTGAAAATTCCACATTTGCCAATTGTACCAGATTGGAGTCCATAACCATTGGCAGAAATGTCACTGAAATTGGCACACAGGCATTTATTTATTGTAGCAGTTTAAAGAAATTAGTACTTCCAGCCAGCCTGCAAACCATTGAAAGCCGTGTATTCGTTGGCTGCCCTTTGGAAGAATTGACTATCAACTCAGATATCGCATTCGGGGATGGGGGTTGGAATGCCAATTATGTATTTGGTACGATTGATGGCAGCGGAAAGTCAACATTTGGTACTCTGAAGAAACTGACCATTAACGCAAAAATCCCCAACTTCAGAGAGAAATTTAACGCCGGAGGAAATAGTACGCTCAGTGACTGGTGCCCGAACCTGGAGCAGCTGATCATTACCGAGAATGGGGAGATAGATGCGATTAATGTTAATGTCGGCGATCTTCCGCACTTGAATACGCTGACAATTGAGGGAATAGTCGACGGCATTGGCGTTAATAGCGGCGGACTGATTGGGTCTAAAGACCCAGGGAATAACAGTGCATTAAAAACACTTACATTGAATGGTGAAATAGGAGTAATAAATGCAAAAGCATTTATGAATTGCACTGCTTTGGAAATCCTGGTGATTAATGGGCGAGTGGGAATGATTGACGCATCTGCGTTTGAGAATTGTACGGCATTAACAACGGTAGAGATTAACGGAATTGTAGGGCCTATTGATTCAACAGCATTTAATAATTGCGGAGTGACTGATTTTACAGTTGCGGAAGATGCATTGGTAGAGGCAATCGGAATTGGAACGGTGAGTGCAAAGGGCTATCCAAAATTGACCAATCTTACAATTAATGGAACTGTGAATTTTATTGGAGACCAAATCTTCAGTAATAGTATGGAGCTGGAGACCGTGACAATTAATGGTACCGTAGAACAGATTGCGGAGTATGCGTTCAGCCGGCAGCAGAGGAATCAATCAGTGCTTGGCACAGAACCTGTGGACAGCGACGATATTCCGGTATTGAACTTTTTCATCAGGAACAAGCCAGAGAGAGGCATTGACGTGACCGCATTTTCCGGTGAAGCTGTCCGTTTCCACCTGGGGGGGCAGCAAACCGATTGGAACGAGTCAGGCTATCCATGGGGCGCCGATACGGAGAAGTCCACCGTAGAATACAACTGGAACCCTGCCAATTGACAGACAAGAGAAAGGAGGAGCGGGGCCTTCCCCGGAGGGAAGGCTCCTGTAGAAAAATATGAAATCTGCAAAACATGCGAAACGTATGAAAAAACTGATATCCTTCCTGACTGCCGTCTGTTGTCTGGCAGGAAGCGTTGTGCCATTCCGCTCGGAAGCATCCGAAACCACGGAGAGCGAGAGCGTGCCGCGGATCGTTTTTGAGAACGAACCTGTTGAGTCTGATGACCTGATTGTCACGAAGACCGTAGTAAGTGCAATACCCGGTGAAGCGGTTCCGGAAACGGAAGCGGACACCAAGTTTTATTTTACGCTGTTGCTGAACGGAAAGGCGGCAGCTAACAAGAAATACCATGTATATGAGTACCAGGGAGAAGGAAATGACAGAGTCCTGGTGGAAGTGGATGAGGAGGGAGAGCCGCTGGCGCCGCTCCAGGTGACGCCGTTTCAGACCGATTCCTTCGGACGCTTTTACCTGAAAGCAGGACAGCGGGCCGAATTCCGCAGCGCCGATGTCCGGGAGCTGAGGGTTGGAACGCGCTATACGGTCACGGAGGAAGAGACGGAAGGGTATCGCCAGAGCGTTCCTGCAGCAGGGGCATCGGCTGCAGGTGAATTAAGCGGGATGGCAGCCTTTGCGGACTTTACCAATGAATATCAGCCGAATGGGACAGGAACGGAAGCGGTTCTGGAGGTAAAGAAAACGGTTCCTGCCGCAGGGGGCGGTGCAGGATATCTGATTCCGGGAGACCCGGAGTTCACCTTCCTGCTGAAGCTGGACAACAGGCCCTATGAGGGGAGCTATGAATTGTGGGATATGTCCACAGGTACGGAAATCATAGGCGATCATCGGACCGAGGACGGGATATTTACCCTGAAGGGCAACCAGAAGGCAGTTTTCACAGGGCAGGATGCCAATGGAAATGCCATCAGAACCAATATGCAGTATGAGGTAAGAGAGCTGGATTTGCCGGAGGACTGGCGGGTAGTGGGAAAGACAGGTATCACTGCCTCCATGGCGGAGGTGCCGGGATATGAAACAGCCGCTATACAGACCGGAGCCACAAAGGAGTGGACATCGCTGGAATTTACCAATGCCGCGGCATCCTTTGCTGTCAGCAAGAAGCTGGAGGAAGGCTACGGGAATGATCCGGAGGCAGAGTTTACCTTTGAACTGAAAAAGTCGGACGGCGCTCTCTGGTCCGACGTGAAATATTACATTTACAATACCAGGGATAAAGAGCTGATCCCGCCGGAGCAAAAGAGAGAAATCGGGGAAAATGCACCTGACCAGACTCTATTCGGGGAAGCTGTACTTTATCATATGACCACATCTGAGGGACGTTTTACCCTGAAATTCGGCCAGACAGCCGTATTCGTAGGAATTCCGGAAGGGGAGTCCTACAGCGTGAAGGAAGTAGCACGGGAGCCTGAGGAAGATTCCGGAGAGATCCAGGAACCCCTTTCCCCGATAATCGGTAGCAGAACCTATGCCCAGAGCTATCCTCTTGACAGCGAGGGGCGGCCGGTGAGTTATTCTTTGGAAACAGTGACCAATCCGATCAGGGAGCTGCAGTTTCGGAATAAACCCATGGACGGATTGTCTGTGACGAAAAATATCGTAAAAGAGGAGGGGGAGGCCCCCCTTGACGAGGATGTGGAATTCCACTTTGTGTTATACAGGGTGGACGGAGAGAAGCTTACTCCCCAGGCCAATGCCTCCTATACGGTAGGTAAGGCGGAGAAGTTAACCTTAAAGGACGGGAGTTTTACCCTGAAAGCGGATGAGACCGCGAATTTCACCCGTCTGGCAGCAGGAACCTACAAAGTCGTGGAGGACGTAACGGATACGCCGGGATACAGCGTTGTGCCGGAAGAGGATCGGGAAGGGAATGAGCGGAAAACCCAGGAACAGACCGGAACGCTCACAGAGGGAGGAAGCCTCCATTTTCTCTTCAACAACTACTTCACGCCCCATAAGCTGGACCTTCGTATTGTCAAGGTCAACGACAAAGGGGAGAAGCTAAGCGGAGCGCAGTTTATGCTGTTCCGGGATGAAGCGGGAACCGTGGCCGTGGAGTATGGCGGGGAGAAGGGGCAGGATGGAACGGAAACTGAGGTCCCGGGATCTCATGGGATCGATGCCGGGGAAGCAGGATCTGTTATTTCCGGGACGGATGAAAAAGAATGGATCGCAACCACCAATTCTGACGGCATAGTTACTTTTGAGGGCCTGCAGGAAGCCACCTATTATCTGAAAGAGGTTACTTCGCCAAGCGGTTATCTGATTTTGCCAGATCCTATTAAGATTCAGGTGAAACGGGATAGAGACGGCAATATGACGGCGATTGTTGACGACGGAAAATACAATACGGAAGTGGTAGGTTCTATCCAGGTTATTGACAAAGAGGATCGGGTGGAAATCACCATAATCAACAGCAAGCTTTACGAACTGCCCAATGCAGGCGGCATGGGAATCTATTGGTATACGATCGGCGGTATGCTGCTGATGATGGCAGCGGCCCTGATCTTATATAGAACCAAATTCAGGTCAGGAGGTGATGTGGGATTGAGAAAATGAAAAGGCAATCCGGCATTCACCCGGGCCGGGGGCGTCCCGGAGTCTTATAAGGAAATGCCTGCAGAAACTTTGCGCGGCGGAAGTCCATGAGGAAGCCTCCCGCAGACAGCTTATGCGGCAAAATCCCATCCGGAAGCGCCCGAAATTTGCAGCAGTTTAGGAATTGCAGTTATTTGTAGACACTTCCTTAGGCAAGGCTGAACTGCTGCGAAAATACAAAGGGAACGGAACTGACAACAAAAACAAAGTATTTTAACGGAAAAGAAAGGAAAAAGCATGAAAAAGATGAAGAAAATTTTGGCTGTTGTATTGGCAATGGCAATGGTGCTGGGAATGTCGGTGACGGCGTTCGCGGAAGGCGAGGAAAATACTGATGGCGGCAGCGGAGAGCAGCCGGGGGTAACGCAGTCTGCAACATCCGTAGATATTACAGGAAAGCCAAGTAGTACAAACAAAGCTCCTGTTACCATTCAGAATGTGGAAGCAGGCGCAACTATAACGGCATATCGTATTGTTGTTCCTATCTACGATGAAAACAGTGCTGTTGGATTTAAAGGCTACGAATCCTTGAAATTAGTCCAAAGTGAAGGGGCAGCTCCTACTGCTATTGTAGCAGATCCGCTGAAGCCAACTGCAACGGAGATAACTGGTATCGCTTCTGTAAACAGCTTATTAGAACAAATTACTGGTGTAAATGTAGTTGGAATGAGTACTGCTACAGCACCGTCTGAATCGAACGGATTTGTACAGGGAACAGTTAAGACAATCGGAGATGCAGATGAGGTAGGCAAAGCTGATTATACAGCAAATCTGGGAGCCGGATATTGGCTGGTACTCGTAACGGGAACGAATGAAGATGTCTATAACCCTATGTTAGTTGGTGTTTATTATTCTGAAAAGGGTGGAAATCAAAATACCCTTGAGGGGGCTGTGCTGGACAGCAATAGCCAGTTCACGATTAATGGTGCCGCCGTATATGCAAAGTCAACAAAGCCGAGCATTGATAAGAAGATTGTTGATCAGCAGGGAAATGCATTAAAGAAATTTGACGTGGCTGATGATAAGCCTGTTTATTTCCAGATAGATACAGTGATTCCTTCTTACAGCGATGAATATGAAAAGGCAGTTGTAACAATCAAGGATGAATTAAGTGACGGATTAGTGCTGAATCAGGACTCGATCGTTGTTAAGGTGAATGATACGCCGATAGAAGCGACCAAAGATAACAATAAGACCTATACGATTACTAACAAGTCCACAAAGGGATTTGAGATTGTATTTGATGAAGACTATATTCTTTCATCAGAGGGAAGAAAAAATCTGAGGAATGTAGTGGTAACATATAGTGCCACATTAGATGTGGATAAGGCTGGCATTAACTTTAATCCTAACACTAACAAAGCTACTTTGACGTACACGAATAAACCGGGAACGGACAATAATACAAAAACGAAGGATGATACCACATATTCCTATACCTTTGGTATTGACGTGAAGCCCTACGGTTCATCGGAGGAAACATGGAATGATATCACACAGGAATTGCTCAAGGGTGAAATCATAACAGAGACAGTTAATGGAACGACTACAACGAAATTTGTTCCTTTGGGCGGAGCAGAGTTTACACTGACGAATAATACAACAAACCAGGTGTATACATCCACGTCAAAGAGTGCAGGTGAGAATGCGACTGAGGAAGAGAAGGCTCAAGTTGGTCTTTTGAGCTTTACCGGATTGGCGGAAGGAAATTATACTCTGAAGGAGACAAAAGCACCGGCAGGATATTCGCTGAACACGAAAGAATACGCAGTAAGCATTGGAGCCAATTATGATGAGAAAGGACTTCTGACAGACTATACTATTACAATTGATGGTGTTGCTACAAAGTATACAGCAACATATGACGGGACAACGGTCAAAAATATTACGACAACCTCTAAAAAGGATGAAGGAACAGAGCAGAATACAGTAATAACAACTGAAATTCCCAACACCAAGCTGAATAACCTTCCTTCCACCGGCGGCATCGGTACCACCATCTTCACCATCGGCGGATGCGCTATCATGATCATTGCTGCAGGCCTGTTCTTCGCAAGCCGCAGGAAATCTTCCAAATAAGGGAAGAAGCTACATAAGAAAGCATGACCTCTTTATCGGAGGTCATGCGTAAAATGCACAAGAGAAGGTGCAAAAGCAAAAAGGGGAATCCCTTTAAATACCAAAGAAAAACCCAGCAATTCAGCATCTAATCTGAATTGCGCGAAAAACATGGAGGAGTCGGGCCGGTCTATCCGCCGGTCCGGCACCCCACAAACACACTACAACAACAAGGAGAGCCCGGATGAAAAAGAAGATTACAACAATATCCGTTTTCATACTGTTTCTGGCCGGTTTGTCCCTGCTGCTGTATCCGTTTCTGTCCAACCAGTGGAATCAGTACAGGCAGTCCAAGCTGATTACCACCTATGAGGAAGCCGTCACGGATCTGGCGGCAGAGGACCGGATTGATTATGAGAAGGAATGGGAGAGGGCATTTACCTACAATGATGCCCTGATTCCCTATATCCTGCCGGATTCCTTCGCGGCAGCGGAAGCTCAGCTTCCGGAGGGAGGAGATCAGGCCTATCTGGCCTCGCTGAACTTGACGGGGGACGGGATGATGGGATTTGTGGAGATTCCGAAGATCAATGTGAAGCTTCCCATTTTCCATACCACGGAGGAAGAGGTGCTGCAGAAGGGGGCAGGGCATCTGGCGGGAAGCTCTCTTCCGGTGGGAGGAGAGGGTACCCATGCCGTTATATCCGCCCACAGAGGTCTGCCCAGCGCGGCGCTTTTTACCGATCTGGATCAGCTGGAAGAAGGGGATTACTTTTTTCTGGCGATTTTGGATGATACATTGTGTTATCAGGTAGATCAGATTTCCGTGGTGGAGCCTTCGGATACCAGTCGCCTGGAGTCCCAGGAGGGGAAGGACCTGGTCACTCTGCTCACCTGCACGCCCTACGGGGTGAATTCTCACCGCCTTCTGGTACAGGGGCATCGGGTGGCTTATCAGGAAATCGAGGAAGATCATTCCCTGTCGCTGTTAGTCGGTCCCAGCCTTCACACCAGCTATTTGCTCTGGGTGATTGTGGGCCTGGCCGTGACGGGAGGGTTTATATTGATATTGTACCTGCTTGACAGGAAATGGAAGAGAAAGCAGGGAATGGTGCCGAAAGATGCGCAGTAGCAGGAAGAGAAAAAGGGCTCTGTGCCCATGGAATCGGAAATCTGGCGGATACCGAAGGAAGGGGCCCTTATGAGGAGAAAATTGTCAGGGATTCTGTTCGGATTGTTGTTCCTGACAGGATTCGGGATTCTATGTTATCCTACCATATCGGATCAGTGGAATAAATACCGGCAGAATCAATTGATTACCACCTATGAGGAAGCTGTGGCGGTGCTGAACGAGGAGGATTATTCCAGAGAGTGGGAGGCGGCCAGGGCATTTGACGGACAGCTGGAACAGAATAATCTGTACGGCGATGTGTTTGGAGAGGAAAGCGGTTCCCTGGAGAACACAGAATATTGGGATGTATTGAATATTTCCGGAGACGGGGTCATGGGGTATCTGTCGATTCCGAAGATCAACCTGAAGTTATCCATTTATCACGGAACGGCGGAGGACGTGTTGCAGACAGGGGTGGGGCATTTAAACGGAACAAAGCTGCCTATCGGCGGAGAGAGCACCCACAGTGTCCTGGCGGCTCACCGGGGATTGCCCAGTGCAAGGCTTTTTACGGATATCGATCAATTGTATAAGGGCGATCTGTTTTACATTCATATTTTGGATGAAATCCTGGCCTATGAGGTGGATCAGATCCTGCCCATGGTAGATAAGGATGATATGTCCACATTGGAGGAGGCTCTTGGGATAGAGGAGGGCGCGGATCAGGTAACATTGTTTACCTGTACGCCCTACGGAGTGAATTCTCACAGGCTGCTGGTCCGAGGGAAGCGGGTGCCTTATGGCGGGGAAGAAGAGGTGGAGCAGACACCGGTGGAAACCATGCTGAAGGCGGTGCAGAATTATTATATGCTCTATCTGGTGTTAGGGTTGTCAGTGACGCTGCTGGTGATCCTCTTTATGAGATTCCTCTTCCGTCCCCGAAAAAAGAAACGGGAGGGGCGCCGAAGCGTAGAGAGCGGAGCAAGTTCCCGTGGACGGGAACCGGAATAAAAAACAGTCTCGAAGCGCAGAGACGGAACTGGAATAAAACTGGAATAAGATAGGAGGGTGCAGATGACGGGAAAGAGGAAATGGATCAGATGGATGATTGTTCCGGCTTTTGTGCTGACGCTGACAGCAGCGGGAACCGGGATTGCATACGGTGCAGCCGGGATCGAGGCAGCACGGACAGACTGCGGGATACGGTTTACTTTGGAGGCAGGAGAGCTGAATGCAGGAGACCAGGCGAATCTGGAACATATGAGCCCGGATTACAGAGAGTATTACAGGGAGCTGGGCGATATCCTGGAGAGCGGAGGCTCCGTCGAGGTGAAGCTATACCGAATTGCCGAAGTGGATGAGACCTGCAGATTTTCCCTGCTGGGAGATTATGATTGTCCCGCCCTTGAGGGGCTGGAGCAGACGGATGACAAAACAACTGCCATGGAATGGGCGCAGTGGGCGGACGCGGCGGCAGGAATTCTGACAGGAGTGTCAGGAGAGGGAGTGAATGGAAACGCCGGCGAAGAGCCGGGCGGCCGGGCGGGGGCGTATCCGCTTCCGGAACCGGACGGGGCAGCCCGAATTGTCACAGGAGAAAACGGAAAAGCCCAGGGAGCAGTGAGCGGTCTTTCCACGGGGATGTATCTGGTATGGGTGGAACCGGTGGAGACGGAGGATTATTTGTATCGCTTTATTCCTTTTCTGGTATCCCTCCCTTCCCTTGACAGCGGGGAAGTGTGGAATTACGGCGAGGATGCGGAGAAGCCGGTGATCGTGGGGCTGAAGCCGGAGAGGGAGGATCTCTACGGAGATTTGTCTATAGAGAAAAATTTGCTCTCCTACAATGAAACGCTTGCCGGGGCCTCTTTCGTTTTCGAAATCAAGGCGGTAAAGGAAGATCGGCTGGTGTACAGCGACGTGGTGTCCATGACATTTGACGGTCCCGGGAGCGGGTCATTGACAGTGGAGGACATTCCTTCCGGTGCCCTGGTGACGGTGACGGAGATCTACAGCGGCGCGGGATACCGGGAGAGTACGGGCACGGCCAGCCGGAGCACGGTGATCGAAGCGGGCGATACGGCGGCGGTTTCCTTTACAAACGAATATGACGGACGTCTGAACGGCGGCGGAACCAGTATAATCAATCATTTCGTATATGAGAAGGATGAGGACGGTTCGGAAAGCCTTGATTGGGAAAAGCTGTATGGAGAGATCGGTTCCGCGAGGTGACGAAGGGGGTGTGAACTTGAAGGCTGATTTTCAAATTCCGGTTGCTATGTGCGGCGAAGAGCGTATATACGCGAAAGGACATGTATGTACGAATGGCGTATATACATTAAAGAGCGCACATGTACGAAAGTGCGTATACACACAAAAGTGTGCATGTGCATCGAAAAGCGCAGGGAGGTAGAGCGATGAAAAAGTACAGGATCAGGGGAACCCTCCTTCTGGCGGCTATGGGACTTTTGCTGGCGGGGGGTGTATCTGCGGGGAAAGCGCTGGCATATTTTACCGCTTATGCATCGGCAGGCGGGGAGCTTCAGCTTAGTTTGGATTTCCCTGCCACTGAAACCAATGATGATGTCAGGGATTGGACCAAACACATTTCCATAACAAACACGGGGGAAGAGGACTGCTATGTTCGTGTAAGGGTCTTTGCCGGGGAGAAATATCTTGACAGTCTGGAGTACACGGCGGCCTCTGAAGCGTGGAGCTATGCGTCGGAGGAAGGTTGCTGGTATTACGGCGATATCCTTACGCCGGGGGAGACTACGGCAGAACTGCTGGTTAAGCTGGACAGAATAAAGCTGCAGGATATGACAGGTAATGGCGGGAAGGAAGATTTCAATGTCATCGTAGTGCAGGAGTATACCGCTGTTCTCCATGATGCCCAGGGCAATCCCTATGCGGACTGGAATCTGGCCGTAAGCGGCGGGGAAACCCGGAATGCAGACGGAAGCGCGGCAGGCTTCTGACATATAGAGGGAGGTGTAGGGACGATGAAAATGAGAAAGAAACATATACCCATTCTGCTGCTGTGCGCGTCTGTAGGATTGCTGTTGTTGAGCACGGTGGGCAGCGCCAGGGCGGCTTTGACGTATTACAGTGAAAATTATGCCATGGAGGTCACGGTTTCCAGTATTGGGGTTACCCTGGAGGAAAACGGGGAGCCGGTGAGCTATCGGAATTACATTGAGGATGACTGGAGCGATTCCGGTTCGGGGCAGCTGCTGCAGCATATGTTGGAGGAGACGGAAGGGAAGCTGGTGCCGGGCAGGCATTACAGGGAAGCCTTGAGCGTGACCAACAGCGGCGCCATAGACAGTTATGTGCGGGTGGTGCTGTTCCGGAGCTGGAGGGATGCGGATCGGAGGAAGGATACGGAATTGTCCCCGGAGCTGATCGGGATTCATCTCACACAGGACAGCGGCTGGATTCTGGATGAAGAGGCATCTACGCCGGAGCGGCTGGTTCTGTATTATACGAAAGTGCTTCCGGTGGGAGGCAGTACGCCGGCCCTGTGCGACAGCCTCTCGGTGAGTCCGGAAATCTTCTCGGCGGTGACAGAGACGGTAACGGAGACCGGGGAAGGGAAGCGGATCGCAATGGCTTATCAATATGACGGGTATTGGATGAGCCTGGAAGCGGAGGCGGACGCCGTCCAGACCCATAATGCGGCGGAGGCAATCAAGAGCGCATGGGGCGTGGATGTAGATGTGTCGGAGGACGGGAGTTTAAGTCTGGCGCGATGAGCGGCCGGAAAGAGTTACTGCTTGGGTCGGTTGGTGGGGAGCAGGGAGTCTGGAAGAGCGATGCTTAAGCCTGGTGCAAAGAGAGTTTTTAAGGACTGGTGCTAAAGCCTTGCGGAAAGAGAGTCTGTAAGGGCTGATGCTAGAGCCTTGCGCAAAGAGAGTCTGTAAGGGCTGGTGCTAAAGCCTTGCGCAAAGAGAGTCTGTAAGGGCTGATGCTAGAGCCTTGCGCAAAGAGAGTCTGTAAGGGCTGATGCTAGAGCTTGGTGCATAGAAAGGCTGAAGAGGCAGGGCAATTATGGCCGGCATGCGAGAAGCCCGGAGGATAGAACGGAGCAGCAGGCAGGAAGGAGCGTAAGGCGTATGGCGGGAGGAAAGACCGGGCGGAATCCGGCGGCATTTATTCTCAGGGCGCTGGGAACCCTTTTGCTGGCGGCGCTGGTGCTGATTTGCCTGCCTCTGACGGTGCCGAGGCTGTTCGGCTATCATATTTACACGGTAGTCAGCGGCAGTATGGAACCGGCCATACCGACAGGGAGTCTGGTTTATATCCGGGAGGCAGCGCCGGAGGAGATGGCGGCGGGGGATGTGATCGCCTATTACGGGGCCCGGGATTCGGCGTCCATTATTACGCACAGGGTAGTGGAAAACCGGGTGGTGATGGGGGAGTTTATCACCAGGGGGGACGCCAATCTCACAGAGGACATGAATCCTGTGCCTTATGGTAATTTCATCGGAAAAGTAGTGCGTTCCGTCCCGACGGCAGGTAAGATCGCCGCTCTCTTCACCAGTGCCCAAGGTAAAATAATGGCGGGATGCGCGGTTTTTGCGGCAGTACTCTTGCAGCTGCTGGCTTCCGCGATAGAGGTGCTGGCAAAAAGGAGACGCGCATGAGGGCAGGAACCAGCTGTGTCAGAGCCGCTTGCGGAATAAATGTCCATGGAAGGGAAATTTTTCATAGACGGGAGAAAACCTGTAGAAGGGAAAGGCTTCGTAGATGGAAATCGGAATAAAGGCAGGTCCAAAAGAAAAGAAAGCGGAACAAATTTCCCGTAGACGGGAGAACTGGAATGGAGGGAGAAAATGAAGAGGTTTGGTATATGCCTGACGGCGCTGCTGCTTTTGGGCAGTAAGATGCCTGTTCAGGCGGAAGAATATACAGGCGGAGACTGGAAGGTAGCATTTACCGGAGAGGGAATGGAGAGTAATTTCAGTTCTGCGGATATTTCGGATGCGGTCTATGCGCTTCAGCCGGGAGACAGTGTTACCATCCGCCTTGAGCTGGAGAACAAAAGCTCTCAGGCGACGGATTGGTACATGACGAACCAGGTTCTCTCCAGTCTGGAGGACAGCTCGGATACGGCCAGAGGCGGGGCCTACGCTTATGAGCTGAGTTATACGGATGCGGAAGGGGGCTCAAATACTCTTTACAGCAGCGAAAGCGTAGGCGGAGAGAAGGAGACGCCCTCCGGGCTGGGTCTGCATGAGGCCACGGATGGTCTGGATGAATATTTCCGCCTGGACACACTGAATCCAGGGGAGGAGGGGGCGGTAATGCTCACGGTATCTCTGGACGGGGAGACCCAGGGAAATGCTTATCAGAATACGCTGGCGGACCTGCGGATGAATTTTGCGGTGGAATCCCTGAATCTGACCGGGGACGGAGGCTCCGGCGGTTCCGGTACGGAAGACGGCGGGCAGGGGGCTCCGGGAAACGGGAACTTGTCCTATTCCACGGGTAATGTGCGGACAGGAGATCGGAGCAATCTGATCCTGTGGTCCGGAATAGCCTTTGTCAGCGGTATTCTGCTGTTATTCCTGGCGATTCTGGGATTTAAGAAGAATAAAAAGGAAAAAGGTCTGCCTGCGGCGGTTCTGTTTTTCCTGGCATTTTTGCTGTTGGGAACGGAGAGCAAAGCAGCTTCAGGATACGGATACAAGATTACCTTTTACCCTGGCAACCATGGTTTCTTTGCAACCGCCGGGCAGGTGACGGTGGATAACCATCAGTCAGGATCTGACTACAGGATCGAGAATGACGGCAGCCGGATCGTTGTCAGCGGACTTCAGACAGGGGATGTTGTCAGCTTCGACGGAGCCATGGAAGGGGCGGTAGACCTTGGAGAGAACAGCAGGTATTATGTAAAGGGGATTCGTCAAAGCGGCAGGGATAACAGTACGGTGGATACTTCCGCATTCCGTGTGGAGGGCGACAGGGATTATGTGGTTGCCTACGGGATTCGGGGGGATATGACTTCCTATACGGTAAATTATCAGGATGCATCCGGGAATACGCTGGCGCCCAGCCGTACGTACTACGGGAATGTAGGCGACAAGCCGGTGATTGCCTTTCTGTATATTGAGGGGTATCAGCCCCAGGCTTATAATCTGACCAAAACTCTTTCCGCGAATGCGGCGGAGAATGTATTTACTTTTGTCTATACGGCACTGCCCGCCCAGGCGGATCAGGAAACTCCGGGAACGGATGACGGAGGCCAGACAGGAACGGGAACGGAAGGCGGAGGAGGCCAGGCGGGAACCGGAACGGGAGGCGGAGGCCAGACGGGAGCCGGGACAGGCAACGCAACGCAGACTCCCGGCGGAGCGGAGCAGCCCCCTGCAGGGAATCAGCCCGGAGACAACCTTGATCAGGATGGGGGAAATCCGGGAGACACAGGCCAGGGAGAAGGGCAGGAACCCGGCGGCGGAGAGCAGGAGGAACCGGACTTAAACGGCGAAGATGTAGATCTTTCGGAGGATAATCAGGCGGAAGCCGGTCCCCAGGATACCATAGACCTGGACGAGGGTGAGGTGCCTTTGGCAGGCTCAGGTCCGGAGGAGGAGAGCGGCGGAATATTCCGGCAATATGCGGCAGTGTGGGCGGTTCTGGCATTGGCGGTTCTTGCGGCTGCAGTGGCAGGCATATGGTACGGCAGACGCCGCATGAAGAAGGTGAAAACGGACAGAGACGGAGAATAGAGAATTCTTTTCGGGGGAGGGATATTGCAGGGGAGACATGCGCGGGGGCGCGTTGTCTCCTCTTCTTTTACAGGATAAAATTTGCTGAAGTGAAAAGTTTAGTTCTACTTTTTCTTTGACAAAATTTTTCAAATTTTTCCAATCTATAAAATTCAGACTTGAAAAAAATTTACTGTCATGATATAGTCAGAGAAAGCAGATTATTTTCATAAATATAGTCTTTCTATCAGACTTCAATTAAACGGTGTATGGCCGTATCATGTTGAAATTCCTGCTTTAAAACTCAAAACACACCATTAATGGCAAAAGCAGGAGAAGAGACGCGCGGAATGATAGCCGGCGGCATCAGGCAGTATAGCGGCGGTTCGGAAACGGGACAGCACCATCAGAAGACGAGGATGGAGATTCCGGCGCCGCATTTCGTAACATTTTATAACGGAACGGCAAAGCGGCCGGAGCGGCAGATTTATAAGCTTTCGGATGCATTCAGCAGTGAGGAAGAAGAGCCGGAATTGGAGTTGAAGGTGACGGTCATCAATATCAATCCGGGCTGCAACAGCGAGTTGCTGAAAAAGTGCGAGAGCCTGAGCGGGTATATGGCGTTTGTGGCCTCAGTATAGAAGAAGTGGAGAAAGTCAGAAAACAGTTCGGAATTTAGAACAGGGGATTGTCAATCCAAAGGATTCCGACTATAATAATCTTGATTTAAAAGATTTTATCTGAACGGGGGTTTCTATGGGAAAGTGGATCAGACGTGTGATAATGCTGGTGCTTCTGGCAGTTTTTCTATATTCGGCGGGGACTGTGGCAGTGATTCTGTATCAGTATCATGTCACGGATGAATTATATGCGGATATTGCGTCCCAGTATACGGGACAGGGCGGGGGCAGCAGTGCGCAGGATACTGAAAAGGACGAACAGGAACCGGCAGGGGCGGGTGCGGACAACAGCAGTGATACCAGGCGGGAGGTTGCGCCGATCACGGTGGATTTTGAGGGGCTGCGGGCTGCAAACGAGGATGTGACCGGGTGGATCTACTGTGAGGATACCCCCATCAATTATCCGGTGGTTCATGGGGAAGACAATGATTATTATCTCAGGCATAGCTACGACGGGGCGGACAGCGCTTCCGGCTCGATCTTTGTGGAGGCGGAGAACAGAACGGATTTTCAGGATGCCAATACCATTATCTACGGGCATCATATGAAGAACGGTTCCATGTTCGCTTCCCTGGATCAGTGGGCGGATCAGGAATACTATGAGTCCCATTCGGTGATGTGGCTGCTGACTCCGAAGCAGGACTATAAGATTATCCTGTTCAGCGGATATACTACGGCGGCAGGTTCCGACAGTTATATGATTTTCAGCGATGCCTGTGAGGAGCTGGATGCGTATTTGGCAAAGTGTCAGGCAATGTCCGATTTCAGGGCAGATGTGGAGCCGGACGGTGAGGCGCGGTATGTGCTGCTGTCTACCTGTGCCTATGTTTTTGACAATGCCCGGTATGTGCTGCATGGCATGTTGGTGCCGGTGGACAGCGCGGGAGGGGAGCCGTTTTCGCAGCAGTAGAGATACAAATCAAAGGAGGCTTTCCGAGGCAGTCGGCTTTGTCGGCCGGAAACGCTTTAAAGAAGAGAAAGTGCAAAATCGGAGGTTCTGCTGGAAGATGGAGTAGAAAAAGGGGGAATTGTGGGAAAATGTCTCCGGAAAGTTATGCGGAAAGCGTAACATAGATTCCGAGAGTATATCGATAGGAAAAGCGGGAGGAGGTGCGGCAATGACGGGAAAGCCGGGGGAAAATGTGCTGCAGGTTCAGACATTCGGCAGTTTTTCCCTGCTCTGGGAGGGGAAATCCCTCACAGCAAATATGAAATCCAGAGAATCGCAGTTTATATACCTGATGCAGCTGGTACTGCATAACAGGGAGAACGGGGTAAGCCGGGAGAGGCTGGAGGAGGTTCTGTTCGAAGACCGGGATGTGGGGGATGTCCGCCACGCGCTGCGAAGTATTATTTATAATGCGAAGAAGAAGTTGAGGACGGTGGGGCTGCCGGAGGTGAATTATATAGAACAGAGGGACGGATGCTACTATTGGACCGACAAAATCCCTGTAGTGGAGGATGCAGAGGAATTCGAGCGTCTGTACAAAGAGGCGGAGGCCGAGACTGATTTGGAGAAGAAAACGCAGCTCTATGTGGAAGCCTGCTATTGTTATACCGGAGAGTTTCTTCCTGTGCATGCGGCGATTCTGTGGGTGGCACAGGAGGCGAAGCGGTACAGAGGGCTGTTTTGCATCTGTATGGAGAAGGCTGTGGGGCTGTTGAAGGAGAGCGGAAACTTTCTCCAGATGGAGGAACTGGGAACTTATGCGGCGAAGATCACTCCTCTTTCTGATTGGGAAGTGGTCTCCATGGAGGCATTGGTGGCGCTGGGGAGGTATGAGGATGCCAGAAAGCTATATGACAATACGGCAGATCTGTATCTGAGAGAACAGGGGCTGAGGCCTTCCGAACAGATGATGGAGCTGTTCCATAAGCTGGGAGAGCGGATGGAACATAGACACGGCGCTCTGGATGATATACAGGCGAAGCTGATGGAGGATGAGGACGGCAGCCCGGGCGGCTATCTGTGTTCCTACCCTGTATTTCAGGGTATTTACCGTATGGTGGGGCGTATGATGGAGCGGGGAGGTCAGGCTGTCTATCTGATGCTGTGTACGATTATAGATGGCAAGGGCAATCCGCTGGAAGAGGGGCCTATGCTGGAGGAACTTACAGGAAGGCTGGAGGATGCAATATTGCATTCTGTCAGGCGCAGCGATACAGTGAGCCGGTACGGCAAAGGGGAATATCTGGTATTGCTGGTTAATACGACTCGTGAAGATTGCAGCATTATTCAGGAGAGGATCAATTATCGCTTTATTATTGGCAGACAGAGAACAGGAATTCAGTATTACGTGAACAGTGTGGTGTGTGCGCCGAACAATATATTGGCTGTCTTGGGCAGGGAGATTTGATCTATGGAAAAAACAGAATGTTATCTGGGAACGCCCAACGGTGTGGTACTGTGTATTGACCGGATGGAGGACGAGAAGGCCCGGGGGAGATTTTATCATTCCTACAGCAGGGAAGCGACGGAAATCCAAAGTATGGATGAGCTGCCGTTTCTGATGGAGGAATTGTATGATTTTCTGCGGTTTCCGCTTGCCACCACCGGCAGGCGCACCTTTGGGGAAGGACAGCGGCAGGGCGGCCTCCCGGGAGAAAGGACGAAGATTATGAGAGATGATGAATTGCTGAGCAAACATGGAGACCTGGGAACCTTCATTATTCGTGTACAGCACCGTCAGAACAGCAGCTGGCAGGGGCGTATTACCTGGATGGAGAAAAACAAGACGGTTTATTTCCGTTCGGTCTGGGAGATGATCAAGCTGGTAGCCGGCGCATTGGATACAGTCAGTGATCAGGATGGAGCAACAGAGGAGCCGCATTGGCCGGAGGAAGAGGAGAGGCAAGGACTATGAGTAAAAAGAGAGCCGTAGTATCCCTTGGACACGAGGCATTGGGGGATACCACAGGGGCACAGAGGGATGCCGTGAGAGTAACTGCAATTGCACTGGCGGATTTGGTGGAGGCGGATTATCAGCTGACGATCACCCACAGCAACGGTCCACAGGTCAGTATGATTCATAAGGCGATGACACAGCTGCGCCGGGTTTATATCGATTATACGCCGGCTCCTATGTGTGTCTGTTCGGCCATGAGCCAGGGATATGTGGGGTATGATATCCAGAATGCCCTGCGTTCCGAGCTGTTTTCCCGGGGTATCTCCAAGCCGGTGAGCACGATTCTGACACAGGTTACGGTGGACCCTTATGATGAGGCGTTTTATGAGCCTACGAAGGTGATTGGCCGTTATATGGCAAAAGAGGACGCAGAGACGGAGATTAAAAAGGGAAATTACGTCAGAGAATATCCGGGGAAGGGATACCGCAGAGTGATCGCAGCGCCCAAGCCTATCGACATCGTGGAGATCGAGGCCATCCGGACGCTGGCGGATGCGGATCAGGTGGTGATCGCCTGCGGCGGGGGAGGAATCCCGGTGATCGAACAGCAGCATGTGCTGAAGGGGGCTTCCGCTGTCATAGAGAAGGATTCCATCGCCGGAAAGCTGGCGGCGGACCTGGGCTGCGACGAGCTGATTATTCTCACAGGTGTGGATTGTGTGTACAGGAATTACGGAACGGAGGAACAGAGTCCCATTTCCGTCATGACGCTGGAGGAGGCCGTGGAGGCTGTGGCAGGGGGAGAATTCGAGGCCGGAACCATGCTGCCGAAGATCGAGGCGGCGATTGCCTATCTGAGCAAAGTCAGGGCCGGGAAGGTGCTGATCACTTCCATGGCGAAGGTGAAAGAAGCAGTACGGGGCAGGGCCGGCACGGTGATTACCGTGTAGGGCCAGGCGGTATTCTGACGGGAGTATGGCCGCGGCATGCCGGATGCAGTGGCAGGCCGATACCCCGCCAGACGGCTGGGGATCTGATAGTGAGAGCCTTGGGTGGGAAGCCCTGGAGGCTGTGAGCTTTGTCGGGACATGTCTTCCCGACGGGTTATTGCACTGAGAGTGCCGTGATCAGTGCCCCGATAATAATGCAGAAATCAGAAATATTAAAAACAATTTTCCGAACGAAGCTGCACGGCACATTGAATGAGAAGTAGTCCACCACATACTTCCTTTTCAGCCGATCATAAGTATTGCTGAAAGAACCGCCTAGCAGAAGGGACAGGCCGATCCGCAGGCCGGCGTTTCCGCGTTGTCCCATGCTGAAAAGGAAGCATACCGACATCAGGAGACAGAGGAGGACGGACAGGATCGCTACCATCCCGCTTTTCTCCTGTCCAAGGTTCAGCATGGCGCCTTTGTTGCGGTATCGGTGCAGGAGGATGCGTCCCTTCCACAGCGTGGGCGGGAGGGACTTTTCTTTGTATTCTATTTTATTCTTAATCCATAAATCCCCGAAAAAGATTGCGGTGATAAGTAATATACAACTGCAGAATATCATGATGTACTCCTGTCTGTTCGTAAAAGCTCATGTAGGGCGAGTACCCCCATTGCATTAGCCCCGGAATGAATGCAACGGGTGTACTGGTTTTAGGTGGCGGAGGTGCGAACCACTGCCACGCCAAAGGCCGGGAGGAGCAAATTGTCTTCAATAACTGCATCCGTTACCAAATCGACTCCACGGACACCCGGTATCTCGACCATGTGATCGGTGCGGTTCAGATAGAAAGCATAGCAACATTCCCTGCCGCTGCGCAGATGGTATTCTACGCCATCCGGCAGTTCTTTGACGGGGATGCCCGCATTGTGCAGCATTTGCCGGAAAAGCGGCAGCATACTGACGGCATCGGTTCTGGCCGCTATATAATACGCATTGCCCTTGCCGTGATTTTTGCAGGTCAGAGCGGCCTT
Organism: uncultured Acetatifactor sp.; assembly: GCA_910584865.1. Taxonomy (GTDB): domain Bacteria; phylum Bacillota; class Clostridia; order Lachnospirales; family Lachnospiraceae; genus Acetatifactor. The sequence continues at coordinate 250,107 of CAJUCE010000001.1, forward strand.
GCCGGCGTAGAAGTCGTCAGTATAGACGCCCAGAATCTCAGCATCCTGAACCCGCAGGATTTCTGCATAATCCCGCACTTCCCAGCGGTTGCCGTCCGGGAGGGCGATTCCGTTTCTGTCGGAAGGGTAGAGGGAATCGATTTCTTCGCTGATGATGCCGAAGAGATTTTTCAGGCCGTCTCCCGGGAATCCGCCCAGGAAGCAGAGCTGTTCCGAATCTACATATCCTGTGCAGTAAGTGGCCAGCAATTGACCGCCCCGCTCCACGAAGGCAGTGAGATTCCGGGCTGATTCAGGCTGCAGCATGTACAGCATGGGGGCGATTACCACATCATAGCGGCTTAGATCTTCGTCAGAACCCACCACATCCATGTCCATACCCAATCGGAAGAAGGCTTTCCAGATATCGATGCAGGTTTCCTCGTATTTTTTCGTATCCCGGGCCAGGGCTTTTACATCTTCCAGAGCCCATCGGTTATCCCAGTCGAAGAGCAGGGCCGCTTTCGGCTGGACAATGGTTCCGGCGGCGGGAGCGATTTTTCGGAGCAATTGTCCTACCTCGGCTACCTCCCGGAAGATTCTGGTGTCATCCGTACCGAGATGGTCCACCACTGCGCCGTGGAATTGTTCGTAGGAACCGCGTCCTTTCCGCCACTGGAAATACTGGACGGAATCGGAACCGCAGCCGATTGCCTGCAGACAGGCCAGCTTATGTACGCCGGGTCTTTTCACTTTATTTACGGCCTGCCAGTTCACCAGCCCCGGGGCACTCTCCATCATCATAAATGGTTTATCACGTTTTAAGGAACGTATTACCGCATGCTGAAAGGCGGTTTCATCCATGGTATCGCCCAGAGTCTCCTGATCGTTGTGGAACAGCGGATAATTGTCCCAGGAGATCACGTCCAGATCCGGAGCCATCTTTCGATAGTCCAGGCCTCCGAACAGGCGCATGAAATTAGTGGTTACCGGAATATCCGGAGTGATGCTGCGCAGTACATCCCGCTCATGCTTCATGAAATCATTGGTATTCCAGGTGGTGAAGCGCTTCCATTCCAGATTCAGCCCCATGACGCTGGTTTCGCCGTTGGCAAAGGGCGGTTCGATCTGTTCGAAATTATTGTATGTATGGCTCCAGAATCGGGTCCACCAGGCGGCATTCAGCTTATCGATATCGTGATCGTATTTTTCCGCCAGATATGTCCGAAATTTTCGGGTGCAGAGGGGACAAAAGCACTCTCCGCTGAATTCGTTGGAAATATGGTACAGGATAACCCCTGGATGGGAGCCGAAACGTTCCGCCAGCTTTCTGTCAAGGATAGCCACCTTTTCCCGATAGACAGGGGAAGTCATACAGTGGTTGTGGCGTCCGCCGTGATGGGCGCGCAGGCCTGTTTTATCTACCCGCAGGGCCTCCGGATATTTCTCGTCCAGCCAGGCGGGGCGTGCGCCGGAGGGAGTGGAAAGTACGGTATAGATGCCGTTTTGATACAGCCGGTCTATGATGGATTCCATCCATTCAAAATGGAATTCGCCTTCCCTTGGCTCATAGACGGACCAGGAAAAGATGCCCAGAGAGGCGCTGTTGATGCCGGCTTTTTTCATCATTTCCACATCCTTTTCCAGGATGTCCGGACGGTCCAGCCATTGCTCGGGGTTATAGTCGCCTCCGTGGACGAAACCGCCGATTTTTGGAAATAGAATTTTGTCTTCCATAAAGCAGGTTCTCCTTTCAGAAGTCTTTGTTCAGCAGCGATTTTGCCGCATGGTCAAGTACCTCGAAATAATTTTCAAAAGTTTTCCGGCAGCATCCGGGATCCCGGATCACGATGCCGGGGCTTCGCAGGCCGATGAGGGAGAAGCCCATGGCCATGCGGTGATCGTCATAGGTTTCTACCTGGCAGGGACCGGGCGTACCGGGGTAGATGGTAAGGCTGCTGTCTCCTTCTATGCAGCGGATGCCCATTCGGGACAGCTGGGCGGCTATGGCGGCAATGCGGTCACTTTCCTGATAACGGATATGGCCGATGCCTGTGATGACAGTGGGGTCCTCGGCAAAAGGCGCGATGGCAGCCAGGGTAATGGCCTGGTCCGAGCAGGCGGACATATCTACGGATACCCCGGGGAAAGATCCCTTTGCGGGAGGACTTACCAGAATTCCGTCAGGGGTATCCTGTGCGGTACAGCCCACTTTCTCCAGAATCCGGATAAAGGCCACATCCCCCTGGAGGGAGTCAAAATGGACATGGCTGACCAGCACCGGGATGCCTAGCAGCGGACTCATGGCATAGAAATAACATGCGGCGGAGACATCCGGCTCGATCCGGTATTCCAGGGGCCTGTATTGCTGCCCGGCTTTGGTCAGGAAAGCTCGCTCGCCGCATTTCTCTGTCCGTACGCCGAACTGCTCCATCATTTTCCGGGTCATGTCGATATAGGCCATGCCGTGGGAGCCCTCTATCCGCGTGGTAAAATCCCTTTCGCTGAGACAGGAGACGATGAGCAGGGCGCTGAGAAACTGGCTGCTGCTGTCAATATTGACGGATATGTGATCTTTTTGAAAGCCGCGGCCATGGAGGGTAAAGGGAAAGTGCCCTTTGGAGCCGCCTTCGTCATAACGGATCTCACAGCCCAGCTCCTTCAGGGAATCCAGCAGCGGCGCCATGGGACGTCTGCGCATCTGCTCCGAGGCATCCATGTGGTATATGCCATGGGAAAGGCCCAGATAGGCTGTGAGAAAACGGGCGGCAGTTCCGGCGCTGCCCACATATTGTCCGGCTTCTCTGCGTGGAATCCGGCCGCCTTCTCCGCGGATCCGGACGGTCCGGCTCTCTTCGTCGGCGAAGGTTCCGAAACCCAGATCCTGAATGCATTTCAGGAAGTGTCTGGAATCGTCGGAAAAAAGCGCTCCCCGCAGCATGGAAGTTCCTTCTGCCAGGGTGGCAAGCAGCAGAGCCCGGTTTGTGATGCTTTTGGAGCCGGGAACCGTCACTGTGAGGGGGGTGCTTTTCGGGGGGATTGAATTGTAAATCATTGGGACAGCATAACTATTTTCTGAGATCATAAATTTTCTCCCGGGGTATTTTCAAGGCTTAAAATCGTATCTTTATGCTACCATATCGCTGCCTCAAAATCAAGCGGAATGCAGAGGCAGCAGTCTGCGGTTTTGGTTGCCAGTGCGAAAAATTTTTTGTTTTCCTCCATGTATAGAATGTGTCAGACACAACATAATAAGGAAGTGTTACGAAATAAATTTGCAGGATTCCGCACAGAAAGGCGCTTGTATACTGGTGTTTTGTTTCTGAACATGCTAATTTATTTCTTCACAATTGCGGGAAGCAGATCGGTTAAAAAAGAAAGGAGAAAATCTGCCGGGTAAGAACAGCAGACAGGAAAAAGATATGGCAAATACAGATACGGTAAAATTGCTGCAGGAATGTGACGCAGGGACGAAGATGGCTGTGACTTCCATCGATGAAGTGCTGGATAAGGTGCGTGATTCGGAGATGAAAGAATTGTTGGAGAAGAGCAGGCGTCATCATGAGAAACTGGGAGATGAAATCCATTCTGTGCTGAACAGTCATGGGAGAGAGGAAAAGGATCCCAATCCTGTGGCCAAGGGCATGTCCTGGATGAAGACCAATATGAAGCTGACCATGGATGACAGTGACGCGGCGGTGGCGAACCTGATCACGGACGGCTGCAATATGGGCGTGAAATCTCTCAACAAATATCTCAATCAGTACAAAATGGCGGACGACAAATCCAGAGATCTGGGCACGAAGCTGATTTCCATTGAGGAGAAGCTCTGCAAGGATCTGACGAAATATCTGTAATAAACCAGACGGGCAGGGGAGTGCCTTTTTGTACGATTTGCCGCGCAGCCCGCATGCCGCATCAGCGGTAAAATTTCCCGAAGAAGTGGTAAAATTTCCATTGCGGGGCTGCGTGGTATTTTCTATGGCTGATAGATACACAGCGCATTGTCGATGTTCAGCGTATCCAGCTCTTCCCTTACGCCGGAGCGCTTCCGGTAGATCTGTATGGTTCCGATCCCGCCGGAGCCGGCGAGAAGCGGCGTATTTGAGACCCTGCCGTCGGACCCCTCATACCGAAGCTTCAGCATCTCGGCCTTGGTGCAGCTGCCGGAGATCTTCACCACGGCAGATTTGTTTTGGGCCAGTATATGCCAGATAAAGCGCCGTCCGGTTTCTTTTGTCTCCCACCGGCAGCGGGAGAATTCGAAATCTTCCCCCATGTAGGTCATCTGCAGCATCAGCCGGGGCTTCAGCGGAATTCCCAGAAAGCGGGGGCAGAAACTGTTTACAGCCAAAACGGAATGGCGCAGCTCCCGGGCAGTGCGCCGGCTGGTCAGTTTCCCGCAGGCGAATTGAAACCAGGGTCTGTTGAAGCAGCGTCCCCAGTGTTTATCCGCATAGCCGAAGCTTGTCTCAGGAAGCACCTCATATGTCACATCATTCAATGTGACGCTGCCCCGGAAGAAGCTGCGGATTCCCTCTCCATGCCAGTAGCTGTCCAGCGCATTCAGAGCCTGCAGAAAACGGCTGCTCCACTTTCCCGTATGGAAGGAGACAGCTTTGCGTATATCCAGATTCCATTCCATATATCCGCTGTCGGTCATATAAGAACGGCGCCTGGCTTCCTCCCGGGATACCTCCACAAAACCGGTGAGCCTGTCCTCGCTGTAGAAGCAGCATCCCGCCTGGCAGTGTTTCTCCGGATTGCCGGTAAGCTGCATGATCAGGGGATTGCCGGTAGCCTGCAGTGCACAGATGGGATAGAAGGCGTGCAGCTGTACGCCGCCTTCTCCGTTTTTGTCGGGAAAGGCGCCGGCTTTTACCATCACATAGGAGGGGCGCAGCCCTTTCTTTTGTGAATAGGGGTGCTGTCCCAGAATGGGTTTATTTTGGCCTAATCTGGGATTGATAATGAAAAATTCAACAAAAAAGGTACGGGTTTCTCCCGTTTCCGGCTGCATACCGGAGAAGGAATGCCACCAGCGCATATATCCTTTTTTCCCCAGAGAGCCGTGAAGCATGTGGGAATTTATGGCCAGATCGGATTGATTCATTTGTTTTTCCCGTTTTCCTGCGTATATTTCACATCACAAATCAACATTTAGTATCAAGTAATGACATTATAATACTATATATGGGAAATGACAAGAGAGACAGCAATTTTTTTCAATTTCTACAAAATATGATTTTGAAAATTATTCAAAATGACAATTTACAAAAGAAGGGATATAGTGTATGATTCCTGAATGGATGGAGTCAAAAGGAATGTTTTGGCTTGCATCTGAAATATCGGATAGTTTTCCGAAGAAAGGTGAAAGGGTGGTTTCTATGCAGCAGGTATTTGTGAAATTTAGTGATGCAGATCAGGTAAGGAATTTTGTAAATGCAGTGAGCACAGTGGAAGCGAATTTCGAACTTGGCTCAGGCAGACGTGTAGTGGATCCAAAGTCAATTTTGGGTGTATTTGCGCTTGACCTGGCAAGGCCGCAGAAGTTGGTATGCGATTCCGATGACTCGGCTATGCTGGACAAGATAGGCCCTTACCTGCTCCGGGAGAGTGTATGCTGAGAGCGGCATTTTGACCGGAAACTTCGAAGGTCTCCTGCCGGAAGACGGGAGACCGCGGAAAAGAAGAAAATGCTGCGGGTCGTTACAGGCGCTGCAGAGTCGGGAGTGTTGTTGATTGAAAAAGGGTATGTTGATAGCCTGCGCCGCGGTTTTTCTCCTCATCGCAGGGTCTTTGGGGGGGATAAAGCTTTGGCGGATACAGCAGCGGAATCAGCCGGGGATTCTGCTGGCATTTGACGATTATTCCCCGGAGAGCTGGGAAGAGAATTTCGATCTGTTTGACAAGTATGATGCAAGGGTGACTTTCTTTATCAATGCAGGCGAGCCTACGGAATTTTGCTATGCGGCACAGGAGCGGGGACATGAGATCGGTTTCCATACTATAACGCACAGAAATCTGTTGGAATGCACAGAGGATGAGATGTATCAGGAGGCCATTGTCCCCATTGAGACATTTCGGGAGGAGGGATTTGAACTCACGTCCTTTGCTTATCCTTACGGGAATTACAATGACCAGCTGAACGAGAAGCTGTTGGAACATTATAATATCGTCAGAGGGGCATGGCAGTGCGAACTGAACCTAAAGCATAATCTAAGGCATGGATTTGTGGAAGCCATGGGCCTGGATAACGGTCTGTTTGAGTCACAGGAAGCGTATGAGAAAAGTATACGGGATATTTTGACCGGTCTGAAGAAGGAGAAGGGAATGGTGATCTGTATGTATTCCCACGCGATCGGAGACGGCAGCTGGTGTATCAGCGGGGAGCGGCTGGAGTATTTGCTGCAGACGGCGGAAGAGCTGGGGCTGAAATTTTACAGATTTCAGGATCTGCAGGACGAGTAAAGCGGATGGATGGGAGTGCGGTTTTATACATTTTAGGCAAGTCCGTTGCCAGACAGACATGGAATCAGCAAGGTGCCCGGATGTAAGGTATTGCAGTGCAGAGAGTTTAGAGACAAGGCGGTACAGCTTAGAAAGCTGTGTCGCCTTTAGTAATTTTTTATCCGATTCCGTATCTTCTGCACAGGGCATATTTGGAAAAGCTGATTCTCTCCAAATCCTGGCCGCCGGCGAACAGTTCCAGGATGGCCCCCGGAAGCATGCGGCATATTTTACCTCCAGCATGTGGACATCCTGGGGCAGTATGCAGCGGAATATCCGTCCGCGACCCACATGGGGCGGAAACGGCCGAATGGCCATCATGCCATGTGCGTTGTTGTGCACATGCTATCAATGGTTTTACAGAAACACCGATTATAATCAGGATATCATTATTCTTTCACCAGTGTCAAGTAAACCGGAAACTTATTTGCCTTTATTTTGCCGGGACAGGTGAAATTTTCTTCCAAATATGGTAGAATACGATTGCATTCGTTATTTTGAGAGACGATCGGCTGCAGAAAATATAAATTTGACCCAAAAGGAAGGAAAATCATTATGAAATCACAGAATGAATTGAGGACATCACTGCGTTCTATAGACCACAAGAGCTATCCGGCGTATAAATCGCTGGCGGGAGAGTGGAAATTTGACCGTTATACACTGGTGATCGATCATGTGCAGGGAGACCCCTTCGCGTCGCCCTCCAGTCTCCATGTGGAAATTCCCCATGCGCTGGCCGGATTTCCGGAGGCTTACTACAGCAGAGACTGCTCCCGCATTGCGCTGCAGGATTTCCTGGTGCGTCAGGTGGGAAAGCAGTTTGAGCAGTATAATTTTAAGGCCAAGGGTTCGGGAAAAAGCGGTCTGCTGTCCATCAGCCGCTGCGGGCAGGCGGTTTTGGAGCGCAGCGCCTGCCAGATTACGGATAAGGGCGTGACCGTGCGGTTCCATGTAGGATTTCCGGCATTCGGACGGACCATCAACGCAGGGGAACTGGACAAGATCCTCTTTGATTTCCTGCCCCGGTGCGTGGAGAGCAGTCTGTTTTATGCCAGACTGGATGCAAAGAAGGTGGAGAGGGTGGTTCATCTGGCGGAGGATCAGGAGGCTCTCCGGCATATCCTAAAGGAGGAAAAACTGGTGTCTTTCGTGGCCAACGGTTCCGTACTGCCCCGGAAAAGCGGCGTGTCGGATCTGCCCATGGCGGACAGCGTCCCCTTTACTTCCCCGGCTTCCATGGAGAGAACTTTTGAACTGCCCCACAGGGGAAAAATCAGCGGCATGGCCATTCCGGAGGGAATCACCCTCATCGTGGGCGGCGGTTATCATGGGAAATCCACGCTGCTTGAGGCTGTCCAGATGGGCGTGTACGATCATATAGAAGGAGACGGACGGGAATTCGTTATCACTGAGGAGACGGCGCTGAAGCTGCGGGCGGAGGACGGCAGGTCCATCCGGAATGTGGATATTTCCCTGTTTATCAATGATCTGCCCAATAAAAAAGACACGAAGAAATTTACCACCGAGGATGCCAGCGGTTCCACCTCCCAGGCGGCTGCCGTGGTGGAAGGCATTGAGGCGGGAACCAGGCTGTTTTTGATCGACGAGGATACATCTGCCACCAATTTCATGGTTCGGGATGAGTTCATGCAGCAGGTGATCGTGCGGGACAAGGAGCCCATTACGCCGTTTCTGGAGCGGGCGGGGGATCTGTACGGGAAAGCGGGTATTTCCACCATCCTGGTTGCGGGAAGCTCGGGGGCTTTCTTCTATATTGCGGATCATATCCTGATGATGGACTGCTACCGGCCGGTGGACATTACGGAGCGTGTGAAGGGGCTCTGCGGCGGGCATACGGCTCCCAGGGTGCAGGCTCCGGGATTCGTGGTGCCGGCTTTTGACCGGGTGCTGCCTGCCTTCCGGAAAGCCCAGAAGGGCAGAGGGCGCGGATGGGACGGCAGGGAACTGGAAACCAGGAATATCGGGTTTGCCGGGGGAGATGACGGCGGCGATGTGCAGGGCGGCGGAAATGGCCGGGGAGGCAGAGGCCGCGGTGGAGACGGCAGGGGATATACCATTGGCGAGAGCATGGGGTATGACGGCGAAGAGGAGAATGGCGCAGGATACGGAAAGGGATATGGAAGCAGGGACGGAAGAGGCCGGGGTGGAGACGGAAGAGGCGAGGACAGAGGCCACGGCGGCCGCGGACGTGGCGGAGATCGGGGTGGGCAGGATGGCCGTCACGATCATATGAAGACCAAGTCCTTCGGCCTGGAATCTTTTACCATGGACAGGGAGGAAGTCAATGTGCGCTATCTGGAGCAGCTTCTGGATCCGGAGCAGGTCAGTGCCCTGGCCCATCTGCTGCGCTATGGCCTGGAGCAGGTGATGGACGGCAGGAAGACGGTGCGCCAGACCGTGGAGACCATCTGGAATGCGTGGGAGAAGCAGGGGTGGAAGCCTTTCACCAGTTCTTTTGTGCCCTGCGGCCTGGCGAAGCCCAGGATCCAGGAGCTGTATGCCTGCCTGAACCGGTTCCGGGGGTAGGAAAACGCTGTCAAATTATTTCTGTTAGGATGCAGGTTGTCTAAAGCGTTAAAAGGGCTTGTACAGGTGTATTTTCAGAGAGGAGATTGTGCACTCATTTAACGCCACAGGAACCTGCAGGCCGGACAGGCATTCTATGGTTGAGGCGTTGAAGCAATGTTTAGGGGACAGGTATCGTGGAAGGGAAATGGAATAGGTTAAAGTATTTTTAGAAAATGGGATGTGAGGAGGAGCAGACAGTGGCAAAAAGAAAACAGACAGGGAGTAACACCGGCGGGAAGGCGGGGAATCGGAAAAGGAAGGATGCGGCAGTAGTCATTCCAAAAGTAGAATCGGAAACCGGAGGTATGATAGCGTCGGAGGGGCAGGCAGTGGAGAAGCAGACAGCGGAAAAGCAGGTAGCTGAGAAGCAGACAGTGAAAAAGCAGATTGCCGATGCAGAGACTGCGGACAACAGAGTGACGGGTGCACAGGCGGACGACAGCGCCTACCAGGAGCGGCTTAAGCGTCACCACGACGAACTGCGGTGGCTTTACATGGAACTGTACGGAAACGATTCCATGTTCGCGGAGCTTCTGGAGAATCTGCGCAATTTCTACCTGGAGCGCAATGAGAGCCTGAAAGGGATTGACGCGGAAAGGGAGAAGGATCCGGACTGGTACCGGCGCAACGACATGCTGGGGATGATGCTCTATATCGATAATTTTGCCGGGAATATGAAAGGCGTGGAGTCCAGGCTGGACTATATCGAGAAATGCAATGTGAATTATATCCATCTGATGCCTTTTCTGGAGACTCCGGAAGGGCGTTCCGACGGGGGGTACGCGGTATCGGATTTCCGGAAAGTGCAGGAGAAACTGGGCTCCATGGAGGATCTGGAGAGCCTGACGGCGGCCTGCCATGGGAAAGGAATCCGGGTGTGCATGGATTTCGTCATGAACCATACCTCCGAGGACCACGAGTGGGCGAAGCGGGCCAGACAGGGGGAGGGGGAGTACATGAGCCGGTATTTCTTCTTCGACAATTCGTATCTTCCTTCCTTGTATGAGAAGACGGTTCCCCAGGTATTTCCCACCACGGCCCCGGGGAATTTTACCTGGCTGCCGGATGCGGGGCATTTCGTCATGACCAGTTTTTACCCCTATCAGTGGGACCTGAATTACAAGAACCCCAGGGTTTTCAATGAAATGATGTACAATTTTCTGTATCTGTCCAACCGGGGGATCGATGTCATCCGCATCGACGCGGTTCCCTATATCTGGAAGGAACTGAACACCCAGTGCCGCAACCTGCCCCAGGTACATACCATCGTCCGCATGATGCGCATCATCACGGAGATCGTCTGCCCCGGGGTGCTGCTGTTGGGCGAGGTGGTGATGGAGCCGGAGAAGGTGGCGCCTTATTTCGGCACGGTGGAAAAGCCGGAGTGCCACATGCTTTACAATGTGACCACCATGGCTACCACCTGGCATACCGTGGCCACCAGGGATGTCAGGCTGTTGAAGCGGCAGCTGGATATCGTGGCTTCCCTGCCAAAGGATTATGTGTTCCTGAATTATCTGCGGTGTCATGACGACATCGGCTGGGGACTGGACTATGCGGCCCTGGAGAAGGAGGGTATCCGGGAGCGGGCCCACAAGAAATACCTGAACGATTATTTTCAGGGCTATGACGGGAACAGCAACAGCAGGGGCGAGCTTTACAACGCGGATCCGGTTACCGGGGATGCCAGGTTTTGCGGCACCACCGCCTCCATGTGCGGCATTGAGAAGGCGGGGGACGGGGAGGCCATGGAGAGGGCCATCCGGTTTGACGTGACGCTTCATGCCTATATGTTCATGCAGTCCGGCATTCCGGTGCTGTACAGCGGGGACGAGATCGGCCAGGTAAATGACTACAGCTATAAGGAGAATCCTTTCAAGGCGGCGGATTCCAGGTATATCCACCGGGGTGCCATGGACTGGAGCCTGGCGGAACGCATCGACGATGGGGATACCGTGGAAGGGAAGCTGTTCGCAAAACTGGGGCAGCTGGAGCGGATCCGCAGGCAGGAGAAGGCGTTTGTGGCCAACGCGGATACCTGGACGGTGGAGACCTGGGACAGTTCCGTACTGTGCATCGGCAGGTATTTTGAGGGGGAGAAGATACTGGGGCTGTTCAATTTCAGCGAATTTGATAAGACTGCCTGGATCAACGAGACAGACGGGGATTATGTGGACCTGATCTCCGGGCAGGAGCGCAGGGCATGCGGGGTGGACATTCCGGCGTATGGGTTTTATTATTTGAAAAAGAAATAGGGAAAGTGAAGCCGGATTTATATGGAAGAGGAGAAGCGCAGGATGACGAAAAGATATGCAAATATGGCGTTGGTGTATGCGGCGGCTGCCATGGTGTGCGGCGTGTTTTACAGGGAGTATACGAAATTCAGTCACTTTACCGGAGTTACCAATCTGTCCGTGATGCACACGCATTATTTTCTGTTGGGGATGGTGTTCTTTTTTCTGCTGATGCTTGCGGAGAAGGCGCTTGGATTTTCAAACCGCAATACCGGTAAAATATTGTTGGTTTACCATATTGGACTGAATATTACGGGACTTGGCTTCCTGATGCGGGGGCTGAACCAGGTGTGGGAGACGGAGCTGAGCTCCGGCATGGACGCATCCATTTCCGGCATCTCGGGAATCGGGCATATCCTGACGGGGGTGTGCCTAGTCCTGGTGCTGCTGCAGGTGAGGAAGCGGGCGGAAGGGTGATTTGGGAGGCATTTCTTTTTATTGCCTAACTTTTTTGCATGGCGGAGCTGCCGGGATGCGCGGCGTTAATCTGAATCCCCAGGGGGAAAGTTATCGTAAGAAATTTTAAATGCCACAAGAATTTTGAGACGGAAATGAAGGAACTGAACATTTTGACAGGGAGTAATGCGACGGGGAAATCCAGTTTTGTGCAGGCTTTGCTTTTGGCGTTCAAGAGTTGGGAATCGTGTGAAAAAAACAGATCAATTCCAACAGAGGGGCATCGCACTATCATTGTACGGGTAGGCCCGCACTGCCAGGAATAGAGGTCAGGAGGAGGGGCCGTGGCGCTGCGGCAGGCCTGGAGGGGCGGGCGGAACTGGCGGTCCTGCAGTCCCGAAGTCCCAGCTGCGGCGTCCGTCAGGTTTATGACGGAAGCTTCACTGGAAAGCTCAGGGACGGGCAGGGTGTTTTTGCTGAAATGCTGCGGGAGGCCGGGATAAAAAAGGTGGATGCGGAAGAGATCGCATCAATGGCAACATAAACCGCCGGTGTCTTCCGGGATCCGGCGGCAGGCACCGGAGCCCGAAGCACTGTCAGGATACAGGTGTTACTGTCCTTCTCCCAGTACAATGCTGTCGACAATGGCCTGGAAGATGGCATCCCCTTCCTCCTGGAAATCCTCATGTATGACATAGGTGAAATCAACCCCGTTGCTTCCGTTCACAAGGGCTACATAGTGCTGGAAAAAGTTTTCGCCCTCATCGCTCTGTACCATGGCGGTGGCATCAATGGCGGGCAGGCCGTTTACGGTGATTTCCTCTGTGGAAAAGCTGTTCTGGGTCAGGTATTCCGCCAGCTCCTGCAGATAGCCGTCGCCCTCCGGCGTGTAGGCCGTGAGATAGAGAACGGACATGTCCCATGGATTGTCGTCCTCATAGCGTGAGTACACAGCCAGGCGGGAGCTGTCCTCCGTGGGCGTGATTTCCCACAGATAGGGGCAGGAAAAGGTCAGGCCCAGGTTCTCGATGGTCCGGCTCGTCATGGCGGGAAGGGGAGCGGAGGGGGTCTGTGCCATGCAGGCATCCAGTTCTTCCTGAGTCAGGGTGATATTGGGCTCTGCGCCGGTGTCTGCCAGGATTTTCTGTGCCACAAGTCTGGTGGCAGGCGCAAGCGTGGAAAAATGGTCCGCGCCTTCGATTACATAACCCTGGATCCTGTCATTTTGGGAAGCCTCAAGCATCCGTTCCAGGTTCTCGGAATTGCCGTCCCTGCCTTCGATGAGGAAGGTGGGGCTTTTGACATTGTCCAGCCAGTAGATGGGAGAGCGCATGATATATTCCTCTTCGATGGATGTATCGAAGGTAAACTGGCTGTTGTTGTGGTATTTGATTTCGTCTACCGCGCCGAAGCAGAAGACCGCCCGGAATTTATCCGTGTATTCGGAGGCCAGCAGGGCTCGTGTTCCTCCGGTGCTGTGGCCGCCCAGGTAGATGCGCTCCGGATCCACATAGGGAAGGGAGGCCGCATATTCACAGGCGGATACGATGTCGTCCACTTCCCCGAAGAGGGCCTCGTAATGGCCGGGATTGCCGCTGCCGCCCCGGAAGGAGGGATACATGGTCAGCAGTCCTGCCTGCCAGAAGGCGGAGCCGGTCTGGTCATTGTCCCATTCCGGATAGACCCAGGGGAAATCGTCAATGCCGTTGCCCCATCCGCCTACCACCCAGATGATCATGGGGTGCTTCTGGCCGTCGCCGGGGTCACTGGACACATAAGCCGCCAGGTCACCTACTTTGGAAGGATAGGATACCAGGTCAAAGAGGCCTTCGGGGGGCTCGGGAATGGTATAGTCGTCATTTTCTTCCCGTGCAAGGGTGGTGGTAAAGGCATCATGTGCCTGGGCAAAACTGTCGTATTTTTGCACAAATTCGGACGCGGAATCGTCCTTTCCGAGAAGACCGGACTGGCCGCGGCCGGACTGAGCGGATTCCGACTCACCGGAGGCGCCTTCCGGGGAAGTGCTGTCCGCGTTCCCGCCTGTCTGGGGTGTGCCGCAGGAGGCAGTGGAGAGGGCGATCAGCAGTGCAAGCAGAGTGACGGGTGTTTTCAGATGTTTCATTGTTTTCATGGGAATTGCCTTTCTCTAAATATTTTTAAATTTGGAGCCATTCTCTATTATAGCGATATTTTTTGATTTAGACAACTGTTTTTATGGGGAGAGCAACAGGGGGGATTCCTCCTGGTACGGGGTGGCAGGTTGGGCCATGTACCAGTATGAGGCCTGCCTGTCCTCCCTGCTTTCCGTGGCGGCGGCCGTATTTTTGCTGCTTCCCCTGTTGGGCGGACAGCGGCAGGCAGGGAGCGGTTTCTCGCCTGTTACTTTTGTTGCCACAGTGCTGTTGGCGGCAGTGGTTGTCGCTCTGCTATATATAAATTATCGGAGAAACATCCGCTACAGCAGGAAGACCCAGGAAATCTACACAAGCGCTGAGGATGTGGGCAACCGGGTGAGTTATTATCAGGATCTGCTGGCATCTGCGGAGAATCAGAAGGATCTGCGCTGCTACGGGCAGCAGGAGGCGATTCTGGAGGATGTGCACCGGGTCTGGGTGTGGTATTTGAAAGAAAGCAGACTTCTGACACGGGTATGGACCGGGAAAACGGTGATGGATCAGACCACGTCGGAGCTTTTCGGACGCGTGGTCCAGAGGGGAAGCCATGAGGAGCTGGCAGGGCAGGAAGGGCTGTACAGGGAGCTGTGGGAGGCCCAGGCGCAGTATTATGAAGGCGCCTGAACCCCGGTTCTGACAGCAATAACCCGGCAGGGCGGTTTATTGTAGCAGCACATAATAATCCCCGTAGACTTTTCCGTCGTCTGCGCCGATTATTTTTTCACCGGAGGCCGTAAAGCCCAGGGACTGTGCCGCTTCCCTGCGGCAGGCGGCGTAAGGAGGGATCTTTGTGGCGATCATCCGGCAGCCGAACAGTTCAAAGGCGTGGGGGGCGATCAGGGACAGGATTTCCCGGATGCTCTCCCTTTGCTCATAATCGCTGCGCAGATCCAGGCGCAGCAGGCCGCAGTCGTTGAAATAATCCTCTGCCCGGCGGTTGAACAGTTCGATGGTGCCGATGGCCCGGGAAAGCCGTTTGTCCACGATAACCCAGCGGATAAAGAATTTCTGCTGATAGGATCGGAGCCAGAAATCTACGGCGGCGGACATGCGTTCCATGGTAGTATAATGGAAATCGTCGCCGTGGCAGTTGTCGCCGTTAAAGTAGGGGACGGCTTTTTCGTCGGAATAGACAAGGAGCAGGTCTGCGGTGTCCGTGGGTTCCAGAAGCCGCAGCAGGTAATTCTCGTTTTCATAGACCGGACATTTTTCGTAGGGATTCATATCGTTACCTCCATTTTTATGATGTGCCCGCGGGCTGCCTGGTGTGAACAAACCGGTACACGATTCAGGCAGCGGGCATAAAGCAACTGTGCCATCATTTCATGCGCACTGGCATATAAGGGATCAATAGTTGGCACAATGCCCTTATGAGTTAATATGATAGCAGGCGATATACGACAGCTGTATGTCGCTATTTTCTGTATATCGAAATTATTTTTTCGGCGGCTTCCAGAATCCGTTCCCGAAGCCAGGCCGGCTCCAGAATTTCCACCTTATCTCCTAAGGACAATAATGTCCCGAACCAGAGCTGTTCGTCCTCCACCACGGTGAGCCGCATCAGGGTATCCCCGTTTTCACACTGTTCCAGTACGGTTCCCTTCAGATATTCGATGGCCCGCATTCTGGCTTCCGGGCGGCATTTTACCAGGAGGTCCAGGTATTTGCGGGAATCTTTTTCCTCATTTTGTTCCAGAATCCGGTGTGCGGCAGGATGCTCTCTTGTGAACGGCAGACCGGTTATCTCTACATCGCTCATCCGTACAAGCTTGTAGGTGCGGTAGTCTCCCCTAACCTTGGAGAAGGCAAGGAGATACCAGGCATACCAGCGATACACAACGGCCACAGGCTCCACGGTGTGGGAGCGGGTTTCATTCTTATTGTTGGTATAAGTGAAGCGGACCGCGCGTTTGACGGCGACGGCGCTTTGGAGGGTATGGAGGAGGGCGGTATCCCCCTCCTGCAGGACGGAGAAATCCAGGACGATATCCTGGCGGCTTTTGGGGGACACAAGGGCTATTTTTTCCAGGGTTTCCCGGGCCTTCCGGTCTCCTGTGGCGGAAGCCAGGCCCTGCAGCGCGGTGAGGATGCGGGCGTAATCCTCCGGAGTGGCAAGATGGCGGTCCAGCTGATAACGCCGGGAGATTTCATAGCCTCCGGCGGTTCCGTTTACGGAGACCACCGGAATCCCGGCCAGGCAGAGGGAATCCATGTCTCTCTGGATGGTCCGGGGGGAGACTTCAAAATGCTTCGCCAGTTCCCGGGCGGAAGTCCGGCCATTGCTAAGCAGGTACAGGGTGAGGGCGTAGAGGCGATCGGTTTTCATATTGCTCCTTTTTTGGATTTGGATTTTGTTGTCGGGGAACCGTTTTCATTATATTATAGTTGGATTTTTCCGTTTGTACAGTATTTTGGTTTCCAATGATGATTTAAACTGAAATTTTTCGAAAATTTTTTATTCCGGGAAAGGTATGAAAAAACAGGAAACTATGGTAAAATATGTCCATATTCCTGAAAGGAAGCGGCCGGATGGCCATAATGCCATGTGCGCTGCTTTGCACATGGTAAAATACAACCATGGTCTGCCTGTTTTTCCGCTGTGGAAGAAAAAGACGGGGCAGGAGGGGCATATAGAGGAGGAATTATGGCAATACAAAATATATTTCAGGAGAAAGAAGCTTTCGAGACGGCTTCAGATGGTTTAAGAAGAGCGGACGGATATCATAACCTGGCAGGCGCGGGTAAAAAGCCAGGGAAAAAAGCGGCTCTGCCTGCGGCGGCAGTCGGCCGTCTCCTGCCGCTGTTTCTGGTCATCATTATGGCGCTGCTTCCCGCAGTTTTATTCCTGACGGCAAAGCCTGCAGCCGTAAGCGCGGCGGAAATCTCTGGCAGCCGGACGGTGAAGGCCGGCATCTTCCATTTCGACGGTTACCATATGAAGGACGGGGATGGGAACCTCACCGGCTACGGCGTGGAGTTTCTGAATCTGGCGGCCAGGTATTCCCACCTGAACTTCCAGTATGTGGAATACGACAAGAGCTGGAACGACATGCTCATCATGTTGGAGGAGGGGCAGATCGACGTGGTCACCTCCGGCCGCAAGACCAGGGAGTGGGAGGAAAAATTTGCCTTTTCCCTGCCTATAGGGCGCAGCAGCACCATCCTTTCCGTTCAGGCGGACAACAGGGAATTCCACAGTGGTGATTATGACACCTATGACGGCATGACTGTGGGGGCGGTGGAAGGCAGAAGCCAGAAACAGAGCCTGGAGACGTTTGCCCGGGAACACGATTTTACGTATAGGATTGTTGAATACAGTGATACAGACCGGCTTGCGGCAGCCCTTCAGGAGGGAAAGGTGGACGCCATTCTGTCCACCAGTCTGCGGAAGACGCAGAATGAAAAGACTCTGGACGTCATCGAATCCGACTACTTCTACGCCATTGTGCGCAAGGAGGACACCGGGCTGCTGGAGGAGATCAATTATGCCATCGAGCAGATGAATATCGGCGAAGGGGACTGGATGAACGTCTTGTTTTACAAGTACTACGGCCCTGTATACACAGATTCCGCCGCCTTCAATGAGCGGGAAGAGGCGTATATCCAGGATGTACTGTCCGGAGAGAAGACCATAACGGTTACGGCCATCGGGGACAGGAAGCCCTATGCCTACGTGGAGGACGGGGAGCTGAAGGGCATCATGCCGGAATATTTCGCGGAGATTATGGCTTATGCGGGGCTCCCTTATGAGACCGTGGTGCCCCGGGACCGGGAGGAGTACGCCGCGCTTGTGTATGAAAACGGTGTGGACGTGGTCATCGACAGGAAACGGTCCGAGCCTGTGACCGAGGGGGCCGCAAGCCGGGGATTTGACACGGATGTCTATATGACGGCAGGAGTCGCGAAGGTTACCAGGAAGGATTTCGACGGGGAGATTGCCACGGTGGCCGTTGCGGATAACCAGGACAATGCCCCCGTGGAGCAGGGGCTTACGGGGGATGCGCAGATTCTGGAGTATCCCACCAGGGAAGCGGCGCTGCAGGCGGTCCTGGACGGGGAGGTGGACGCAGCTTTTGTCTATACCTATTCGGCGCAGCTTTTTGTAAATAATGATATCACTGATTCCCTGCGCTATACCGTGGTGGATGATGTGGGCTATGCTTTCATGATGTATGTGAGGGAGAGCTGTGACAGGGAACTGGTGACCATTCTGGACAAATGCATCGCCCAGATGCCGGACGATGTGATGAATCAGCTGATCACGAAATACACGGCCTATACCCCCCAGGATATGGGCTTTGCAGATTATATGAAGCTTCATCCCGAGATCATGATGGCCGTGGGAGCGGCGGCGGTGGCGGCGGCAGCCGTTATTCTGGCGCTGATGGCCAGGACCCACTGGAACAAAAAGATTCTTGCCGCCACGGAGCAGTCCAACCAGAAGCTGATGGAGCAGCTGGCCATTGTGGATGCGCTGAGCCGCGACTATGTAAATGTTTTTTCGATAGACGTCCAGAGGAACAGGGCCAGGGTCATCAAGATGATGGGGTATGTGACCACGGGACTTAACAGGGATTCCAAGGACGATTTTCCCTATGACGCCATCCTTGCCCAGTACATCAGGGAGCGGGTATATGAGGAGGACCAGGAGGCCCTGACGCAGGCCCTGTCCCTGGAGAATGTGGTGAAGAAGCTGGAGTCGGGGAGGGATTACAAGGGGAATTACCGTGTCATGGACGGCGGGGAGATACACAATTACCAGTTCGCCTATGTGCATGTGGAGGAAAAGGAGCTGCGGGAGGGGAGTTTTATCCTGGCAGGCTTCCGGAATATAGACGAGGTGCTGCGGGAGGAGCAGGTGCAGAAGCTGATGCTTGCGGAGGCCCTGGGGGAAGCCCAGTATGCAAACCATGCCAAGACCACCTTTTTAAATAACATGTCCCATGACATCCGCACCCCCATGAACGCCATCATAGGCTTCACCAACCTGGCCATAACCCACATAGACAACCGGGAGCTGGTGGAGCATTACCTGGATAAAATCATCACCTCGGGCAACCATCTGCTGAGCCTGATCAATGATGTACTGGATATGAGCCGTATCGAGAGCGGTAAGGTGAAGATTGAGGAAAAGGAAGCCAGCCTGCCCGAGATCATGCATGATTTGAAGACGATCGTGCAGTCGGACGTGAAGGCCAGGCAGCTGTCCTTCTGTATCGATACCCAGGATGTGACGGACGAGACAATCATCTGCGACAAGCTCCGGCTGAACCAGGTGCTGCTGAATCTGCTGAGCAACGCCATGAAGTACACGAAGCCGGGGGGCAGCGTCAGCGTGCGCATCATCCAGACGGGGGATGCGCCGGAGGGCTATGCCGCGTACGAATTCCGGATCAAGGACACGGGCATCGGCATGAGCAAGGAATTCCAGGAGCATGTCTTCGAGCCCTTTGAGCGGGAACAGACCGCCACCGTCAGCGGGATTCAGGGCACGGGACTGGGCCTCTCCATCACGAAAAATATTGTGGACATGATGGACGGCGAGATCTCGGTGGAAAGCGAACTGGGGAAGGGAAGCGAATTTATCGTGCGTTTCCGGTTTAAAATAGCCGGGAAACCGTTAAAAACGGAACATCTGTCAGAATTGGCGGGACTGCGCGCCCTGGTGGTGGACGACGACGTGAACACCTGCACCAGCGTCTGCAAGATGCTGTCCGCCATGGGGCTGCGCCCGGACTGGACAACCCTGGGAAAGGAGGCTGTCATTCGCAGCCAGTTTGCCCGGGAACAGGAGGAGCCCTTTGACCTGTACCTGGTGGACTGGCTCATGCCTGATATGAACGGCGTGGAGGTAGTCCGCAGAATCCGTAAAATCGTGGGGGAGGGTGTGCCCATCATCGTCCTGACGGCCTACGACTGGGGGGATATCGAGGAGGAGGCAAAGGAGGCGGGGGTCACCACCTTTGTTGCCAAGCCCATTTTCCTCTCGGAACTCTGCGCGGTCCTCACGGCGCCCTATGAGACTTCACAGCCGGAAGAAGAGGAAGAGGTTCTCACGGATTGTTTTGAGGGGAAGAAGATTCTCTTGGTGGAGGACAATGAGATCAACCAGGAGATCGCCCGGACGATTCTGGAGGAGGCCGGTTTTGTCATCGATACCGCCGACGACGGGACGGTGGCTGTGGAGAAGATGAAGGGCGCTTCCGCGGACACCTATGACCTGATCCTGATGGATGTGCAGATGCCTGTGATGAACGGGTACGAGGCCACCCGCGCCATCTGCGCCATGGAGGATCCGGACAAGGCATCCATCCCCATTGTGGCCATGACCGCCAATGCCTTCGACGAGGACAGGATGCTTGCCCTGGAGGCAGGCATGAACGGCCACATTGCCAAGCCCATCGATATTGCCTTGCTTATGGGGACGCTGCAGGAGATTTTTAAAAGGTAGAGTGTAGGAATGTGGGAGTGTTATTGGACAGGATATTTATTTAATGATAAGAAACATACGAAAAAGAGAGGATAAAGTTGATGAGGTATTTATTTCAGGGTGACTCCATAACGGACTGCGGGCGGGGTGATTATGAGAATCCCCACGCCATGGGCTGCGGCTATCCGCGGCTTCTGGAGGCGGAGCTGACGGCCCGGGACGGGGACTGCGATGTGATGAACTGCGGTATCAGCGGCAACAGGGTGGTGGATTTGCTGGCCAGGTGGAAGAAGGACTGCCTGAACCTGAAGCCGGATGTGCTGACCATTCTCATCGGCGTGAATGATGTGTGGCATGAACTGGGGAACCAAAACGGGGTGGCTGCACCGCTTTTTGAGGAAGTATACCGGATGGTGCTGCGGGAGACAAAAGCGGCCCTGCCCGATACGCGGATTCTCCTCATGGGGGCCTATGTGCTCCACGGCACAGCCACGGATCCGGAGTGGGATACTTTCCACAATGAGGTGAAGGCCCGCAGGGGCATCACCTGCATGCTGGCGGAGGAATTCGGCCTGGATTATGTGGATCTGCAGCAGGTCTTCGACGACGCCCTGAAGCAATACCCTGCGGAGCATTGGGCAGAGGACGGCGTCCATCCCACCGCGGCGGGGCACTGGCTCATCGCCCAGGCCTGGAAGAAGGCGGCGGGGATTTGACGGCGGATTCTGTATATTACTTTTCTTCAAGTTCTCTCCGGTTTTTCTTGTCCGCGAAATTCGAATGTTGAAAGAAAGACGGCATGAATGTTTGAAAAGACGACACAAATGACTGAGAGATTGCACAAATCATAGAAAATAAAAAGGAGACCGTAAAAATGAAGATTTTAAAAGTGACGGATCCTGCCTTCCGCAGATACGGCAGGATAGTGGACAATGTGGATTTTACCGGACTGGTGGAGGAGCTGAAGAAGACGCCCTGCCCCGGGGACGTGGTGTACGAGCCCTCCGTGGCGCAGCTGGAGGCCCTTCCCGTGATGGAGGAGCTTTCCCGGGTGGTATACGGGGAGATGCCCATTCAGATCGGATACTGCAACGGCCACAATACCATGCTCAACGCCCTGGAGTATCACCGGGATTCCGAGATCAATGCGGCGGCTACGGATGCCGTGCTGATGCTGGGGCTGCTGACGGATGTGGAGGCGGACCATACTTACGACACTTCCAAAGTGGAGGCATTCCTGGTGCCTGCGGGGACTGCGGTGGAGATCTATGCAACCACCCTGCACTATGCGCCCTGCCATACAGAAGAGAACGGTTTCCAGGTAGCGATCGTATTGCCCAGGGGAACCAACTATCCGCTGAAAGGAAAACATGTGAAGGTCAGCGAGGCGGCAGCAGGCTGCACAGAGGGCGGTGCTGCGGAGGCGGTAAAGGGCATCTGCAATGAGGACGCCATGCTCACCGCCGTGAACAAATGGCTCATAGGCCATGCGGAGGGCGGACTGGACGAGGGCAGTTTCCTGGGACTGAAGGGAAAGAACCTGTGCCTGACGCAGGATTGAGGCGGTACGGCCCGGCTATGACTATCAGGCACAAATAGCAGGGAGACGAAATCGTTAATAAGAAACAGCGTCCGCCCAAGCTTTGGAATAGGCGGGGGCTGTTTCACAGATAGTCCGGTTAAGAAATGTCAGTAGGAAATTTTATAACAGTCTTGGAACGAAGGTGCCCGGAATGAAATTTCAGCTGCGCACTTTGCAGATGAAATTTCATTCCCCTATAAGGGCACCGTAGTGCAGAGACGGTACTGGAATAGGAGGAGAATATGTACTATATAGGCATTGACCTGGGCACATCGGCGGTAAAGCTTCTGCTGATGGACGGGGAAGGAAAAATCATAAACATTGTATCCAGGGAATATCCCCTGTATTTTCCCCATCCGGGCTGGTCGGAACAGAAGCCGGAGGATTGGTACGAGCAGACAGTCCTGGGCATCAAAGAGCTGATCCGGGATGCGGACAAAGACCAGGTGGCAGGCATCAGCTTCGGCGGCCAGATGCATGGGCTTGTGATACTGGATGAAAAGGATCAGGTGATCCGTCCAGCAATCCTCTGGAACGACGGCAGGACCACAGAAGAGACCGATTATCTGAATACCGTCATCGGAAGGGAAAAGCTGTCGGAATATACGGCCAATATTGCCTTTGCAGGCTTTACTGCGCCTAAGCTGCTCTGGGTGAAAAACAAGGAACCGGAGAATTTTGCACGGATATCCAAAATCATGCTTCCCAAGGATTACATCGCCTATAAGCTCACCGGGGTGCACTGCACGGACGTGTCCGACGCCTCCGGAATGCTGTTGTTCGACGTGAAGAACCGATGCTGGTCCCGGGAGATGTGCGACATCTGCGGCATCAGCACGTCGCAGTTGGCGAAATGCTACGAAAGCTATGAGGCCGTGGGAACTGTGCTGCCGGAGGTGGCACAGGATCTGGGTATCCGTTCCGGCGTGAAAGTGGCGGCGGGCGCAGGCGACAATGCCGCAGCGGCAGTGGGAACCGGTACCGTGGGCGACGGCATGTGCAACATTTCCCTGGGCACCAGCGGGACCATATTTATATCGTCGGAGAAATTCGGCGTGGATAAGTACAACGCGCTGCATTCTTTCGCCCATGCGGACGGAAGCTACCACCTGATGGGCTGCATGCTCAGTGCGGCCAGCTGCAACAAATGGTGGATGGACGATATCCTGGGCACCAAAGAATACGGGGCAGAGCAGGCGGCAATTGCAAAACTGGGGGAAAACCATGTCTACTTCCTGCCCTACCTGATGGGAGAGCGCTCTCCCCACAATGACCCCAATGCCAGGGCGGTTTTCTTGGGCATGAGTATGGACACCACCAGGGCGGACATGACCCAGGCGGTACTGGAGGGGGTGGCCTTTGCTCTGCGGGATTCCCTGGAGGTGGCCAAGTCCCTGGGAATAGAGCTGACCCGCACGAAAATCTGCGGCGGCGGAGCAAAGAGTCTTCTGTGGAAGAAGATCATCGCTAATGTTCTGAATCTGAAGGTGGATGTTCTGGAAAACGAGGAAGGCCCTTCCATGGGCGGCGCTATTCTGGCGGCGGTGGCCTGCGGCGAGTACGGGAGCGTGGAGGAAGCTGCCGGGAAGATTGTGAAGGTAGTGGAGACCGTGGAGCCGGAAACCGCTTTGGTGGCGAAATATGAGGAGCGCTATAGGCAGTTTAAGGAGATTTATCCTGCCTGTAAGCCGGTTTTCCAGAGGAATGCGTCGGTTGGTCCAGGGAAAGGCGCTGACTGCGTGAAAGGCTGAGTTTTTTGATCTATATTGATGCAGGCAAACAACAATCACTTTTCGGGAGAATCGGGTCTCCCGATGGAAATGAATAAAAGGCGCTATAGATTAAAAAATCCCCGAACAGTGTCGCAATACGGTTCGGGGATTTTATTATGTATTGAATGCATGGAAAAGAGCTGTATCTACGGCTCAAAAGTAACCGAAATCTCCGCCGCAAACTGATAATTGCGGTCCCCCCGCTCCATAGTGGTCTCATACAGCAGGTCATAATCCGGCGTAACCGTAATGGTATCGCTGCCCGCCGGGGTATTTACCGTGATGGGAGCGAACAAATCCAACATGTCGTTGTTAAGCAGGAAGGTTACCTCTCCGGGGATGGAACATTCCTCCACATGGATGGAATTTGTGTTCCTGTCATAGGAGGCAACGATTTTCCCTTCCGTAAGTCCGCTGTCTGCCCGCAGCCAGTAGAAACTTCCACTTGTGCGCTGGTCCGCCCGTTGGGAAAGATCCCAGACCACCCTCTCAGGAAGAGGATTGCGGACATGCTGCTCCAGGAATCTCACTGCATTGGTATCTGTTTCCATGACGGAATCGTCTCCGGATTCCAGCCATGCCGCGCTGTCTGCCATGACCGTCTGGTCAGACAGGGAGTTATCACTGAAGTTATGTCCTTTTCCCTGGTGGATATACGTATTATGTATGTATCCGCCGCTTAATTCTTCCTGGTATCCGTCCAACAACTGACCATATTGGGCGGTAACGATATTTCTGTCATAGGCTGTATCATTCTCTCCTACCTGAAGCAGCAGGGGCATATTATACAGATTCCACAGCGGCAGGCCGTTGGGATGGCCTGCAGACATGTTGGCTGCCGCAAACCGGTCTGGCATTTTGGCCACAATGGCATAAACTCCGTCCCCTCCCGCGGAGAATCCGGTCAGATAGACCCTGTTGGGATCCACATCGTAAAAGGCGATCATATTTTCGATGAGCCTGTCGTAGAGCGGGTAGGATTCCGGGTTAAAATGGCAGTCCCAGGTATCGCGTACTCCTCTGGGATTCACATGGACGCCGTTCTTGACGCTGTTCTGATAATAGGATGCCATATGCGCCCACTGGCTGTTGTTCAAATCGGGTGTGTCACTCTGGCCGCCGCCGTGAAGGGAGATGAAAAGAGGATAACCGTTTTCGTCCGGTTCTCCCTTGACAAGAAGACCATATTTCATGGTGGCTTCACCGAAAGTCATGGCATGCTTTTCGATTTCCTCTATTCGGACTTCATCGCTTTTCACCTGATTCAGATACTCCTGCCAGAGGTAGTTTCTGGCATTTTCGATATCCTCATTGCTTTCCAGGGAATCTGGTTTTGTGTAGGGGTTCGCTGTCACTGTCTCGTCCGGGGATTCTGATGTGCTGTCACTGGCCTCCGCGCTGTTACCGGCTTCTGAGTTGTCACTGGCCTCGCCATTGTTCCCGGTATCTGCGTTGTCGCTGGCTTCCGTGCTGCCCTGGCCCCCGGAACTGTCCTGTGGCGCTTCATTGCCGGAGGCGTTAATTTCTTCGGATACATTTTCAGATGTTGATTGGGCGCTGCCTTCCATAGTGCCAGTTTCAGAATCTTTTTCTCCACATGATGCCAGTGCCAGGCAGATTGCTAACGTTGACATCAACATACCTCTTTTCTTCCATATATGCATACTCATCATTTGATATCCTCTTGTTAAATATTTGTGATCGGCTGGCTGATGCAGCCTTCCGGGGTTCATCATTGGTTAATGACATAATGAGACACCTCCTTTCAAAGTTCCGCAAGCCGACACTCAACACCAGACATGGCGAAGAATGTTGGCTTGTTGTTTCCAGACTGTATTTATCATAACACAGGGCGGACAGATTGTCACCGGCCATTTTTGAGTATTTACAAAGTTTCGGCAGATTTCGACAAATTTCCCGGCTATGGGAGCGGGGGAAGCAGTAACCATTGCAGGAGGCATCAGGGGAAGCGGAAGCTAATTATCCCGTCAGGCAGGCCAACTAATCCGTTTTTCTTTACAGAGCGGGGTTCTTTCCGTATACTGGATTTGTCGGGAAGAGGAATCCCCTTCTGCACTGCTTGCCGTGCTGCCCGCAGTTGACAGCGGCGAAGAACAGTCCGCGGTTCCAGGGGACAGTTCCCGGACAGACAGGAAGAAAGGAGACATCCATGCTCGTAATCGGCATCTGCGACTCAGAGACGGCGGTGCGGAGCCTCTTGACAGGCTTTGCGGAGCGGTACCGTCTGGAAACCGGAACCAATGTGCAGCTTTTGTGCTACAGCAGCGGTGAAAAACTTCTGAAAAATTACATGTTGGAGCTTGACCTGATTTTTCTGGAGATACCGTTCCGGAAGATGAACGGCCTGGCGGTGGCGGAGCGGATCCGGCAGCAGGATGCGGGGGTGCGCCTTGTCTTTCTGACCACGGTGCTCACCTATGTACTGGAGGCTTATGAGGCCGGGGTGGACAATTATCTGCTGAAGCCATTGAGCTATGCCAGGTTCTGCAGGGAGGTCAGCCTTGCCCTGGAAAAAAGGAACAGTGCCGATGCGCGCTGTTTTCTGGAGGAAAACAAGACGGGCATCTACAAAATCTACCTGCACCAGATTCTCTATATTGAGACGGACGGAAAGCATACCCTGATCCACACCCGGGAGGAGGACATCACAAGCTACCGCCAGATGAAGAATCATGAGGCGCTGTTTGCCGGGACTTCCCTGGTGCGGTGCCATGCCGCCTACCTGGTGAACCTGCGTTATTTCCGGAAACTGGAGGGGATGACGCTGACCCTGGATGACGGCACGCAGATTCCCGTGAGCCGCGCCCGGCGCAGCTTCGTCCTGGAGCAGATAAAAAGATACGGTTTTTCGTTTCTGATAAACCAAGAAAGCAAATATAACCAAAAGGAGGCAGACAAACCATGAAAAAGCAAAAGGAGAACCTGACCGTTCTACTCTGGTCCGTCAGGCTGGCCTACCGCATCAGCCCGAAATTTTTCCTGTTCTGGATTTTGTTTGGGATCTCGCTGGCGCTGCTTCCCTCGGCATCCCTTGCCTGCAACCGGCGGGCGGTGGCAGTGCTGGCGGATTATCTCGCCACAGGGCAGGGCAGTTTTGGGGATGTCGTCCCTGCGCTGCTGGCGCTTGGGATCCTGCTGATTCTGACGGGGCTGTCCCGGCGGATCAACGGGGAGTTTCTCTATGCCCAGATGTATGACACCTATTATTTCGGCATGCAGGAGTATATGGCGGACCGCATTCAGAAAACGGACATCAAGACCCTGATGGACAGGGAATTCTACGAGGATTATCGTTACTGCCTGTATCGGAGCGGCGGGCTCACCGATCTGATGAGCCATGGCTGCATTACGGTGATGAAGAGTATCACGGCACTGTCTTTGATTGGGGTTGCCTTCTCGGTTTCTGTTCCTGTGGGGCTCACCGCCGTTGTATGCTTCCTTTTGACCGTGTTTTTAAACAGCAGGCTTTCCTCACGTTTTGTGGTGGACACGCTGCGGCACAAAGCCCTGCGGGCCAGGTCCGATTATTACAGCGCGGAAGCCAGGAATCCCGGGGCCGCTAAGGAAATGCGCATTTACCATACCCAGTCCAAACTCCTTGGAAAGTGGAAGGAAGCCTACCAGGGGATTCTGCGGTTTGACATGAAATACGATACAGGGCGATGCTTTCTGTCCGTATTTGTGGCGGCATGCATTTACCTGTCCATCCTGGCCATGTCTGCCTTTGCCATTTCCCGGGTGGCGGCGGGAAAGCTGACGGCGGATGTGTTTCTCATGCTCTACCTTCTGGGAGAAAGCCTGGCCGATGTGAACAGGGCCTTTTCCACGGCTCTCTTCGAGGCTCTCCGGGGACTGGACGCGCTGAAGATGCAGCATCGTTTTCTCACTGGCGCGCCCCTGCAGGAGGACAGGCTGCTGAACCGGAAGGCTATCTCGGAAGCGATTTCCCGGCAGCGCCAATGTTCGGATGTGGTTTTTGAAGCCAGGAACCTGCATTTTTCCTATGACGGAAAGAATGAGGTTCTCCACGGACTGAATTTTCAGATCAGGAAGGGGGAGACCATCGCTTTGGTGGGCGTCAACGGAAGCGGCAAGTCCACACTGGTGAAGCTGCTCATTGACCTGTACCGTCCGGACAGGGGGGAGCTGCTTTTATATGGGAAAAAATACGGGGAGTACCCGGAGGGCAGCATCAACCAGCAGATCGGCATGTTTTTCCAGAATTTCTACCTGTACCATCTGTCGCTGCGGGAGAATGTGGGGTTCGGCAGCCTTAAGTATCTGAAGGAGGACGGGCGGATCCGCAGGGCCATGGAAATGGGCGGGGCGCTGCCGCTTCTGGAAAAATGTCCGGAGGGCCTGGAACAGCTTCTGAAAAAGGATGTGAAGAAGACGGGGATCAACATGTCCGGAGGCGAGCAGCAGAAGATTGCCATCTCACGTACTCATATGAGCGAGAAGGACATCCTCATCTTCGACGAACCGGCCGCCGCCCTGGACCCGATAGCGGAATTGGAGCAGTTCCGGAATATCCGGGAGAAAACCAGGGGCAGGACTTCCATCCTGATCAGCCACCGTATCGGTTTCGCACGCATGGCAGATCGGATTTTCGTACTGGACAGGGGATGTCTGGCGGAGGTGGGCTCCCATGAGGAACTGTTGGAGAGAGACGGAATTTATGCCGATTTTTTCCGTCAGCAGGCTGAATGGTATGAGGAGGGATGACGTATGGAAAAGCGTAAGGTTCTTTTGGAGAAAGGGATGGGGTGGATTGCGGGAAAATCTCTGGGGCTTTTTATCCGGATCAAGGGCCCCCTCTCCCTGGCTGTGGGCGTCATCGGGCTTCCCATGGCGGTATTGCCGCTGCTTCTTTCAAGGCAGCTTCAGAGGCTTACGGACGGGATTTTCCTGCTGATGCCGGGCCAGGGAGGCACGGCGGAACCGGTTGTCGGCGCGCTGCTTTTCCTGGGGGTATTGTTTCTGCTGCAGCTTCTCTGGCAGCTCCTGGACGGCTATGTCCAGACCCGGGATATGTACCGCACCCAGGAATATATCAAGGAGACAGTCCTCGGGCATGTCTGTACGGTGCATTATTCTTATCTGGAAAACAGGGATGATTTTCACAGCAAAATCGCTTTTGCGGATGCTTACGCCTGTCAGGAGGCGGCCATGGGCATACGGGGCATGTTCGCCGCTTTTTATCAGCTGGTTACTTTTGCCGTGGCGGCTTTTGCCCTCTGGGCGGTGCATCCCGCTTTTGTCCTTATCCTTGTGGCCACAGGGATTCCGGCCGCCGTTCTTTCCTTTCTGCAGGCGGACGAGACCTTCCGGCACCGCACCAAATGGTCCGAGGAAGGGGCCATGTCCATTCACCTTTACCACCTGTGCGCATCCACGGACCACGGCATTCAGGAGGTGCGCCATTACGAGCTTTACGATTATTTAAAGGCAAAGTGGAGGGCGGTGGCGGACAGCTATCTCCACAAGAAGAACAGGTTGGTGGCGAAGCATCTGAAGGCGAATATGACTGCGGACTTCCTGCGCAGCGGCGTGTATATGATCCTGCTCCTGGCCACGGCCCGGATGATTTATCAAAATCCTGCACTGGGACTGGGGACTTTTACGCTGGTGTATACCCTTTCCGACAGGCTGCAGCGGGCCATTGGCGCTATCCTTACGGAAGTCATGCAGTTTTCCGCATGCCTTTCTTATATGAAAGAGTTTTTTTCACTGGAGGAGATGGAGAGGGATGAGGAGGACGGAAAGGGCGTGAAGGACGAAAAGGACAGCAAGGACGGAAAGGACAAGAAGGACAGAAAGAACGGAAAGGACAAGAAAGACAGAAAGGACGGGAAAGACAGAAAGGAAACAGCTTCGTCCCTGGCCCTTCAGGAGATTCAGCCGGCGAAAGGGGCATTCACAGGCGGAGACAGACCAGAGCCGCAGATTCCGGAGAACCCTTCCGCCGGGGATATAGTCTTTGAACATGTCAGTTTCTCCTACCCGGGAACGGAGAGGAAGGTCATTTCTGATCTCTCTCTGACCATCCGCGGAGGGGAAAAAATCGCCATCGTGGGGGACAACGGATCCGGCAAATCCACCTTCATCAGCCTGCTTACAGGGATTTTTTCTCCCGACAGCGGCAGCGTGTCCATCGGCGGCCTGTCAATGGAAGAACACAAACGCGCCCTGCGGCAGCGGATTTCCGTGATTTACCAGGACTTTGCCCATTACGAGGCCAGTATCCGGGATAATATCACTGTGTCCGATGAGGAGCGGAGGCTTTCCGATGAGGAGATTCTGGATCTGGCCCGGCGGATTCATGTGGAGGATGTGATTTTGGAGCAGCCCGAAGGGTTGGATGCCATATTGGGGCATATGAGTGAGAAAGGAAATACCCTGTCCGGGGGGCAGTGGCAGAAGATTGCCCTACTGCGGGCTGTCTACCGCAGCAGGGCGAATATCATGATCCTGGATGAGCCCACTGCCGCCCTGGACCCGATTGCAGAGGCGCAGTTGTACCGGAATTTCTCGGAGCTTACGGGACACCGTACTGCTTTGCTGATTTCCCACCGTTTAGGCATCGCCGGACTGGTGGACCGGATCCTGGTCTTTCGGGAGGGACGTATCGTGGAGGACGGCAGCCATGGGGAGCTGATGGCCAGGCGGGGGCATTATTATGCCATGTACCAGGCCCAGGCGAAGTGGTATCAGTGATTTAATGAAACGTATCCACACTATAATCATGATAATGGAACCCGAACCACCGTCCCGGCATGTCTCCCGGAAAGCGGGGGGCATCATAGGTGAGAAAGCGTCCGTCCTCTGTCAGCGCCTCCGGGGTATAGCGGGCAGTGTGCTCTATTAGAAGCTTCCACAGCCGCCCGAACACCTCCGCGTATTCCGGTGCGCGGGACAGGTCATGTTGTTCCCGGGGGTCCCTGTTTGAACCGATCCGGAAAATCTACAGAACCTGTAGAAGAACTATGGGTTTCTTACGGCAGATGTTTTCGAGGCTTTCAGCTGTGAGTATATATTGACGATACCTGTGTACACAGGTATAATGTAGGCATGGGCGCCCTGCATCCCTTAAATAGCGGATACGAAAAGAGAAAAAACATCAGTATCGACAGGAGGCACAACATGAAATTCGTAACATTCAACATCAGGTATGACTGCGGAGCGGACGGCGAGAACAATTTCTGCTTCAGGAAGCCCTTCATCCTGCAAAAGATCCGGGAGGAACAGCCGGATATCATCTGTTTTCAGGAAGTGCTGCCCCATGTGGCGGCCTGGCTGAAGGAAAATCTAACCGATTACTATGTGATCGGCTGCGGCCGCAGCACAAAGCTTCGGGACGAACAGTCCGCCATCGCCTACCGGAAGGAGCGCATGAACCTGATGAAGATGGATACATACTGGCTCTCGGAGACCCCCGACGTTCCGGGTTCCCGCTATCCGGGCCAGAGCGTCTGCCCCAGGATCTGCACCGAGGCGGTGTTTGAGGATCTGGAGGCAGGGAAAGTGTTCCGGGTGGCCAACGCCCATCTGGACAATGCGGGAGAACTGGCCAGGAGGAAGGGCCTGGAACAGATTCTGGAAAAGGTGAAGTCGGATACCTTCTTCGGCGGCGTGCCGGTCATCGTCACCGGGGACTTCAACATGGAGCCGGACTGGAAGGAGATGGAGGTAATGAAAAACCATCCGGATTTTACCAATATTACGGAAAATATAGGCGTTACTTATCATGGTTACTGGAAGGGGAATGACCAGACCTGTATCGATTTCATGATTGTCAGGGGAGACATCCGCTGTGAGAGCCTGACGAAGTGGACGGATGAGGAAAACGGGCTTTACCTGTCGGACCATTATCCGGTGTGCGGGGAATTTTCCTTTTAAAACGTGCTGTATGCAGAGTTGAAATACTCCGGGGGGAAAGCAGCTTTTACTATTAGAAGCAGAACCAGAATATTTTTTAAAGTCTTCATCTGATTTCAACTTATTAATAGGCTGAAAATTGCGAATGAAATATTTCAGTAATAACAGGAGTGGAAATAATGGATTTTGAAAACCTTTCATTATAGAACAATACGAAACCAGTGCGTTGGATATAGAAAGGATATTTTTTACAGGACGATATAAACTTAGCAGGAAACATTATGCGTTATTGTCGGTGCAGTCAATTTCTATCTTATATTCATATTGGGAAGGGTTCGTACAGAGTTCTTTTAGGCTTTATTGTTAAAAAGAAATAAGCTATTCAATAGGCTTAGAAAACGGGACAATCAAACAGAAAGGAGCAAATTCAAAAATGAGAGTCATAATGTTTGACATCGACACACTGCGGGCGGACCACATGGGCTGCTATGGCTACGGGCGGGATACCACCCCAGTGATGGACGGGATTGCAAAGGAGGGAGTACGGTTCGACGACTATTACTGCCCCAACGCCCCCTGCCTGCCCTCCAGGGCATCCATGATCAGCGGGCAGTACGGGATTCACAACGGCGTGGTGGGCCACGGAGGAACCGCTGCGGACATGCGGCTCCAGGGCAGAAGCAGGAGCTTTACCGACGAAATGTCGGAGAACGGGCTGTTTATGCAGTTCCGCCGGGCGGGGATGCATACGGTATCCTTTTCCACCTTTGCAGAGCGCCACAGCGCATGGTGGTTTAACGCCGGATTCAACGAGTGCGTCAATGTGGGCAGACGGGGCGGCGAGTCGGCGGAGATGGTGACGCCCAGGGTACTGGACTGGCTGGAGCGCAACGGGAAAGGGGACAACTGGATGATGCATGTCCATTACTGGGATCCCCACACCCCCTACCGCACCCCGGCGGATTACGAGAGCCCCCTGGCAGGCACGGAAATGCCGGACGACTGGATTACGGAGGATATTTTCCGGGAGCATCTGCTGCACATAGGCCCCCACGGCGCAAACGAGATCAATATGTGGAACGATGATCACTTTCCCCAGTGGCCAAAGCATCCCGGCAGCCTGAAGACCCTGGAGGAGGCGAAGCGCTTCCTGAATTCCTATGACGACGGGATACGTTACACAGACGACAATATCGGGCAGATTATCGGCTGGCTGAAGGAAAACGGACTGTATGACGATGACCTGGCCATCATTATCACGGCGGACCACGGAGAAGATCTGGGAGAGTTCGGCGTGTATGCGGAGCATGGTATGGCGGATGACCCGGTGTGCAGGATTCCTCTGATTATCCGCTGGCCGGGAGTGCGCAGGGGGGCGGTGGTGAAGGGATTTCATGACAATACGGATCTGGTTCCCACCATACAGGAGCTTCTGGGTACATCCCTGGTGACCTGGGATAATTTCCGCTATGACGGAGTATCTTTTGCCAAAGCCCTGAAGGACGGCACGGACTGCTCCAAACCTTACGCGGTGCTGACCCAGTGCGCCCATGTGTGCCAGAGAAGCGTGCGGTTTGACGATTATATCTATATCCGCACCATCCATGGCGGCGGGCATATCCTGCCCAGGGAGATGCTGTTCCATGTGAAGGAAGATCCCCATGAGCTGCACAACCTGGCCGGGGAGCGCCCGGACCTGTGCGCAAAGGGGGCGAAAATGATCCTGGACTGGACGGACAGCATGATGGAGACCTCCCGTTCCGACGCGGATCCCATGTGGACCGTGATGCGGGAAGGGGGGCCGGAGCACTGCAGGGGTGCCCTGAAAGGATACATGGAGCGGATCAAGGGAACGCCCCGGGAGTATGGAATCGAGCTGCTGCAGGAGCGGTACCGGGATTTTCTGTAGAATGGAAATGTAAAAAAGGGCTGCCGCGGAAATCTTCACTGCGGCAGTCTCATAGAATTCAGAAAAAAGCCTTCACATAGGCCAATGTCTTAGCCAGTAAGTCATCGGGCAGTTTTTCCGCAAACTGAATGTTTCTGCTGAGAACATCCAGACACTTCATATGTTCGGTGAGGATTACGCCGGTGGTTTTCGTCCGGTCATCCAGGGGAATGTGCAGTGGAAACTGATTGCATGTGTTGGTAATGGGACATACAACGGCAAGTCTTGTCCTGGTAAAAAATTGATTATTGCTGATTATGACTCCGGGCCTCCTCCCGGCCTGTTCATGACCGGACTGAGGACTGAAATCCAGGAATACGATATCGCCCTGTTTCGGATGATACATTACCACACTTCCTTTCCGGCAGGCGCACCCCAATTGAATTCTTCTGCTGCAAAGGCACCGTTATAGTCTCTGAAGATATCATCCAGGGTAAGCTCTTTTTCCGGTTGGATTTTCTTGATTAAAATATTGTCATCAATCCGGTTCAACTCTACCACATCATTTTCTTTCATCCCCAGTGCTTCCAGAAAAGCCTTTGGTATCCTGATCCCTTGTGAATTCCCCCATTTTTGAATGGTTGCCTGCATAGAATCATCTCCCTTTTCTTTACAGTATATACTATAGTATATACTATGTCAACGAATTTATGCAAAACAACTTTTTATGGTTTTTATATCATTTTAGAGCACCTTGGCCAGGAAATCCCGGGTCCGGGCTGCCTTCGGCGCAGTGAAAATCTCTTCCGGCGCGCCCTCCTCCACGATTTTTCCATCAGCCATAAAGATCACACGGTCCGCCATCTCCCTGGCGAACCCCATCTCATGGGTGACCACCACCATGGTCATCCCTTCCCTGGCAAGCTCCTTCATAACTTCCAGAACCTCCCCCACCATCTCCGGATCCAAAGCGGAGGTGGGCTCGTCGAACAGCATCACTTCCGGATCCATGCACAGGGCCCGGACAATGGCGATGCGCTGCTTCTGCCCGCCGGAAAGCCGGCTTGGATAGGCGTTTGCCCGGTCTTCCAGCCCCACTCGCTTAAGCAATGCTTTGGCCTGGGCTTCCGCCTCTGCCTGGGGTTTTTTCAGCAGCTTCATGGGGGCCAGGGTCATGTTTTTCAGGATGGTCATATGGGGAAACAGGTTAAAATGTTGAAAAACCATGCCCATTTTCTGCCTGTGGACGTTGATATCCGTCTTTTTGTTCGTAATATCCGTCCCCTCGAAGAGAATCTGCCCTCCGGTGGGAACCTCCAGGAGGTTCAGGCAGCGCAGGAAGGTGGATTTGCCGGAGCCGGAGGGGCCGATGACTACTACAACTTCCCCTTTATGGATGTCCAGGGACACGCCGTCCAGGGCATGGATGTCGCCTTCTTTGAAGTGCTTCTGCACATTTTTTGCTTCTATAATAATGTTATCAGCGCTCACTGCTTCTCAGCCTCCTCTCCAGTTTTCCTACCAGGAAGGTGAAGAACATTACCAGAATCAGATAGATCAGAGCCGACATCAGCAGCGGGAACAGATAATCGTAGCAGTTGCCGCCGATGATATTGCCGGCATAGGTGACGTCTGTCAGCCCAACATAGCCTGCCACTGCGGTTTCCTTCAGCAGGACGATGAACTCGTTTGCCAGGGTGGGCAGCACTGCCTTAAACGCCTGGGGCAGGATAATATAGCGCATGGTGGACACATAGCCGAAGCCAAGACTCCTTCCGGCCTCCATCTGGCCTGCGTCGATGGACATGATACCGCCCCGGATGATCTCCGCCACATAGGCTCCGGAATTGATTCCGAAGGACAGGGCGCCCACCATGACTTTGTTCCGGCTGGTGGCAAAGATGACGAAGTACATGATCATCAGCTGCACTACCATGGGCGTACCGCGGATTACGGTGAGATACACCTTTGCCAGGGCATTGAAGAGACCTAAGAAAAATTTGCCGGGACCCTGCATTTCTGTATGGTTTTTATCCCAGGATACCCGGATCAGGGAGATCACCACCCCCAGGGCTACGCCTATGAGCAGCGCCAGGAAGGTCAGCAGCAGGGTGTTGCCCAGGCCTTTTATGTACATTTGGTACCTGTCGTCAAAGATAAAACTTTTGTAAATATCGTACCCGACATTGTTCAGCCATTCGGGTCCGTTCTGTATCCAGTCCGGCGCCACCAGGGGCCAGGTCTGGGAGGCGGATGGTCTCATAAGGTGTTCTCCTTTTTCTGTAAATGGTATCTGCAGCCGCTAAGGTTCCCCGACATCGTCTGTTTGGAGCGTTTCCAGGCACGGAAGTTCCTCCGGCCGGGGGAAAAATATCCTGCGGACACCGGTATAAGGAAGTGTCTGTAAATTACAGGAACTGCTGTGCGAACCCTGTAATCCAAGAGAAATAACTCTTTTGACGATTCCTAAGGAACGGAATACAGAACATAACCCCGCCGGAAATGACGGGGTATGTGTTGTGCGTTGTGCCTGCAGCAAAGAGGGAATCCTACTCCCTGCAGAAATCGGATTACTCTGCTGTAATATACTTGTCCAGGATCCCCTGTATGGTGCCGTCGTCGATCAGCTCCTGGAGAGCGTTGTTCACTGCCTCGTAGAGAGCTGTGTTCTCCTTGTTCATGGCTGCGGCATAATCTTCGGTGATGTACTCGGTGTCCAGGATCTTCAGGCCTTCAACCTCGTTCACGAATGCCTTGGCGGGCTCGTTGTCGATGACCACACAGTCCACCTTTCCGGTCTTCAGGGCCTGTACGGCATCCGCGCCCTTGCTGTAGCGGTCAATGGTGCCAAGTCCGGCATCTTCGATGTCCTGGGTGGTATAGATATCGCCTGTGGTATTGCGCTGTACGCCGATTACATAATTGGCGCCTTCCGCCGACAGGTCGTCCACGTTTGTGATGGGGCTGTCCTCAGCGACAATGATCACCTGCACGCCGGTGGCATAACTGATGGTGAAATCCACTTCCTCCTGGCGGTCAGGGGTGATGGTCATGCCTGCCAGGCCGATGTCTGCCTTTCCGCTTTTGACGGCTTCGGTGATGGAGTCGAATTCCATGTCGTCGATCTGCAGCTCCAGTCCCAGTTTACCGGCCACGGCTGCTGCGATCTCTGCGTCGATACCGGCTATCTGGCCGCCCTCCACATATTCATAGGGCGGGAATGCCGCGTTGGTGGCCATGGTGAGTTTCCCCTCCACGGCTGTGGTGAAGCCGTCCGCCGAAGTCCCGGCTTCACTGCCCTCTGCTTCACCGGAAGCTTCTGCGCCCTCGCCTTCGGCGGAGCCGTCATTTCCTTCGGAGCTGTCGTTGTCTTCTGGGCTGCTGTTTTCTTCGGAGCTGCTTTCTTCCTCTGAACTGCTTCCTTCTTCTGAACTGCTTTCGGCAGAGCTGTTGTCAGCGCCGCCGGCATTGTCACCTGCTGTGGGCGTGCCGCCGCAGGCTGTCATGGCCAGAGCCGTCAGAGAAGCCAGCAGCAGTGCTGTCACTTTTTTCATTTTCATAATCGTATCCTCCCAAATAAACCGGTGAGCGCATTTCTTTGCCTCTTTGTTTCGAATTACCTTGCAGCGGCGCTCCCTTGCTATACATTCTTACTTTGGCAAAGTTTTTCGCTGTGTTCTGCAGAACAATGCAGATACTAGCACTTTCTGTATATGATGTCAATGGATTTATGGGAAAAAATCAAAGAAATTTTAATAAATCTTTAAAAATATGCATATTTCGGGCAAATATACATAAATATATGCATAAAAACGGAGAATGTCTCTATTTCGCGCAGACTTTTATGTAACGCTTTATGTAAGGCGATGCGTGGGGATATTGTGTAAAGCTATATTTTGTGCTATACTGAAACCAGCTTGAAAACGGGGTGACAAGGCATTTTCTCTAATGAGATCTGGTATGACAGGCGGTTATCGCGGATCAGGCGGAAGCCGCTTTTTCCTTATAAGAAAATCCCTTGTCAAACGGACATGAAATCAGTAAGGTGCCGAAGACACTTATTACCGTAGAGGAAAATTCGGTGAAGAGGAGATTTTATGCCCGTCCCGAGTAGAAAAAACAAGGAGACGGAAGATGTATATTGCGGAAAAGACACGTTACGACAGGATGCGGTACAATCGCTGCGGGGCCAGCGGATTGAAGCTGCCGGCGGTATCGCTGGGGTTGTGGCATAATTTCGGCAGTAACGGCAGCTTTGATAATATGCTTGATATGTGCCTGACTGCTTTCGACAACGGAATCACGCATTTCGACTTGGCGAATAATTACGGCCCGATCCCAGGTGCGGCGGAGGAGAACTTCGGACGGATTCTGAAGAAGGAGCTGGGAGTGTATCGGGATGAGCTGGTGATTTCCACCAAGGCAGGATATGAAATGTGGCCGGGGCCTTACGGAGACTGGGGAAGTAAGAAATACCTGGTCGCCAGTCTGGATCAGAGCCTGCGCAGGATGGGGCTGGATTATGTGGACATTTATTACCATCACAGACCGGATCCGGAGACACCGCTGGAGGAGACAGCAGGAGCGCTGGATGGCATTGTCAGAAGCGGGAAGGCACTTTATGTGGGAATTTCCAATTACAATAAGGAGCAGACCATTGCCATTGCGCAGTTGTTTCAGAGGATGGGAACCCCGTTTATCATCAATCAGAGGCGCTACTCCATGTTTGACCGCGGGATCGAGAAGGACGGTCTCAAGGAGTATGCGGCGAAGCATGGTATCGGCATCATTACTTTCTGCCCGCTGGCCCAGGGGCTTCTGACGGACCGCTATCTGAACGGGATCCCGACAGACAGCCGAATCAGAACAGACGGGAGATTTCTGAAAGAGAATGCCGTTTCGGAGGAAACTTTGGAGAAAGTACGGGCATTGGATGCGCTGGCAAAGGAACGGGGACAGACGCTGGCACAGATGGCGCTGGCCTGGATTCTGCGGGACAAAGATATCACCAGCGTCCTGATCGGAGCGTCGAAGCCTGCCCAGATTCTGGACAATGTGGGGATGCTCTCTAATCTGCAGTTTGATGCGGCGCAGCGGGAGCGGATTGACCGGATTCTGGTCTGACGCGGTCAGGAAGGCAGCCATTCTGCGCCGGCCGGCAGGGGATAGAGTATGGACTATTGCGCATGCGCGCAGGCATCTTGCTTTCTGCGCCGGCCGGGGATAGAGGCTTAGGAAAAGGCTTCCCCGAAGGCACGGGAGGATCATAAAGAGGATGGAATGATATGGGTATTTGGAGGGAACGTCTGGCCGATGTGGATGACGACTATCTGATCGGCTTGAGCAATAAGGGAATTGTTAAACGGGCCTACAAGGATAAGGGAGAGACAGCCGCCCGGATTTTGAATATGGAAGAAGAGGCATCCGTAGAGGTGGGAGAGGAGACCGTTACGGTGCGTTATCCTCTGGGAGAGAGTAAATGCAGCTGTCCGTCCCGAAGTATGTGCCGTCATGTGGTGCATGCGATCCTGACATTGCGGGAGAGCGCACTGGCGGAGGAAAGTGCAGAGATTTTGGCTGCGGATGAAGAGCCGGGGCAGAGCGGGCCGCAGGAGAAGGAGCCTGATCCGGGTTCTGCCGGTGCGCCCAAGGAAGGAAGCTTCGGGACGGATTCCGGAGAGAGGGCGCAGATGCCGGGTTCCGTCAGGGAGGACAAGGAAGAGAACCTTGAGGCGGATTCCGGAGAGAGGATGCAGCCGCCGGATTCTGCCGGTGTGAACAAGGAAGGAAGCGCTGAAACGGATTCCGGAGAGAGGACGCAGATGCCAGGTTCCGCCAAAGGGGATAAGGAAGGAAGTTCCGAAGTGGATTCCGGAGAGAGGACGCAGATGCTAGGTTCCGCCAAAGGGGATAAGGAAGGAAGTTCCGAGGCGGATTTTGGAGAGAAGTCGCAGCTGCCGGGTTCCGCTAACGGCGACAAAGAAGAGAGTTCCGAAACGGATTCCGGAAAGAAAATAATACTTCAGGGTCAGAAAAAAGCGGCAGAACTGCCGGTGGGGCAGAGCGGGGCGGCAAAGCAGCCGATTCGAGATACGGCAGCAGAAGAGACACGTCCGGCCGGGAGGCAGGAGCCGGCGGCCGGCACAGTGCAAAAGTCAGCAGTATGGAAAGAAATAAACGCCTATCCATTTGCGAAGCTGAAAAGCGTACTTGGGGTTCGGCAGTTTCAGACCTTTGTCAACCAGGCGGCAGCGGGTATCCGCCCTGAGATCCGCGCTACTTCCGTGGTGACGGTTCGGCTGCCCGGACAGGGATATGTGGTTAAGCTCCTGGCACCGTTGGAATATGCCACCTGCACCTGCCACAAGAAGGAATTATGCGTACATAAGGCGGCGGCCATCCTCTGGTGTCAGCTGGAGGCGGGGACACTGACGAAGGAGATACTGCTCGGGGAGATAACACAGATCCAGGAATATGATCCGGACGGAGTAAAAAGCGCGGCGGCGCAGATGAAAACCTTTCTTGAGGAATTATTTGCCACAGGGCTTTCCCGGACCTCGCCGGATGTGCTGGACTATCTGGAACGGCTTGCCATTATCAGCCATAATGAAGGGCTGGCCAGGTTTGAAGGATATTTCCGCTCCCTTTCCGATTCTTATGACAAATATTTTGCCAGAAAGGCTTCTTTTCAGACAGAGGACCTCATGACCCGGATGACAAGGCTGTACAGAAGGGTGGAATTGCTGCGGAAGGCCGGATCGCTCCAGGATGTGGGAAAACTGGCGGGAGCGTTCCGGGCAGACTACCTTCCTGTAGGCAATCTGAATCTGATCGGAATCGCCATGGAACATTTTGAGAACCAGGCCGGATATGAGGGTGAGACCCTTTATTTTCTGGAGGAAAATACGAAGAAATGGTACACCTATACCAATGCCAGACCCATGTTCTATGATTCCCGAAAGAGGAGAGGCTATATGGAAAAAGCCCAGTCGCCCTGGGGATTGAATATTTCCTTTGAAGATATGCTGAAGGTGCGGATCCGCCTGACAGGGGCAAAATGTGACGACAGAAACCGGCTCTCTTCCAGCCAGGAGACGAAGGGGGAGATCATTGGGGAGCAGGGATTGCACATTTGGGATGTAGGAGATTGGTATTATCGGGATTTCGGCAAATTATTTTCCGATCAGATCGGGAAGCAGCAGAAGGGCTGGCTGACAGAACAGGAAAATGCAGGCACGGAGGCGGAACAGGAGGGCGGAGACCAGGGAGACGGACCGGACCGCGCCGGAAAGGGTGTGGAGCTGGTATTTGTGCAGCCGGCGTCCTGTGCGAAGGCGGAGTTTTCCCGGACAGGACAGCAGCTCACGCTTCCCCTTTATGACCGGGCGGGAAGGGAGCTCTTGGTGGAGGTGACCTATTCCAAACAGGAATCCGGCACCATCCGTTATCTGGAGAGAATCACGGAGAAGAAGCTGCCCTGTTTTCTGGGGAAGGTTTATCTGCGGGACGGACGGGTGCGGATGTATCCGGTGGATGTGATGGAGCTTAAGGAGGATTGGGAAGTGCCGGACAGCCTGGAAGAAGCGCGTCAGGAGGCAGACGTCCAAAAGGACGGCCCGCAGCAGGGAAACGATTTCTCCGGGATAGATGTCACAGGCCGAAGGAGCAAATATGAGGTTATGGAGGAGCTGGCAGAGGAGGCCGGTTCCCTGTTGGAGGATTTATACCAGAGCGGTTTTGATACGGTGCATGACAGTACACTGAAGGATATGCAAAGAAACGCGGAATTGACAGAACAATACGGCATGCGCTACCTTTCGCAACTGCTTGCGGATATGGCGGAGGAAATCGAGAAAA
Organism: uncultured Acetatifactor sp.; assembly: GCA_910584865.1. Classification (GTDB taxonomy): domain Bacteria; phylum Bacillota; class Clostridia; order Lachnospirales; family Lachnospiraceae; genus Acetatifactor. The sequence continues at coordinate 291,477 of CAJUCE010000001.1, forward strand.
GCCGCCACAGGATGGAAAAGCAGCCAGCCCGTCTGGCAGAGCTGTATGTCCGTGTAAGCGAGTATCTCTACCTTGCCCGGCAGAAGACCGCCTACGACAGGGGACAGAGTTATTATATATAGAACAGGGCGCGCCATTCCTGGTACCGAGGCGGATTGGAGCGGAACAAAATGTCATAAATAACAATAGAAAACAGCGAATGCCCATGCCAGTGCCCAGAGGATTTGCGGACGCATCTCTAAGCGGCCGGAAATACTCTGCCGTGACTGGTATGGCATGGGCACAATGCGCGAAGAACACGCGCATGGCGGAACTGGAAAACAGCGAATGCCCATGCCAGTGCCCAGAGGATTTGCGGACGCATCTCTAAGCGGCCGGAAATACTCTGCCGTGACTGGTACTGGTATGGGCACAATGCGCGAAGAACACGCGCATGGCGGAACTGGAATAGGAGGAAAAGCGATGATTAACCCGCAAAATCAAAGGACCGAAAAAATTATTGAGACCCTGGAACAGATGAATTTGTTTTCGGGAGACGAGATCACCCTGATGGAGGATTTCCTGAACGGGGCAGTGGAGGAGCAGAACCTGGAAAAGCTGGCCTTTCATGATTTAACCACGGCGCAGAATGACACGGCGGCGAAAATGCGCGGCCTGGCCCAGGAGATGGTGAACAGAGGCAGATACGAGGAAGCCCTCAAGCTGGGCAAAATCCTGTTTGCCGCAGGCTTTTCAACCTGCCATGAGATGATGCCCATGACCAGCTACTATTCCTTTGACCCAAATATGCTGCTGGTGCAGGAGCCGGAGAAAAAAGCGGCGGTTTACGCCGCCAAGATCGCGATGAACGAATACCAGATCAGCCGCTACTGCATCAAGAATCTGGAGAAGATAGCGGGGGGAGATCCGGATGTGATCCGGAAGGCGGTTCCCTATCAGAAGAATAAATTCGATAACGGTAAATTGATATTGCTGACGGTCTATTTCTGGATGAAATATCCCAATCGAAGGCTGGAAGAAAAGGGCGCCGAGAGCAAGAGCGGCGGTTTTCTGGCAGGCGTTGGGAAGCTTTTGGGGAAGGGAGAAGCCGAGAAGGAATCTGCGGTTGAAATCAGCGCAGAGGACGGGGCTCTTCTGAAGGAATACGGAGATATCCTGGTGAACAGCCTCCACAATCTCTACAGAAACCAGATGTCCCGGCTGGAGGTGGCTGAGCTCATGAATGCGGTGGAGCGGGACGGGGTGGATGAGGGGATCCTGAGAAAGGCCAGCCCCAATCTGGCCGTGGAACGCTTTATGCTGCGCATTCTGGGAGGCATGGCTTTTGTGAATTATAACCAGCATTATCGGCTGCGGAATATGGTGAAGATCTGCCTGGCAGCAGGGGGAGAGACCATGCTGGATATCATGGACAATGTAGACATCCGGGGAGAGCTGAACAAACAGGGCGGGAGCTTCGATCAGCTGTTCTCCTTCGACTGCAGGAAGCTGATAAAGTGGGCAGCTGCCAAGGGGAAGACAGAGATTTTGAGAGAGCAGTTTACCAGGAACCAGGACGCATATCTGAAACATATGAACAAGGCGGATTTTGATACTTATAACCGGATGAACGGCATTTTGAGAGAGCAGGACCCTGTTCTGTACAAGGAGAGGATGGGGAAAGAGATCTACAGAATGCAGGCCAAGGTGGTGCAGGCTTTTGTAGAGATCGTGGATGTGCAGCTGGGCAATACGGTGCGTGCCTATTTAAACGGCGAGGCGGGAATCGAGACTCTCTATGCCTGTGAGGATAAATTGCAGACAGGCGGAAACCGTTGGTCAAGCAAGCAGCTGAATATTCTGCAGAGCTATCAGAACGGATACGGTTACGATGCGCTCAGCAACCGCTGCGAGTGCTTCTGGATGGTGTATCGGGGAAGCAATTATAATTATCTGCGGGAAGCAAATAAAATCAAGGCGCTCACTGTGAAGCGTCTGTTTGGATCGGTGGATTCGGAAGGACTGGATCTGAAACATCAGTTGTACGGATATTCGGACATTTATGATTCCTTCTATTCGGATCAGTCGAAAGAGGAATTTCAGACCGGGGCAAAGCCGGTTTTCCTGGCGTATCTGGAGACAAGGCGGGAAGATACCATTGCCGCTTTCAAGGAGGCTTCCAGCAACGGCAGGTGCCTGGGCGTCCAGGTTCTGGCACAGCGTCCGGAGGAAAATAAGGCACAATTGCTGGAATACGCCCAGGACAGTTCCAAGGCTGTGCGCGAGGTGCTGCTGGATGCTCTTTATCAGCAAAAAGGCTGGGAGGAAGATATTTATAAGCTCCTTGCATCCAAAAAGGCGGCGGAGCGGGAGATTGCCATCCGTGTACTGACAAAATGGGATGAAGAAAAATACAGCGCTGTTCTGACCCAGGCTCTGGATAAGGAGAAGAATGGGAAGGTGAAGACCTTGCTGGAAACCGTACTGCATGTGAACAGCGAGGGCAGCGGCGGAGGAGATAAGGCTGTCACACAGGAAGATTTGGTGAAGGAGCTCCACAAGGGCGGCAAGAAACGCAGCCTGGCCTGGGCATATGAGACACCTTTTTCCACGGTACATAAGAAAGACGGCACAGAGGCGCCGGAAGAGTATCTGCAGGCTGTTCTCCTGTGCTATGCAGGGATGGCGCCCTGCGGTGTGAACGCTAATGCGGCGGTGCTGGCGGAAGGACTGGACCAGCGGGAGTTCGCCGTCTATGCCAATGAGCTTTTTGATAAGTGGATGGAGGCAGGAGCGGAGTCCAAGAAACGCTGGGTACTCTATGCGGCATCGATCCACGGCGGCGACGAAATCGTGAAGAAGCTTCATCATCAGATCCAGGAATGGCCCAACGCCGCCAGAGGAGCCATCGCATCGGAGGCGGTGCAGGCGCTGGCCCTGAGCCCCCAGCCGCAGGCCCTTTTGATTGTAGACGGTATTTCGCGTAAATTCAAATTCAAACAGGTGAAGGCGGCAGCGGGGAAGGCCCTGGAATTTGCTGCTTCCCAGCTGGGCATCACCACGGAGGAGCTGGCGGACAGAATCGTGCCTGACCTGGGCTTCAATGAAAATATGGAGCGGGTATTCGACTATGGAGAGAGGAAGTTCACCGTAGCCATCACCACGGCCCTGGAGATCGAGGTCTTCGATGAGAACGGCAAGAAATTGAAAAACCTCCCTGCGCCGGGTAAGCGGGACGATGAGGCGAAGGCGCCTGCGGCTTACGAAGAATTCAAACAGATGAAGAAGCAGATGAAGACCACCGTGAGCAGCCAGAAGATGCGTCTGGAGATGGCACTCTCTACCGGGCGGCAGTGGAGCGTGGAAGCCTGGAAGAAACTTTTTGTAAAAAATCCCATCATGCATCAGTTTGCCACCGGGCTGATCTGGGGCATCTATGAGGAGCGGAAGCTGGTGTCCACCTTCCGGTATATGGAGGACGGTTCCTTTAATACTGAGGACGAGGACGAGTTTGAGTTGCCGGAAGACGCTGCCGGGGCGGCGCAGGGAAAGACTGCAGATGCTGTGCAGAGCGGGGAGGCTGATCCGGCCGACGGCACAGCACAGGCGGCAGTAAGGCCTATGATCGGGCTGGTGCACCCCATCGAACTGTCGGAAGACTCCCTGAAAACCTGGAAAGAACAGCTGGAGGATTATGAGATCATCCAACCCGTGGAGCAGCTGGAGCGGCCGGTGTACTACAGGACCGAAGAGGAGGAGAACCAGACTGCCCTGGAACGTTTTGGCGGCTGCATCGTCAATGATCTGTCTCTGGGCGGGAAGCTGCAGACCCTTGGATGGTATCGGGGCTCCGTCCAGGATGCCGGAGGTTTCTACAGTTATTACAGAGAGGATAAGGAGCTGGGACTGGGAGTGGAGCTCCATTTCTCCGGAAGTTACGTAGGCGGCGGGAATGAGGATGTGACGGTTTATGAGGCCAGGTTCTATAATGCCGGCGGCACGATCCTGTCCGAGAACAGCGGCGTGATGAAGGCGAATATCAAGCGGGGCAGCTATGTGTACGATGAAGCCAACGATACCAATTCCTATCTCTTGAAGGAGATCCCGGAGAGGTATTTCAGTGAGATCGTGCTGCAGCTGGCCAGAGTTACGGCTGCCAGCAAGGAGAAGAATGCGAACTGGAAGGCGCAGAGATAAGCCATAACATTTCCGGGAAGGAAGACAGCCATGGATGCCATAATGTGGAGGAAGTGATCTGCTTTTTTGCGATCAGCAACGGCCTTTCCTATGGAGAGGCCAGACAGCTGATTGAGAGGGCGCCCCTTAATTCCTCAAGTTTCTTTACATTTCCTTTGGGGCAATCAGGTTCACATGGTAGTCCGGTGCGTGTGCTAAAATGTCATCGTCCACATTGGAATACATTTCTTTTAGGGAGAGCGGCGCATCCCAGCCGTCTGATCCAAAATATATTACAAGAGATAATACGAGTAAACAGAAGCAAATTCCGAGGGTATATAAGACAGACAGGAGGCGCAAAGCATGAAAATTATAAAAGATACCACGCCGGCAGAGGACGGGTTTCGGATGCCGGCGGAATACGAACGGCACCATGGCTGTATTATGATATTTCCGGAGCGGGCGGACTCCTGGCAGTACGGCGGCTATGCGGCCAGAAAAGCCTTTGTGCAGATCGCGGAGGCCATTGCTGCTTCGGAGTCCGTGACAGTCTGTGCCGGGGCCGGGCAGTATGACAATGCCAGAGCCCTTCTGCCGGATCATATCCGGGTGGTGGAGATGTCCTCCAACGATGCCTGGGCCAGGGACTACGCCCCCACTTTTGTGAAAAACGATCAGGGACAGATCCGGGGCATCGACTGGGGATTTAATGCCTGGGGCGGGCTGGTTGACGGCCTGTATTTTCCATGGGACAAGGATAACCAGATGGCGCGGAAGCTCTGTGACCTGCTGGGGAAGGATGTCTACGACAAGAGAGATTTCATCCTGGAGGGGGGCTCCATTCATGTAGACGGAGAGGGAACCTGCATGGTGACGGAATGCTGCCTGCTCAGCAAGGGACGCAATCCCCACTTGTCCAGGGAAGAGATAGAGAGGGTATTACGGCAATATTTAAACGTTTCTAAAATACTCTGGCTGCCCTTCGGAATCTACAATGATGAGACAAACGGCCATATCGACAATATCTGCGCCTTTACTGCGCCGGGGGAAGTGGTGTTGGCCTGGACGGAAGATGAAGGGGATGTACAGTATGCCATATCCAGGGCCTGCCTTGCGTATCTGGAGGGGGAAGCGGATGCGAAGGGCAGAAAGCTTAAGGTGCATAAGCTGCCGCTGCCGAAGCCGGTGACGATCACGGAGGAAGAGTGCATGGGGCTGGATGCCTGCGGTGACGAACCCACCCGCCGCCCGGGAGAGCGGCTGGCGGCCTCCTATGTGAATTTCTATATCGCAAATGACCGGATCGTGATGCCCGGATTCGGGGATCCGGCGGACAGGGAGGCGAAAGAGATTTTGCAGGGGCTGTTTCCGGACCGGGAGGTGGTGCAGATTTATACCAGGGATATTCTTATCGGCGGCGGAAATATTCACTGTATTACGCAGCAGATACCGGATTTTTATTGAAAAAATTTGCGAATTGACAGTCTAAAAATTGTATAGTAAAATAAAAAATGAAAAGATATCTTCCGGAGATAGGCAAATCCTTGGTACATGGAATGGGGAAGTTTATTATGTAGAAGTTACAGAGGTTATAGAACCGCCATATGCCGTATATGCTTTAGGTGACCAAGTAAAAACAAAGACATTCCTTTTTACTAAAGAGAATATCTTTGGGGTGGAGGAAAAGTTATTTGCAGTAACTGCGACATTAAAGTGGATAAAAAATGATAAAATCACATCGTTTGTGTGTAGCAAGGAAGTATATAATTCGCTTGTATATACTTCGTGGGAGCCGGGATATGCTATACAAACCAATGGAGTATGGGCGCGTGTGCTAAATGTAATATGGGAAAATGGCGAGTCAGAAAGTATATACTTTTTTGGCGGACTATTGACCATTGACGGAAAAGATACTGTTGATATTTCCTGCTCGTTATCTCTTGAATAATGATAAAAATGACAAATAAAAGGCATGTTTTAGGTATTGGGGTCTGTATTCTTTTCTTGGGGATTGCGTGTTTTGTGATTCTGAGAACAGAGAAACCCGGAGGAGAAGAGATTCGTTTTGAGAATCAATTTACTGATAATGAAAAAGAGAATGTTCATTATCAGTATTTGGAGAAATATTTGGCTTTGATGCTTGAGCGTACAGGCAGTGTTTCGGATTGTGAAGTGGAGATAAACCATTCGGAAGGTAAGGTTGTTGGAGTTGATGTTGGGTTTGCAATGTCGGAGAGCAATAGTGGAAATGAGGCTATGAAGGCTGATATAGCAGAGTATTTTTCTAAGGCGCTTGATGTTAGCGAGGACAACATTGTAATATCTGTCCATTAATTAATCTTTTCATAAAATATCAGCGGGTTTCGGAGTGTTCCGGAACCCGCTGTGTATGTCAGTCAGGAGTTCGGATTCAGATTCAAAAAAGGCAGACAGAAATAGAATTACGACAGGGAGGCAAATCAATGGAATCCTATAGACCACATCCGGAACAGGTAACCGTGGCGGCGGTACAGATGTACTGCAACCGTTCCAGAGAAGAGAATCTGGCTGCGGCGGAGAATATGATCGGGGAAGCCGCGGAAAAGGGAGCGCAGATTATTCTGCTGCCGGAGCTTTTTGAGACCTGGTACTTTTGCCAGGAGCGGAATTATGCCTCCTACGGGCTGGCCAGGACAAGGGAAGAAAGCCCGGCGTTACGGCGTCTGAGCGAGACGGCGGCCCGGCTTAAGGTGGTATTGCCGGTGAGCTTTTTTGAGCGGGAGCAAAATGTGACGTACAATTCCGTGGCAATCATTGACGCGGACGGCCGGATTTTGGGGGTGTACCGCAAGACCCATATACCGGATGATCATTTTTATCAGGAAAAATTCTATTTTACGCCGGGAAATACCGGCTTTCGGGTGTGGGATACAGCCTATGGGCGGATCGGCGTGGGAATTTGCTGGGACCAGTGGTTCCCGGAGAGCGCCCGCTGCATGGCCCTGCAGGGAGCGCAGCTGTTGTTGTATCCCACGGCCATCGGTTCTGAGCCCATTATCGAATGCGACAGCATGCCCCACTGGCGGCGCTGTATGCAGGGACACGCTGCCGCAAATGTAGTGCCCGTCATCGCCGCCAACCGTATCGGGGAGGAGCGGGTTACGCCTTCCCGGGAGAATAACGGGCAGGAATCCGCCTTGACCTTTTACGGCTCCTCCTTTATCACGGACGAGACCGGGGAGATCCTGGAGGATGCGGGCAGGACGCAGGAGAAAGTGATCCTGCACACCTTTGACCTGAGGGCCATCGAGGAGCTGCGCTTCAGCTGGGGGTTGTTTCGGGACAGAAGACCTGAGATGTATGGGGAGATTACGGGGGGATAAGGGCGTTATACCATAATTCCGTGCGTTTCTGCGCACATGGAGTCAGAAGTTGACCAAGTGGTTGTGAGTCAACTATAGCATGAGCACAGCAACGCAGCCTTACTCCACCATCTTCGCATTCGGATAAATCCGCTCCATCCTCTCATCCGGAAAATGTTCATCCAGAAAAGCATTGAGCGGATCCCCATCCGTCTCCTCCGAGCTCACCTGCCCGTTTTCCGGCTGCACGGAGACAGTATTTCGCTCCGTATACCTGGCCAGAGCCAGCGACGACAGGATCATATTAAAAATCATAAAGACAATCATACAATTGCACAGAATCTTCCCGGTCCGGGGCGGAATCCTTTCCACCAGGCCGGACAGGCGGGGGTAGATGACCTTCAGCCAGACCACGGCGGCGATTCCCCAGAAAAAGCAGTACAGCAGGTTAATGCGCCCGCCCAGATTGAAGGCGAAGCCGCTGTAATCCCAGAACACGGTGCCGAACACCAGCTCGGTGAACACGCTGCAGACATATTCGTATGCACCGCCCAACAGCGTGCCCGCCATAAATATGTACCGATCGCTTTTATTGCGGTAGCGATACAGGAAAAGGGTCAGCAGCGCACAGCCAAGTCCCCATACGATGCTGAAGGGACCGTAGACCACACTGCTGCGGCTCATCAGGATTCCGGTGGTTGCAAGGCAGAAGACGGTCTCCGTGATATCTCCCAAAAAGGCGCCGATGAAAAACAGGGACACCAGCTTGTAAAAGGAGCAGCCCTCCGCGAAGACCGCGGGTTTTGCAGCGGATTGCCGGGACTGGGCCTTCAGCTCCGCGGCCAGCGATTCCTCATCGATGGCGGGGAAGGACCGCTGCATACGTTTCCGGACATAGGCGGTCAGCCTGTTTTCCAGCAGCCGGGAGGATTTGCGCATTTCTTCGGAAAGTCTTGCCAGACGCCTGGCAGTTATTTTCATATTCAAAACGGCCATGGCGGTGGTGATAAAGTCCAGAACCAGCAATCCGACAGCCGTCCACTGCGCCGCTATGGTCACCGGCCGGGGAATTATCCGGAAAATCCCGCACAGCAGAGGGTTTGTTACCAGCATGGTCAGCAGCGCCAGCCCGCCCCAAAGCAACGCATAACGGGCACAGACATAGCCGCTTAAATTCCACTTGATATCCGAATAATCCCATAATTTTTTCCGGAAAATCTTCTCCATAGCCATGCCGGTGGCGTATTCCAGCAAAGTGGCCAGCACCATGCCTCCCAGGAAGAGGAAAAAGGGATTGGCCGTCAGTTCCGGGAGAAAGATACAGAACAGCACGGCGCCGAAGCCGTAAATGGGGCACAGAGGACTGTTTACGAAACCTCTGTTTACAAATTTTCTGCGGCATATGGCGGCATAGCATACTTCAATGCACCATCCCGCGAAGGAATACACGAAAAAGAGCCATACAATATCCGTTAAACTATACATCATCATCTTTTGTCCTCACTTTAAGAATACGGTATTTTACTATAATTACAGGTGCGTCTTCTCATAGGGAATCAGAAACTGATGCAATGTTCTTCTGAGTTAACGCATAATTGAGCAAAGTGCGCTCATTTTGGAGCCTGCTGTCAAAGCAGCCGCTTTGATTGCCAAGCACTTGATTGGATGCTTGGGATTTCGTGCAAGAGATGTCCGAAAGCGTCTTGCGGTGCTGACGAGTGAACAGTAAATATTCTACCATAAGCTGCAAGAAAAAGAAAGATTCCCTCTTGACAATCGGTGAAACCTGCTATAACATAATACAAAGGTACCTAACAAATCAAGGCGCCGGCGTCAGTTGCATATTAACTTTATTGCCGGCACAAATAGAATCGGAGGAAGAAACCCATGACAGACAGAGAACCCAGTATGACGCCGAATGCGCCAGTCGGCGCGCGTTCCGGCTGCTGTCACTGCAAGGGCCTGGCATATGAGAAGGACAACTTATACAGTCTCATGCGGGCATGCGGCCATCATCTATATGTGCGTTCCGGCAGGAGCGCAGGCCAGGGGCGGATCCTGGCTATTTTGCTGGAAAAAAGGAGCATGACCCAGAAGGAACTTCAGGACATCCTGCGGATACAGCCGGGGTCCCTGAGCGAGATTGTGGCCAAGCTTGAGGAGAAGGGGCTGGTCCGGCGGCAGAAGGATGAGGAAGACAGACGCAGAAGCGTGATAGAATTAACGGAGACAGGAAGGGAGGAGGCCCTGCTGCAGGAGCGGCAGGATGACGGCTCTCCCACTTTCGGGGCATTGAACGAACAGGAGCAGGAAGCCATGAAGGCCATGCTGCGGAAGCTTTTGGAGAGCTGGAAATAAGGTTGGAGGAAAGCGGGAGGTACGGACGCGGTGAAATTCATACTTTCTTATGTAAAAAAATACCGGTTCATGGTGGCTGTGGGTATGCTGGTGAAGCTGTCGGCCGCCGTGGCCGAACTGATGCTGCCCTATGTATTGGAGCATCTGGTGGACGATGTGGCGCCCCTGCGGAATATGGGACTGATCTTCGCCTGGGGCGGCGTGATGCTGCTGTTGGTGGTGTATGTGCGCCAGGCAAATGTAAAGGCCAACCGGATGGCGGTGCGGGTGGCGAAAAACAGCATATACGAGATCCGCAGAGATTTGTTCTGGAAATCGGTCAATCTCTCCGGCGGCCAGCTGGACGAATTCGGGCTGCCCTCCCTGAATTCCCGGATGACATCGGATTCTTACAATCTCCAGAGCTTTATCCAGTCCAGCCAGACTATGGGGATCCGGTCGCCGATTTTGCTGTTGGGCGGGATTTCCATCACCCTGACTATGGATGTGGGCCTGGCGTCCATTCTCTGCATCATGGCCCCGATTCTAATCGTGGCCGTGGTATGTGTGTCCATGAAGGGCATCCCCCTTTATGATAAAGTCCAGCGGAGCATGGATGATATCGTGCGTATCATGCGGGAAAATATCACCGGAATCCGGGTGGTGAAGGCGCTTTCCAAGGAGGACTATGAAATGCGCCGTTTTGACCAGAGCAACAGAGAGATGGAGCGCCGGGATATCAAGGCCGGTATCATTATGGCGCTGCCCGGGCCTATCATGACCTTTATGCTGAATATAGGATTGACCATCGTGGTCATCGTAGGCGCTTACAGGGTGAACGGAGGAATGACCCAGCCGGGGGTGATTCTGGCTTTTTTGACCTATTTTAATATGATTCTGATGGGCGTCATGGGACTGAACCGGATCTTCATGATGATGTCCAAGGCCAATGCCTCTGCCCACCGTATTGCAGCCGTGGTTGGGACGCAGGATGAGCTGGTGCCTGTGCCGGCCGAAGAAGCGGCCGCCACGGCCAGAGAGGAATATATTGTTTTTGAAAATGTGGCATTCAGCTACGGGAAAAGCGATCATCCGGCGGAAGAGAGCGATGCGTCCAGGGAAAAGTTCGACGGACTGGAGCGTCAGAAGTGTCTGGAAAATATTGACTTTGCTGTCAAAAAGGGCGGCTCCCTGGGGATCATCGGCGCTACCGGCTGCGGCAAGACCACCATTATCAATCTCCTGATGCGCTTTTACGATGCGGATGAGGGGCATATCTTCATCGGCGGTAAGGACGTGCGCTCTTACGATAAGGATGAACTGCACAGACTCTTCGGGGTGGTATTTCAGAACGACGTGATCTTTGCGGATTCCCTGCAGGAGAATATCTCTTTCGGGCGGGATGTGACGATGGAGGAGCTGGAGAAGGCTGCCGGGGACGCCATGGCCAGGGAGTTTATTGAAAATTATGAGGATACATATGAACATAAAGCCGTAGTCAGAGGAGCGAACTTAAGCGGCGGCCAGCGCCAGAGAGTGCTCATTGCCAGAGCGTTGGCAGCGGCGCCCCAGATTCTGGTGCTGGACGATTCCTCCAGCGCTCTGGATTATAAGACGGATGCGGCCCTGCGCAGGGCTATCAGGGAGCATCATGGGGATACCACCACCATCATTATCGCGCAGAGGATCAGCTCCATTATGGGACTGGATGAAATCATCATGCTGGACGAAGGCAGGATCATCGGATACGGTACCCATGAGGAACTGCTGGAGTGCTGCGCCATGTACCGGGAGATCTATCGGACCCAGATGGGGAGCGTGTGAGACTCGGGGTGCAGCGTCTAAAGAGCAGGCGCAGCGTCTAAAGAGCAGGGATTGGTATGAGACATTTCCGACAATGCCGCCGCCAGGGCGGGTTCGGCGGAAAATATATAATATAAGCGGTTGCGGCAGAAAGAGCCGCCGCGGGAAAGGGAGAATCTATGGCAGCCAGAGATACGATCCGGAAAAAGCCCAGGGACACGAAGGGCACATTTAAGAGACTGATTGCGTATATCGGCTATTACAAATGGATATTACTGTTTGTCTTTGCCCTGTGCTTTACCAGCAATGTGCTGGCGCTGCTGGGGCCAAGCATGGCAGGCTCCGCCATCAACGAGGCGGCAGCCGGTCCGGGGAAAGTGAATTTTGACAGAGTGTTTTACTACGCGGGAAGGATGCTGTTCTGCTATGTATGCTCCTCCCTGATCACGGTGGCTATCAATATCATCATGATGTATGTCAGCAAAGGCATCGCGAAGAGGATGCGGGGAAATGTATTCGACAAGCTGATGCGGATGCCTGTGGGGTATTTCGACAGGAACCAGGCCGGGGATATTATCAGCCGCGTGTCTTACGATATCGATGTAGTCAGTACCTGCCTGGCCACGGATGTGGTACAGATTCTGACCAGCCTGGTCACAGTGGCGGGATCCTTTGCCATGATGCTCTATATCTCGCCCATGCTGGCCGCCGTGGTGGTGGTGACGATTCCGGCTGCCGTGATTTATGTGACGAAAATGCGCACCATCACACAACCGAGATTTGTAAAACGTTCTAAAAATTACGGAATTATGAATGGCTTCGTGGAAGAAATGTTCTCCGGGCAGAAGACCATCATGGCCTATGCCTATGAAAACCGGGTGGCGGAGAATTTTGACAGAATCAACCAGGATGCGGCGGATGCCTATTACAATGCGGACTACTACGGGATCACCATGGGCCCTACAGTGAATTCCATCAACAATCTGGGGCTGAGCCTGATCGCCGTATTCGGCTCTCTCCTGTACATGGGCGGACGGATTTCTCTGGGGCAGATTTCGTCATTTGTACTGTATTCCCGGAAATTTTCCGGCCCCATCAATGAGATCGCCAATATTACCAATGAACTGTATTCCGCCCTGGCGGCTGCGGAGCGGGTGTTCGGCCTGCTGGACGAGGAAGAGGAACCGGGCGACAGAGAAGAGGCCGCGCTTCTTACGGATGTCAGGGGAAATGTGGAACTGCAGAACGTATTCTTCGGATACGAGAAAAATAAAACCATCATCCACAATCTGAGTCTGCGGGCCGAGGCAGGAAAGCTTGTGGCCATAGTGGGACCTACCGGCGCAGGCAAGACTACCATCATCAATCTTCTGATGCGATTCTACGATGTGGACGAGGGAAGCATTTTAGTAGAAGGCAGTGATACCAGAGAGTATACCAGGCGGAGTCTGCGCGGAGCTTATGCCATGGTGCTTCAGGACACCTGGGTATTTCGGGGGACGATTTTTGACAATATTGCCTACGGAAAGGAGGGCGCAACCATGAAGGAGGTGGTGGCTGCAGCCAAGGCTGCCCATATTCATTCCTTTATCATGCGTCTGCCTCACGGCTACGAAACGGTGATCAGCGAGGACGGCGGCAATATATCCAAGGGACAGAAACAGCTGTTGACCATTGCCAGGGCCATGCTTTACGACGCGCGGATGCTGATTTTAGACGAGGCCACCTCCAATGTGGACACCAGTACGGAGCGCAGAATCCAGAAAGCCATGCGCGAGCTGATGAAGGATAAAACCTGTTTTGTAATCGCGCACCGTCTCTCTACCATTCAGAATGCGGACCATATTCTGGTAATTGACCACGGGGATGTAGTGGAACAGGGGAACCATCAAAGCCTCATGGAGCGAAAAGGTTTTTACTATAAATTATATGCATCTCAATTTGAATAGCTTTTGAATCGATTTGGAATAGCTTCTGAAAAGATCGTGGACAGCGTCTGATCCCGCCGGGGGTGCCTTATTTGGGCATACGGCGGGATTCTTTTTTCTTCCTTATATTATATTGAGCTTAAAGATAAAAAAATAAACCGCATAATAAGTGTTATGCGGTAAAAAGAGGATAAAAGTCCAAGGAAAATTTAAAGAAAAAGAAATTTGCATAGCTTTTTGACGCATCCTTTGACTGGTGATTTGGTATAGTGAATGTAAAGAAAAGCAGGAAATACCAGCAATTCCGGCAAATTAGCATGAAATTTTGTTTTTTATATTTTTACCGCATAACACTTATTACGTGGTAAACAGGGAGCGCAGAGGCGAGGAACAGGAATGACAGAAAAGGAACTGCATAAACTGCGGCGGCATGACCTGCTTCAGCTATTGCTGGCACAGGGCAGAGAGGCGGCGCAGCTTCAGGCGCAGATTGACGATATGACTGCGCAGCTGGAGACCGCGCAGGAGACGAACAGTCGCTTTATAGGCCGCCTGGATGACAAGGATGCCCAGATCGAGAAGCTGAAAGGCCGTCTGGACGAAAAGGATCTCCAGGTTAAGACATTCAAGGAACGCCTGAAGGAGAAAGACATCCGGATAGACAGATTAAAGGGACGGCTGGACCAGAAGGACGAACAGATAGAGGCCCTTCGGAAAGTCATAGAAGAATACCGATCCGGCAGGATATTTGAAATGGAAGGCGACATTTCTATTGCGGAAATAGCGCGGAAGCTGGAAGGTATTTTTGCGGCGGCGCAGAAAGCTGTGGATCAATATCTGGACGATGTCAGGGGCACGATGGAGGGCGGAGAAGACGCGGCAGATGACGGAGAACGGGAAGTTTGTGACAACGCTCCCGCCGCGGCAGCAGGAAGCAATGATACAGGGGAGCAGAATGAAGAAGAGACAGATAGAAGTGGAGGCCCCGACGCTTGAACAGCTGGAAGCGGAGCTGAAAAAGGAGCAATACAAACGGAATTATGGGCGGGTACTGCGAAGTACGATATTCTCCCTTCTGGTAGTGGCAGCGGCCTCGGTACTGATAGCGGTATTGCTGCTTCCGGTACTGCAGATCAACGGAACATCCATGACGGAGACATTGCAGGACGGGAATATCGTAGTGGCGCTGAACAGCAAGAAATTCAGCACGGGTGATGTGATCGCATTTTACTATAACAACAATATCCTGGTAAAGCGGGTGATCGCGGCGGCAGGAGACTGGGTGGATATAGACGAGGAAGGAAATGTATATGTTAACGGAGAGCTGCTGGAGGAACCTTATATATCGGAAAAAGCTCTTGGGGACTGCAACATAACATTACCCTACCAGGTGCCGGACGGGAAATGCTTTGTCATGGGAGACCACAGGGCAACCAGCATAGACAGCCGAAATACGGCGGTGGGGTGTATCAGCGACGGCGTAGTGGTGGGCAGGATTCTCTTGAGAGTCTGGCCGCTGGAGGAAGCAGGATTTATCAATTAGACCCGGGCAGCAGACGGGTTGATACAAGGAAGGAGACAGCACAATGGAATCTTTGAAGAAACAGGCTGCAAAACTATTGGGTGAGCAGAAAAAATACAGGCGCTGGCTGACAATATTTCTCGGCCTTGCCATTGTGGTAACGCTGGGCACCGTCGCCGCACTGAAGATGAACGGCCAGGCCCTCAGCCACAAACAGAAGGTGCTGAAATGCGCGCTGGAGCTGCATGAGCATACGGAGGAATGCTATGAAAGTGATCCGGAATCCGGGGAGAAGACCCTAATCTGCGGCTATGCGGATTATGCGGTGCATACCCACAATGACGATTGCTACGATGGGGACGGAGAGCTGGTCTGCCAACTGGACGAGGTGGAAGCCCATATCCATGAGGAAAGCTGCTACGAGGAAGAGCAGGTTCTGATCTGTGAGCTGCAGGAATCCAAAGGACATGTGCACACGGACAGCTGTAAAGCCCTGATATGTGAGAAAGAGGAGAGCAAAGGCCACAAGCATACTGACAGCTGCAAAGTATTGACCTGTGAGAAAACAGAGGGCCAGGGCCACACTCATACGGAAAGCTGCCGGAAGCTGATATGCGAGAAGGCGGAGACAGAAGGCCATCAGCATACAGACGCGTGCCGTACCATGACCCGTGGGGATCTGATCTGTGAAAATACAGAGGAAGGCCATGAACATACAGATGATTGCTACCAGCAGACAGAGAACATAACCTGCGGATTGGAAGAGGCAGAAGGCCATACCCACACGGATGCCTGCTATGACGCTCATGGCTGTGGTCTGGAAGAGGCGGAAGGCCACACCCATACAGAAAGCTGCTATGATCCTCATGGTTGCAAACTGGAAGAGGGCGAAGGCCACACCCATACAGAAAGCTGCTATGACCCTCATGCCTGCAAATTGGAAGAAGGCGAAGGCCATACCCATACGGAAAAATGCTATGAGACCGTCAAAACCGTGATCTGCGGCAAGCTGGAACTGCACACGCACATCACTGCGGAAGAGGCAGAAGAGGGCGAAGAGAGCTGTTACGATACGGAAGGAAAACTGATCTGCAAGATTCCGGAGCTGAAGGAGCATGTACATGGCGAGGACTGCTTTGAAACCATGGAACTGACCAAAGAGGAAGTAGAGGCGATGAAGAACAGCTCCGCAGAATCGGAAGAAGGCAATACGGATGCCTCCGGCGACGGAGAAGAAGACAGTACGAAAGCTTCCGGCGACGGAGAAGAGGATAATGCAAAAGCCTCCGGGGCTGCAAAGGACGATAATGCCGGAACGGAAAGCGCCGAAGGAGGAGAAACAGATAAGGCAGGAGAGAACGCAGCGAATAATGGAAATACTCCGGAGGACGGAGACGTCGCTGCGGACGGAATGTTCCGGAAAGTCTTTGAAGACGAACATATGAAGGTGGTAGCGGAATATGACAGCGCTGCCGGGATTCCGGAAGAGGCAGAACTATTTGCGGAACCGGAAGGTAAGGACGGCACGCCAGACTCTGCGGGAACAGCATCTGGCACTACAACACCGGAAACAGAATCAGATGCCGGCGTAGAAGCACCGGAGGCAGGATCCGGCTTAGAGGCGCCGGAAGCAGAAAGCGGTGCCGGAACGCCCGGAGCGGAAAACAATGCCGAAATACCTGAAGCAAAAAACAGTGCCGAAACACCCGAAGCAGAAAGCGGTGTCGAAACACCCGAAGCAGAAAATGGTTCCGAAACGCAGGGAGCCGATTCAGGTTCAAATGATTCACAGGCAGAGGAAACAGTTCCGGATGCTGCAGCTCCGACAACGGAGACAGAGAGTCCGCAAGCAAGGAAGAATACATCGGGTGTCATAGTACCGGAAAGTAAAATAGCATTTGGCGTACAAAGCAGGATAGAGACAGTGTCAGAAATCAAGACGCCGGAGTCCGCAACTGCGTCAGAAAGTGGTGCGGATACAGAAAGTGCTGGGAATGCAAAAGGTGTTGCAGATACAGGAAGCGATGCGGCAGCAGAGTCCGGAACAACGGCGGCTCAGGAAGAGAAGGCAGATCAGTCCCAAGCAGCAGAAAAGGTGACGGAAGAAATAACCTACCGATTCGGCTTCAGAGTGAACGGAGAAGAGATCACGCCTAAGGGAACCGTGACTTTTACAGTATGGAATCTGGATGAGGAAGACAGCGAGCCGGAGACAATCGTATACTCCGCGGGAGATAATTTGGAGTCTCTGAAGGTGACTTTGCGGAAAGTGGCAGAGCAGGTGAAAAGCGCCGAGTGTCGGAGAGTTTATGAAGACGAAGAAATCAGGGTGATTGCGGAATATGAGCTTACAGCTGAAATTCCTGACGAAGCGAAGCTGATTGTAGAAAAAATTACAGATGAAGAGCATTTCCAGGAATGTGAGGCTGAATTACAGACGCATTTGGGAAATGATGAAGCCACTATGGATATGCTTTTAAAGATAGGCTTCTATATTGGGGATGAAGAGATTGAACCCAAAGATACTGTTTCGATTTCAATTCAGTTTTTGAATAATGATAGTATCGCGGAAGGAGATCCGATTAATATAATTCACTTCGCGAAAGACAAAACGGAGGTGTTGAGCGGAAGCGATATTGATGAAGAAGGAACTACTACTTTTGTGACGGATTCATTCTCCGATTTTGGCATAATGAATATGCAGGCGGCGGCAGAAATATCGGGCTTATTTGGCGTAAGCATAGCGCAGCAGAATAAACGGATTCCCATTTATGAAAAAGACGGAAATGATTGGCTAGAGGTCAGTTTGTCTCCTCTGGATCTGACTTCCCTTGAAAACAATTTGCTGGCGGGGATTACGGGGGATGGATATTATATTATAGTGGATGCATTCACAGATTATCTTACAGGTTATGATGCCAGCAAACTTACTGTTTGGGATGATGAAACCGGTAGTACTCCAACGGATGCCAAGTGGATTGCGTACTCTACGGACAAGGGAAATACAATTACAACTGTAAATGTTCAAGTAGACAAGATGAACAGGATTTACTGGTTATTTAGAGGAATCACACAGGATGATCTCGGTTCTATAACAGGATTGTATTACCTGCCCAATAACACAACTGAATATAATAAACAACCGCTAACGTCTTTGGGCAATTCATATATAGTTGAATTTGACCCTAGTAATGGATCGGCGCCTCAGAAACGTATATCGGTTTCCGTACAATTGTCTGAAGGAAGTGAGGCTGCTGCCGTCAATTTGCCGGGGAATAATGATTTTGGGAAAGAATTCGACTTTAGTACAGATGAAAACAATCCTCAGAAAAAGACTGTGCAATATCCAGGGAATCGTCCTGAAAGGAAATTAGTCGGTTGGTATAACATTGCAGACATGACCTATTATGATGTGGAGGAAGGTGCAGCCATCGCTACAGTCGATCCAAAGAAAAATAATGTTTTTTACGCGGATTGGGTAGAGAACAGTTATGACTTTCATACAGAAGGGATATCCACTGTGGAGATGGGGGAAAAAGAGGAGATTTCCAAGACATTTATTAAGACAAGAATCATTGATTATAATGAACTTTTCAATGTTTACAGCTCTAGTGTTACGAAAGATACACTTGTCGAGAATTGGTCAGATACAGGAAGCTTTCAGCCTTTTGGATGGGATAATGTATCTGCAGTTCGCAAGTTGGTAGGAGGTGGGACTGATAATTATAAGAGTATGCTCTTTCTAAAAGGCGGTACCGAAGCACCGGTCTCTCTTGTATTTCCGTCTGATAGAAAAATCTGGAATAATTCTCAGGATGCTTTTTTTAACGGACTCTCAAACGAAAAGGTACTTCAGTATTTATTTCCCAAAGGAGAGTCCAACAATAATGCATTAGGCGTTCACTTTGTGGGATATGGGGATTATCTGTATCAGTATAATGAAGACACTGGCTATTATGAATATAAGAGCAGCAATAATGCAGTTTCTTATCAGAAATCGGATGCCCGCTTTTATGTATATAACGGGACAGAAATGATTGAAAATGTAAATGGTAAAAATACCTCTTTTCTGCCGTTTAACACGTATAAGGCAGAGCAGGGAGCGGCGGATAACGGAAATATTAATTACCACTTTGGAATGTGTACGGAGGTTCAATTTTATTTACCTGCAGCGCCAGGGTATACAACAGAGCAAAACGGAACAACTGTGTCGAACCAGATTACAGGAGGAGACGGTAAGCCTCGAAATATGATCTTCAATTTTTCCGGCGATGATGATGTCTGGGTTTTTGTGGATGATGAATTGATTTTGGATATGGGCGGTGTTCATGGGGCGTTAAAGGGATCAATAGATTTCAGTACCGGAGCTGTTACAAAATCATCGATACACGCGAGTAGCAGTCCTAATGTAGTCACAAATATAAAGGATAAGATTGGCGCAGGAGCGCATACGCTGAAGGTATATTACATGGAAAGAGGTGCGGGTTTATCAAATTGTGAGATATCGTTTAATATCCTTCCGCGCTATATGATTGTAGAACCTGAAGCAGATACCGTAACAGTCAGAAAGGAATGGGTAGAACCGGATTATATAGCAACACCTGATTCGGTAACGGTTCAATTATATCAGGATGGCAAAGCATATGGAGATCCCGTTGTCCTGAAGGCTGATGCAGATGAAGATAAAAGCTGGCGTCATACATGGAGCGGTTTGGAAACAAAGAAGACCTACACTGTGCAGGAAGTGGATGTGCCCGGGTATGAGTCAAGTATTAATTGGGAGTCCGGACAGGATTTTAAGTATTGGGCCCATGCGTCTACTCTGGCAGACACACCTGAAAAGCCGGATGAAAATATTATAGTGATTTTAAATCAGGACAGCAATAATCCTGTTGCATTGTCTGTTGGTGAGAATAACGAACTTTCTCTCAGCGGGACATCAGTTCGGCTCAGCAACAATGTTTTGGTTCCGGAAAGCTTGACGGATGCAGTGAAGTGGAAAGTGGAAAAGTCCAGAGACGGTTATACCTTATGTAATTTGCAGGCTGGGAAGTATTTGACAATTGGAGAAAAAGGCATTTCTTTATCGCAGACTGCAGGGAACGAGCAAATTTTTAAGTTAGTCGCGGATGAGGCTTATAAAGGGCTTGTAGATTCAGAAGGAAAGCGAAAGGTTGTTTACCAAGAAGGCGGATTTAAAGGGGAATCTGTGAATGGCAATACTGATACTGTACGTGTTTTCCGATATCATACGGTTAGCTCTATAGTTAGGAATTACACCATTACAAATACCTATCTGCCGACGATTACAATTCAGAAGGCAGACAGCAAGGTGTCCAGTAAACTATTATCGGGAGCGCAGTTCAGACTCACACGTAAGGTTCAGGAGACGCGGACCGCGGATGAAGAGGGGAAATCTGGTGAATCCGTGACGAAATATAGCTATTACAACGGCTCAGAGTGGATAAATGTAGATCAGGAATCCGATCTTAAGGGAGCTGCAGCATTAGCTGCAATATTGACAATAGAAAAGGAGATAAGGCTTGATAATCTGTTAAATGGTGTCTATACATTAACGGAGGTGACAGCACCTGTCGATTACATGCTGCCAGAGAAGGAGGAAGACCGAAAGATTGAATTTGTTGTCAGCGGAGGGAAGATTTCTGAAGTAAGATGCGGTAGCTTTGGCGGTTCTGCCGATAGCGGGGAATCAGCGAATGAGCTTGCAATAGCTCAAATCAAAGAAGGATCCGGCGGCTTGATTCTGCTTGTCAGAAATGAAAAGATACCCCGGACGACGGCAAATGTAAGGTTTGTAAAATATGGAACGGGAACCAGTGAAGGTAAGCTGCTGGCGGGTGCACAGTTCGAACTATATAAAGAGGATAAGGATGGAACTTTCCTTATTAGAAACGGCGAAATTATTTCGACTGAAGGGAGTGCCATAACAGATACGGATATTGTGGTATCTGCGATAACTGGTCCTCACGAGTCAGGAGAGGATGGGATCTTTTATACTGACAATGAAATGGCGGGAACATATTATGTGAAGGAACTGAAAGCGCCGGACGGATATAACAGATTGAACGGCTTGGCAAAAATTTCTGTAGGAGAAGACGGCACTGTTGCCGCATATGTTTATACTTCAAGCGGCAAGTGGGAGCCTTCTGAGATGGTGGTTTCCATGGATATTACCGCTCAGATTCCTAATGCGGATAAAGCAACTCAAAAGTATTATGAGGTAAAAATCAATAATATTCCCGGCTTTGAATTACCTGAAACCGGAAGCCTGGGAACCAAACCGTTTACAATCGGGGGAGCGATGCTGATTACGGCAACCGCGATCCTGATGTATGGATACAGCATGAGGCGCAGAAAAAGTGAAAGGAGGTTAAAGAAATAGGCCTCTTGAACGGCGAATAGGCAAAAGCATATCGCGACGCCGCAGCTGTTTCCGAAATATAGCAACTCAAAAACAGGAAAAGGAAAGGAAGAATGATTATGAAAAAAATCAAAAGATTATTTGCTTTTGGTCTGGCACTGATAATGTGCCTGGGCATGGCAGTGACGGCTTCTGCGCAGACGGAAACGCCGAAGGAGGTTTCGGAAGATAACGCAAAGATTGTTATTAATAACGCATCTAAAGGAGAGACATATTCCGTATACAAGATTTTTGATGCAACCTATAATGAAACAACCAAGGCTTTTGCTTATACCTATGCAGGTGAGATACCGGAGAATGAATATTTTGCAAAAGCAGCCAGCGGCGCAATTACTGCGACGGAAGCGGCTATAGAAAACGGAACTACAGATAAGTTGAACGCAGATGCTGCAGAATGGCTGTATAGTAATATTGCAAATGATGATAACAAGGTAATCGAGGTTGTATCTGAAGGAGAGGCTTTAACCATTGAAGGATTGGAATATGGTTATTATCTTATTCATTCAAGTCTGAATGGCGGAGGAGCGCTTGCTGTAAATAGTACGAATCCTACTGCAACTATGAATGAGAAAAATACAAAAAATCCCGGATGGGATCCTGAGCCTGAAGGAAGCGGAAAAACCGTAAAAACAGGTGATGCTGCCTATGGAGATAGTGTTAATGTAAATATTGGTGAGACAGTTACATTCCATTTGAATATTACGACACAGAACTATGATGCAGCTGATAAGCAGATTGCAAATTATGTATTTAGTGATAATGCATTGCAGCAGCATTTCACAAATATTCAGATTTCATCTGTAAAGGTAACAGAGCCTGGCGGAACTGTGCATACGGATAAGGACGAGACTAATCCTGTTGTATATAGCGGTGTGAATGGAACATTCCCTATTACAGTAGAATGGGTGGATGATACAAATGCAAGCAAATATAAAGCTAATTCTAAGTTACAGATTGAATATACTGCTGAATTAGCTGTTGACGCTACTATCGATGGAAACGGAAATACCAATACGGCTACATTTACTTACAACACGGTAGATCCTGATGGTGGAAACCCGAAACCATCAACGTTTACAGAAACTGATACGGCAACTGTATATACTTATGCGATGGCGTTTGTGAAAGTGAATGACAAAGGTACAGCTTTAAGCGGGGCTACTTTTACGCTTCCGTTCAGTGTGATTCCTGCCAGCCAGGATGCAGGTAATAATGTTTATACAGTTGTGAAAGAAGGAACTGAAGGAGCTGTTAAAGAGGTTATTACAGGTGATGATGGCGTTATCATAATCAAAGGTGTTAAGAACGGAACGTATAATATTCAGGAGAAAGAAGCGCCTCAAGGCTATAACAAAATCGTTGGAGATATTGAGGTTACGGCAACCAAGACCGGTGAAGAGACAACTAAGACAGCAATTACAGTGTATTTGGATGAAGATGGAAATGTAACTGAGACGGTGACAGAAACAACCGTAGTTTTTGAAGAAAATGATATTCCTGTAGCAAAGCATGCAGTTGTTGTTAATAAGACCGGTTCCCTCCTTCCCTCCACCGGCGGCATCGGTACCACGATCTTCTACGTGGTAGGCGGCGTTCTGGTAGCAGGCGCAGGCATCCTTCTGATCACCAAGAAGCGCATGAAGAAAGAGCAGTAAAAAGCACAGGAAATACGTAATTCCGCATAAAAAGTGAAACACAAATGAATTCCTACGCCGGGGACGGTTCTATGTCCCCGGCACCCATAAAAATAAATTACATGCCGCATCAGCTGACACCTTCCCGCGGTGTGCGGCGAGCAACGGAAATCCATTTCCCAGGAGGTTCCGGCCAACGTCAGCAGAATCCGAAAATGGTAATAAGGAAGAGAAGCATTTCAAGGAAAAACGTGAGCGAAGAAGCAGAAAAAAAGGAAAAAAGAAAAAAGAAGAAAAAGCGTGTATCCCTTTCAAACATCATACTGACAGTGGTTCTGTTGGCGGGTGTGGGGGTCATGCTCTATCCCACGGTCAGCGACTGGTGGAATTCCAGGCACGCCAGCCAGGCCATCGCCAATTACGTGGAGGCGGTAACCGGCATGGACCCGGAGATTCGGGATACAATGCTGGAAGCTGCCAGGCAGTACAATGCGTCCCTGTCCACAGGCGTTCATTTTAAGCTCACAGACGAGGAATATGCGGAGTATGAGAGCCTGCTGGACCTGACAGGAACCGGAATCATGGGTTATATTCAGATTCCTTCCATCAATGTGAATCTGCCGGTATATCACGGAACGGAGGAATCTGTTCTCCAGGTGGCAGTGGGACATATCGCAGGTTCCTCTCTGCCGGTAGGCGGGGAAGGCTCCCACTGTGTAGTATCAGGGCACCGGGGCCTGCCCACGGCCAGACTTTTTACCGATCTGGATGACCTGGAAGAAGGGGATCTCTTCCTGATGAACATTCTGGAAGAGACATTGACCTACGAAATAGACCAGATCAGGATCGTTCTTCCGGAGGAAGTGGATGATCTGGCCATCGTAGCGGGTAAGGATTATTGTACGCTGGTTACCTGTACTCCTTATGGAATCAATACACACCGCATGCTGGTAAGGGGACACCGCATTGACAATATGGATGACAATGTAGTAATCGTCACGGCGGACGCGGTGAAAATCCCCACATACTACGTGATCCCGGCAGTGGGAATTCCTTTGTTATTTATCGCATTAGTAATCATGCTGGCCTGCTCCGGACGCAGAAAACCGAAACGCACCCAGCAGGAGTTACTGGATGATTTGAAGAAGTAGAAGAAAGCGGAACTGGAAAACAGCGTGATCTCGAACCAGAGCCCGGAGAAGTTACAGACGCAAGAGTTTGGCGGCCGGAAAGTCTCTGCGGGACATGGCTCTGTCGCGGGATTACGCGGAACTAAAAAACAGCGTAATCCCGAGCCAGAGCCCAGAGAGTTTACGGACGCATGGGTTTAGCGGCCGGAAAGTCTCTGCGGGACATGGCTCTGTCGCGGGATTACGCGGAACTAAAAAACAGCGTAATCCCGAGCCAGAGCCCAGAGAGTTTACGGACGCATGGGTTTAGCGGCCGGAAACTCTCTGCCGGACATGGCTCTGGTTCGGGATTACGCGGAACTGGAATAGGAGGAAACATCCATGAGAAGAAAATGGCAGAACCGGAAGGGGCGCACAGGCCGGATCCTGTGTCCGCTGACGGCATTTGCAGTCACTGCCGCCTTTGTGATCGGGACTCCTCCCTTAAGCGGGGAGGCATGGGCAGTGGAGCTGGACAGAGGCTGTGCGATTCAGGTGACTCCGGTGGAAGAAGGGGGAAATCCGGCGGAAGGGCAGCCGGGAGAGAAAGTGGATATAGCCATTGATCTGTATCTGGTGGCGGAGGCCCGGGAGGTTGACGGCTATGATACCTATGATTACCTGATAGGAATGGATTCCCCCTATTATGCCGCGGCTATGGCTTATGTGCAGTCAGGGGAAGGCCAGGGTTGGGAATATGAGCAGGATGCGCAGGGACTGATTTTCCGGTACAGCCCGGCACAGGAAGCGGAAGGTACAGGCTGGGAAGGCCTGGCCCGGGAGGTGGCAGCAGTCGTTTTGCGCGGGGAGGCAGAAATCCCGACTGCGGCAGCCGGAGCGGCAGGCGAGAGGATCGCGGATTTGAGCCCGGGACTATATCTGGTGGTTGCCCGGGGCAGCGCCCTGACTGAAAAGGAAGAATATGTGACGGAGCTGGACACGGAAACCGGTGACCGGGAGCTTGCTACAATCGCCTATACGGCAGGGCAGCTCTATCAGTTCATGCCCCAGCTGGTATCCGTTCCCGGGAAGGAGCCGGAGAACGGCAGTATCACTACGGCAGGCCAGGGAGAATGGCTGTATGAATTGTTGGGTGTGGAGCTGAAGCCCATTGTAGGCCCCAGGTATGCGTCTCTGGAGATCGTGAAGAGCCTTGGCAGCTATGACATGCCGGCTACCTTTGTCTTTCAGGTGGAAGCCGTACAGGGGGAGCAGAATGTATACAGCGATGTAGTAAGCATTTCCTTTGACGGAAATTCCGGCGAGGCAAAGTCCGTATTGCTGGAAGAGAAGATTCCGGCAGGAGCCCAGGTAAGCGTGACAGAGGTATATTCCGGTGCCGGGTATGAGTTGTCGGGCCTTGCCGTCAGCGCAGAGGGAATTCCCCAGGAAGCCCTCTCTTATACCGTGGATTCCGGGACAGGGCAGGCGGTGATCGCATCCATTCCTTCCGGCAGCGGCGGCACAGGCGCGGCCGCAAGGGTTACTTTTACAAATGAACCCAACGGTTCAGGTAACAACGGAGGCGCCATCACAAACCATTTCGAGCGAAGCGGAGCAGATGCGGATTGGAACTGGAATCAGTATCGGTATGACGCGGCCTCCGGAAGCTGGGGCTGGAATTCCGGTCTCCCGGCGGTCACGGATACGACAGTCAGATAATCCGGCCGGCAAATGCGGAACCGAAAAACAGCAAGAGCCAGTCAGAGTGCCCATTGGACTTACGGGAGCAAGCACTTGGCGGCTGGAAGTCCTATGCCGGAACTTGGTACTGTGGCCGGCAAATGCGGAACTGGAAAACAGCAAGAGCCGGTCAGAGTGCCCATTGGACTTACGGACGCAAGTATTTAGCGGCCGGAATTTGGTACTGTGACTGGCGGATGCGGAACTAAAATAGGAGACGAGATGAGGAGAAAAAACATTCTGTTGGCTGCCGCGGCATTTTCATTAACGGCCGGTGTGGTATTGACACCGGGAATCGGCAGTGCCAGCGCATATTTTACGACTTATACCGGAGCGGCGGGGGGCCGTACCCTGCAGGTGGGCAGCAATCCGGACATAGAGGAAACATTTTCCGGATGGACCAAGACGGTGACCGTTTCCAACAGCGAGGGTTCCCGGCCTGTCTATGTGAGGGTCAGAGCCTTCAGCGGAAACGCCTATACGCTGCAGTATCGGGATGACTCCGGCAGATGGACAGCGGGAGAGGACGGGTATTATTATTACGGCGATATCGTAAATGCCGGAGAGGTCACTGCTCCGATCAGTGTGGGAATCGACGGGATCCCGGAGGAAGGCGGCAGCTTCAACGTGGCGGTCATCTATGAAAGCACGCCTGTCCAGTATCGGGAGGACGGAAGCGCCTATGCCGACTGGGAGATCAGGCTGGAGACATTGGGAACCACAGACACGGTGGGCGAATAGGACAGGGTGAGGCAAAGCCGGACGGCACGGACAGCTTTTCGGGCCGGGACAGCCGAACTGTCAGGAAGCGAAAGGAATGGATATGAAAAAGAAGATGAAAAAGGTAAAAAAGATTCTGGCTTCTCCCATTGTGACGTTATTGGCTTTCGTGTGTGCGGTGGGACTGCTGCTGTTCAGCTCCATCGGCGGGGCCAGAGCGGCATTAACCTATTATTCCGAGACGTATTCCTCCAATGTGGAGCTGTCGGAGATCGGCGTCAGGCTGGTGGAAAACGGCACGGAGACGGCAGGCGAATTGCTTCTGCCGGATGTGGAGGAGGATGTGAAGCTGGGCAAGACCTATAAAGAGGAACTTGCGGTGCGAAACAGCGGTGAGATCAATCAGTTTGCGCGGGTTACTGTCTATAAATATTGGCTGATTCCAGACGACGGACCGGAGGGATGGAGGAAATCCCAGGAACTGGGGCCGGATTTGATTGATCTGCATTTGACTCGGGACAGCGGCTGGATAGAGGATGAGGCGGCGTCTACACCGGAGCGTACGGTTTTGTATTACAGCAATGTGTTGAAATGCGCCCAGGGAGATGGGGCGGGAGAGACTTCTCCTCTGTTTGCGGACTCCCTCACCATAGACGGCAGGACGGCCCGGATCGTCAGAGAGGAAAATACAGAGGCCGGGGTCAGGCGGACCTACGCTTATGACGGCGCCAGGTTCTGCATTGAGGTCAGAGTGGACGCGGTTCAGGAGCATAACGCGGAGGCTGCCATCTGGAGCGCATGGGGCCGGAAGGTTTCGGTCAGTGACGGCGTATTGTCTCTGGAGTAAGGGGGAGAGGAAATGAGGAAGAAGATAATGGGAAAAAAGACAGCGGCTTTTGTCCTGGCTCTGGGAATGCTATTCTCCGTAAGTACGGCATCCCATGCGGAGACTCTGGATTCGGAGTGGAATGTTTCCTTTACGGCTCAAGACAAGATGGAGAGCGATTATACGGCATCTGATTTGAGTTCCGCAGTTTACAGTATGCAGCCCGGAGACAGCATGGAGATCCGGCTGCACCTGAAAAACGACAATGCATCCCCTTCCAACTGGTACATGACCAACAAGGTGCTGCAGTCTCTGGAGGAGAGCGGTACCGGAGCCAGCGGAGGCGCCTATGAATACGAACTGACCTATACGGCGCCGGACGGTACGGCGGAGATTCTTTTTACCAGCGATACGGTGGGCGGAGAGAACACCGGCGGCAGAATCGGACTCCATGGCGCCACAAGCGGCCTGGAGGATTATTTCTACCTGGATACCCTCTCATCCGGCCAGCAGGGCGAGATCACGCTGCGTGTGGCATTGGACGGGGAGACTCAGGGCAATGATTATCAGAATACGCTGGCCAGCCTGCAGATGAATTTCGCGGTTGACACCAATGTCTCTTACACAGAGACCGTGACTGAAGTGGTGGACGAGGAAGTGCCCGGAGACGGGGGAAATAACGGCGGAAACGGTGCGGACGGAAACGGCGGTGCAGTGGGAAACGGTGCCGGCGGAAACGGCGGGGCAGGCGGAAACAGAACGAATGCGGTTAAGACGGCAGACGAGAATGACATGGGACCTTTCATAATTGCCGCAGCCATCAGCGGACTGCTCCTGCTGATTATCACAGGATACAGCATGGCGGAGAGAAGGAGGCAGAGGAAGGCAGTCGCCAAAGGAAGCGCGCTTTTGCTGGCGCTGTGTATGGCGTTTTCCATGAAGGGGAACGTGTCCGCCCAGGGGGAATATACCTATACCGTGCGTCTCTTTGCGGGGGCTCAGGGCAGCATAGACGGCGGACAGGTGTGCCGGATGCAGGGAATCGCCGTTCCGGGCAGCAGCGGCGAAGTCTATGAGATCAGCGGACTTCATTACGGAGATCAGGTTACCTTCAATGTACAGTCCGGGGTAGCCATGGAGGAGAGCAGCAAGTATTACGTCAGAGGGATCCGCTTAAGCGGCGAGGATAACAGTACGGTGGGGAATCTGTCTTTTACGGTGACAGGAGATCAGGACTATGTAGTGGCCTATGGCATCAAGGGGGCCACAGTGGCCTACACAGTGAATTACCTGGACGAGGACGGTAATGCGCTGGCACCCAGTGAGACTTATTACGGGAATGTGGGTGATAAGCCGGTAGTAGCCTATCTGTATATTGAGGGTTATCAGCCCCAGGCTTACAATCTGGGCAAGACATTGGTTGAGGATGCCACGCAGAATGTCTTTTCGTTTATTTATGCGCCGATTACCGTAGACCGCGTGGTCAACCGGGTAGTGAATACAGTGACTGTGCCGGTGCCGGCTCCGGAGGAACCCGCGCCGCCCCAGCCTACGGTTCAGCCCCAGGCGCCTGTGCCCGTTCAGACTCAGGGACCGCAGGAGGATGTGCCGGCTCCGGAGGAAACCACGGAACCGGTGGAGATCGGTGAGAACGACGTGCCGACTACCCAAACACCGGAAAATTACCGGGATCTGGACGACGAAAATGTGCCGCAGGGAAATTACAATGGGGAAGACAGGAATGCGGTGCAGACCGTCATAGAAGATTTCGCCACACCCCTGGCCATGATGCCTACATCGGCGAAGGTGGGAATCGGGGCCGGAATTGTGGCACTGGCAGGAGGCCTGCTCTGGCTGATCCTGTTCTATAAAAAGAGGGAAAAAGAAGATGAACAATAAACCATTGCCATCGAACGAAATTTCCGTAAAAAAGGGCAGGAGATTGATTCCTGTCCTTTGTAATATGGCAGGAACATTGATTTTGCTGGCGGTGATCGCCTTCTGCCTGCCGATTACACTGGCGAAAATCCGGGGATATGAAGTGTATAATGTAGTCAGCGGCAGCATGGAGCCTGCGATTCCGGTGGGAAGCGTGCTCTATGTGGAGCAGGTGGAACCGGAGGAAGTGGAAGAGGGAGACGTGATCGCATTTCACAGTGCGGGAGCGGTGATTTCCCACCGGGTGGTGCGCCACCGGGTGGTGGAGGGAGAATTTGTCACCAAAGGAGATGCGAACCAGGAGGAAGATATGAATCCGGTGAAGTACCGGGATCTGGTGGGGCGTGTGTCCCGCCATTATCCTGTGATTGGGGACTTATTGTTCCTCTATACCAGCAACATTGGAAAAGCATACATGGTTTGCTTTGCCGCCTGCGGGGCCATGCTGAATATTCTGGCCGGGAGACTGCGGGATCGAAACAGGGAGGCGTTATGACGGAAAAGATGGCAGGCGGGAGAGAGGCAATGACAGAGAATTACGGAGGGGGCGTTTTGTCGGTTCGTATGTTCGGCGGCTTTGCCCTGGACTGGAACGGGAAGGCAGTCACGGGAAATACCAAATCCGGCGAGTCCCAGTTTGCGTATCTGCTGCAGCTGGTATTGCATTTTCGGGAGAAGGGGGTCAGCAGGGATCTTCTGGAACGGGTGCTGTTCGGCGAACGTGACATCGATGATATCCATCATGCCACGCGGAGCGTGGTCTATAATGCGAACAGGAAGCTGCGGGCCATGGGATTGCCGGATGTCCGCTGTATACAGCAGAAAAAGGGGGTATGCTATTGGACGGATGCAGTGCCGGTGAGCGAGGATGCGGCGGAATTCGAAAGGCTTGTGGGGCAGGCCGGGGAGGAGAAGGATTCCGACAGACAGCTGGAACTATATCTGGAGGCATGCCACTGCTATAAGGGGGAGTTCCTTCCGGCGCAGACGGGCGTCCTGTGGGTGGCCAGGGAAGCAAGGCGGTACCGGGAGATGTTCTGTGCCTGTGTGGAAGCGACGGCAGGGCTTTTGAAGGAACGGCTGAATTTTGAGGCGCTGCGGGAGCTGGGGATATATGCGGCGGCAGCCAGTCCTTTATCTAACTGGGAGACCGTGACCATGGAGGCCCTGGTGGCCCTGGGGAGATACGGGGAGGCCAGAAAGCTGTATGACGACACGGTGGATCTGTATTTTCGGGAACAGGGACTGCGGCCGTCGCCGCGAATGATGGAGCTTTTCCATAGATTGGGCGAACAGATGGAACATCAGTATGCGGCGCTGGAGGATATCCAGGAGAAGCTTTTGGAGGAAAAGGATGCGCAGACGGGCGGTTTTCTGTGTTCTTATCCCGTGTTTCAGGGCATTTACCGGATGGTGGGGCGTCTGATGGAGCGGGGAGGCCAGTCTGTCTATCTGATGCTCTGCATGGTAGTGGACGGCAAAGGGAATCCGCTGGAGGAAGGCGCGGTGCTGGAGGAGCTTACCGGGAAGCTGAAAACGGCGGTACTTCAGTCCGTGCGGCGCAGCGATACAGTGACCAGATACGGAAACGGACAGTACCTGGTACTATTGGTCAATACCACACGGGAGAGCTGCGATATCATTCAGCGCCGAATCAGCGCACATTTTTTCGCGGGAAGACATCGGATGGCGCTTCGGTATTATGTGAACAGCGTGGAATGCTTTCCGGGCATGGAATTTTGAGATGAGTAATGTCAGGCAGGGGAAGATAGGAGTGGAAATGGAGAGATCGCAATGGTATATGGGGGCTCCGAACGGGGTGGTTCTGTGCGTGGACAAGGTGGAGGAGCAGCGCTTCGCCGGCAGGCTTTATCATGCATACAGCAGGAAACCGGCGGTATTTTCCAGCATAGACGGGGTTATTTTTGCGCTGGAACAGTTCTACGATTCTCTGAATTTTCCCCATCCTACCACGGACAGCCGCAGCTTCGGGAAGGAAGGATATAAAGCGGGACAGGAAAGACCAGAAAGGAAGAAGACGATGAAAGACGAAGAATTGTTGAGCATGCACGGAGATCTGGGAACCTTTATCATCCGTGTCCAGCATCGCCAGAACAGCAGCTGGCAGGGGCGCATCACATGGATGGACAAAAATAAGACGGTGTATTTCCGCTCCATTTGGGAGATGATTAAGCTGGTGGCGGGAGCGCTGGATACGGTCAGCGTGTCGGAGGAGGAACAGCGCGAGGTGACCTGGGAGGACGCGCAGGAGTGAGAGGCGGCGCGGTGGACACGCCTGTGACGGTGCTGTGTTTCGGCCGCACACGCCCGGCATGGAAAGTAACGGAGCGCGGACCAACGCAGTGCTGGTGTGGACAGCGAATGCACATTATGCAAGGATTCATGCAATGGGGACCAGGGTAAAGAAGCGGCGGTTTCCATGTGTTCCCGGGCGGTGTTGTCCTGCGGCTTTGTGCAATCGCACAAAGTCAGGTACAGGCAGTTCCGACATGACATCCGGCATGCTCCTGCCCCCGAAAAATCGCAGGCAACATAGGTGCGGGCAAGTATACTCAGGGAACAAAATTCTCAAATATGCAGACGATATTTTCCCCTTCCAATTCCTTCAGCCGCTCTGCGCTCCTTACCGTCCAGGCAACCTCACGGACTCCATAGAGCCGTTTCATCAGGCGCAAGGCACGGCAGGAGCGGTCTTGATGGTTATAGGCGATAAAATCTGGGCGCGTGAAGGCCGTGGTCAGCAGCTGGGTCAGGATAAAACGCACCGGCCGGGAAAGAACGGCCGCATTGTCCTCCTTGAGGAAATTCTGGGAAAGCTGCCCCCGCAGTACAGCGGGGTACTGTTTTTTCAGATGGAGAAGTACGGCGGGATGGAAGGACTCGATACAATAAGTTCCCCTCCACCTCTGAAGCAGCGTCATCACGGCATCCGTCAGAGCGGCGGCGTTGCCCTGCCAGACTTTCAATTCAATGATGAGAGGCGTTCTGCCCTCAAACACATCCAGCACATCCGCCAGCAATGGGATGTGCTCCTCTGTGCCCTCCAGTGGATAATCGGCCAGATCGGCGGCCTTCATCTCTTCAATGATCAGATTTTTCCCGCAGACCCGCTGCAGATTGCTGTCATGGACTACTGCCAGGCTGCCGTCCGCCATCAGATGGACATCCAGCTCGGCGCCGAAGCCGCATTCCGCAGCCTTTCGGAAAGCTGCCATGGAATTTTCCGGCAGGCCCTCCACGGTATTGTGAAGTCCCCGGTGGGCGAAGCGCATGCATGAGAATTTCTCCCAGCCCGGTTGATTACGGCGGGGTTTTAAAAGCACACACCAGAGCAGGAGGAGAAACAGTGCTATGGACAAGAATAGGAAAGTAAACATAATCACACCTGTCTTTCTGCAGTTTATTTTTCCGTATCGCCGAGTTTGTTCTGCGCAATTCCCAAGTACTTTTCCTGAACAGATTACAGGAACCGCTTCGCGAACCCTGTAATCAAAAGGAAATTGCAACAGTTATTTTCCGGCAGTTCGTTATCCCCGGGTCAGTCGTCCATATCCTCGAAAGCGGACAGGCCCGTCTTGGCCTGCGCCTTACTGTCCCCATGGCGGACAAAGCACATGGTCACGAAGCTGAGAATCACGAAACAGGCCGCATAGGGGAACAGGATCTGGTAGCTGACGGTTTTCATCAGGGAACCGGCCAGCATCGGGGTGACGACCTGGGCCAGCATGGAAGCTGTATAGTAATAGCCTGTAAATTTTCCTACATCGCTGCCGCGGCACATCTCCACCACCATGGGCAGGGAATTCACGTTGATCGCCGCCCAGGCCAGTCCCACCAGGGCGAATGCGATAAACATGACGGCATTGATTGAAGAATATAACGTAGTCAAAAGAAAACCCGCGATAAAGCAGGATGCCAGCAGGATCACACCGGCCATAATGGTCTTCTTCCGTCCTACCCGGGATGCGGCGATACCGATGGGAATATAGGAGACAATGGCTCCCGCCGTAGCCACCAGCAGACAGGTGGAGGCTCCGCCCAGACCTTCTCCCATAACCTGGGAAATATAGGTGGTAAACCATGTGGTGACGCCGTTGTAGCCGATATACCATAGGGCGATGGAAGCCAGCAGGAAGGCCAGACTGCGCTTTACGGCCGGGGGAAGTGTCTCTGTGCCGCTGCCGTCATCTTCCGCCAGATTCCATTCTGGGTGGCTGCGCTCCAGCTCCTGGTTCTCGGCGGCCAGCGCAGGTTCCCGTATGGTCAGAAGGAGTATTGCAACTGCAATTACCATCACTGCGGAAACCACCAGAAACAGCGGCCGGTAATCCACATGGGCCAGATCCGCTACTTTGGAGGTGGGATATAATACCGCAGCCACGCCCAGATACAGGACACCGCCCACGGCTCCCATGAGATTGATGATGGCATTGGCCTTGCTCCGCAGCGGTTTGGCGGTTACGTCCGGCATCAGTGCCACCGCCGGAGAACGGTAGGTGCCCATGGAGATCAGCAGCAGTCCCAGGACGATGACGAAGGCGGCCAGTTTAAAGGGCGCGGCCTGTCTGGAGTAACTGTTGTCCAGCACGGGCAGCAGGTTCATCAGGATCACGGCTCCGGCGGTGCCGGCCAGAATATAGGGGGTCCTGCGCCCCAGTTTCGTGTGGGTTTTGTCGGACAGCCCGCCGAAGAAGGGGAGTAAAAACAGTGCCAGAATATTGTCCGCCGCCATGATGATGCCGGTCAGGGACTCGTCCATGCCGAAGGTTTCCCGCAGGATCAGCGGGATGACGCTGTCGTACATCTGCCAGAAAGCGCAGATGGACAGAAAGGCCAATCCTACCAAAATCGTCCGCCGGTTGTTGAGTTTGAATTCATTCATACTGTATCTCCTTATTCCAGTTCCGCCCCCGCCCTCCGCAGTGCCATTTCCGGCATAGGACTTCCGGCCGCAAAGAGCATGCGTCCGTAAGACCTATGGGCACTGCGGATGGCGGTTGCTGATTTCCAGTTCCGCCCCCGCCCTCCGCAGTACCATTTCCGGCATAGGACTTCCGGCAGCTTAGAGAATGCGTCCGTAAGTTCTATGGGTACTGCGGATGGCGGTTGCTGTTATATACAAAATTATAAGGCATTATCGGAGAGAAATCAACTATAACTCCCGTTGTTCCCGGTGGGCATGCCTTTACGGTTACCTGCCTCTTTTACTAATACTTGACACCGCAGGCGGCAGATGGTTTAATTTAAGAAGATAATATGCCGTCCTGAGGGATTCGGCGTTAAAAAGCGACAGGAGAAAACAGGATGATTACGATATTAAAGGAAACGACAAAGAACCCCATCACCCTGATGGGAGAGCGGGCAGGCGTATGCTGGGGCGGAGACATCCGGGATCCGGAGAAAAATTACCGCCGCGGTCTGGACTGTATTAAATCGGGCCATCACCGTGTAATGGAAT
This sequence comes from uncultured Acetatifactor sp., assembly GCA_910584865.1. Lineage (GTDB taxonomy): Bacteria > Bacillota > Clostridia > Lachnospirales > Lachnospiraceae > Acetatifactor. The sequence goes on from CAJUCE010000001.1 coordinate 326,454, forward strand.
ACGTCAATGTGGAGATGATATTGGAAGGCTATTCGGCCAGAGTGATCCGGGAATGGTACACCCATATCGGCGGCGCGCCAACCAGACTGCAGGCCAGCACCCGTTATATCAATTATAAAGATTTTTCATATACAGTACCGCCCTCAGTGGCAGGAAAGCCGGAGGCGGAGAAGCTGTACCGGGATACTATGGCTGCTATCGCCAAAAGCTGCAGCCGACTGGAGGAAGAGTGGGGGATTCCCAGAGAGGATGCGGCCATGCTCCTGCCCCTTGGCATGTCCACGAAGGTGGTGGACAAGAGGAATGTGCGGAATCTGATCGAAATGTCGCATCAGAGGCTGTGCACCAGGGCATACTGGGAATATCGGCTCCTGATGCAGGATATCAGCAATGCGCTGGCGGAATACTCGGAAGAATGGAGGGAGCTGACAGAGCAGTATTTCGTGCCGAAATGTCAGGTGGCCGGATACTGTACGGAAAAGAAAAGCTGTGGGAGAATGCCCTATAAAGAGAAGTAGAAGGCGCCGGAAGATTGAAATTTGTCTTACAGGCTAAAGTATTTGAACCGGTAGCCGATAAACTTTATAAGAGTTAGCTAATATGAGAAATTCGGTTCGGGAGGGAGGAGTCCGATATGCGTATAGAAGCATATAACCAGGTTCAGCAATTATACCAGACGAAGAAGGTGAATAAGGTACGCCAGACGGGCAGCGCGACCTATACGGACCAGCTGCAGTTCAGCAATTTCGGAAAGGAAATCCGGGCGGCACAGGCTGCGCTTTGCGGAGTGCCTGACGTGAGGGAGGAATTGATCGCTCCCATCAAAGCGCAGGTTCAGAACGGTACCTATAAAGTAGACACGGCTTCTTTTGCAGATAAGCTGATGGAGAAAGTATCTGCAATGGACAGCTTCAATGAGGAAATGAGGTAGATCGTCCTGTGGCTAGTTTAATGGAGAACCTGATCGACGTGCTCGGTCGGGAAAGCGATGAGTATGAGGGGCTTTTGGCCTTGTCTCAGAAGAAGACACAGGTTATCGCCAGTGCAAATCTGGAAAATTTGCAGAAAATCACGGATGAGGAACAGGAAGTGGTGGACAGGATCAGCCGTCTGGAGAAGAAACGGGCGGAAGTGACTGCGGACATTGCCAACGTTTTAAACAAGGATGTTGAAAATCTAAAGCTTTCCAATCTGGTTGAGATGATGTCAGCCAGGCCCCGGGAGCAGGCACAGCTGGCGCAGGCTCATGACAGACTGCGCAGCAGTGTACAGGAATTGCGCCGGGTGAACGAGCAGAATAAAGAATTACTGGAAAACGCACTGGAAATGGTGGAATTCGAGATGAATCTGCTGCAGGCTTCCAAGGCCGCGCCGGAGACGGCGAATTACACCAGGGATGCGTACAGCTCCGGTGTCCAGATGGGCACGGCCAGCGGGAATTTTGATGCAAAACAGTAGCCGTAAGGCACAATAATCCTTGTAGAACGAGAGGTAAATGTTATGCCATTAATGGGTAGTTTATATGTTGGATCATCGGGATTACAGACCAGTCAGAATGCGCTGAATACCACAGCGCATAATCTTTCTAATATGGAGACCACCGGCTATGTCAGACAGCAGGTGCAGCAGTCCTCCAGGAGTTATCTTACACTTTCCGTCGACGTCAAATCTGTCAATAACAAACAGACAGGTTTGGGCGTTACTTATTCCAGGGTAAAACATATCAGGGATTTTTTTCTTGACAAGGCATACCGCAGGGAATCCGGGCGCAGTATGTTTTATCAGGTGTCTTCCGATGTGATGGAAGAGGTGGAGAGCCAGCTGGGAGAGCTGAACGGAGAGGCTTTCCAGGGGACATTGACAGACTTCTGGACAGCGATTCAGGAATTGGCAAAGGATCCGGCCAGTTCCGTGACACAAGGACTCCTGGTGCAGAGAGCGGCGGAATTCGTCCAGAGGGCGGAGGCGGTGTACGACGGTTTCTGTGCGTACCAGGACAATCTGAACGCAAAGGTAAAGGATCAGGTAGATAAGATTAATGCCTACGGAAAGCAGCTGACGAAGCTGAACGAGGCCATCCGGTCCATCGAGGCGGGCGGTATTGAGAGTGCCAACGATATGAGAGATGCCAGAGACCAGATACTGGATGAACTGGCAGAGATGGCGGACATCGACTTTGCCGAGGATGTGAACGGCAATGTGTGGGTGAAAGTCGAAGGGATGGATTTCGTAAAAGGGGACAAATATTACGAAATCGGATTACATACAGATGATGCCACAGGCTTCTATACGCCGTTCTGGTTTCAGAATGCCACATTTAAGACCCTGCCCAACGGTACCAGAGAGTACAATATCGACGGTGCGGAAGTCTTTAATCTCAACAAAGAGATCTCATCCGATCTGAATACGGATATCGGCGGATTGAAGGCTATATTGCTGGCAAGAGGAGATCACAGGGCCGACTACACTGACGTGGCCGATCCGGAGAAATACAAGGGTGTGTCCCAGTCGGTGATCATGAATATCCAGGCGGAATTCGATCAGCTGATTCACAATGTGGCTACCAAGGTGAATGAGATCCTGGCCGGAGCTGCCGGGGTGAAGGTGGCGGAGGACGATATAAAGGATGCGAACGGAAACCTGCTGGTGAAAAAAGGGGAAGCTTACTGCGACAGTACAACCAACGGCTATATGCGCAAAGACGACGGCAGCCCTATTCAGATGTTTGCCAAGGTGGCTTCCGAAGGATACCGGAAGGTGACCGCCACGGTGAATGTGACGGATGATCAGGGGAATGTGACCGGCACGGAAGAGCGGGATTTCTGGATTTATAATGAAGAAGCCGCCGGGAAGGCAGAGACACTTTATTCCATCAAGAATCTCCAGATTGACGATGAGCTGATGCAGAAGCCTTCCATGCTGGAGTTCCGCTTAGAGGACGGTTCCGAGGACAAAGCCACTGCGGAAGCCCTGAAAGACGCGTTCCTGAAGGAAGATTATTCTCTGAATCCCAATGTGAAGAAGAAAGCCACATTTGTGGATTACTACGATGATCTGGTGGCACAGGTGGCCAATTCCGGGTATGCTTTCCGGAGCATCTATACGAATCAGGAGGGGACAGTGGAATCGATCTATGCCGCCAGAGAGCAGGTGGCTGGCGTTTCCTCCGACGAGGAGCTGTCCAACATGATCAAGTTCCAGAATGCGTATAACGCATCCAGCCGTTATATCAATGTCATCGACGAGATGCTGGAGCATCTGCTCAGTACGCTTGGTGTGTAAGGAAGCGTTACACGATTCCTAAGGTTTGAGAAAAAGGAGAATCATATATGCCATCACAATTTTTCGGATTAAATATTGCATATACAGGATTATTGGCCAGCAATGCGTCATTGAATACGACTTCCAACAATATCGCCAATGTGCAGACACTGGGCTACAGCAGACAGCAGGTGACCCAGGAGGCGGCCAATGCCATCAGGGTATTCCAGACATACGGCTGCGCCGGCGCCGGCGTGGATGTGCTGTCCATTGAGAGAATCAGGGATCAATTCTATGATTCCAGATATTGGGTAAACAATGCCAAGGTAGGCGACTACGGTCAGAAGCAGTATTATATGCAGCAGATAGAAGACTATTTCGATGACAACGGCCAGAATGCGGGCTTCAAGACCGTGTTCGATCAGCTGATGATCACAGGGCTTCAGGCGTGGATGGACAATGCGGACGACAATTCCGTCAAGAAGCAGTTCGTGGGGTATGCAGGTTCCCTGACCGATTATTTCAACGGCGTGGCAGGCAATCTGGAGAAGCTGCAAAAGGATGTGAATCAGGAGATCAAGGTCAAGATCGACGAGATCAATTCCATTGCCAGCGAGATTGCTACTCTGAATAAGCAGATCAATACCATAGAACTGTCAGGCAATATGAAAGCAAATGAGCTGCGGGACCGTAGGGAGCTTCTTCTGGATCAGCTCTCGGAGGTTGTGGACGTGGAGATCTCGGAGACTTCCCTTATGGATCCCAATAACCCCACCCGTGAGGGACAGGCGCATCGTTTCATAGTCAAGATCGCCGGCGGTCAGGTGCTTGTGGACGGGAACGAGTATAACAGGATGGAGTGCGTGGCCAGGACGACGGATCAAAAGGTGAACCAGACCGATGTGGACGGACTCTATGATGTCTACTGGGCAAACGGATCCAAATTCAATCTCTACAATGCTTCCATGGGCGGTGCGCTGAGAGGCCTGGTGGATATGCGGGACGGAAATAACAGCGAATATTTTACGGGAAATGTTACGGAAGTGGGGACGGTACAGGACGGCCAGATTACCAAGGATACGGTTACCGTGGAAGTCGGACGGCACTATCTGACGGATCTCAATAAATGTAATCTGTCCGAAAACGGAGGCGTCATCAACCTGGGCGGTAAGGAATATTATTACGATTCCTGGACATACAGCGTACGCTATGATGCCAAGGGGGAACCGGTGTATTCCTATACCTTTACCATGTCCGCCACTAAACAGGACGGCGGTCTGAATGACAGACGTGTCACCAATGACAGAGTGGGGAAAAACGCTACGGTGGGCACAGATCTCAGCTATCAGGGCGTGCCTTACTATATGATGCAAATGAACGAATGGGTGAGAACCTTTTCCCAGAAGTTTAATGATATCCTGAGAAGCGGCTATTCGGGCACTACGCCGGGAATCGATCTCTTTACAGGGGATATGGTCACGGAAAATGGGCAGTATGTATTTGAGGACCATTCCGGCGAGACTGTGGAGGAGTATCTGGCCAGGGTAAATACGATGGTGGCGAACGGCATGACGGAAAAAGAGGCCCGTATAGAGGCGCTGAAGACTTATCGGTATGATAAGGAATCGAAGGAAGCTTACAAGGATAGAGTAGATAAGCTGATGGCGCAGGTGACGGATGCTGCGAAATATCCAAACCTGACGCCGGGTAATGAGTTGACCCAGGCGGAAGCGGAAGAAGCGGCTGTCCTCTCCGTAAGCGTAGGAAAGAATGTAACGGGCAATGACAATTACTACCTGGTGACGGGGAAGAATTTCAATGTCTCTTCCACCATGGAGAACGATCCCAGCCTCCTGGCCAATAAGAAGAAGGCTGAGGACGGCGTGGAGAATAACGACCTCATTTCCGAGATCAAGGATCTGGCTACGAACAAAGGGAAGATGAGCTTCCGGGGCAGTTCGGCATCGGAATTCCTGCAGTGCATCCTTGCCGACGTGGCATTGAATGCCAGACGGGCAGAGACCTTTTACAAGAGCTACTGTGATATTGCCTATTCCATCGACAGCCAGCGTCTCTCTATTTCGGGCGTGGATGAAGATGAAGAGGCAGTGAATCTGGTAAGATATCAGAACGGATATAACCTGGCTTCGAAGATGATTCAGACATTGTCGGAAATTTATGACAGACTGATTCTTCAGACCGGTGTATAAAAAATAGAAACCGTTCGGACACGGAACTGGAAAGCAGTGTCGGAATGGAATGAGCCCCAGAGGAAATACGGACGCATGTCCTAAGCGGCCGGAATTTCTCTGCAGGGAAGGGCTCATTTCGTTCGGACACGGAACTGGAAAGCAGTGTCGGAATGGAATGAGCCCCAGAGGAAATACGGACGCATGTCCAAAGCGGCCGGAATTCCTCTGCAGGGAGGGGCTCATTCCGTTCGGACACGGAACTGGAATAGGAGAATTATATGAGAATAACAAATCGGATTATGCAACGCAATAATCTCTCGAACATTAATACAAATAAGATATACCAGGATAAATTGAGCACCCAGATGTCCAGCCAGAAGAAGATCAATCGTCCTTCCGATGATCCGGTGGTGGCTATCAGGGCTCTGCGCCTGCGCAGCAATGTGACAGAGATCACGCAATATTATACCAAAAATATTCCCGATGCGGAGAGTTGGCTGAAGGTGACGGAGGATGCCATATCCAGCCTTGCGGACATTATCAAGAGTATGAAATCCCGCTGTGAGAAGGCTGTGAGCAGCTATCTGAATACACAGAACCGCCAGATTATTCTGGAAGAAATGCAGAATCTGGGTCAATCCATTTATGCCACCGGCGATTCGGATTATGCGGGCAGATATGTATTTACCGGGTACCGGACAGATACTTCCCTCAGTTTCCTGGAAGCAATGCAGCAGAACTATACCATCACCGAGCAGCTGGACAAGGGCGCCATTGATTCCGTAATAAAGGTGGATACGGATAAGCTCAAGGAGATCAACTCCAGTACCTATGAGAATATTGATGTGGATGAGGACGATATCTCCTCCGTGGAGGTGTATCGGATCAGGCTGGCGTATAATGACTGTTCGGATTACGGCAAGGCGTATGAGGATTTGAAGAAGACGCAGAACGGGCTGGTGGATGATGTCACCAAGAATGCGGCGGCTGTGAATACGGCGTTGGCGGCGTCAGGCGTGCAGATCGGGAATGTGGATCTGGGGAATCTGAGTGATGCCGAGAAGGCGGAACTTAAGAAGGCTGTAGATGCAGTGGTAACGGATATGGAGTCACAAACCCCGCCGGATCAGGAAGCCATTGATAAGTTGAAGTCCTGGGAAGATAATCCGAAGGAGATTTTGGGGGATTATTACAAGGAAATTAACGACAAGTTGAAGGCAAATAACAGTATGTTGGCTGACAACGCTACAATCATGCAGATAGGTGATGCAGCCGACTTTGCTCTGATTAATAATAACTTTACTGATATTTCCGGGGCAATAGGAGGTACGTGGGGAACTGACTGGACAACGAATAAGACCGGTTTTGCCGATTTAAAAGGCGGCCCGAAGATTGAGTTTACGGATCCTACTACTCTTAAGAAGGTAGAATGGGGCGGCTTTGCGGAAGGCGGCGGGGATATTACCCTGATGCATTCCTACGAAGACCCTTACGTTTACGCCGCCGAGAACGACGATGCCATCGTCTATATTCCGGAGACCGGCGAAATATTGTTGGGGAAGAACCGCTACGGAACCCTGATGGGGACCAAGGACAGCGAGGCTACATCTACTGTAAACGAAGCCGAAATCCGCGTTACCTATGATAAGAGCGAATGGAAGAAGGGAGATCTGCGTCCGGAGCACTATTTCTATTGCGAAGCAGAAGGGGAAAACGGCGCAGACCCTGTCATATATAATGATACCTACCTTACGCCGAATGCAGAGCGCCAGGTAATCGAATATGATGTGGGCTATAACCAGAGCATCCGGATCAATTCCACGGCGGACGAATGCTTTAAGCACGGTATCGGCAGAGAGGTGGATGATATCGTCAATGCAATGCAGGATGTGCTGGACCTGGAGGGAACTGTGGCGTCTATCCAGAATATTATGGATAAGCTTCCTGCGGATGACAAGAGCCGTCCGTTGCTGCAGAAACAGCTGGATGCTGCCAATAAAGCGCTGACCCTTGCCATGGATAAGGAGCAGAAGCTTTTCGAGAAGGGTATGACCACCTTCCAGAAGTACCATGACGATGCCACACTCTGCGTTACCAACTGCGGTTCCAGAAGCAGCAAGCTGGAACTGATCAAGAACCGCAGCCAGAATCAGAAGACCACCTACGAGACATTGAAGAGTGAGAATGAGGATATCGACATCACGGAAGTTGCTATTGAATTAGGGGCAGCAGAACTGGTTTATAATGCGGCTTTGATGGCGGCAGGCAAGGTCACACAGACGACACTGTTGAATTATATTTAAAAAGGAGAAATATGAAGATTCATACGAAGGTTTTCGGAGAAATAGAGCTTGATGAGGCAAAGATTATTACCTTTAAAAACGGGATTATCGGTTTCCCGGAACTGAAGAAATTTGCCCTGCTCCACGATGAGGAAAGAGGAACCGGCGCAGGCATCCGTTTCCTCCAATCTCTGGAGGAGCCGGGATTTGCCATGCCGGTAATGAACCCGCTGGATGTGAAGCCGGACTATGATCCGGAAGTGGATGATGAACTGCTGGCCAGTGCGGGGAACCTTACCCCGGAGAATCTGCTGGTGCTGGTGACGGTATCGGTTCCCAGCGATCTGAAGAAAATGAGTGTAAATCTTCAGGGCCCCTTTGTCATCAACATAGACGAATGCAAGGGCTGCCAGATTATATTGGATAACGGCAGCTACCCTGTCAAATTCCCTATTTATGATATTCTGCAGGCGGGAAAGGCAGGTGCATGACATGCTGGCATTATCCAGAAAAAAGAACGAGGCGATTATCATCAGCAACAATGTGGAAGTGACGATCCTGGAGGTAAAAGGCGATCAGGTGAAAATCGGGATCACCGCTCCCAAGGACGTGCCCATTTACCGCAAGGAAGTCTATATGCAGATTCAGGAAGCCAATAAGGAAGCCGTGAATGCGGACGGGGTGGAAGCGCTGCGGAGTTTATTGGGGTAAATTCGGGTATTCCAGTTAATTTTTGCCGAAAAAATTCCGATAAAACATTTAGACGCAATGGAATATCAAGAAGCAGGATGCTCTTGATGTGCGGATAAACATACAAGGAGGTGTGGAACGTGGCAATTGAACCTATTTCAAGTGTAATGACATTCCAGGCACAAGGAAGTGTAGTACAGAAGCCACAGGCTCACGTAGAAACAGAGAAGCCGGACAATAGCAGCACGAATACGACGGCGCCTGTTGAGTACGTAGACAAGACAACGAGTGTGGTGGAGAATGCGAGGGAGAAGGGACAGTCCAATAACGGCGAGCAGGGACAGGATCAGCAGGCATACCATGAGAAGGTCCGCAAGGCTGTAGAGGCCCTGAACAAGAAGATGTCCAATTCCGAAGCAGTGTTTGGTATCCATGAGGATACCAATCGTGTTACGATCAAAATCGTAGACAAGAGCACCAAGGAAGTCATCAAGGAACTTCCCCCGGAGAAGACTCTGGATATGATTGCCAGAGTGTGGGAGATGGCGGGAATCCTGATCGACGAGAGAATGTAGTCAGGGAAGCGATTTCAGCCTGACGGGGGCAGTATGCTGAGAGATTCCGGATATCATTGGCGCTGTCGCTCTTGTGTGGTGCAATTTGTTTCACAGGTTCTACGGAAGTTGTGAAGCATTGCACCTGACGATGTCTATTGCAGACACAGGACAATGGGGACAGCCAGTTCCGAAGAAATCAGAATATAGAAAGGATGGATGGAATATGCCCATGAGATTAAGCGGCCTGATGTCCGGCATGGATACAGAGAGTATTATTGCCCAGATGGTAGAGGCCAAAAAAGCAAAAGTAACGAAAGCCGTAAAAGCGCAGAAATCATTGAAGTATAAGCAGGACGCATGGAAGGATCTGAATAAGAAGATACTGAATCTGTACAACAAATCCCTGAGCAACATGCGTTTTGAGAGTTCATTTATCAAGAAGACTACAAAAGTGTCCAACAGCAGTGTGGTCTCCGTCATTACCGGTGAGAATGCCATGAACAGTGTACAGACACTGAAGGTGGATCATCTGGCAAAGACAGGGTTCCTGACTGGCGGGAAAATTCAGCTGGCCGACTGGGCAAAGGGAGGGGAACTCACAGGGAGTACGACCCTTGGCGATTTGGGCCTGATAGCCGGCGAAAGCGCCAATATGAATATCACGTTTAAGGATGGAAGAGATACCGAGCGTATTTCCGTGACTGCAGGTACTACTATCGACAGCTTTGTTGCATCGCTGCGGGAAGCCGGGCTGACGGCGAATTTCGACGCGAGCAACGGAAGGATTTTTATCGCGTCCAAACAGTCCGGTGCGGATCAGGATTTCAACATTGAAGCGACGAATGTAGCCGGAATGGAGGCATTGTCTGCACTGAAGCTGAATTATGCTTCTGTGACTGTCACGGATGCCGAGATGGAGAAGAATATTGACAACCGTGTCAACAGCCTGTTAAACAGCTACAACGATGCCCTGGCACAGCAGAAGACATTGGGAAATATGCTGAAAAAGTATTCCGGTAAGGTTGGCGAGGTACTGAAGGTCAATGGAGTCAAATTCGATGATCTTTTCGATGCTGACGGCAATCTGAAGGAAATGGATGCCGAGACGCTTGAAAAAGTAGAACATGCCGTTAATGTTGTCGTCAAGGATGCCCAGGAGAACAGGCAGCCTAATGTTGTAAATGATTTGCAGGGGTGGACAGCCGGCTGGAAGAAGAGCGTAGCCGCTATTAAGAATGTTGAGGATAACTATGGCGCTTTTCTCAAGAAGGACGCTAACGGCAAGACTTTGGTGGACAGTGACGGTAAGGTAGCTTGGGATGAAACTTTGGATGTTCGTGCGAAGGTAGAGACAGATTTAAAGAAGGAGATAGCGGATCAGAATGCTCTGGCAAATAGCTTGACGAACAATCCGGATTCTGCCAATGCTGATTTGCCGAAAAAGACAGACGGCAGAGATTCTCAGATTACCTTAAACGGCGTAGCCTACACCTCTTCCAGAAATACCTTCGAGATCAACGGCCTGACGCTGACCGTAAATGCCGAAACGGCAGCAGGTGAAGAGGTCACCATAACCACAGAGGATGATGTCAGCGGCGTCTATGACATGGTCAAGAACTTCATTAAGGAGTACAACGAACTTATCAACGAGATGGATAAGTACTACAACGCGGACTCCGCCAAAGGATACGATCCTCTGACAGACGAGGAAAAAGAGGCCATGTCCGACAGCGCCATCGAGGAATGGGAGAATAAAATTAAAGACTCCATTCTCCGCAAAGACAGCACCCTGGGCAATTTCGCCAGTGAGATGAAGCGGATTATGATGGAGGGCGTGGAAGTAAACGGCAAGCAGATGTACCTCTCCAACTTTGGTATCGGCACGCTGAGTTACTTTAGTGCTCCGGATAATGAGAAAAATGCTTATCATATTGACGGTGATCCGGATGATGACAGTACTTCCGGCAATGCCGACAAGCTGAAATCCATGATTGCAAACGACCCGGATACGGTAGTTTCCTTCTTCACACAGCTGTCCAAAAACCTTTATAGCAAAATGTTTGATATGATGAAGGGTGTGGAAGGTGTCAGCTCTTCCATGACCGCATATGAAGACAAGAAAATGCAGGCCGATTATGACGACTATACCGTTAAGATTAAAGAATTGGAAAAGAAGCTTGCAGAATACGAGGATAAGTGGTATGCTAAATTTGCAGCAATGGAAACGGCTCTGGCAAAGATGCAGAACAATGCCAGCGCAGTAACCTCTCTGTTGGGCGGCTGATAATGCGGATTGAATCAGGATTGAAGATGTGGAATCAGCGCCCGGCTGAGCAGAAGTGATGAAAGGCAGGATGCGGTTATGGCATTACCAAATGCATATGGGCGATATAACAACAGTAAGATTTTGACGGCTTCCCCTGCGGAGCTGACGCTGATGTTATATGAGGGAGCTATCAAATTCTGTAATATTGCCATCGTTGCGGTGGAGCAGAAGGACGTTGAGAAGGCACATATCAATATTCAGAAGACGGAAAGGATTATCGATTATTTCCGTCAGACGTTGGATATGAAATATCCGGTGGCAGAGGATTTTGAGCGGGTTTATTCCTACCTGAGCGAACGGCTCATCGAAGCAAACATAAAGAAGGATAAGGATATTCTGGAAGAGGTGACTACTCATCTGCGGACCATGCGGGATACGTGGAAGGAAGTTATGCGGATAAATAAGGAGCGGGGCACATGACGGGAAATTATCTGACCCTTTTGGAGGAAAGCCTCAAGCGTAAACTGCAGGTCATGGCAGAGATACAGAAATATAATCTCCGCCAGCAGGAGATTTTCCAGGCCGGTGAGGCAGACATGGATAAGTTCGACGAGTACATGGAGGAGAAGGGGCGTCTGATCGACAGATTAAACGCGCTTGACAGCGGTTTCGAGAAGCTTTATGCCAATGTGGCCGAAGAACTGAAAGGAAACCGGGAACAGTACGCGGAACAGATCCGAACTCTGCAGGGATTGGTTGCTGAAGTTACGGATACCAGTGTCACCATTCAGGCCCAGGAGGCCCGCAATAAGAAATTGATAGATGATTTCTTCCGGAAAGGACGGGAGGGGATCCGTATGAACCGGAAGACCTCCAAGGCTGCAATTGACTATTATAAGAATATGAACAAATCTTCTGTAGTGATGCCAGTGTTTATGGATGATAAGAAATAGCCAATAGGTAGTATAAAATCCCGCGGTGAGAGCTGCGGGATTTTGATCTTTTGAGGAAAAGTTTTCGAATAGCCTAAATTATTGGAGAAGGCTATCCGATATAAAAAACAAGTGATTTGTCTGCAATTCTGTTTAGGCGCTATCTGACAGAGAGTCGGCTGACATTACAAAAAGCAAGAGGCAAGCCGTCCTAAGGCGGCTGTTATTCAAGGAGGAATGAAAGATGGGAATGATAGTAAAGCATAATCTTACAGCAATGAACTCTAACAGAATGTTGGGATTGACGACATCTTCTCAGGCAAAGGCTACGGAGAAGCTGTCTTCCGGTTATAAAATCAACCGTGCGGCTGACGACGCGGCTGGTCTGGCTATCAGTGAGAAGATGAGAAAGCAGATCAGAGGTTTGACGCAGGCATCCCTGAATGCACAGGACGGTATCAGCGCGGTACAGACAGCAGACGGCGCGTTGAACGAAGTGCATGACATGATGCACAGACTTGCTGAGCTGACAGTGAAGGCTGCTAACGGTACTCTGTCAGAGACAGATAGACAGGCCGTGCAAAATGAGGTTGATGAGTTGGTGGCTGAGGTTGATCGTGTGTCTACTACGACCAAGTTTAATGAGACTTATTTGATGAGGGGTAGTAATGACGGCGTTTCGGCCAGGTTGACGTATAGTGTGGCGAATACTACTTTGGAGGATTCTTTTAAGGCGGTATCTGCGCAGAAAAAGGCACCACAGGCAGGTGGAGCGCCGACAGCCCCTAGTCCTCTTGTCTCAGCAAGTTCCGGTCAATTTACTGTGGAGGTGAAGCAGGGGATCACTATAAGTATGACAGCACCTGTTACAGCGCCTACTAAGTTACAACCGGGAGTGAATACGGAGGCCAGCGAGGCGGCTAATAATACTGAGTACAACGGTAAAACAATAGGACCGGTGGGCAAGGAAGAGCCTTATACTTATTATGTGCTGGTAGAGGAAACCACAGCAGCAGATCCAACGAAGGATAAACTAAGCATTAGCCAGCTTGTAAAAAATATAAATGATTCTTCTAATAAGTTTAACAATCCAGTAGGAACAGTTGACAATGCGGGGAATAAGACCGCGAGTGCAGATGCGACAAAGTCGGGCGAATATAATATAAAAGCTTTTGCCAGCATGGATGAATTGCTGAAAGCCATGAAGGCCGATTTTGGTACGGATATCAAGACTATAACTTCATTTTACAATATGGATAAGGCTACCCCTGCGTTGGAACTGAAGGTAGAGACCTTTGCCGATGTCAACGACCCCATTGACGTAAGCCTCCACGTAGGTGCAGATTCCTCCGCTGATAACAAGATTAACATGAATATTTCTCAGCTCAGCGCTAGGGCACTTGGAATCAACGGATTGGATGTAAGAGGAGATACAGGTGCGGCTGCTACCGCAGCGATTGATGTAATCGGTGAGGCATTACAACGGGTATCCAACCAGCGTGCAGCTCTGGGTGCTATCCAGAACCGTCTGGAGCATACCATTGCAAACCTGGATAACATCGTAGAGAATACCACCAGCGCAGAAGCTTCCATCCGCGATACGGATATGGCGACGCAGATGGTTGAGTACTCCAACAACCAGATTCTGGCCCAGGCCGGTCAGGCAATGCTGGCTCAGTCCAACCAGGCTACATCCGGCGTATTGTCACTGCTTCAGTAAGCTGAAGGGATGTAGATGCCAGGAGAGTGCATTTCGTAAAGTTGCGTAGGAATGCAATCTTTCTATAGGGAGAGACGCTGTTTGGTGCCATAGGGTACCCATAGCAATTATAAAATTTTGACGATGGAATCTTATTTTGGATTCTGTTACAGGAAAACGAATTACCGCATTTGCGTTAGAAATACGCGGATGCGGTAATTTTTTGATGTAAAACAGGCTTTCGGAATCCTGAACCGACACTTAATTTATCTTTTCCCGCCACCTTTGCATCGGTACTCTCTACAGGTAAAATCAGAGTTTCGATAAACCATGGAGCAGGAAAGAAGGGAACCAATGAAAAAGTTTTTCGTAAGCTTTAAGGAAAGCTCTGCAGAAAGCGGAAGAGAGATCCGAGAGACTGTGATGCAAAGATAAGGGGAGGAATTCGGATGATTTACTTATTTGTAACGGGAAAGAGCAGTGCCTATTTGGATGACATTTTTACCACGCTCCATTTGCCATGCGGTATGAGACATTGCTATATATATCCCCGCAAAGACGACTCGCCTACAGTGGCGCCGGATGCTGATGAAAAGGCATGCCATGAGGGAGATACGGTTCTGATATCCTATTTTGACAAAACGGCAGTGAGCGATGAACGGCTGTACATTCCGTTACGGTACGGCAAGCTGAATAGCTGCGAGTTAAGTGAGGGGCAGTTTTATTATGATGTCACTCTGCAGGAGTATTGCTGTGCAGAGGACGAAGCGGCGTATTCAAAGCACATTTTGGGCATTTCGAAAGGGACGACACGCCGTCAGGACGAAAACGGTTATCAGAATGGCTATCTGGTGATTCGGTTAGAGGGAGCCTGGACGGAGGACGAATTTGTACAGAAGGATCCGGCACAGGGCTGGAGCAGGACGGTCAGATTATTGGCTGACAGGGCGTTGTTCCAGGAAGTCTATCCGGTTTTCACGAAACTGGAATTGAGCCGCTGCCCTTCAAGCGGCGATACGAGCAAAAAAGGGAAGCGTTTGCGAGCAGTTTGCGGCAGCAAACTGGAATTGAGCCGCTGCCCTTCAAGCGGCGATACGAGCAAAAAAGCGAAGCGTTTGCGAGCAACTCGCGCTGGCAAATCGGAACATACAAATCAGAAAGGAAAAGCGTTAACGCCCGTAGAGGACAAAGAATACGGATATGATTTCATAATCGGAAAAGAATATACCGTACATCTGACCTATATAATCCCCTTATTTAACGCCGATACCATGTCTTCGATACCGGTTTCTCTGAGAGACAGCCGTGACGTCTGCGGCGTACTGCAGAAGGAATATTTCATGGGGAGCAGGCAGGGAAAGGTAGAATTTAGATTATGGCCTGTGAGAAAGACAGATGTGCTGCTGACATCTCTGGCAATATCGATTTCGGAAAATCAGATAAACAATAAGAGTATCCGTTATTCCAAGAAAGCGATAGATGTCCGTGTCAGAAACCGTCTCGGGAAGGGCTGGAAGTATGCGTTACAGGTGCTGTGTGTCACCGGTGTCTGCGTATCATCTTTTTTAACTGCTTTGCCCTATAAAGATATTATTGATAAGACGACTGCGCTGATAGCGGCGAATACGTCTCTGACCGGCCTGCAGCGCATTACTTATGAGATAAGCTGTCTGCTGGAGAGGCATAGCGATGTATATGGCCTGCTCTGCGGGATCATCATGTCAATATCCACCTTCTTGCTGGTAAAGTTTACAGGAAAGGCAAAGCTGTAAAAAGAAATTCTGATTATGCAATTTCGCATAGTGAGGATGGCGGTATAGGGCGTGCAAGGACCACTGTGCACTTGCGGTGGCGGTAACAGATGTGGCAAGGAAGCGTGGTAAGGAAGATAATTTCTGATTGACAGGCTTGTCCTCCCTATGCTAGAATAAAGTGTTGGCGGATCAAAGCGAAATTATGCTTTTTGAGATAAAAATTATGCAAAAATGCATACACTCATGAGCACAGTCATTCTTAACAATAGAGGCACTGCGGCAAATCAATTCAGGGGGTGGTATTGCTATGTATGCGCCAGAGGATATCTCCAAAGACATTGTGCAGCGTGTTCGCACTATATTGGATGAGCGGTCTATGAGCCAGACCGAGCTGGCAGCGCGGTGCGCTAAAGCCGGCTATTCGGTTACGCAGCCTGATATATCGAAATTTATGTCTCTGAAGACAAAGCCCACACTCTATTTTTTGCTGGCCATAAGTAAGGTGTTCAACGTTTCGCTGGATTATCTGGCGGGAAATGGAAGGCGGCAGGCGTGGTTGCCTATGGATGACGGCTCATTTGCCATAGATCCCGAAAAGGATGATGCCTTCCAAAATATAACAGGAGAATATTGGGCATACTATGAAAGTACGGACCCATATGAGGACAAGATCCTGGAGGGTGAGATCTCTTTTTCCTCCTGCCATGGGATCTGTGAGACAGTATTTCGGCTTCATACCGGAGAAATGAAGGGCGGCAGCGAGGTTATAAAACAATATTACGGACAGCTGGTCATTTCCGGGAAGATGAGGGCGATGTACTGTATTCTTCATAATCCTGAAATATCTGAATTATCGTTTGTTATATTCCGATTTCGCAATTTTACGGTTAAAAAAATGCTATGCCGGATGGGGCTGGCTGTTACGGTTTCCGCAGGAGAACAGCGGCAGCCGGTGGCGCATAAATTCTTCATCAGCCGGGACAGGCTGTCAGATGAAAGGCAGGAAAAATTATTTCCGTTTCTGCGTTTTTCGGAGGATGATTTTGTGATTGGCGGGGACGAGCTTGATGAGATTATTGGGGAGTGTCCTCAGTATGCCGACATTTTTTCCGAATTAAAACGGACCGCAGAACGGGAACAATATTTCGTTGTAAGAGAGTCGGATTTTCGGGCAATCAACAGGAAATTGAGCCAATCCGAGATCAGCAGTTTGAGGGGAGTTGCGCTTGGCAGAGCAAAGGCCTTCAAAAATGTGGTTGTCACTGAGAAAGAGGATGCCGCCATGTACGGGCTGGTTGCACGGCAGGACGGGAAATTTTCCGGTTAAAAGGATTGTATGGCTGTCATGGTGGATAAGCCGTTCTCATATCTTAGAGAGAAACCTAATTAGTATAGAAAAAGGGTAATCATATGAAAGCAAGACATATTAAACACATCGTTATGATATACAATAGATTTGAGGAGGAAAAGGCGGAACTTTTCTCTACCTTTTTCCGGCTGATGGGAGTCTATGTTCTGCTGATGGTACGGGAAACGATCAATGAAAGAACGGATTTGTCTTATAAAGATTTTATGATTCTTCTGAATGATAATGGAGGAAACGAATGGATCAGAGACGGATTCCGGGAAGATAACTGGATTCCTTTCAGGATGGATGTCCTGCACAGGGGAGAAGGCGCCGCAGAGGCCAATGCGCAAATTCTGATTAAGCTGCTGGATGCTATGAGGCAGTCGCCTTTGGGCGGGGAGTTTGAAGACAGCGTCTTTGATGATTTAGAGAACCTGGCCTCTATATATGCAGAGTGCAATCTCCTGTTGTACAATTATCACCTTCGTCTTGTTTCTGTGAGAGATGAGGATAAGGAAGATACCTTTGCGTCTGCAATCGAGCATTTTCAGAAGGCGATATCTCAGGCGGGAGAGTTGGGGGGAAAGACGCTTCACAGCTTCTATTTCGAGCAGGAGTGCAGACGGAAGGTGAACCTGGTGTGCAGGCTTGCAGGCAGGCTGAAATATTACGGGACACAGCGTATGATGGATGAGAACTTGGAGTATCTGAATAGGGACAGCGAGGCTACCTGTCTCTGGACTTTGACTGGACTCATAGCAGACGAAGATGATGCTAAAGCATATATGGCTATCAATTGCTATAGAAGACATATTGAAGAAGAGCAGGGCCTGGGGAATCCTGAGGATGAGAAGTTTCAGGGATACATTTATTACCGTATGGGAAGGTATTATGAAAAGATAGATCTTAATTGGAAGAAGGCGCTGCGATGTTATGAGACGGCATATCGGCGGGCCCCTTCTAATTACAGGTTTGC
This sequence comes from uncultured Acetatifactor sp., assembly GCA_910584865.1. Taxonomy (GTDB): domain Bacteria; phylum Bacillota; class Clostridia; order Lachnospirales; family Lachnospiraceae; genus Acetatifactor. Next base: position 344,411 of record CAJUCE010000001.1, read on the forward strand.
TTATAAGGTGGCTTTTTCCCATGAGACATTTCGGAACTTTAATCAGGCGGAGAAATATTATGATGCCATTATAGATCAGATGCAGCCTTATATTGAAGAGGGGTATATTACGCCGTGCAAATGCGAGTATGCCTTTAAGGTGGCAAGGCGCCTGATGATAGTCGGTACCCGCCAGGAGCAGTATTTATATGCCAGAAAAATGGCGCAACTTGCGATTCGGATATGGGAGAGCATCCCGGGAAACAAGTTCATCGATAGATTTTATACAGATGAGGAGGCAAAAAGCATTAAGGAAGGGATGCAGCAGAGACTGGCAATCCGGCGGACAATGGAAGAATTGGAGGACATTGAAAAAATAATAAAATATAACTGGTGAGAAAGGAATTGGGGAATTCATGGAGACAAGAGAGTATCAGAGAGTACGCAAGGTCAACATCAGGAAGGGAGATGTAGTCGAAAGGGCGGCGGAGTTTCAGGAATCCGCGTTTTCCCTGCTATATGCAAAAGCGGAGAAGATTATCAGGGACATTGTGGAGAAACGGGAAGAAAACGGCAGGAACGGACATCTCCTCTCCTTTATGGGGGAACGGGGGAGCGGAAAGACGACAGCAATGTTGTCTTTTTTGCGTGCATTGAAGGAAAAGGAGAGGGAGAAGAGCACATTTCTGACCGATTGCGGGAATGTCCGGTTTCTGACTTTTGATGTGATCGACGCATCCATGTTGGAAGAGGAAGAAGATTTGTTTGAAATTATTCTGGCCCAGATGCTGGTTGATTTTCTGAAAAACTGTGACAGCGAGCGGGTTTACGGGGATTCCTGGGGAGTGGAAAGAACGGATGCGAAAAAGACGCTGCAGAAAAAATTCAATGATTTGTTGGAGGGATTCCGCAGTCTGAAGAAACATGGCGGCGAGGATGAGCTGACATCACTGGCTACGCTGAAAAATTTGTCATTCAGTTCCAGGTTGAGACAGAATTTTCAAAGCCTGGTGAAGGCTTATATTTCCTATGGGCAGGAGGCCTGCTATGACGCACAGGACGGCCCGCAGACCTATCTGGTCTTTGCTATAGACGATCTTGACATGAATATCAGTAAGGGTTTTGCAATGCTGGGGCAGATTCATCGTTATATGTTAGTACCGAATGTGATTATTATGGTCACGGCAAAGTATGAACAGCTGGAGATTTTGGGAAGAAAATATTTTTCAGGGATGCTGGAGAGGCTTGACAGAGAAACGGAGGAATGGAAGGTCCGGTATCTGGACCAGACTGTGAAGCAGTACCTGGAGAAAATGATGCCGTCCTATTACAGGCTTTACCTGCCGGCTTTTGGGGAAGGAGCTATGAGATATGGGGATACCCTTATTGTTGAGAGGGAGGGAAAGTCGGTAAAGACAGTTATTCTGCGCAAGATATTTCATCGGACCGGAGTGTATTTTGACGGCAGCGGGGATGAGCAGCACTATCTGGTGCCGGTATCCATGCGAGGGTTGAACGATTATTATCTGTTTTTGGAGGACCTTGTTAAGCTGAAGTCTTCCAGGCATGCCGGCCGAAACTTGAATAAGGAGCAGCGCAGGATTGCGAAAGATAATCTGGACAAGTTTCAGAATGATTTTGCTTACCGCTATGTATTGGAACAGCTTGAGATAGAGGACAGAGAGGGAATTTATGATCTTATAAATCGAAAATATTCCGGATGGAATCTATATCTGCATCACTATATGGGTCCGATTGTGAGTTGGTTTATGACGGGGAATGAAGGAAACAGCCTGGATACCAATGACAGAATTCTGCTGGAAATGTTCATGAGGGATCAGAATTCTTTTGGAAACGTGCTTTGGGGTATCAGCTGGTTTGTTGAGAATAATTGGCGAAGAAGAGCCTGGAAAAACTGCATTACTGCGCTTTATTCTCTTGAACTCAACAGGAGAATATGGGAAGGCGAGGGGCTGGATAAGGCTGCCTTCGGCGGAAGCGTGGTGGGGATTTGGACGAATCAGATTTTCCCTCAGACAGTGTTTCTGCAGGAAGCGATGAAAAAGGAGAGTGTGCGGTTTGCCGGGAGTGTGAAGGGCTGCAAGGCCACTATTGATTTTATATGGGAGGTAGAGCTGCCTCCCCAGGACACTGTTTGGGATTTTTGGGATTGGCTGTATACAGATCGGGATGTGGTCCGGTCAATAGAAATAATCACTTTATTTTTTGAGGCATTTCATGACAATTCTATAAAAAGCGAAAAGATAAGAATGGAATCCAAAGTAGTTCCGGGTGAAATGGATAAAATGAGTGCAATTGTCAAGATAGAAAACAGGAGTCTTGATTTTAATCTGTTAGGTTTTCTGACCAATTTGCTGGAATGCGAAACCTTCTATAGGGAACTTCATGAGGTCTTTATTCTGAGCTGGCGGACTTTTTTCAAAGCGGAAGATGAGATAGGTCTGGAAGAGTTGATAGAGAAATTTCGGAATAGAGAGGGCCTGTCGCTGTACAGAGAGATGGAAGAATGGAACCAAAAGGCGAAAGGACTGGTTCTGCCTTATCAGCATACGGACATTTATATCAATCTTTTAGAAGAGCTGCGGCAATGGAGTATGATGAAGCTGTCTAAGAGATTCAGTGACTTGAGCGCGTGGGAGCTATTAAAGGAAGTGGTCCTTCAGATGGAGGTATTGCTGAGAGAGAAGGAGAAGTTTCTGAGGGAGATAGATTCTGAATATGACGGAAGCCTGCTGCGGAACTTTCAGGATTGCCCTGTTATCAAATGCATCAAGGATTATCAGAGCATGGGATTGTGCGAAGATTTTCCCGAAAAATTTGGAGCAGTTTTCGAACAGTGCCGTACCAGAAATGACTATGATAATTTATACGATCCGGAAAGCGAAATCGATACTCCGGAAGACGCAAATGAAAAGAAATAATATAGGAAGATTACAGGAATCGGCATATCGTAAGAGGGGAACAAAAGAACGATGAGAAATGCGGAAGAAACCCTGGTTATATTGCTGAAACACGTGTCGGCGCAGGAGATACTGGAGCACGAAATCATCTATGATCAGTGGCAGGAAGAAGAGTTTATAAAGTTTGCCGCCGAATATTTGAAGCGCTACACAGAGGGAGAATGCAGGCTTCTGTACCATTGCCTTCAGGAGTACACCACAGATTCAGAGACTCTGCCAAAGCGGAGCAGAAGGCGGAGCGGTCTGAACCCTTTTCATCTGATCTTCTTCCTGGTGCGCAATCTCCTCCTGATTTCCGACAACAGGCTGGAGGTACATTATGAAAAACTGCTGGAATGGCGCAGGCTTACGGTTCAGCTCAGTGAAGACATCTTTACCTGTGCTTATCTCGCCGTTATGGGAAGGCATGGAAATCAAACTTGGGACAGCTGGTGCTGGGACGCGGTGATCGGCCATAATAACCAACGCCTAAACAGGCTGCTGGAGCAGGGGATCAGCGAGAACCATTTTCATTTATGGGCATCCGCGCCGTATTTTCAGCTATACTGGGTAGTGATGATGAATCATGAGAAGGGGCCCGGAGGGTATGAAGCGCTGTTTCAGGAGATGGACAGGAGAAAGCAGTATGTGAATTACAATCTGGACGAAAAGCATGGAAATGTACCATACAGAGTCCAGTGCCTTCAGGCGATGCTGATCAGAGCATATCTGTATACCTGGCTCACCGGCGCGGTTCTGGATATCGGAGAATATGACATAGCTGTCAGAGAAGTGCAGGATCAGATGGACCGAATGGGAGGGACAGGAGAGACGGACCGAAGGAAGCAGGAGAAATGGGAGCATTTGCGGGAGCGTAAGCATAACGGTTTTATTTCTCTGAAAGCCATTAAGGAGCTGGTGCCGGAGGGATGGTATCGGAGACAATATCGGGTGAAAACTTATGGGAGAGTCAGGACACTGCTGGAGTCTTCCTGGAATATTGAAGCCTATCAGCCGGAGATTCTGTCGGCAATTGCCGCACTTCGGGAATTCGGCCCAGGAAAAGAGGACTATGTAAGCCTTTCTCTTGAGGCGGCGGAGCATTTGTCGGACGCGGAGCGGATATATTGCAGCGAAAGATGGTTCCTGTGCCGGATGTTTCAAAAAATATTCAGCGACGGGGCGGCATATCGGGAGGAATATAACTGGTTCTATGCCTATCTTGTGATAAAGGAACATATCCGGAGTGAGCTGGTACAGGCGAATGACAGGATAGGATTTTTGAATTTTCAGAGATACAGCAGAAGGAAGAACAAAGGCCTGCCTGCGACAAAGACGGATTATGCAGGTAAGATGGCGCTCCAGAATACCTTGCGGAGCCGCAGATTGCTGTCCCTGGAGGCACGTATTGCTCCCTGTGACACAGCGCCGGAAAATAGGGATTACATACGGATGCTTGACGGCCTGCTGGAACCGGAATACAAAGAAAGATGTTTCTATGTGTTCCATTTTGCGAAGACGGAGGATAAGACCCCGGCAATTATGCAGGATATTGCCTGCAGGCATTATGAAAAAAGAAAGCGCCTCAAGAAGCAGGCGGAAGAACTGATACGTTTCCGCGAGCGATACCCGGAGACCGCGAAAAGAGTAAAGGGGATAGACGCCTGCTCTTATGAAATAGGATGCAGGCCGGAGGTGTTTGCCCAGGCCTTCCGATATCTGAGAGGACATGTGCTGCGGATAGAAGGCTGGGACGGCGTGGAAGTGGTTCCCCAGCTGCGTGTCACATATCATGTGGGGGAAGACTATCTGGATATGGCGGACGGCCTGCGGGCCATCGACGAGGCAGTGCGCTTTCTGGAGCTGGACTGCGGGGATCGGCTGGGGCATGCGATTGCGCTGGGGTATGATCCGGAAAGGTGGTACAGAGAGAAAAATTATAAGATTCTGCTGACCGAGCAGGATTATATCGATAATGTCGCCTGGATGTACGGCCGAATTGTGGAATTCAAGATAATGGGACAGGAAGCTTTGCTCCATTATCTGGAAAAAGAATTCGAATATCATTTCAGAAGGGTGTATGGGCACAGCATATTCAGAGAAAACAGGAATTTTACCATTCTGACATATTATTACGCGCAAAGACTGCGGGGAGATTGTCCGGAATATTATTGGGAGCGCAGGTGCAGGCGGCCGGAGAATTGCGAGGAGACCTACTACGATTATGCGTTACTTCGCAAGGGAATGGAAAGAGAGCATTACCGTGAAATCCCGGAAGTTGTTATTTTGTACTATTTATACCATTACGACAGAGATGTGAAGCAGGCAGGGGCGAGAGCGCTGGAAGCGGATATCAGCAGACAATGGATCCGGGGAATTGCGGCCCTCCAGAAAAAGATGCAGAGTTATGTGGCTATGCGGGGAATCGGGATAGAGACCAATCCTTCTTCTAATGTAATGATTTCCGGGCTGCAGAAATATGATGAGCATCCGATCATCCGGTTTTATAATCAGCATCTGGTGAGCGATCAAAGGCAGCCGGAGGAATGCGCCCAGCTTTCGGTGTCCATCAATACCGACGATAAAGGCATCTTCTCCACTTCCCTGGAAAACGAATATGCCCTGATGGCCTGCGCACTGGAGCAGAGTAAGGATGACGACGACAATTACTTATACAGCAAGACGGTGGTGTACGAATGGCTTGACAGAATCCGGGAATTCGGAAATCAGCAGACCTTTGGAGATATCCCCCAAAATAATAAAAATAATAAAGCAACAAAAAATCCTTCCGAAAATGCTAAAGTAATTGAAAATCCTTCCGATATACTTATCAAGTAAAGCAGAGAACAGTATATTTTAACAAATTCTGTTTCAGCTTAACCCTTGGGAATCCAAAGCAATACGCACGATTGCAGGAGGAAACCCGTTATTGTTTGCCGGAAGGCTGAACGTGCGGATCAGGCGGAAGGCAACCCGAATAGCTTCAAGGAAGAAGCAATCTATTCAAGGAGGAATAATCATGGTAGTACAACACAATTTAACTGCAATGAACTCTAACAGAATGTTAGGATTAACCACAAAGACTCAGGCTAAGGCAACTGAGAAACTGTCATCCGGTTACAGAATCAACCGTGCAGCAGATGATGCAGCAGGACTTGCTATTTCCGAGAAGATGAGAAAGCAGATCAGAGGTCTGACCCAGGCTTCCACCAACGCGCAGGATGGTATCAGCGCAGTGCAGACTGCAGAAGGTGCATTGACCGAAGTGCACGACATGCTTCAGAGAATGAACGAGCTGGCTGTTAAGGCTGCCAACGGCACACAGTCCAAGAGTGACCGTCAGGCTATCCAGAGCGAGATTAACGCATTGGTTACCGAGGTTGACCGTGTAGCTATTACCACCAAGTTCAATGAGACTTATTTGCTTAAGGGCAGCAATGGCGGAGAAGTTGGAAAGTTGCAGTTTGAAGACGCTACAAAATCTATGAATGGTGGCGCCGCAAATAATAGCGCTGCCAGTTCTATATTTAAGTCTGTTTTGGCAACAACATCAGGTAAGTCTATCAATGAGGGTACAGGTGTTCTCAATGCGCTTGTGTCTGATATTGACGGCATGGATATTGCGACAACGACTACTTTTGTGGCTGGAGGAACAAATGTAAATCAGACATTTGGTGGGAAAGCAACACAGGGTGGCACCAATATAGCCAGCAAAGTTACTACAATTGATGCCGATACAGTAAATAAAGTTGCAAACAGCACCAGTATAACAGGCGCTGTAATTACAGTCGGCAATACATCTTACTATGCAATTTATTCCACGAAGGCAAATGCCGCTGGTAAGGATTTTGCTTCTGTGAACGATGTAATTGATGTGTTTAATGAGTATGGTAAGGAACTTGGCGCAGCTAGTGGTACCCAGACAATTAAAGCATTTGCCAGCCTGGATGAGTTAATGTCTGCCATCAAGCAGGATCATGGCGCAGATATTAAGACGATTAGTTCTTATTATGAGGATAACCTCAACAGTATTACAAGCTCTGCAGGTCGCTTGGGTGCTAATTTGACAGCTGCTCCGACTAAGAATGAGGTTGGTGTAGCACATAACGGAAAAGGAACCGTATTGAAGATCGAGACCTTCTCCGACATGAATGAGGCAGTTGACTTGAGCCTGCATGTTGGTGCGGACTCTTCCAGCGATAACAAGATCAACATGAACATCGCTATGATGAGTGCAAGAGCTCTTGGTATCAATGGCTTGGATGTAAGCGGCGATACTTCTACCAATGCAACAAATGCGATTGATACAATTTCTTCCGCTTTGCAGATGGTTTCCAACCAGAGAGCATCCTTGGGTGCTATCCAGAACAGACTTGAGCATACCATCAACAACCTGGACAACGTAGTAGAGAATACTCAGAGTGCTGAGTCTGCTATCCGTGATACAGATATGGCTACGCAGATGGTTAGCTACTCCAACAACCAGATCCTTGCTCAGGCAGGTCAGGCAATGTTGGCACAGTCCAACCAAGCTAACCAGGGCGTTCTGTCCTTGCTTGGCTAATTTCTGTAAGAGTTTAAATGTAAGCGCAATAGAAATATGTGATATTGTTTCTGTTGGCATGAATTGTGAAGAGAGGGAATCGGCTTTTGCCGGTTCCTTTTCTTTTGACTTTCTTTTTCTAAGCCTGAGAATCAGAAATCTAACGGTTCTTTCGCATCGAACAAATTTTGATACTATTTCTTTCAAACTCTGGCAAATTATCCTGTTTCCCTTTTCAAAAAGGTATGTTACACTATATTTATGAGCATAGTTATTTCCCTTTTCCACGGAAATCCAATATAAACGAAAGGGTAACAAGTATGAATAAAAAAGTAAAACTGCCAATCGGTATTGAAAATTTCGAAAAAATAAGGACAAATG
>CAJUCE010000002.1:0-31865 GCA_910584865.1 uncultured Acetatifactor sp.
TATTGTCACATATTTTTCCCTCACAGTCGAGGTACGCACTATCTACCGATTACGAGTGTAGCAGAGATTTCTATTATCGCAATTGTTTTATCACACATTGTGCTGGAAAATGACAAAGATAAATTAATTACAGAAGATGATTTGTTGGATAATAGGAAAAAGATGTTAGAAGAAAAATTTTCTAAGCCTGTTTTCCGCTGTGACCAGGAGAAGGAATTGTTCCTTATGTGTGATTTGATACTATCAGATTTACAGTAGAAGATTTTTTGTTTTAATGTGTTTTAGGTTTTTCAATGAGGGTATAACGCAACGGTACATTTACAGAATAATCAGATCGTGTTATACTTAAACAATACAATCAACAAACTTTGCTTAGATGGAATTTTCTGGCACAAAACCGGATGTCATAGTGCTGTGTATTAATTATCATGATGAGATGCCATATATCCGAAACACGATGCATGCACTGACGGGATTAACTGATGCAGATATAAAAAAGGAGACCGACATGAACGCAAAAAAGAAGATCCTATCCATAGGAAATAAAAAGTGGAAATCAAAGGACGTGGAGAACTGGGACAACCTGATGGAAGAATACGCTCCCGGTCTGTATGATAACTATAGAGCCGTTGGCGAAAAAGAAGCGATAGAGCAGGTGAAACAGCTTCAGCCTGAAATTATCATGATGACTAATAGGACGAAGGGCGTGTTAGAATTGCTGACGAAAATAAAGCAAATCCACCCCGAAGGAGCCGTATTTGTAACATTGGCGGATGCGGTAGACGACGAGCAGGCGGCAATGGACGAGTTCAAGGCCCGCGGAGCATATAAGTGCTATTCAAACCCGCTGTCCGTGGATACGCTGGTTCATGATATGTATGTGGCTCTGAATATGGAGTAGAGGGCATTTCGCGGAATATAGGACATTCCATGAAATAAGTGTGTAAACAAATGCAAGCGACATTAATTAAGATAAGAGGGGCAGCCGCCGGGAGGAGGATGCCTCTTTGACGCATCTGCAGAAGCAGGACACCAATTGCGCCATGCCTCCCGCCCGGAAAGTCAGAATCGCGCCGCCGTGTGATTTTGCGAAAAGCGGGCATAGAAATCAATAAAACAGAAAAGGAGATCGACACGAATTGAGCAGAATAAAAAACAAACAGCTTGAAAACCTCCGCCTATCCTTCATGGAAATCTACCATTACGATAAGCGACTCCTGTTCATCCTGTTTGCGGATATCATTGTAAACGCGGTATTGCCGTTCCCGAATGTGATCCTGTCTGGCCGGATCGTGGACAGCATCACCAGGGGGAAGGACTTTTTTGAGGTTGTCTTCTATGTAGCGCTGTTATTCGGCGCCAACTTCCTCCTTACGGCCATCAACACGGTTTTGTCAAAATCAAGGGAATACCTGTTCATAAAGCTGACAAACAAGCTGGACAACGAAATCAACCAAAAGTGCATGAACATAGACTTCGAGCAATTCAATGATTCCGCCGTGCAGGATCGGATTCTGCTGATCAATCAGGCCGTGCGGGGCAATAATTTCTTTACCAGCCTTACCACGGTTTTTGCCACCGTTTCCCACATCATAACCCTGGTGGGCATCGTCCTGATTATGACCAGCCTGAATGTCTGGCTGCTGGCTGTAGCTCTGGCGGTGATTGTTTTACAGGCGCTGCTGCATTATGTAAGCCTGAAATACGACAGGAAGTACAAGGCAGATTCCGTCCACGATCAGCGCAAGACCGCGTATGTGTCTCAGCTGGCGAAGGATATTGAGAGTAAGAAGGATATCGTCACCTTTCACATGGGCGGCTATATATTAAGGAAGATCGAGGCATTCCAAAAGGCAGTTCTGGCTTTTGAGAAGCGCCGTATCCGGGTGAGCGGATGGATTGAGATCGCCATCTATTTATTGAGCATTGTATTTCAGATCTCCGCCTATATTTTAATCGGGATCCAGGCATTCAACGGAACGATTTCCATCGGCGATTTTACCATGGGAATTGCTTCCCTGATTAATTTCATGTCCGCCTCTTCCTTTGTGGCTGCCAATATCGTGAACTTTAACGACAGTTTCTTCTATATCAGGCAGTACAATTCCTTTCAGAAGTTCCGGAGCAAGTACAGCGAGGACGCAGACATCAGGATGGAAGATATCAATCTGGACAATATCGAGATCGAGTTCCGGAATGTATCCTTCCGTTATCCCAACAGTACCGCCTTTGTGCTGAAAAATATCAACCTGACTATAAAAAATAAGGAAAGACTGGGCATCGTGGGCTTCAATGGGGCAGGCAAGACCTCCTTCGTATTGCTGATGACCCGCATGTATGACCCCACGGAGGGCCAGATCCTTTTAAACGGCATTGATATTCGGCGGATCGATTACGAAGACTACCAGAAAATCTTTGCCACGGTCAACCAGGACTTTTCCCTGATGGCTTTTTCCCTGCTGAATAACATTGCCGTCAAGGACGAGGCTACAAAGGAGGAAACGGAAGCCATCACGGAGCTTTTCGAGAAAAACGGCATGGGAGAGCGGCTGAAAAAGCTGTACCGGGGTCTGGATACGCCTGTCACAAAGCGGCTGTCGGCCTCCGGGGTGGACTTGTCCGGAGGCGAGCGGCAGAAGATTGCCATCATACGGGCACTTTACAAGAATTCGCCGGTGCTGGTACTGGACGAACCCACTTCGGCTCTGGATCCGGTTGCGGAATCCGAAGTTTACCATAAGTTTGCGGAAATGTCCATGGAGAAGACCACGGTTTTCATTTCCCACCGGATATACAGCACGCGCTTTTGCGATAAAATCGCCGTCTTTAATAAAGGAGAAATTGCGGAGTACGGAACCTTTGATGATCTGCTGGCGTTAAAGGGGCTGTATTATGATTTCTTTGAAACGCAGGCGGAAAATTATAAGTAAGGCCTTTTTCAAACGCTTTTTTCAAATTTCTAAAAAAACCAGTTGGAAAGAAGCCCAAGTTTTGGTATAATAGAAACGACGTTTCTAAATGAAGAAGAAACGAAAGGAGAAAAGACGTGGAAAATAGGAATTTGACAGAGTCAGTTGAATTGAACAGCAATACCTGTGCCGCCTGCGAAGAGGGGACGGCGACTGCCGAAGCTGCGGCTGCCGTAAAGGAAGCGGAGGAGAAGCCTGTTTTTGACAAAGAGCTTTTCAAGAGAAGTATCCTTTACAACGTAATGAATATGTTCCGCAAAAATCTGGAGGAGGCCACGCCCCAGCAGATTTTTCAGGCAGCATCTTATTCCATAAAGGACAGGGTGATCGGCAACTGGATGAATACCCAGGAGGCATATGATAAGGAAGACCCCAAGACGGTCTATTATATGTCCATGGAATTTCTCATGGGACGAGCCCTGGGTAATAATATGATCAATCTGCAGGCCTACCAGGGGGCGAAGGAAGTTCTGGAAGAGCTGGGCGTGGATATCAATATGCTGGAGGACCAGGAGCCGGATGCGGCTCTGGGCAACGGCGGACTGGGAAGGCTGGCAGCATGTTTCCTGGATTCCCTGGCTACGCTGGGCTATCCTGCTTATGGCTGCGGCATTCGTTACCGTTACGGTATGTTTAAGCAGAAGATTGAGGACGGCTTCCAGAGGGAGGTTCCGGATGACTGGCTGGCTGACGGCAATCCCTTTGAGCTGCGCAGGCCGGAGTACGCCAAGGTGGTGAAATTCGGCGGCTATGTGTCCGTTCAATGTGACGAGAACGGCAGGAACCATTTCGTACAGGAGGGCTATCAGGCTGTCAGGGCCATTCCCTATGACCTGCCCATTGTGGGATACGGCAACGGTATTGTGAATACGCTGCGGATCTGGGATGCGGAGTCCATGGCAGGCTTCCGTCTGGATGCTTTCGACAGGGGCGACTACAGCAAGGCGGTAGAGCAGGAGAATCTGGCAAGGAACCTGGTGGATGTGCTCTATCCAAATGATAATCACTATGCTGGCAAGGAGCTGCGCCTGAAGCAGCAGTATTTCTTCATCTCTGCATCCGTGCAGGAGGCAGTGGCGAAATATATGAGAAAGCATGACGATATACACGGTTTCCCGGAGAAGGTGACTTTCCAGCTCAATGATACCCATCCCACGGTGGCTATCCCTGAGTTGATGCGTATTCTGCTGGACGATTATAACTTGGGTTGGGACGAAGCATGGGACATCACCACCAGAACCTGCGCTTACACCAACCATACCATCATGGCGGAGGCTCTCGAGAAATGGCCCATTGACCTGTTCTCCAGGCTGCTTCCCAGGATTTATCAGATCGTGGAGGAGATTAACCGTAGATTTGTACTGCAGATTGAAGAGAAATATGCGCATATTTATAATGTCAATGTAGGGGACAAGATCCGCAAGATGGCCATTCTCTACGACGGACAGGTGAAGATGGCGCATATGGCAATCGTGGCAGGCTATTCCGTCAACGGTGTGGCCAGGTTGCATACGGAGATTTTGAAGAGTGAGGAGCTGAAAGATTTCTACGAGATGTTCCCCGAGCGCTTCAATAACAAGACCAACGGCATCACCCAGAGGCGTTTCCTGCTCCACGGCAATCCCCTGCTGGCAGAGTGGGTGACAAAGCATGTGGGCGATGGATGGATCATCGATCTGCCGCAGATTGCAGGCCTGAAGAAGCTGGCAGAGGACAAGAAAGCCCAGAAGGAGTTCATGGAGATCAAGTACCAAAACAAGATCCGCCTGGCCAAGTATATCAAGGAGCACAATGGAATCGAAGTGGATCCGTACTCCATCTTTGACGTGCAGGTGAAGCGTCTCCATGAGTACAAGAGACAGCTGATGAACATCCTCCATGTGATGTATCTGTATAATGAACTGAAGGCGAATCCGGATATGGAGTTCTTCCCCAGGACCTTTATCTTCGGCGCCAAGGCGGCTGCGGGCTACCGCAATGCCAAGCTGACCATCAAGCTGATCAACTCCGTGGCGGATGTGGTGAACAACGACGCTTCTATCAAGGGTAAGATCAAGGTGGTATTTATCGAGAATTACAATGTGTCCAATGCGGAGATTATTTTTGCGGCATCGGATGTGTCCGAGCAGATTTCCACGGCCAGCAAGGAAGCTTCCGGTACGGGCAACATGAAGTTTATGTTAAACGGCGCACTGACTCTGGGAACCATGGACGGCGCCAATGTGGAGATTGTGGAGGAAGTGGGCAGGGAGAATGCCTTTATCTTCGGTCTGTCTTCCAATGAGGTTATCCATTTTGAGAACAACGGCGGCTATGATCCCATGCAGATATTTAACACCGATGCGGATATACACAAGGTGGTGTCACAGCTCATCGACGGCACTTATTCCAATGACAGGGAGCTGTTCCTGCCGCTGTATAATTCACTGCTGAATACCAAATCCACCTCCAAGGCGGATATGTACTTTATCCTGAAGGATTTCAAGTCTTACGCAGAAGCCCAGAAGAAGGTGGAAGCGGCTTACCGGGATAAGGACGGCTGGGCAAAGAGCGCCATTCTGAACGTGGGGTGTTCCGGCAAGTTTACTTCCGATAGAACCATCCAGGAGTATGTGGACGAGATCTGGCATCTGGATAAGGTGACGCTGAACTAAGTCTGTTCTATGGAGAAAGATATGGATTTAAAGAAAGAAGATCTTGTACGAGGGCGTGCATTATGGCACGCCCTTACTTCCATTGGTATATTGCTGGCGTCTTTATCTTTTCTGCCGGGCTGCGGCAGTATGGGGGAAGGCGGTAAAAAGTGGGAGAAGCATATTGCGGAGGAGACGGTTTTCATAGAGGGGTTGGAGCGGGAGTACACATTGCTGTTTCTCACGGATGCACATATGGTGGTGCAGGATGACAAAGCATCCGATCAGGAGAAGGAGAATGCTGCTGCCCGGTTTCAGGAATTTGTAAATCAGGAGGGTGTTCCTTCCGCTGAACAGTTTCCGGAGTGGATCCGCTATGCCAATGAAATCGGGGCGGATGCGGTGCTGCTGGGCGGGGATATTATCGACACGCCCTCGGAGGCTAATCTGAAATGGCTTGAAGAGCAGCTGTCACAACTTGAGATGCCCTATTTGTATGTGAACGGCAATCATGACTGGACCTATCCCTGGGAATATATGACAGAAGCGGGAAGAGAGACATATCTGCCGCTTTTAGAACCGTTTATGAACGGAAATACGGTCATACAGACGCTGCGGCTGGATGGAGTTACCATTGTGGGAATTGACGACAGTACCAATCAGGTGGATGTCGGGGTGCTGCCTGTCTATGAGAAAATACTGCAAGAGGGCAGTCCGGTGATCGTCATGGCACATGTGCCCTTTATGACCCAGTCGGTGTTGGGGAGGGCGGTGGAGGTCTGGGGCAGTCCCACCGTGATCGGCGCCGGCAATTTCGGAGGGATTTATCCCAATGAAGATTCGGAACGTTTTGTAAACCTGACTACGGCCGGGAATAGTCCGGTGGAGCTGGTTCTGGCCGGTCATGTACACTTTTACGATAAGGATGTCATGGAAGGCGGGAAGAATGTACTCCAGCTGGTGGGCGGCGCAGGTTTTCAGGGCAATGCCATTTTGCTCCATGTCACGGGGGCCGAGAAGGCTTCCGGAGAGTAGAAGGGGCCGAAGAAAGCTTTGGGAGAGTAGAAAAGGGCGGCTGGATTTCAGGACTTGGAATACTCCCGGCCGGCTGCCGCTTCAGGGAAAGAACAGACACATTCCGATGAGAGAGCAGCAAAATAAATATTTAGGAGAATATATATGATTGAATTGATGCAAAGCGGTGCATACCTGGTGAACGGCAGGGAAATCATAGCCGACGGCCCGGATGCAGAGCAGGCAATAATAAGCAAAACGGGAAGAAAGGTGACGAAGGAGGACGCTGAAAAGCAGACAATCTGCTACGGTATCCTGGAGAGCCACAATACCTCGGGAAATATGGAGAAGCTGAAAGTCAGATTTGATAAACTGACCAGCCATGACATCACCTTTGTGGGCATCATACAGACCGCAAGAGCTTCGGGACTGCAGAAATTTCCCATGCCCTACGTGCTGACCAACTGCCACAATTCCCTGTGCGCAGTGGGCGGGACCATCAACGAGGATGACCACATGTTCGGACTTTCCTGTGCAAAGAAGTACGGCGGAGTCTATGTACCTCCTCATCAGGCGGTGATCCATCAGTATGCCAGAGAGATGCTTTCCGGGGGAGGGCAGATGATTCTGGGATCCGATTCTCATACCCGCTACGGCGCATTGGGAACCATGGCGGTGGGAGAGGGCGGTCCGGAGCTGGTAAAGCAGCTGTTAAACCAGACCTATGATATCAACAGACCTCAGGTTGTGTGCGTGTACCTTACCGGAGCGCCGGTGAAGGGCGTGGGGCCTCAGGATGTGGCATTGGCGATTATCGGCGCCGTATTCAGGAACGGTTATGTGAAAAATAAGGTGATGGAGTTTACAGGCCCCGGCGTGGCCTCTCTGAGCGCTGATTTCAGAATCGGCATTGATGTCATGACTACGGAGACTACATGCCTGTCTTCTGTCTGGGAGACAGACAAGGAGATTGAAGAATTCTATGAAATCCATGGACGAAAAGAGGATTACAAACAGCTTGTACCGGGAGAGGTGGCTTATTATGACGGTCTGATTCAGGTAGACTTGTCCAAGGTCCGCCCCATGATCGCCATGCCCTTCCATCCCAGCAATACCGTAACCATAGAAGAGCTGAATGCCAATCTGACGGACATTCTGGATGAGGCGGAAAAGCGTGCGGAGGTAAGTCTGGACGGCGCGAAGGGCCCTGATGGCAGGCCGCTGTTCCAGCTGAGAGATAAGGTGAAGAACGGGAAGTTCATGGTGGACCAGGGGATTATCGCTGGCTGCGCAGGCGGCGGTTTTGAGAATATCTGTGCCGCAGCGGATATTCTGAAGGGAGCTTCCATTGGGGCTGACGGTTTTACGCTAAGCGTGTATCCGGCCTCCATGCCCGTGTATATGGAGCTGGTGAGAAACGGTTGTGCGGCAACTATCATGGAGACGGGAGCCGTGATGAAGACGGCATTCTGCGGCCCCTGTTTCGGTGCGGGAGATACGCCGGCCAACAATGCCTTCAGCATCCGGCATTCCACCCGTAATTTCCCCAACAGAGAGGGCAGCAAGCTCCAGAACGGCCAGATTGCTTCTGTGGCATTGATGGATGCCCGTTCCATTGCGGCTACGGCAGCCAACAAGGGTATCCTGACTCCCGCCACGGATTTCGATGGGGAGATTGGGAAATATAAATATCACTTTGACAGCAAAATCTATGCCAACCGTGTGTTTGATTCTCACGGTGTGGCCGATCCGGATGTGGAGATCCAGCTTGGCCCCAATATCAAGGATTGGCCGCAGATGGGAGCTTTGCCGGAGAACCTGGTTCTGCAGGTGGTCAGTGAGATCCATGACCCCGTGACCACCACCGACGAGCTGATTCCTTCCGGGGAGACCTCTTCCTACCGCTCCAATCCTCTGGGACTGGCAGAATTTACCTTAAGCCGCAAGGATCCCGCATATGTGGGCCGGGCGAAGGAGATCCAGAAGGCGGAGAAAACGCGTATGGCCGGGGAACATCCCTGTCAGGCGGTTCCGGTGCTGAAGGAGATGATGGCTATGGTCAAGCAGGAATTTCCGCAGATCAAACATACGAACACCGGATTCGGATCTACCATTTTCGCCGTGAAGCCCGGAGACGGTTCCGCCAGGGAGCAGGCGGCCTCCTGCCAGAAAGTGCTGGGAGGATGGGCGAATATTGCAAACGAATACGCCACAAAACGGTACCGCTCCAATCTGATCAACTGGGGAATGCTGCCCTTCCTCATCGAAGAGGGAAAGCTGCCCTTCAAGAACCTGGATTATATCTTCCTGCCCGGTATCCGGAAGGCTGTGGAGGAGAAGGCGGATATCATTGAGGCCTATGTGGTGGAGCCGGGCGGTTTAAAGGCCTTTGAGCTGCGCCTGGGCGAGCTGACGGACGAAGAGCGGCAGATTATTTTGAAGGGATGCCTGATCAATTATAACCGTGTAGGATAAGGAGAAAGAGGCAGTCTATGCATTTTGATGCGGCAAAAAGGGCGGATAAAGCGGAGATTTTGGCACTTTACCGCTCTTTGGCAGGAACAGAATACTGTGCCTGGACACAGGACTACCCGGGGGAGACGGAGGCGGCTCCTATGAGAAGTTGCATTTTCAGATAGTGGGAGAATGCAGCCTGTTCGGGGAGGAATGGTGGTGCTGCAGGAAAGCGCTGGCGGATGCGGAGGAAGAGCGGGATAATGGCAAAGAGTGCAAAGAGCGGGAATGTGTAATTTCCGGTTGCATGGGCACTCGACACTGGAAGCGTTGCTTTGCTTCTATGTGTATGCCGCTATTACCCGATATTGTAGAAGCGTTCACTTGTTATACATTTAGATGGGCAATTGTTTTTGTAAGGTGAGGTTAAAAGGCAGACAGATTCGGAAAAGGAGAAATTATGGAATTTAATAAATCAGTATCGAATCCCATGTTGATGGGAGCCATCGAATTGATGAAAGCGGAAGATACGCCGGAGCATCGGAATATGTTTATCGGGGAGCTGGCAAAGGCAAGCTTTCTTTCTCCCGCGATTATAGAACCGGCGCCTGCGGAGGGAGCGGACGGCAAGCTGGCCATCGCCCCGGGCAGCAAGGTGCAGTTCCCAATGATCACGGGGGCGGAAGGAATGCGGTTTTTTATGGCATTTACGGATATGACCGAATATGAGAAATGGCAGGAGAAAAATCCGGAACCCAGGCTTCCATATTTTGCGCTGAAGATAGAGGATTACGCAAATATAGTATTGCGCAGGGATGCAAAGGGAAATATCTGCCCGGCGCTGGGAATAGCGATCAACCCATACGGGGCGAACATTATTGTGCCCAGAGAGATGCTTGCCGGGATGATGTCTGCCAAGGCGGCTGCGGTGCGCCAGGCGGGGAAAAATACGAAGAAGTAAGGCGGCTGTTGTCTTTGGGGAACACCTGAAGAATTCAAGGCTTCACTGGACGAAGCTCAAATTATAGTTAATTAATACGGATTTGTGTCGATATAATTAATACAGGAAGGCAGTCCGGCCGGCTGCCGCCAAGTAAAAGAATATGGACACCACGGATGGTACTTGAAAGGGAAAAGGAATTTCTCTGTCGGGTGCCATTTTTTTATGCCGCGGGGAGACAGGAGGGAAACCATAAAAAGTCCGTCGGAGCGGATTCTCTTAAATCAGGGAGGAAAAGGAGAAAGCAATCCGGCAGGACGGGTGTCCATAATGGGGAGAAAGAAGATTGAAGATCGAGTCCAGTACAATGGGGATGGAATCGGCCAGAAGCTATCGGGAGACGTCTATAACCATGCGCCGATTTACAATAGCAGAGTATCAAGGGAGTCTGACAGGAAGCGGGGGCGCCCTGAATACAGAGGAAGAGAATGCCGGGAAGGGGCAAAACGGGGGAAATCCGGAGAATGAGGAAGTTACGGAAGCTATGGAACAGTCAGCGGCAACTCTGCAGGATTGGCAGAACCGCCTGCAGGCGTCCAATTCCGGTGCGGCGGTGCGTACTTCAGCCAGCCAGACCTATGCAGGCATCCGCCACAGCACCATAAGCTATATTTTTGAGCTGCTGTTCTCGGAGAGAAGAAACCGGCTGAGCCAGTGGCTGCAGGAAAACGGGATCCAGACCGGGGACTATACCCAGACAGCCCAGACTGGCAGCGGTGTCTGGCAGAGCGGCTTTGGACTGTACTACGGAAAGGGACTGGCGGCTCAACCTCAGCGGCTTAAGGTGCTGACGTACAATCAGGCGGTGATTCGGACGGAAGCCGAGGATACGGCCTTTTCCACCATGGGGATAGTGCGCACTGCAGACGGCAGGGAGATCCCCTTTCAGGTGAATGTGGGCATGAGCCGCCGGTTTCAGGAATATTACGAGGAGAGTCTGGAGCTTGGGACCGTTTCCATGTGCGATCCGCTGGTGATCAATCTGGATACGGAACTGACAAAGCTGTCAGATCAGACCTTCTATTTTGACATCGACGGGGACGGAGAGATGGATGAGATATCCCAATTGGGGGCAGGCAGCGGTTATCTGGCGCTGGACCACAATGGGGACGGGATCATCAACGACGGAAGCGAGCTGTTCGGCGCTTCCAGCGGGAATGGCTTTGCGGATCTGGCGAAGTATGACGAGGACGGCAACGGGTGGATCGATGAGAATGATGCCGTCTGGAGTAAGCTGAAAATCTGGTGCAGGGATGAGAATGGCAGGGACGTGCTGTACAGGCTGTCCGACAAGGGCGTGGGCGCTATTTGCCTGCAGAATGTATCTACGGATTTTACGGTAAAGGGACAGGAGGGCCGGACCAAAGGCGCAGTCCGCAATACCGGTATCTTTCTGTACGAGAACGGCGCTGCAGGGACCGTGCAGCATGTGGATTTGGCGAAGTATTCGGCGCAGGCGTAGAACGCCGCGGGTTCTTGTCATAGAGAAGAGAAAGAGTGCTGCTTTGGCAATGGCAGCCTCTTTTTTTGTGCTTTTTTACACTTCTGATTTCGATTGGCTGCTTTCCGGGATTCTTTGCATAAATTTTTTCCAACGGGACAAACTGTTAGCAGGTAATACGAAGCAAATTTTGGGAGAGCAGGATTGTTTTGTATTCTTAACCAGAATGAGTTAATCGAATAAAGGAAGGGTAAACAGCTATGAGAAGAAACAGAAGGAATAATGTTAAAAAGGAGCGCATTATCATGATCGCGTCATCGGCTTTTGTGCTTACGGCACTGACCATGACAGGAATTTACATGAAATCCAATAACGCAGAGGAAAAAGACGACGGCTATATGCTTGATTTCACGGCACTGGAGGAGGAAGTTCCGGGCAAGGCCGAGGAGATTGCGCGCAATGAAGAGGAGGCAAAGGACCTGGTGGAGGATGCGGAACAGCAGCTGGCCAGTTTGGAGGACGATCTGGATTATCTGCCTATGGAGGCAGGGTCAGGAATGGTTACAATACCCGGTCTGACGGACGGGCTTTTGGAGGAATCCGCTGTGGGGGACAACGCTTTGGGGGCTGCCGAGGATTTGCCCATAGAAGGGGAAGCGCATCTGCCGGCAGGAGATACTGATATCACGGGAGGGACAGATTTGCCGGAAGGAACGGATCTGCCGGCGAATGCCGGGGCGGAAGCGGCGATTTCGGACGGGGATACAATTGCGGAAGCGCCGGGTGCGGACGCAGGAGACGGAGCAAATGAGGAATCCGCTCGGCCGGAAGGAGAATCCGGGACCGGCCATGAGGAAGAGCCGGGAGCAAGCAGCGGCCCTGTGGCGGAAACCATGCATTTTACGGAGAGCGAGGGATTGCTGCGGCCGGTGAGCGGGGAAGTGCTGATTCCCTTCAGTATGGACGGCAGTGTTTATTTCTCTACGCTGGACCAGTTCAAATACAATCCGGCCATGATGATCGCGGCAGAGGAGGGAAGCGCTGTAGCGGCCTGTGCGGAGGGCGTGGTCATTGATATTTTCCAGGATTCGGAGATCGGCCATGCGATCACCATGGATCTGGGGGACGGTTATCAACTCACTTACGGACAGCTGAACAATATCAATGTGACGGTGGATTCTCATGTGGAACCCGGCGAAATCATAGCTTCCGTGGCGGCTCCCACTAAATATTACAGTATGGAGGGGTGCAATCTGTATCTGAAATTGACTGCCAACGGAACGCCTGTGAACCCGGAAACGTTGTTTCACCAGGATAACTGAGCGGACAGCGCTTGGAATAGACAGCAAAGGGCCGAAGCAGTGCTCATAGGATTCACGGACGAATGCATTATACGGCTGTGAATCCTATGCTGATGTTTGCCGTTTCCGGTACTGCTCTGGCCTTCTGCGGAACTGAAATAGGAGATAACCGTATGTATATTATCGGAGGAATGATCAAAACAATGGCCGGAAGGGATATCCCCGACGGCTGTATTCATATCAAAGACGGAAAGATAGCAGAGATAGGATCCGGAAAAGAAGTACCCCTCCAGCCCGCGCCCAATGAGCGGGTGATCAAGATATCAGACGGACTGATCATGCCCGGTCTCATAGAGGCCCACTGCCATATGGGGATCACGGAAGAGAAAAAGGGGATGGAGGGAGACGACTGTAACGAGACGGTGGATCCCATCACACCTTATCTGCGGGCCATAGACGCCGTCAACACTATGGATGCAGCTTTTGACGATGCGGTCCGGGCAGGAATTACTTCTGCCATGATCGGGCCGGGAAGCTCCAATGTAGTGGGCGGCCAGTTTGCCTTTCTGAAAACCAGGGGAAGGCGCGTGGACGATCTGATTGTCAAGGCTCCGGCGGCCATGAAGGTTGCCTTCGGCGAGAACCCTAAGGTCAATTATTCCGGAGAAGGGAAAAGCCCCTCCACCAGGATGGCCATCGCCGCAATGCTGCGGGAAGAGCTGACGAAAGCGGAAGCTTATGCAAAAAGGAAAAAGCAGGCGGCCGACAACGGGAAATCCTTCGAGGAAGATTTCCGTATGGAATGCTGGCTGCCCGTACTTGATGGGGAGATCCCGCTGAAAGCCCATGTGCATCGGGTGGACGACATTTTTACCGCCATACGCATCGCCGGGGAATTCAGCCTGAAGATGACGCTGGACCACTGCTCGGAGGGACATATGATCGCTGCAGATCTGGCGCAGGAGGGCTTCCCGGCTATCGTGGGCCCGGATCTGGCCAGCAGGAATAAAATCGAAGTGCAGAATATGGCTTTTAAGACTGTGGGCGTCCTGAACCAGGCGGGCGTGATGACAGCAGTCACCACAGACCATCCCGTGTCCCTGATTCAGTCCCTGCCGCTGTGTGCCGGGCTGGCAGTGAAATCCGGTCTGGACATGGAGGAGGGATATAAGGCCATCACCATCCATCCGGCAATTATCTGCGGCGTGTCGGACAGAGTGGGCAGCCTGGAGCCGGGAAAGGACGCGGATATCGCCATATTTACCGGGAATCCCATGGAGGTGTTTACCAGGACGCTCTATACCATTATTGACGGTCAGGTGGTATATGAGGCGGGAAAGCCGGAATAAATTGTATGCAGCGGTCCGATTTATTCGGCGGCCAGTTTTTTCACCCTTGCGAAGGCCTCCCGGACATGAGGAACAGCCAGGATCAGTAAAGTGATGGCCCCTTCCGTGAAAATATAAATCCCGTTATAGGTAAGGGAGTAGGGCAGGGGCGCCCAGCCCTCCCAGGCATATTCCGCGAAAAAGATCCAGCCGGAGAGGGTAGTGAAGATCCAGCGCCCAACAATACCGGCGATGTACCCCTTTATGAGTCCGTTTTTCTTCTTTGAGAACAGACCGGAGAGTCCGAAGGCGCCGAAGCCAAGCATGTAGTCAACTACCAGCTGTGCAGGATGGATCACATAAGGATCTATCAACAGCTGCAGGACACCGTAGGCCACGCTTGTGACCAGACCGGCTTTCAGCCCGAACCAGTATCCGGGAAGACAGATGAACAGCATGGAGAGCAGGGTAATGGAGCCTCCGAAGGGAAACTCGAAGAGCTTGATGTTGGAGAGTACGGTACCCAGCGCAATGGAGACGGCACAGAAGGCAAGCTGTTTTGCGGAAAGCTTCAGCGAACGGCCCTTGGGAGAGCCGGATTTTTTCCCTGCGAAGAAGAGGGCTGCGGCCAGCAGGATCAGGATGAGAAGAACCAGTACGAACTTGCCCGGAGCGGTGGGGACATAACTGACGCTTTCCCCGTCTTTGATGACATTGTACAACATAAAAAATCCTCCTTATATTCTGGCTAAGGAGGAACGACATCGGCAATATGAAAATACAGCGTAAACCTGTATCGTCATTGCGCGCTTCCTTACGCCGGTATTATCCGGGTCAAGTAGTGAGGGTTAGAAGCTCTGCGGCGCAGAAGCTTCAATCTCAGCGATGTGCTCCCCTAGCGGTGATTTATGGCGGCAGAATACTTTCGAAAAAGTTTCCGCCACATTTGCGTTTACTATAAGGGATTTTTCTGAGGATGTCAAGCGGTTTGTCAAAATTTTTTCACAGAGGGTTTTCACCGGTTTTTCACCAGGAAAAGTTGATTCCTTTTTCCAGTGCCTCCTATTATTTGTTAAAGGGACAGGCGGTGAGACTATTTAAGCCCGGCCTGTTTTCTGATAGAATTTTCGGTTTTTCTATTTAAGTCCCTGCCTTGGTGAAAAGGGATTGTGACTTTTCCCGGTTTAGTCGGATGTATGTAATTTCTGTGAGAGCCTTCTTGATTCTTATACATCCGTCCGTCTGCAAGGATTAGTTTTTCCATTTCCCTTGGTTTGATCCGAGCGACATCTCGACTAAGCCCTCCTCTTGTGATATACTAAATAAAGTATACTTTCACGAGGAGGATTTTTATGGGCGGACAGGCAGAGGAAAATAAGCCTCAAAAGCCAGCAAAACATATATGTGTCGGCCTGTTGGCCCATGTGGATGCCGGAAAGACCACCCTTGCGGAGGGACTTTTATTTACAGGCGGCAGGATCCGCCGGCTCGGCCGCGTGGATCATCAGGATGCCTTTTTAGATAATAACTCCATGGAGCGGGCCCGCGGCATCACCATTTTTTCCAAGCAGGCACAGCTTTCCTGGGAGGGGCTTGATATTACGCTCTTAGATACGCCGGGGCATGTGGATTTCAGCGCGGAGATGGAACGTACGCTGCAGGTGCTTGACTACGCAATCCTGGTCATCAGCGGCTCGGACGGCGTACAGGGACATGTACAGACGCTGTGGCGGCTTTTAAAACAGTACGGGATCCCGGTCTTTCTCTTTATCAACAAGATGGATCAGCCAGATACGGAAAAAGAAAAGCTGCTGGGGGAGCTGCAGGCGAGGCTGGACGGCGGCTGCCTGGAATTCGGGCCGGAGGCGGAGAACGAAGGAGAGCTATATCTGGAAGCGCTCTCCATGTGCGATGAGGCGTTGCTGGAGGAGTACCTGGAGACAGGAGGACTAAAGGAAGATTCGGTAGCAAAATCTATCGCGGAACGGCATATTTTTCCCTGCTACTTCGGTTCCGCCCTGCGCGTGGAGGGGCTTAAGGAGCTGCTTACGGGCATCAGGCGCTTTGCCCGGTGTCAGGAATACGGGGCGGATTTCGCCGCCAGGGTGTACAAGATATCCAGGGATGCTTCCGGTGTCAGGCTGACTCATTTGAAAGTTACGGGAGGCGTACTGCGGGTGAAGATGCCTGTGAGCAACGCGGGCAGCGCGGAAGCAGGTACCGAGGTTTGGGAGGAGAAAGTGAATCAGCTGCGGATCTACGGCGGCGCTCAGTATGAGGCCGTGGAGGATGTGAGGGCGGGGGGAATCTGCGCTGTCACAGGGTTGGAGCATACCTTTGCGGGGCAGGGACTGGGAATGGAGAGCGGCAACACGCTGCCTCTCTTGGCGCCTGTGCTGACATACGGCGTGGCGCTGCCTGAGGGAAGCGACCCGGTGAAGGCGCTGGGGCAGCTGCGCAGGCTGGAGGAGGAAGAACCGCAGCTTCATGTGGTATGGCAGAAAGCAGCGGGAGAAAACCGTCAGCCCCAGATCCACGTACAGGTCATGGGAGAGGTACAGATCGAGATCCTGAAGCGGCTGATCGCCGATCGTTTTGGCCTGGAGGTGGAATTTACGGACGGTCAGATCGTATACAAGGAAACCATTGCCGATGCGGTGGAGGGCATCGGACATTTCGAACCCCTGCGGCATTATGCGGAGGTGCATCTGCTGCTGGAGCCGGGGGAGACGGGTAGCGGACTGCAGTTTTCCAGCGTCTGCAGCGAGGATGTGCTGGACAGGAACTGGCAGCGGCTGATTTTGACCCATCTGGAGGAGCGGGCCTATCCCGGTGTTTTGACGGGCTCCTCCATAACGGATATGCGGATCACGCTGCTCACCGGGCGGGCGCATCTGAAGCATACAGAGGGCGGGGATTTCAGACAGGCTACCTACCGTGCGGTGCGGCAGGGCCTGATGCAGGCGGAGAGTGTGCTTTTGGAACCTTTTTTTGCATTTACCCTGGAGGTTCCGGCAGGACAGCTGGGCAGGGCGATGTCCGATATTCAGAGAATGCAGGGACGGTTTGACACACCCAGGACAGAGGGGGAATACGCCGTACTCACCGGCTTTGCTCCGGTGGCAACCATGCGTGGCTATCAGAGCGAGGTGAATGCCTATACCCGGGGATTGGGCAGACTGCACTGTGTCATGAAGGGGTATGAGCCCTGCCATAATGCGGAGGATATCCTACGGGAATTTGATTATGATCCGGAGGCGGATACGGAGAATCCGTCCTCATCCGTTTTCTGCGCCCATGGGGCCGGGTTCGTGGTGCCTTGGGATAGGGTGCCGGACTACGCCCATGTGGAGAGCGGATGGCAGCCACGCGGAGGGGAGACGGATGAGGCCCGTTTCGGTGAGGACGGTCGGACAGGACAGGGAGAAGAGGGCCGTATGTCCGGTATCACAGCAAAAAGCCGGGGCAGGAAGGGAGAAGAGCGGACGCAGTCATCTTCCGATTATATTACGCAGGAAGAGATCGAGGAAATTTTTCAGCGTACCTACAAAAAGAGCAGCCAGCAGGACTATACGCCCTATCGATATCATCTGCAGAATACAGGGGGGACGGCAGACAGAAACGGTACAGGGGCGGAAAATCATTCCTCTGCGGATCCGGATGCGCAGGATGGCGGAGACCGCGGGAACAAAAAAGCGGGCGGTGCGGGGGCTGCGTCCGGAATGGCCACGCCCAAAAAGGAAGAATACCTCCTGGTGGATGGCTACAATGTTATTTTTGCCTGGGAGGATCTTCGGGAGCTGGCAGAGAGGAATATTGACAGCGCAAGAGACAGGCTGACGGATATCTGCAGCAATTATCAGGGAGCCGCCGGCTGTGTGCTGATTCTGGTCTTCGATGCCTACAAGGTGAAGGGGAATCCCGGTTCCGTGCGGAAATATCACAATATTTACGTGGTTTACACGGCAGAAGCGGAAACGGCGGATCAATACATCGAAAAGACAGTGCATGAAATGGGCAGAAAGTATCATGTGACAGTGGCTACTTCGGACCGTCTGGAGCAGATGATTATCTGGGGGGAAGGAGCGGTGCGCCTGTCTGCGGAGGGGTTCCGGGAGACAGTGGAAGCCATGTCCCGGCAGATGAGAGAGCAGTATTTTGACAGGCAGAGTCAGTATAAAAACAGGCCCTTTGAAGAATTGCTCAGGAAGACCTGACCTGGGAATATTTCAGGAAATCCGCATATCTTGCTACGGCGTCAAGTGAGGCCATATCCAGAGCGAGCAGGGTGTTGAGGATACTGCAAAAGGATGGATCGGCAGAGAAGTATTTTTCAAGAACTTCGGGAGAGTAGCGAAGGTCTGTACGGCAAAGCAGATAATCTGTGGTGACATGAAACAAATCGGCTATTTTACATAAAGTACCGAGATCAGGCCAGTATACCTCATGCTCATAATTGGATACATTGCTGGGCGACATGCTCAGAATAGTTGACAGTTTATTTTGCTTCAGGCCCGTTTCCATACGCAGTCTTGCGATAGTCGATCCGATGCTTCTCTTATCCTGCATGCTTCACCTCATATACTGGGGATGTTTTTACGGTTATGATTCTATGATATAGGACAAAAATGAGTAATGCTAAAGTGACGGCAAATTATTTTGTGCAGCAATGAATTTTGGCGAAAGCTTTACAAATCTGTCAGATTTCAGTATGATAGAAAACAGGGACAAAGTGAATCAGGATTTTCAGAAGAAAGAGGAGTTTTAAAATGGCATTTGTACACCTTCATGTTCATACGGAATATTCCCTTCTGGACGGTTCGAATAAAATCAAAGAGTATGTATCCCGGGTGAAAGAACTGGGGATGAACAGTGCGGCCATCACAGATCATGGAGCCATGTACGGCGTCATTGATTTTTACCGGGCTGCAAAGGCTGCAGGCATCAAGCCGATTCTGGGATGCGAGATTTATGTGGCGCCGGGATCCCGGTTTGACAAGGAGCTCACCGGGGGAGAAGACCGGTATTACCACCTGGTTTTGCTGGCGGAAAATAATACCGGATATTCGAATCTGATGAAAATTGTCAGCAAAGGGTACACGGAGGGCTATTATTATAAGCCCCGGGTGGATATGGAGGTATTAAACCGCTACCATGAGGGAATTATTGCATTATCTGCCTGTCTGGCCGGGGAGGTGCAGCGCTGCATTGTAAAGGGAGATTTGGAAGGGGCAAGGAAGACGGCCGGGAAATATGAGGCATGCTTCGGAAAAGGGAACTTCTATCTGGAGCTGCAGGATCATGGTTATCCTCAGCAGAGGCAGGTAAACACGGAGCTTCTGAAGATGAGCCGCGAACTTGACATCCCGCTGGTGGCAACAAATGACGTTCATTATACCTATGAATCAGATGCGGACTCCCACGATATTCTGCTGTGTCTCCAGACCAACAAGAAGCTGGCGGACGAGGACAGGCTGCGCTATGAGGGCGGGCAGTTTTTTGTGAAGAGCGAGGAGGAGATGAAGGGGCTCTTTCCCTATGCGTGGGAAGCGTTGGAGAACACGCAGGAGATTGCAGACCGCTGTAATGTGGAGATTGAATTCGGCGTGACAAAGCTGCCCAGGTATGAGGTGCCCGATGGGTATGATTCCTGGGGATATCTGAACAAATTATGCGACGATGGACTGAAGGAACGCTATGGGGACGGGGAGCAGAGCGCGGGGGATACAGGCCAGACCCTGCGGGAACGTCTGGATTACGAACTTTCGGTGATCCGGAAAATGGGATATGTGGACTACTTTCTCATCGTGTGGGATTTTATCAATTATGCCAGAAGCAACGGGATTCCGGTGGGGCCCGGACGGGGGTCTGCGGCGGGAAGCATTGTGGCGTATTGTCTGAAGATTACCAATATCGAACCCATTCGATACAATCTGCTGTTTGAGCGGTTTCTGAATCCCGAACGTGTATCCATGCCGGATATCGACGTGGACTTTTGCTTTAACCGCAGACAGGAAGTCATCGACTATGTGGGCAGGAAATACGGCGCCGACAAGGTGGTGCAGATTGTCACCTTTGGTACGCTGGCGGCCAAGGGTGTGATCCGGGATGTGGGGCGTGTGATGGATCTGCCGTATGCTTTCGTGGATTCCATTGCCAGAATGATTCCCGGCGAGCTGAATATTACCATCGACAAGGCGCTGGAGAAAAATGCGGAATTCCATAAGATGTACCAGGAGGATGAGCAGGTACGCCGTCTGATCAATATGTGCAAACGCTTGGAGGGGCTGCCCAGACACAGCTCCATGCATGCGGCGGGGGTGGTGATCTGTCCGGAGGCTGCGGATGAATTCGTTCCGCTGTCCAGAGGAAGCGACGGTTCCATCACCACGCAGTTTACCATGACCACACTGGAGGAGCTGGGGCTTCTGAAAATGGATTTTCTGGGACTGAGAACGCTTACGGTGATTCATGATACCGTGAAATTTGTGGAACAGACCCGGGGAAAGAAGATTGATATCGATCATCTGGACTTTGACGACGAACAGGTATACGCATATATCGGCACGGGGAAGACGGAAGGGATCTTCCAGCTGGAAAGTGCGGGGATGAAGAACCTGATGAAGGAGCTGCGTCCCAGGACTCTGGAAGATATTATAGACGGTATTTCGTTATATCGTCCGGGTCCCATGGACTCTATTCCAAAGTACATCAAGGGCAGGGCAAATCTGGCCGAGGTGGAATATGCATGTCCGCAGCTGGAGCCGATTTTAGCTCCCACCTACGGCTGTATCATCTATCAGGAGCAGGTGATGCAGATCGTCCGGGATCTGGGCGGATACACCATGGGCCGAAGCGATCTGGTGCGCCGTGCCATGAGTAAAAAGAAGCATTCCGTCATGGAGAAGGAGCGGGTGAATTTCATCTACGGAAACGAGGAAGAGGGCGTGCCGGGCTGCCTTTCCAAAGGGATCAGCGAGCAGGTGGCCAACGGAATCTTTGACGATATGATCGACTTCGCCGAATATGCATTCAATAAATCCCATGGAGCGGGATATGCGGTGGTGGCATACCAGACGGCTTATTTGAAATATTACTATCCGGTGGAATTTATGGCGGCCCTTATGACCTCTGTTACGGACAATGCCCCGAAGGTTTCCGAATATATATTGTGCTGCCGGTCTATGGGCATCAGTCTGCTTGCGCCGGATATCAATCAGGGTCAGAGCGGTTTTTCCGTCAGCGGCGACTGTATTCGGTATGCGCTGACTGCTATCAAGGGTGTGGGATATCCCGCCATCGAAAGCCTTGTGAAAGAGCGCAGGGAACGGGGGCTTTTCACCAATCTGAAGGATTTTATTACCCGTGTGGCGGACAAGGGTGTGAATAAACGGGCCGTGGAGAATTTCATCAAGGCCGGGGCGCTGGACGGGCTGGGCGGCACCAGAAAACAGTTTATGAGCGTCTATGTGCAGATTATGGATCAGATTTCCAAGGATAAAAAGAGCAATCTGGCGGGACAGATTTCTCTCTTTGACATTGCGGAGGAATCCCAGAAGGAAGAATTTGATATCCGGATGCCCAATGTGGGAGAATATCCCAAGGAGATGCTTCTGGCCTTCGAGAAGGATGTGCTGGGGATCTATTTGAGCGGCCATCCGCTGGAATCCGATCAGGCGCTTTTGGAGAGATACACCACGAATACCACCAATGACTTTATCCTCCTGGAAGAAGAGAACGGAAAGGCCCGTCTGCAGGATCAGACCCGCGTGGTAGTGGGAGGAATGATCGCGGACAAGACCATCAAATACACCAGGAAGGACCAGGTGATGGCGTTTCTGAATCTGGAGGATTTGGTGGGAAATGTGGAGGTGGTGGTTTTTCCCAGAGATTATGAAAAATACGGTTCCATGCTTGCGGAGGAGACCAGAGTCTTCATCAGGGGGCGGGCCAACATGGAGGAAGACAGGGACGGAAAGCTGATCCTGGAGCAGGCGGTCACGTTTGATGAGGCCAGGCAGGCGAAAGGCGGGCCGCTGTTTCGAAATCGCTACGAAGGCGCAGCCGGGGGCAATTACGGCAGAAACACAAGATATTCCGCAGGCTCCGGGGGGATAGGCGCGGACGGGGCGCCGGGGAAGGCGCAATACAATGCAAGTCCTTCGGCCGGGAATAACGGACAGCGAAGGACGGTTCCAAAGGGTATCTGGATTCAGTTTCCCGACGGGGGCAGCTATGCGGCCAGAGAGGGAGAACTCCTTGCCGCCATTGCGGATTCCGACGGAACGGACAATGTGGTGATCTTCCTGAGAGACACGAAGGCGTATAAACTGCTGCCGCCCAATTTAAAGGTATGTGCGGATGCGGGGCTGGTGAAGCGGCTGGGAGAACTTTTCGGACAGGAAAATGTAAAAATACGTTAAAATATGGACAGGTCTACTTGAAAACAGACGGAAAAAGGTATAAAATGATAGACTGACACAGGTCACAGGAGGACACAGTTATGGCAAACGAAATTAAGACGATTGCAGTTTTGACAAGCGGGGGAGACGCACCGGGCATGAACGCAGCCATCCGGTCCGTAGTCCGCACCGCTATTTATAGGGGACTGAAGGTAAAGGGCATCAAGAAAGGGTATAATGGTCTGCTGAATGAGGATATCATTGATATGGAACCCCGGAACGTGTCCGACATTATTCAAAAGGGCGGTACTGTATTGGGCACGGCCAGATGTCTGGAATTCAAGAAACAGGAATATCAGAAGCAGGCTGCGGATATCTGCAGAAAGCACGGAATCGACGGCGTGGTGGTCATCGGCGGAGACGGTTCCTACAGAGGGGCCCAGGCGCTTTCCAGACAGGGCATTAATGCGGTGGGAATTCCCGGAACCATCGATCTTGATATTGCGTGCACGGAATATACCATCGGATTTGATACGGCAGTCAATACGGCGATGCAGGCCATCGACAAGGTAAAGGACACTTCTTCTTCCCATGAGCGATGCAGTATCATCGAGGTAATGGGGCGCCATGCCGGTTATATCGCGCTGTGGTGCGGTGTGGCCAACGGTGCGGAGGATATTCTGCTGCCGGAGAATTATGACTACAATGAACAGGAGATTATCAATCATATCATCGGAAGCCGGAAGAAGGGCAAGATTCATCATCTGATCATCAATGCGGAGGGAATCGGGCATTCCACCTCCATGGCAAAGAGAATTGAGGCGGCTACCGGTATCGAGACCAGGGCCACGATTTTAGGCTACATGCAGCGGGGCGGCAGTCCCACGGCTACGGACCGCTATTACGCTTCCATCATGGGCGCATATGCGGTGGACGTGATGCTGGAAGGCAAGACCAACCGGGTAGTGGCTTACCGTTACGGCGAGTTTACGGATTTCGGCATCGAGGAAGCGCTGTCCATGCAGAAGGATATCGACAGATATCAGTATGAGGTGGCAAGGATGCTGACCATTTAGCGATGGGCGGTTCGGCGCTTGATTTGGGCAGGCGAAGCCCCGGGCGTCCGGAAAGAAGCTGTGCGGTGGGCACAGCAGGAGTGATTATATAGGAAAAATGGCGGGCGGCTGTTCCTGGGAGGAATGACCGCCTGATGTTGTATCCGGGGCAATGGCACGGATAGTCCGCTGCCGGGAACTTTTTCTCCGAACGAAAGAGTCTGGATATGACAGAGGGTATGACAGTGAAAGGATAGAGGGGCAGAGCGTATGATAACCAGCAATTCCAATCCGAGAGTAAAGCAGATCGTGCAATGGAGGAACAAGGCGAAGGAGAGAGCCGGTGCGGGGATCTTTCTGACGGAAGGATTCAAAATGTTCGGGGAGGCTCCCCAGGAGCTGATCCGTGAGGTTTATATTTCTGTGGACATTCTTCGGCGGGAGGAGCCGGGGTGGGATATCCGGGAGAAGCTGGACAGATCGGGATATGAGACGGTGAGCGAGGAAGTCTTTCGAAAAATGTCCGATACCCTAAATCCCCAGGGGATTCTGTGTGTGATGGAGCGTCCGAAATATACCCTGGAGGACATGCTGGCTGAGAAGACGCCATTGCTTATGATGCTGGAGAATCTGCAGGATCCGGGCAATCTGGGAACCATTGTCAGAACGGCGGAAGGGGCAGGGGCGACAGGGATTATTATGGGCAGTTCTACGGTTGATATCTATAATCCAAAGACCATCCGCGCTACCATGGGGTCTGTCTTCAGGGTTCCATTTGTCTATGTGCAGGATTTGGGCAGGGCAGCAGCGCTGCTGCAGGAGAAGCAGATTCGGGTCTATGCGGCCCATCTGGACGGAACGAAATACTATGATGATTTTTCCTATGAGCAGGGGTGTGCATTTCTCATAGGAAACGAAGGGAACGGATTGAGCCGGGAGCTGGCTGACAGGGCGGATCTTTACTTGAAGATTCCCATGGAAGGAAGCGTGGAGTCGCTGAATGCCGCTGTCACCGCGTCTATATTAATGTATGAAGCCCACAGACAGAGACGGCGGGCTTCGCATTTTCAGGATTCTTCAAGTTGACTCCTGATTTTTAGGGGTGGTAAATACCCTAAATTGCCGTCCTTTTTTTATCCAAAGAAACTGTCTTAAGAAAACTTGACATTTGTCTTAACATCTGCTATGATGTGTCTGTAACAAATTTAATAACTTTGTAATAACTTTATTAAGAAGTAGCATACTTTTTGCAAAGTAATATGATTTGTTAATGGAGGAAAAGAAAATGACAAAGTGCACAAAACGGTTTACCGCAGTTACAGGCATTCTTTTATCACTGGCTCTGATACTGCAGGCGGGAATGACCGTAACGGCAGATGAGATTGATTCTCTGGATCAATTGCGCGGCGGAGTCGCTTCTGTACTCAACCCCGGTACTTCCAATTCCGTCGACATCGTGAATGCCACGGCAAAGGAGCTGAACCTGGATCTCCATGTGGAAGAGCTGGACGAGGTAGAGGAAAGCAAGCTGGTCATGGCTAACGTGAGAGATGCCCTGAACGTGAGAAGCGAAGCGGATGAAACAGCGGAAAAGGTAGGAATGTTATATAAGGACTGCGGAGGTACGATTCTGGAGAGAAAGGACGGATGGACGAAATTACAGTCGGGAAATATCATCGGGTGGGCATCCGACGAGTATCTGCTGTTCGGAGAGGAAGCCCTGGCTCTGGCCAATGACGTAGGGAAAATGGTTGCCACGATCACCACGGAGACGCTTCGGGTGAGAACGGAGCCGAATCTGGAGGCAGGCGTTCACGGACTGCTTCCCCAGGGAGAGATTATGGATGTGCTCAGCCAGGATGAAGACGGCTGGATATGTGTGGATTATGAGGGAAGCGACGGTTATGTCTCTGCCGAATATGTGATGCTGGACTTCATCATTGACGCAGGAGAGACCATGGACGAGATCAAGGCCCGCCAGGAAGCGGAGGCAGCGGCCAAGAAGGAGGCAATGCGCCACAAGAATTACGGAGAATACACAACGGATGCGGATACGACTCTGTTGTTGGCGGCACTGATTCAGTGTGAGGCGGGATCCGAGAGCTACGAAGGCCAGGTTGCGGTAGGAGCGGTGGTCATGAACCGTGTCAGAAGCAGCGCATATCCGAATTCCATCCACGGCGTTATCTATGCGTCAGGCCAGTTTACACCGGCAATGAACGGCAAGGTGAACAGCCTGTACGAGTCGGGGCGGATATCATCCAGCTGCATTCAGGCAGCACAGGAGGCCTTGTCAGGCGTATCTAATGTGGGCGATCTGACACATTTCCGCCGGAACAACGGACGTGAAGGTCTGGTAATCGGCAACCATGTATTCTATTAAATAAAACGCACATAAGAAGAAAAGGTTCTTTCTGATGTTTGGGTAAATTCGTTATTCTTGTTTTGCTTTACTAAGCCAATTTGATGGCTTAAAGCAAATCCTGAGAATATGCGGATACCCAAAGTACAGAAAGAACCGAAGAAAAGAGACGTCTGGGCGGGAGTGCTCAGGCGTCTTTTTGCAGGGCTGCGGAAACTGTTACTTTTGAACGTTAAACTTGGGAATTGTGCAAAGAAATCTATTGCCCTGTGACCGTTTTTGTAGTAAAATGTTACTAACAGTTCGGACAGATAAAAATTGTTTTGTTCGGACTATTGCAGCTGTTGATGGTACAATGACCTTATAATTATGGTATATGGCAGAGAAAAAGCAAAGGAGGGATTATATGAATGAAATGCTGATTTTCTGGTTGGTCCTGCTGATTTTATGTATCGTGATCGAGGTGTTGACGCTGGGACTTACTACCATATGGTTTGCGGGGGGCGCGCTGGTGGCAATATTTGCATCTTTGCTGTATGCGCCGATTTTCGTCCAGATTATATTGTTTTTTGTGGTATCCCTTGCGATGCTGTTTTTTACCAGACCCATAGCGATGAAGTATTTCAACAAAGACAGGGTCAAAACAAATGTGGAGGGCATGGTGGGACGTCAGGCCATCGTCACAGGCGAGATCGACAATGTGAAAGCCGCGGGACAGGTGACGGTGAACGGCCAGGAATGGACTGCTAGAAGCTGTGACGACAGGGTGAAGATCCCGGAGGGTGCAATCGTGACGGTGCGGGCGATCAACGGGGTGAAACTGATTGTGGATCCCGGCGAATATGCCACAAAACATGCTGCCGACGGGCAGAAACCGGCTGAGAGAACAGAGGCCGGCGTGAACCAGACGAAACAGCAGGAGCCTGAAACCCGGAATCCGGAGACAAGTGACAGCGATATTCGGGAAGGGCAGGAGATGAACGCAAACCGGGAAGCGCAGGATAAGAGAGCGAAAATCCAGACAGATGCGCAGGAAGGGAGCATGGACTGGGAGGCGCAGGATAAGGGAGTGGAATTACAGGCGGAAACGGTTTGGGAGGCGGAAGCACAGGAGGGGAACGCCGATCGGGAAACAGAAGCACATCAGCAGATGACAGACCAGGGCGGAAGTACGGAAAAAGAGCAGACCTGAGACGGAAGTACAGCTAAAGAAGAGAAAGTTCAGGCGGAGACACAGGAGGGAAGCGGGGATACGGTTCCGCAGACCGACAGTCCGAAGGCGCTGCCATAACAAAGGGAAACGGAAGTTGAGGCCCGGATCCCGAAAACCGTAGAGAGAACGGAAGCCCTGCGCAGGAACCGCGGGGCTTGCAGATAAAATAAAAAGCGCACTGTTTATATAGTGCAGAAAGAGGTAAGATATGGAAATGTTTTGGGTGTTGCTTGCGTTGATTGTGCTGGTGCTGGTAATTCTGGCATCCTGCCTGAAGATCGTTCCTCAGGCACAGGCATATGTAATCGAGCGTCTGGGCGCTTATCAGGGAACCTGGTCGGTGGGATTTCACATCAAGGTACCTTTCGTAGATAAGATTGCCAGGAAGGTGAATCTGAAAGAGCAGGTGGCAGATTTCCCGCCCCAGCCCGTTATCACCAAGGATAACGTTACCATGCGGATTGACACAGTCGTATTCTATCAGATTACGGATCCCAAGCTGTTCACTTACGGTGTGGAGAATCCTATGATGGCTATCGAGAATCTGACAGCCACCACTCTCCGTAATATCATCGGTGATCTGGAGTTGGATCAGACGCTGACCAGCCGCGAGACCATCAATACGAAGATGCGTGCAAACCTGGATATCGCTACCGATCCCTGGGGTATCAAGGTGAACAGAGTCGAGCTGAAGAATATCATCCCTCCCGCAGAGATCCAGAATGCCATGGAGAAGCAGATGAAGGCAGAGCGTGAGAGACGTGAGGCCGTTACCCGTGCAGAAGGCGAAAAGAAGGCAAAGATCCTGGAGGCGGAAGGCGCCAAGGAATCCGCTATCTTACGTGCGGAAGCGGATAAGCAGTCTGCAATCCTCCGTGCCGAGGCGCAGAAGGAGAAGATGATCCGCGAGGCAGAAGGTGAGGCGGAAGCCATCTTGAAGGTACAGCAGGCGAATGCTGACGGTATCCGAATGCTGAAGGAGGCCGGCGCGGATGAGGCTGTACTGAAGATTAAGAGTCTGGAGGCTTTCGAGAAGGTGGCGGACGGGCAGGCTACCACGATCCTGCTTCCCGCGGAGCTGCAGGGCATCGCAAGCCTGGCGGCTACCTGGAAAGAGAGTGTAAGGAAATAGGAAAACAGATTATGGCGAGGGCGGTGCAATGCCCTCGCCATTTTAAATTAACAGGAAAACGATGAAGGCGGCGCCGCGACACCGCAATGGTTTCTTTATATAGTGATTGCAAATTTGTTTAAGAGGATACCGGTGATTGGCAGGCTGATTTGAAATATTGCAATCGAAGAATTTACCCGGCCCCGATAACAAGTTTTTGATAAAGAAGGTTTCATTTTTTTTGATTTTGCGATATAATATTGGCTCAGAAGAGCACCTGGTTAACTTCTGATTTTATATGCGCCGGAGCGTATGAAATTACGAAATAATGCCCTTACTCTCAGCAGGAAACGGCCGGATGTCCATCTTGCCATGTGCGTTGCTGTGCACATGGTACATTGCTATAAAAGCAGGAACAAAGAAAGGCAGCGCCTGTAGATGATTACTCGGACCGAAATTATGGATATCATTACAGCGGACAGGATTGCGGTATCCGTTTGTTAACGGAAAATATTGAGACAGTTATAAAACTATAAGTAAGATAAGAGGAAAGGCGGAAAAGGCAATGGATTTAAAAGGACGGGATTTTCTGAAATTATTGGATTTCACTCAGGAGGAAATATTATATTTGCTGGATCTGGCGGCGGAATTGAAGGATAAGAAGAAAAAGGGGATACCAGTGGATACGCTGCGTGGGAAAAATGTGGCGTTAATATTTGAGAAGACCAGCACCCGGACCAGATGTGCCTTCGAAGTGGCGGCGCATGACCTGGGGATGGGGACGACATATCTGGATCCTTCCGGATCCCAGATCGGCAAGAAGGAGAGCATTGCGGATACGGCCAGGGTTCTGTCGGGGATGTTTGAGGGAATCGAGTACCGGGGATTCGGGCAGGATATCGTGGAGGAGCTGGCCAGGTATGCGAAAGTGCCGGTGTGGAACGGCCTGACCAATGAGTTTCATCCCACCCAGATGCTGGCGGACTTGCTGACCATTCGGGAGCATTTTGGATATTTGAAGGGAATCCGGCTGGCCTATATGGGGGATGCACGTTATAATATGGGCAATTCTTTGATGGTGGCCTGTGCAAAGATGGGGATGCATTTTATTGCCTGCACGACGAAGGAGTATTTCCCGGAGGAAGCGCTGGTGGAGCAGTGTATCGGGATCGCGGAGCAGACGGGCGGCAGTATCCTGCTCACAGAGGATACCCAGGCAGGCACGAAAGGGGTAGATGTGATTTACACCGATGTGTGGGTGTCCATGGGAGAGCCGGATGAAGTGTGGGAGGAGCGGATCAGGACGCTTTCTCCTTATCAGGTGAATCGGGCCGTGATGGAAAATGCGGGAGAGAAAGCTGTCTTTATGCATTGTCTGCCGGCATTTCATGATCTGAATACGAAAATCGGCGCACAGATGGCGGCGCGCTTCGGGATTCGGGAGATGGAGGTTACGGATGAAGTATTTGAGTCCGGGCAGTCGCTGGTATTTCAGGAAGCCGAGAACCGGATGCATACCATTAAGGCGGTGATGGCGGCTACGCTGTGAAGTATGAGGAATATTTTCGAATGCGGCAGTATGTCATCTAATTTAAGATAATGCGTTGAGAATAACCGCATCAGGGAGTTCGCTTTTTATAAGTTTATTGGGATATCATAGCCTGTGAAGCTGCGGTATCCCTTTTTAAATTAATTGTTTCCGCGGTACAGCACATTAGATTCTGCAACTGTAATCCGCATGTTCTGTTCAATGGCAAAAAATAATAAATGAAAATAAATATGCGGAAGTGGCAGCTGTATCCTCCAGTAGGGAAAAACGCCACGAACTCTATAGAAAGTACGGAATCTAGGGGGCTGCCGGATAAACGATAAAATGATAAATGATAGCACAGATACCGGCACTTGCGGATTTTCCGGTTTCAATGTATAATGTACCGTAACAGATATTGGCGTGGCATGACGGGAAGACAAATAACGGAAAACAGGAAAGTAGCGTATGAAATCTAAGATATTAGCACTTCTGCGGGAACGCGGGGATTATGTATCAGGGCAGGAACTGTGCGAACGGTTTCAAGTATCCCGAACAGCGGTCTGGAAGGCAGTGGGGCAGCTGAAAAAGGAAGGGTATCATATCGAAGCGGTGCAGAACCGGGGATATCTGCTGGCGGAGGAGAAGGAGCTGTACGGGCAGTATGAGCTGGAGAGCCGGATGAACACGAAATGGGCAGGACATCCGGTGATTTACTATGACTCTCTGACTTCTACCAATCTCCAGGCCAAGCTGGATGCGGAGAAAGGGGCAGCGGAGGGAACGCTGATCGTGGCGGACATGCAGACAGCCGGAAGAGGCCGCAAGGGCAGGGCATGGAGCAGTCCGGCAGGAGCGAATATCTATTTTACATTGATCTTAAAGCCGCGTTTCGCAGTGGAACTGGCCTCCATGGTGACGCTGGTGATGGGGCTGGCCGTGGCGGAGGGAATCCGGGAGAGCTGCAGTGCACAGACCTGGATCAAATGGCCCAACGATATCGTGGTCAACGGGAAAAAAATTTGCGGGATGCTGGCGGAGATGAGTGTGGAGAAGGAATACATTCATTATATTGTCATGGGTGTGGGTATCAATGTGGAGAAGCAGGCGTTTCCGCCGGAGGTTGCGGCTGTAGCAGGGACGCTGCAGGAGGAATGCGGAGAGAAACTGTCCAGAGCGAGTTTGCTTGCCGGTGTAATACGTGCTTTTGAGTCTTGTTATGAGGCTTTTTTGCAGGCGGACAGTTTTGCCCCCCTGGTAGAGCGGTACAATGCATTGCTGGTCAATAAGGACAGAGAGGTACGGGTTCTGGATCCCAAGGGGGAATATCAGGGAATCGCCAGGGGCATTAATGAAACGGGAGAGCTATTGGTGGAGCTTTGTGACGGCACGGTGACACCTGTTTACGCGGGAGAAGTCTCTGTCCGTGGGCTTTACGGGTATGTGTGAGAAGTGACAGTCCGGAAAGGAGCAGGGAGCACATTTCGGAGAGCACGGCTTACAAAGCACGGCTTACAAAGCACAGCTTACAAAGCTGGGAAATTCGCCGGCTTTTCAAGATTTCGGGAGAAGGGGCCGGCAGCCGGAAAAGCAATGAATCTTTCGGAAACACAGAAGGAGGGCAGAATGGATAACGAAAAAGTAGTACTCTGCGGGGCCAATGCCTATGAGAAGAAATATTATTTTAACGAACGGTTTCGTGGGATTCCTGATTCGATCAAGGATGAGCTGCATATCATATGTGTATTATTTACGGAAGAAGTGGGCGGAATCTTTACCATGGCTTTTGAGGCGGACGGAAATATTGTGCTGGAGACTAATGCAGCAGATGACGATTATTTATATGACGAGGTCAGTAGCGGGCTGATGGTATCTGAGGTGCGCAGGAACAGGCAGGAGATGTTTGAGGCGCTGAGTCTATATTACAAGGTGTTTATTTTGAATGAAGATATCACTGAACAAATTGCTGCAGGCGACGCTTGAATAAAAACCGGCAGAAGGCCGGAAATACTCTGCCATTACAGGAACTGGAAGCGATTGATGCGGAACTGGAA
>CAJUCE010000002.1:31965-35300 GCA_910584865.1 uncultured Acetatifactor sp.
GGCCGGAAATACTCTGCCATTACAGGAACTGGAAGCGATTGATGCGGAACTGGAATAGGAGGCACAGGATGATCCTGGCAGTAGATGTGGGAAATACTAATATAACCATGGGAGTATATGACGACAAGGTGCTGAAGGCCACCTTCCATATCATGACGAAGACCCCCAGGACATCCGACGAATACGGGGTCCTGATCGTACAGCTGTTGAACAACAGGGGCGTGCGGATCCCCGATCTGGAAGGGTCTATTGTGGCCAGCGTGGTGCCGGATGTAATGCATTCTTTTTTGGGGGCACTGGTGCGTTATACAAAGACCAGGCCGTTGAACGTGGGACCTGGGATGAAGACGGGGATTCGGATTGTCACCGAGGATACCAGGGCCATCGGGGCGGATCGGATCGTGGATGCGGTGGCCGCCTACGAGAAATATGGCGGACCGGTTCTGGTATTGGATTTCGGCACGGCTACCACATATGATCTGATCACGGAGAAGGGAGAGTTTGCGGCAGGCATTACGGCTCCGGGGATTCGCATCAGTTCGGAAGCCCTGTGGACCCAGGCTGCAAAGCTGCCCAATATTGCCATCAGAAAACCGAAATCAATTCTGGCCCAGGAAACCATCAGCAGTATGCAGGCAGGGCTGGTGTACGGCCAGATCGGTCAGACAGAATATATTATCAAAAAGGTAAAGGAAGAGAGCGGGATCCATGATCTGAAGGTGGTTGCTACCGGCGGGCTGGGAAGGCTGATTGCAGATGAGACAGATACCATCGATATATATGACAGCTTTTTGACGCTGGAGGGCCTGCGGATTGTCTATGAGAAAAACCGAAAGAACGGCTGAGCGTTTTCAGACATCAAACGGCTATAGCGGTTATTGATGGCAATTTTTGCATGGATGGGGCGGAATGTACAGGACTCGGTAGTCCGGAGTTAAGCGGAGAAAAATTGGACTGTGCGAATAGGAGATTTTATACGACGGAGGGCAGTATGGGAAAGCTGAAGATCGGCAGTGTGACTTTGGACAATCAGGTGATATTGGCGCCCATGGCAGGTGTATCGGACCTGCCATTTCGTTTGCTGTGTAAAAAGGCGGGAGCCGGTCTGGTTTGCATGGAAATGATCAGCGCCAAGGCCATCTATTACAACAATAAAAATACAGAGGAGCTTTTGACCATTCATCCGCAGGAGACGCCGGTATCGCTGCAGCTATTCGGCTCCGATCCGAAGATTCTATCGGAGATGGCGAAGCGGATTCAGGAGAGGCCCTTTTCCATTCTGGATTTCAACATGGGCTGTCCTGTTCCGAAGGTGGTGAATAACGGGGAGGGCTCGGCGCTGATGCGCAGTCCAAAACTGGCGGAGGAGATATTGTCTGCCTTGGTGAAGGCGGTGGATAAGCCGGTGACGGTCAAAATTCGGAAGGGTTTTGACGAGGCACACTGCAATGCCGTGGAGTTGGCCAGAATTGCTGAGGGCTGCGGCGCGGCGGGCATTGCGGTCCATGGACGCACCAGAGAACAATATTACAGCGGACGAGCGGACTGGGATATCATCAGGCAGGTCAAACAGGCGGTGAAGATTCCGGTCATCGGCAACGGGGATGTGGACAGTCCCCGTAAGGCCAGGGAGATGCTTGAGCAGACCGGCTGCGACGGAGTCATGATCGGCAGGGCTGCCCAGGGGAATCCGTGGATTTTCCGAGATACGGTCTGTTATCTGGAGACGGGGGAAGTGCCGAAACCGCCGGAACCGGAGGAGAAAAAGCAGACGGTATTGGAGCATGCACGATTACAGCTGCAGTACAAGGGGGAGTATACGGCGGTGAGAGAGATGAGAAAGCATCTGGCCTGGTATACTGCGGGGATGCCGCATTCCGCCCGGTTCCGGCAGGCCATCAATTCGATGGAGACTTTTGAAGAATTGATGGCGGGTGTGGAGACTATTTTTCGGTGAACCGGCATATATTGATGCATGGACACTATTGTATATATTTATAGAAAAAGAGGTTTGGAGGCGCCGGGCGTAGAGCCGGTTGGGCTGAAAAAGTATCTGCTGATACGGATAGAGCTGGATGCGGACGCGGATACCTGGTTCGGGGAAAGACTTGGGATGCCGGAAGTGCCTCAAATGCAGGACTATCTTGAAGCGATGCCGACTGACAGCGGGGAAGGGAGCTTTGCCGGAGAGCAGTTCGGTTTCCTTGAGAAAATAAGGCGGATTCTGGGGCTGTCAGTAGATAAGGGACAGGAAGGACAGCCGGAGAAAGCGGCGGGAGCCGCAGGACGGAGGCGGAGAAAAGGGAGACTGAACCAGACGGAAGAAGACAACCAGGTAGTATGGATCGAGGGAGAGGCCCCCGAATTCACAGGACAAAAGCGGAGAAAAGGAGGAGAAGGCCGCAGCATAAAGCGCTTGGAAAGAAATTGTCAGAGGAAAGCACAGACGGAGCGGGAAGCGCTTCTTCAGGAAAGGGAGGAACGGCTCCGCAGGACAGAGGCAGCAATCAGAAAGCTGGCCCGGGAAGTGCAGGAGCTGGCGCAGCTGGACAGCGCATCCGGAATCAGCCGGACTTTCATGGGGGAGGATGCCCCCGGACAAAACGAGCCGAAGCGTGAGGATATTTTCTGTGTATATGAAGACGGAATCGGAAAAGCCTTAAGTGGTCAGAAGGTTTTGGCCGGTTTGTGGCAGAAATGGTTTGCGTGGAGGACATTTGAAGGATTCACTGACTTCTTCTGGGCAGAGCAGTTGATGGACGCGGCACGTTGGCCGCAGTTTGTGATTCTGGGAACGTCGGATTGTATTCCGAAGCTGATAGAGGCATATGCGCCGCGGATGAAGAGCCTGCGCTGGATTCTTCCGGAAGCCGGTTTTACGGAGGAAGTACAGGTTTTCGCGGAGGATTTTTATGTGGAGTCGGGTCTGGCGATAGCACTGCAAACGATTCCGGAGACGGGGGCCTTTCGAAGGATGCAGCTGATATCTGCTTTGCCGGCGAATATTCTGGATTTCACCGGGGAGACGCATGTACTGACGGCCGGTCTGGCACAGGGAAGCGTCTGGATGGATATGCGGTCTTTGGAGGAGAAAAAGCGGCGTATTCTGGGGCGGGGCGACGGAATTACCTATGTTTCTCTGAAAGAAAAATGGAAATATGCACAAAGACGCTGCAAGAATCCCGTATTGTCTTGACACTTGCAGAAAAAGTGGTATAATTTGACCATATTCAGGGCAGGAGACGGCCGAATGGCCATCCTACCATGAGCGTTGCTGTGCTTATGGTATAATGTTGACTTGAAAGAGCATCAAGTCAACTTCTGATTCCATATGC
>CAJUCE010000002.1:35400-92981 GCA_910584865.1 uncultured Acetatifactor sp.
TGGTGCGCA
The DNA here is from genome assembly GCA_910584865.1 of uncultured Acetatifactor sp. Classification (GTDB taxonomy): domain Bacteria; phylum Bacillota; class Clostridia; order Lachnospirales; family Lachnospiraceae; genus Acetatifactor. Next base: position 35,410 of record CAJUCE010000002.1, read on the forward strand.
TGAAATTATGGTATAATGTTGACTTGAAAGAGCATCAAGTCAACTTCTGATTCCATATGCGCTGGTGCGCATGAAATTATGGTATAATGTTGACTTGAAAGAGCATCAAGTCAACTTTTGATTCCATATGCGCTGGGGCGCATGTAATTATGGTATAATAGGGGAGAATCCTGGGGGACAGGGCCGGGATCCCGGTTTAGGCCGGATATGGACAACAGGGAGAGACAAGACAATTACGAATATTGAAAGATAGAAAGAACAGGAAGGGTGTATCAAAATGCAGGAGAAGAAAAATATTCTGACCTATGAAGGGCTCAGAAAATACGAAAATGAATTGCACGAATTGAAGGTAGTGCGCCGCCAGGAGGTGGCCCAGAAAATTAAGGAGGCCAGGGAGCAGGGCGATTTATCCGAGAACGCAGAGTATGACGCGGCAAAGGACGAGCAGCGCGACATTGAGGCCAGGATCGAGGAATTGGAGAAGATTCTGAAGAATGCCGAGGTAGTGGTAGAGGATGAAGTCGATCTGGACAAAATCAATATCGGCTGTGTGGTAAAGCTTCTGGACATTGAATACAGTGAGGAGCTGGAATACAAGATTGTGGGTTCAACGGAAGCAGACAGCCTCAAAGGGAAAATTTCCAATGAGAGCCCTGTGGGAAAGGCATTGATCGGCTGCAAGGTAGGCGACAATGTGGAAGTGGAAACCGCCGCAGGTGTATTTACGTATAAGGTGTTGGAGATTCAGAGAAGTAAATAAAGCGGAAACGGATAGATTTCGAAGGAGACGTCGTCACAATTGTGGCGGCGTTTTTCTTACCTTATAAGGTGCCGGACGGACATGGAACCAGCAGGGTGCCTAGGTCTGTATGCTATGGCGGACTGGGGAACAAAATTTTCTGGAGCGTGGAATGAGATAAAAAGAGTGTACAAAAATGTCGGAAAAATCAGGATTTTTGGGGAACCATTTTATTATAACGTCATAAAAATATTGTTTATTTACTTCTCACATTGGCATTGTTATAATAAAAACCAGATTTGAAACACAAAATATGGTGATATTGAACAAAAACGAAGAGGAGTGAGACAGGATGGGGTTTCGAGAGAAAACAATCAGGCCGGGAGGCAAGTCGCGTAAAAAGGATTACAGAAAGAAAGTCAGCTGGAGGGAACAATGGGAATTGATGCTGATCATGCTGCCGGCGTTTGTTTTGATATTTATCTTCTGTTACATACCGATGTATGGGATTGTGATTGCTTTTCAGGAGTATGTTCCCGGAGCACCGATGATTTCATTCGACGGCAGTACCAGATGGGTGGGGCTGAAACATTTTATGGACTTTATTTCCTCCAGGACATTTCCCAGACTGATACGCAACACCCTGGTCCTGAACGGACTGAATCTGTTATTTGGTTTTACCATACCGATTATATTTGCACTGATTCTGAATGAAGTCAAACTTTCGCGCTATAAGAAGGTGGTGCAGACAGCCAGCTATCTTCCCTATTTTATATCAACCGTAATCGTGGCAGGAATGGTGCTTTCCTTTCTGGATACCAACGGGCTGGTGAATACGGTGCGTAAGATGATGGGGCTGCCGGTGAAAGCGTTTAATATGGATCCCAAGGCTTTTCCTATTATATATACGGTGACAAACGTATGGAAGAGCTTCGGATGGGACAGTATCCTCTATCTGTCGGCCATGTCTTCCATAGATATGAATCTATATGAGGCGGCGAAGATGGACGGAGCCAACCGCGCCCAGCAGATGTGGTATATCACGCTTCCGTCTATTAAACCTACGATCATGCTGCTGCTTATTTTTGCCATAGGCGGAATGTTGGGAACCAACACGGATCTGATTCTGCTGCTATATAACCCGGCCACTTATGAGACCGCGGATGTCATAGGCACTTATGTATATCGGGACAGCCTGCTGGGAGGCCGGTTCAGCTTCGGTACGGCGGTGGGGCTATTTACATCCATGCTGAATTTCACACTGGTCTTCATAGCCAATAAGGTCTCGGCCAAGGTGGCGGACTACTCCCTCTGGTAAGGAGAGGTGCGAAATGAAAAACAGCATCCGCCCGGAGGACGGATGCGGAACTGGAATAAAAAGCGGAACTGGAATAGGAGAAATAAAAATGGCAAAAACCACACAAATAAAATCTCATGTAAAGAACGGCTCCCGGGCATTCGACGTCTTCTGCATCCTGTTTTGCGGGGCGATCTGTCTGGTGACCTTATATCCCATGTACTATGTATTTATCATGTCGGTCAGCGCGCCGGAAGCGGTGAATTCCATGTCGGTATTTCTCTTCCCGAAAGGATTTCAGCTGGATTCCTATGTGATTCTGTTTAAGGATTCGCAGATGTGGAGGGCTTACGGCAATACCATCATCTACACGGTAGCCAGTACGCTTTTGATACTTATCACTTCCGTATTAGGGGCTTATCCGCTGACCGTATCCGGACTGAGAGGAAGAAAGTTTTTCGTGACTTTCCTGCTGATTCCCATGTACTTCGGCGGAGGGTTGATTCCGTCTTTCCTGCTGATCAACAAGCTGGGACTCTATGCCACAAGATGGGCCATCATACTGCCGTCTGCCTTCAATATATGGAATATGATTCTGGTCAGAACCTTTTTCTCCGGCTTGCCGGAGGAGCTGAGAGAGTCGGCCAGAATGGACGGGGCGGGGCATCTGCGGATCTTGTTCCAGATTTTCCTGCCGATCTCCAAAGCCGTTCTGGCGGTGGTCAGCATATACAGTATCGTGGGGATGTGGAACAGCTGGTTTAATGCTCAGGTATACCTGCCCTCCGCGGATTTGCAGCCGCTGCAGATGTATCTGAAAAGGGTGCTGGTACAGATGTCGGTGGATTTGAGCAAGCTGAATTCCACGGAAATTGAGGATGCGGTGGAGAAGATGTTCTCGGCTACACAGCTGAAGTATTCCATGATTATCTTCACCACATTGCCTATTATTTTTACATATCCGTTTTTCCAGAAATACTTTATCAAAGGCGTCATGGTCGGTTCCCTGAAGGGCTGACTTTATATAACGCAATCAAAAAAGAGAGGAAGGTACAAAAAATGAGAAAAAGGATGAAAACCATCGCGGCGATTCTGACCTTGGCACTGCTTACTGTAACGTTGGCAGGGTGCGGGGATCAGGGCGGACAGAGCAGCGCAGAGCCCTCAGGAGACGGACAGTCGTCTGTGGAAAGCCAAGCATCGGATGAGAGCCAGTCTTCAGAGGAAGAACAGCCGTCAGACGATGGAGGGCAGGCGCAAAGCGGAGAGGTCCACAAATTGACGATTCTGGGACCGGATCCCGGAAATCAGTTTATCAAGTATGAGGAGCGGGAACAGTATGAGGTATGGCAGGCGCTCCAGGATATGCTGGCGGAGAACGGACTGGAGCTGGAGATCGAGGCGGTTCCTCAGGATCAGTACACGGTGATGATCCAGACCCGTATGTCATCAACCAGCCTGCCTGATATCGTAAATGTCTCTCCCATCGACGACGCATCTCTGATAGCCATGGGGAAACAGGGGACGATTCAGGAGCTAAGCGGATTGATCGAGCAGTACAGCAACGGTAATATTGAGAAGATGTATAAGGAAAAATACGATACCGGCTATCCGCTGATTCAGACCAGCGAGGGAGAGATCTATTGGCTCACCAATCTTCACAAGGGCAATACCTATGAAGGCAAGGAAGTAGTACAGGGACTGGGCATCCAGATCAGAAAAGACTGGCTGGATAAGGCAGGCCTGGAGATGCCTCAGACACTGGAGGATTTTACAAAAGCGATTCATACTTTCCGCGAGACGGATGTGAATGGCAACGGGCAGCAGGATGAGATCATTCTGGTCGACTGCCAGTCCTTTGCAAACGGCCTGGCACAGGTATTCGGTCTTGGAAACGGGATCGTGGCGCTGGATACCGTGAGTGGCAAGATTGTTTCTCCCTGGTATCAGGATCATGTGAAGGATTATTTCGCCTATGTCAATCAATTGATTCAGGAAGGCATCATTGACTCTGCCACCATCGGAGCCGCAGAACTGCAGAACCAGCGTCTGGCGGATAATCTGGTAGGTTCATGGTATGCTTATGACGGCGCTACCTATCTGAATACTTATGTAACCAACGGAGCGGAAGGGGTTGATTACGAACCGGTCTTCACATTGACGGATGCGGTGGAAGGCTGTGTGCCCTGGAAGGAAGTGGAGACTTCTCAGCTGGTATGGGATCGCTATTGCATCACCAAAGCCTGCACGGATCTGGAAGGCGTGGTAAAGTTCCTGGATATGATTTACTCGGATGAATACAGCGATATTCTGACCTGGGGTATCGAGGGTACGGATTACGAAGTGAAAGACGGCATGAAGGTATCTCTGATCAACAGTATGACCAACGAGGAGAAGGGCGCGGCAAAGCGTTCCAGCGGTTCCCCCCTGTGGGGCGGTCTGCTGCCTCGTGTACAGACCAGCGTGGATTATCCTACTAAGGAAGCCTGGGAAGAGCAGCAGAGAACGGAAAACAAGAGCGAGCTGAAGATTCAGGCTCTGGAGAAGGGCGTTGATTACAAGGAGTGGTGTCCGCTGATGCTGGATAATTTCCTGGCCATGGCTACAGACGAGGAAAATGAGACCATCAACAGAATCCAGACCGGAATCCAGACCTACTCGGATGAGCTGTGCATAAAGCTGGCACAGGGAACCGCTTCTCTGGATGATTTCGATTCTTATTTGGAAGAGCTCAAGGAGCTGGGATTGGATGAACTGATCGCCGTTCAGCAGGCCCGTTACGATCGTTTTGTTCAGAACCAGAACTAAGGATTGCATAATGGATTTGGAAATAGTATCATAATGTAAACGGGCCGGGGATGGCCGGGGATAACTGACATGGCGGCAGTCCCGGCCCGCTGTTATATGGGGGGTGAACAGATGGCAAATAAAAGGTTCAGTAAGTATTTCTGGCACAATATGAGGCTGTTCACCTCTGTTTTTTATGTGATCTGCATTGTTGTCACACTGCTGTTTCTGCATATTATGACCAGAAACCAGCAGGAGAAAATCGAAATCCGGTACCAGAATACGGCTAAGAGCTGCAGTGTGGAAATTGACGGCAAATTAAGGGAAATCCGAAGATTAATCAATGACATATCGATGATTACATGGGTGAAAAAGCTTTCTTCCTCTTCAGAGGTTTTTTTGCGGAATTTCGACGATCTGCAGAGGCTGGAATGCCAGGCGGAGCTTTCGCGTTATTTTACTACGGACGGTGCGATTTCGGATATCGCGCTGTATATGGCGGACCGGGGAGCTGTGCTGAGCCAGAAAGGCTGGTTTACGGAGAGCGAATACAAGGCCTGCATGAAGGGAAAGTGCGATCTGGATCTGGACGCCGTGCTGGAAGCTGCCAGGGTGAAGGGAAATATCATGGCTTTCGGGGAAGAGACGTACAATAGCGGAACCCAGAATCTGGCGTTAGTCTGCAATCTGATCAACGTGGAGGAACCGCCGGCCAGCCTGATTCTCATTCTGAACAGGGAATCATTTAACCAGAGCCTGGCAAAGCTGGGCGGAGAGACGGTTCTGGGGCTGGAGGTGCTGAATCTTTCGGGTGAGGCAGTCTTTTTCAGCAGCCGTGAGATTCCGGAAGGATGGACGGAGGAGATAGATTCCGTCGTCTTTCCGCTGCGTTACCGGATTACCTGCCTGGACCCTTCCGAGCTGCTGGGGGAAAGCCACGGACTGACCTGGACTTTTATGGCTGTCATGCTTCTGATGCTGGTGCTGGCGGTATTATTGTCCTTTCTGCTGTCGCTGCACAATATACGGCCGCTGCAGAATCTGGTAGGAAAGATCGGAAAGGTGGCGGGAGACACGTTTGAGAATCGTGGGGGAGCGACAGAGTTTGAGCAGATTGAGAGTTTTGTGCAATCTCTCTATTTACAGAAAAAGAGTCTGCAGGAGAGCCTGCAGGAAAATTCCAAGCAGGCAAAACAGTATGCGTTGCTGCTGATCCTGTCCGGGGACGAGAAGTTTGTACAGGGAGGGCTGTCCTGGTTTGAGACTCTGGAGATTCCTTTTACGGAGGAAATGGCTTATTTCGTGTGGCTCATTCAGCCGGAAGCGGAGGCAGGAGCGCCAGTCAGCGTGCTGGAGCTGTTTCTGGAATTGCAGCCTCTGATGGATGCGGCGGAGGAAGTCCGTATCGGCTCCGGACAGCGGGTTTTGATCATCGGTTATGACCCGGAAGAGGGGACGCCGGATCTAGAGGAGACGGTGGAGCTGGTGAGGCTTCTGGCCATGGAGCGTACAAACGTACTGCTTCAGATCGAGACGGAGAAGACAGATACGCCGGGGATCGCAGGGATCTCTCATGCCTGGTACCGAATGGTACAGCGTCTGCAGCAGAGGGACGGGGTGGAGGAGGATCTGCGGGGAAGAGAGCTGGCGGCGTATATCGATGCGCATTTCTGTGATCCGGAGCTGTCGCTGAAAGATTTGGGACAGCGGTGGGGACTGTCTGTCTCCACGGTTTCCAGGCTGTGCAAGGAGGCAATGGGGGTCAGTTTCCTGGCGTATCTGACATCCCTGCGTCTGGAGAAGGCCAAAGAGCTGCTGGTACATTCGGATATGACGCCGGCGCAGGTGGCGGAGGCAGTGGGGTATACCAGCGAGTATTCTTTCCGAAGGGCATTTTCCAGAAACGAAAACTGCAGATTGCAGGATTGGATCGCAGAGAATCGAAAGGAATGAAGAAAGCATCCTCCCGGGTTAGAAAGAGCGCGGCAGATGTGCCGGAACTGGGGAAGGAGATGCGGAATGGGAAAGCAGATATGATAGTAGAGATAAGAAATGACAGGCCGGCCATTGTCAGGGAGGATGGAAGCGCCGTGCTTACCGCGATCTATACGGGCAGCCGCTATTGGGGATCTACCTACAATGTCCTGAAGAGTTATGGGGAACAGCGGTGGAGTGTAAGGGAGAGCGACTCCTTTTCCGAGAAAAACGACTTTTCCGTGCTCGGGGAAAGAGTACGGTATTTCATTGCGGAATGTGCGGACAGCCGCCTGTACGCTGCATTGACAAACAGACAGGCACTGCTGCGTACGGAATATCGGAACTCGGGAGCTGCCAAGACGCCGGATACCGTGATTTCCCTGGGCGGAATCTATGAAAACCGTCTGGAGCGGGCCATGTACCACGGGGTCAGCTGCGATGTGGGTGTAATGGATATGAATTCCAAAACGGATATCATGCGTTTTGTGGAAAACGGATTCTGTGAAAGCGCGGTACATATGCCGATAGTGGACTGCAGCGGACAGGCGCTGAATCTGGGTTTTGTCACCTTTGACCGCTATTACGGGCGCGTTTTTGCTAGAGAAGACGGAAGCGTGGAGTTTCGGCATATTGTGGAGAAGGGCAGGCTGGAGGAGGGGGAGCGGATTAGTTCCGACTGGATGCTGCTGTCCTTTTATGAGGATATGGTGGAGGAGCTGCCGGCCTATTCCCGTTTTGTGAAGGAATTTAACCGGTTTGAAAATCGGTATCAGGCCGCCCCGGTGGGGTTCTGTTCCTGGTATTATTATATGGAAAATATCAACGAACGGATGATTACCGAGAATCTGGAGACCATTGACCGGATACGGGACAGGGTTCCCATGGAGGTGTTTCAGATCGACAGCGGATGGGGATACGGCAATCAGAACGGTGCGGTAAAGGAAGAATTATTTCCCAAGGGGATGAAAGCATATGCGGAGCTGATTCGTTCTCACGGACTGAGGCCGGGGATCTGGCTGTCCCCGTTTGATTTCGAACAGGATGGGGAGACAGTGCAAAGCCATTCGGAATGGTTTATTCAGGACGATGAAGGGAGGATGATTCTTCACGGGAATTGCGCCATGCTGGATGCCACCCACCCGGGCGCACAGGCCTATATCCGTGAGCTGTATCGCAAATTGACCTACGACTGGGGTTATCGTTATCTGAAGATCGATATTGTCACCCATTTTATGACCCGGGGGCATTATTATGATCCGAAAGCCGATTCGCTTACAAATGTGCGGAAGTATTTCCAATTGGCAAGGGAAGCCAGCCATCCGGACACCTATCTGCTGGGCTGTACCTGTCCGCTGTTTGAGATTGCCGAGTTCGTGGACGGTTCCAGGATTTCCGTGGACATATTTGAGCGCTGGGAATCTCTGGTGAAGGCCTTCGACAGAGTATTCAAACGTTACTATATGAACGAAGAGTTGTTTCTGTCGGATGCGGACTGCCTGATGGTCCGCAAGAGGGAGAATGAGGACGGAGACTGCCGCCGGAACTGTACCCGCACGGACGAAGAGATCCGGACTTTCCTGACAGCCATGTATGCGGCAGGAGGAGCGCTGTTTTTCTCCGATAAGCTGCGGCTGCTGACTAAGGAGCAGATCGAACAATATGCGGCCCTCTTCCCCCGCAGCATGCGGGCGGGCAGACCGCTGGATCTGATGGAATCCTGGATTCCCGGCATCATAGACCAGGGATATGAGGGAGATACCCGCACAGTGGCCCTGATCAACTGGGGAGAAAGAGAGAAGTGCTTTACCGTTTCCCTGGCGGGTACCCACCATGCGAAGGAGCACTGGACCGGGGAGGACCTGGGAACCTGCACAGACACATTTGAAGCTACCCTGCAGCCCCACTGCTCCCTGTTGCTCCATTTCACGAAGATTTAAAAAATTAAATAATGCGGAACTGGAAAAAATAAAAAACATTGGAGAGACGGAACTGGAATAAAAAAACAGTCTCGGAACGGACATGCCCGGGAGAAAAAGCAGATGCGCACTATGCAGCTGATTTTTCTCCACTGAGATGGGCATGGGAGTGAAGAGACGGAACTGGAATAGGAGAAGATTATTATGGCAGAAAATTTAGACAATCGACGGGTAAAAATAGGGGTCATCGGCGTAGGCGGAAGAGCCGTGGGCCTGATCGGGACAATGGCGGAGATGGGAGTCGCTGAGATTACGGCGCTCAGCGATGTCAGGCCGGAGAAAATGGAAGAGGGGCTGAAGGTGATCCGTGAGCATGCGGATTATCCGGTAAGCTTCTATACGGATTATCATGAACTGCTGGCCCGGGAGGACATAGAGGGCGTAGTCATCGCCACATCCTGGAATGACCACACGAAGATCGCCATCGATTCTATGAAAGCAGGAAAGTACACCGGCTTCGAAGTGGGCGGAACCTCATCCATCCAGCAGTGCTGGGACCTGGTGCATGCCTATGAGGAGACGGGCACACCCTGCATGATTCTGGAAAACTGCTGTTACGGGCAATATGAGCTGGCAGTGCTGAATATGATCCGGAAAGGTCTGTTCGGGGAGATCATCCATGTGGAGGGCAGCTATCAGCATGACCTGCGGGGACTGGCCGAGAAGATCCACGAGGGATATCAGCGCTCCCTGCATCACATGAAGCGCAATGCGGATCTCTATCCCACCCATGAGATCGGCCCTCTGGCAAAATATCTGAATATTAACAGAGGGAACCGCTTCCTGACCCTAACCTCCACGGCGTCCAAAAGCAGAGGACTGGATCTGCGCGCGGCGAAGAGCTATGGAGAGCACAGCCCCATCTGGCACAGACACGCTCTGGGGGATGTGGTGACCACCGTGATCAAATGCGCCGGAGGAGAGACTGTCACCATCGTGCATGATACTTCCCTGCCCCGTCCCTACACCCGTAATAACACGGTTCATGGCACGAAGGGCATCTGGATGGAGATCAACCATTCCATGTATTTTGAACCGGAGAGCTTTACTACGGAAGAGGAAGCCAACGAGATCGTGGAGCATATATGGGAGAATGCTGACCCTTACCTGGAGAAATACAGGCATCCCATCTGGGATCGATTTCTGAACGACGGGGTGACCGGAGGGCACGGCGGTATGGATTATCTGGTTCTCCGTGCATTTTTGTACAGTATACAGCATCGTATTGGACTGCCTATCGATGTTTACGATTCGGCGACATGGATGTCCATCACCTGTCTCACCGAGGAATCCATAGCCAAGGGCAGCATGCCGGTCTATGTACCGGACTTCACGAATGGCGCCTGGGTGTGCAGAGAGCCCATGCCGGAAAGCCCCTGGTCTCTGGACGCGTAGGGGAAAGCCAGGCGGGCGGCGGGCATGAGGATATGTGATAAGGTCAGAAGGGAGACGGATATGGAATTATGGAAAACAAAACTGGTCTCTTCCATGGAGAAGGTCTTTCCCATGAAAGAGCCTTCCGGGGAAGGCGCCGAGCGGAAGATGGCAGGGCTTAAGGGAGAGACACTCTCCTTTCAAATCGCTTCCTGGTGGGGAGGGGAGGCCAGGGAATTTGCACAGGTACGGACCAGGGCGCCGGAAGGTATCAGTGTGCGTGTACGCAGTGTAAGCCTGGTTCCCTGTGTCTACACCTGCAACAGGGATCGGGACGAGGATTATCTGGTCACAGAGCCGGGGCTTTATCCGGATCTGTTGGAGGAAATAGGACATTTTGGCTTTAAGCTGATGCGGGGGATTTGGTGCAGCCTGTGGGTGGATTTGGAGATCGGGGAAGAGGCTCGGGGCGGCGGAGAGATTCGGATTGTCCTGGAAAATGGGCAGCAGACCATAGAAGAATCTGTTTCGCTGGAAGTACTGAATGCGGCGGCCATGCCTCTTTCCATTCCCCATACGGAATGGTTTCACAGTGATTGTCTGGCTGACTATTATGGAGTGGAGGTATTCAGCGAGCGGCATTGGGAAATTATGGAGAACTTCGTCAAAACGGCAGTAAAGCGGGGCTGCAATACCATTCTGACGCCGATTTTTACGCCGCCGCTGGATACGGAGAAAGGCGGGGAACGGACTACCGTGCAGCTCATCGGTGTTTCAGTCAAGGGGAAAACGTATGAGTTTTCCTATGGAAAATTCAACCGCTGGGTGGATATGTGTGATAGATGCGGCATACAGTATTTTGAGATGTCTCATTTGTTTTCCCAATGGGGCGCAGTGTATTGTCCCAAGATCATCGGATGTAGGAACGGCAGGGAAGAGAAGCTTTTCGGCTGGCATACCAGGGCTGACAGCGGGGAATATGCGGAGTTTCTGGATGAGTTTTTACGCTCCTTTGCAGCGCATATAGAGAAACTGGGGATTGGGGAGAGATGCTTTTTCCATGTATCCGACGAACCGCATCTGGATCAGCTGGATTCCTACCGTACTGCCAGAAGCCTTATTCAGGAGAGATTAAAGGGCTATCGGATCATTGACGCCCTCTCTGATTATGCATTTTACGAGACAGGGGCGGTGGAGGAGCCCATCTGCGCCAATGACATGATTCATACTTTTCTGGAGAAGCGTCCCGGGCGGCTGTGGACTTATTACTGCACGTCTCAGGGAATGGACGTATCCAACCGCTATATCGCCGTCTCCGGATACCGCACCAGGATCCTGGGGATTCAGCTGTATAAGTATGATATCGACGGATTTTTGCACTGGGGCTATAATTTTTACAATTCGCAGTATTCCCGCTATCCGGTGGATCCTTATCGATGTACGGACGCGGACGGGGCGTTCTGCGCAGGGGATCCCTTCCTGGTATATCCGGGGAAGGACGGCAGACCGGAGGAGTCCATTCGCATCATGCTGATGTATGAAGCCATGACGGATTTTATGGCGCTGAAATATCTGGAAAGTATTACGGACCGGGAGACTGCATTGGGCTGCCTGGGAGAAGAGGGCGAGTGGCTGGACTTTCGTAATTACCCCAGAAGCATCAGTTATGTGACACAGGTACGCAGAAGGGTGAATGAGGCCATCCGCAGGGCATTGTAAGAGAAGGGCTGAGCCGGATTTGAAGCCGGGAGTAACGATTGGAAGGCAGAGGTTTGCCGTCAGGCCGATCAGATTATTTTCAGACAGATGACTGGGATACTGTTGCATTTAAATGGGCTGCTGGAGTAAAGAGGATACCTTATGATTTTAACAAAAGAGATACCTACATATATTATTTGTCCGCCTGTGCCTACCCCCAGGGAACGGTTTGCAGCCGACGAACTGGCTGCATACTTAAACCGGATCTTCGGTATCTGCGTATCCCGGGCAAGGGAGAAGATGCCGGGGGCAAACTGCTTCTATATCGGTGGGCCGGGCAGGAATCCCGGGTCAGCGCAGTCAGACCCGGGATACGGATGGATATGTTGGTGTATGTGGATCTGTGGAAATGCCCGGAGGGGTTTGCGCCGGAACCCTGTCTGCAGATCGACGAGGCGGCCTGGGGGAAAGAACAGAGGACCTGCGGCAGACCGGACGGAGACTGCCTGTCCTATACGGAATTTGAATCGAATCTGATGGAGTGGAAGAGGGCCTTTTCGGGGAAGAATGATTTTCCGGGGAACCAAGCAGGCGCTTCGGTGGTTTACTACGATTATTATATGGGGGTATATGGCAACCGGCAGCGTATTATCCCTATGGCAGATGAAATACAGAGCATTTGGAAACGATTTGCCGAATTGGATATCGCGGGGGCAGGGACCCAGATAGAATGTTTTAATCTCTGGAATCATCTGGTGAATCTCTATACCTTCGGCAGAACGGCTTATGATGTTTCGCTTTCCCTGGAAGCAAATTTAAAGGCATTGTGCAGACTGTTTGGGGAGGGCGGGGAATGGATAGTCCGGGCGGTTCTCCTGATGGAGGAAGCGCTGGACGGCGAGAGCATCATCGGTTTTGCCGGTAAATATATGATTGAGCATGTGGATAAGGAGCGGATCTACGGGCTGTTTGATCGGGCGCTTTCGGCGGCCGCGGGAGAGACGCAGCGAAACAATATCCGGCTGCTGCGGATGGCCTTCCGGTATTCGGAGATCGAGACCGCCGATTCGGCAAACCGGGAGAGAAAGACGTTTTCACGTTTCCAGGAATATGATGATCCGTCCGGGGAGCTGGCCTACATGGCGGTACATTTCGACAGCTTCCGGCACAATGACCCGGGTTACGGAATCGCTTTTCCCGTGACCAATACAGATACGAAGGACTTTGTGCCGGATGCATGGTATGCGTTTGAGGGGTGAACGGAACGATATTTTGCGGAAGGCGGTTTAGGTATTTCCGGCCGCCTTTTTCCGACGGATGCCGCAGGCGAGCAGCAGACAGACAAGGATTCCGGCGGCGCCGATGCCTATGAGCACAAAGGTGCTCCGTAGCAGGGAGGCCTGCAGGGTATCAAAGTTATCCATATACTTCAGCCAGACATCATAGTTAAGCAGCAGGAAGATGCCTGTCAGGTTCAGGCACAGCAGCCAGTGACAGTTCCTGTTCCAGTGCATGATACAGAAAAAATTGTAAAACAAAAGTGCTGTCTGTACGAAATAAGCGGCGATCAGCTGATTTTCCAGGAAGGGACCTATTTCCGGAAGATCCATACCGAAAATCGTCTCTGCGCCGGCTATGAGCCGCCGTACGGTATAGATAAATAGAACCATAAAATAAATGTCGATTGCCAACGAGAAGCCGCCCAGCAGATAGTTCTTTTTTACGGCAGGTTCGTGTCCTCTGCTGCCGGCGGAAAAGGCGAGAGCAGCCAGCAGGCAGACCACGAGAGGCAGGGGCTGATCCACGAGCAGGGCGGAGTATTTGTTGATAAAGAACAGCAGGATTCCCAGAAATACAACAAAAAGCAGCAGTACATAGCAGATGATATTCTGGTATTTCAGCGTATTTCTAATTTTCTTCAGTCCGTCCAATTCCTTCTGCTCCAGTTTCTCACCGGCGAGTGTTTGACCGCGGAGTCTGGCGGCAATTAGACGGCATTCGCCGCAGCTTTGGATATGTTCCTCCACGTATTCCCTGGTGGCCTGGGAACACACTTCATCTACATAAGATGGGATTAAATCTCTGATAATGTCACAATTGATCTTTTCCATAGTTGACCTCCTTTGTCAGTGTAAGTTTTGCCCGGTAAAATGTGACACGGGCCCAGTTCTCGCTCTTTCCCAGCAGATTGCCGATCTCCCTGTAGGACAGATCGCCCAGCACCCGCAGCTTCACGACTTTCTGCATGTCCGGGGGCAGCCTGTGCAGTTCTTCCCATACATCTGCCAGCTCCACCTTCGCCATGGCCTGGCTCTGGGTGTCGTGAGGGGCTTCCAGAGTCTCGTCCAGCAATTCCAGCCGGGTTTTATTTATCCTGGCCCAATGCTGATACAAAAGATGTTTGGCGATCTGACACAGCCAGGTGGAGAGCTTGCAGCTATGATCATAGCTGTCCAGGGATCCCAATGCTTTCAGGAATGTCTCCTGCATCAAGTCTTCCGCAAGATCGCTGTTTCCGCAGCGGGTATACAGGAAATGATATACGATCTGGGAATATTGTCTGTATAGTTCATCCATGTGCTCCTCCTTTCTGACACTTATATCCGAATCCGTGAGGTTTCGTTACAGGGGGAATTTCTTTTTTATCAATATATTGCTTATGGTTGTCCAGAGTATATCATATTTGGGAAGGGTAGTGACGATGGACAGAAAAGTTTTTATAAATGCAATAATATTAAGGAAATCCTAAGAATTCGGTATAAGATTGACAATCGACTCCAGCATCGATATGATAAAATAGAAAAGGTATCGCCCGGCAGGGGAATGGATGCGTTGCGAAATAGTATCGATACAGGAGTCTTGGAAATGGAAAAGAGAAGATATAGCAGGAGGCGGAAACAAAATAGGGGAATTCTCCGGGGGCTGGGTGCGGTTTGTATTTTGGCGGCAGTCCTGTGGTTCTATGGAGGAAGCGGGGAGAATTCGGCGAAGGATTCGGATGAAGGAACTCCTTATTCGCTGCAGGAGATTGAACTGAAAACGAAGCAGGAGACCGGACAGGAAACCGCAGGTCAGGCAGAGAGCGGGGGAGATGCGGATATCGGATCGGCGGAGGGAACCGGCGGAAACCGGGAAGAAGGAAGCGATAGAAGCGCCGCAGCCCGGGCGGAGAAAACCGGCAGAGAACCTGGCGGCAGTCAGGGAACCGGAGAATCTGCGGACACGAAGAAGCCGGAGATCACCCTGGTGATGGTGGGAGATATTTTGCTGCATACCCCGGTGGCGGAGAGCGGCAGGCGGGAGGATGGAAGCTATGATTTCACTGCGGTCTTTGACGAAATGAGGGAGGAGATTGCAGGAGCGGATCTGGCCCTGGTGAATCAGGAAGTCATCATCGGCGGTGAAGAGCTGGGGATTTCAGGCTATCCGGCTTTTAATGCCCCTTATGAACTGGGGGACGCTTTGGCGGATGCGGGATTCGATGTGGTATTGCATGCTACCAATCACGCTTTGGACAAGGGTAAAAAGGGGATATTGAACTGTCTTGCCTTTTGGGAAGAGCGCTATCCCGGGATGGCGGTGCTGGGGATTCATGACAGCCAGGAGGGGCAGAAGGAAATCTATGTATATGAACAGGATGGAATCCGGATCGCGGTGCTGAATTATACTTATGGAACCAACGGCATTCCGCTGCCGGCAGATATGCCCTATGCGGTGGATATGCTGGAGCGGGACCGTGTGGCAGAGGATCTGGATAAGGCTGGAGAGCTGGCGGATTTCGTGGTGGTATGCCCTCACTGGGGAACGGAGTATACGCTGGAGGCAACAAAGGAGCAGAAGGATTGGGCATTGTTTTTTGCGGACAATGGGGCGGATTTGATTCTGGGGACCCATCCCCATGTGATTGAACCGATAGAATGGATCAAAACCTCTGACGGAAGCCGTGACGTTTTGGTGTATTATTCCCTGGGAAATTTTGTGAACTGGACCTCCGGGACGGGAGCAGGAGTGGCAAACCGCATGGTGGGCGGTATGGCGAAGGTGGGGATAGGATGGGAAGAAGGTGAAGTTGTAATCAATTCTTATGAGGCGGAGCCGGTGGTCTGTCATGTGGAGCAGGGATTCGGGGGAGTCAGAGTGTATCCACTGGATTCCTATACTGCCAAACTGGCCGGGCAGAATGAGATCGTGAATCAGGACGCTGATTTTTCCCTGGAATATTGCCGCAGCCTGGCGCAGGAGATATTCGGCAGCGCGTGGAGGTGATGTGGTAATACATTGAAGGGGCTTGGTGCAGAACTAAAATAGAAATGATTTCCAAATGATTTCCAGGAGCTGCATCGGTTGACAAACGCGCTTTCCGATGCTAAGCTTTAAAAGGTGGATTCGGAAAGAATCCGGACAAATCGGAAAGGGACGGAAAAGAAGACGTGGGTGAATCAAATCGGAAGAGGAAAGGCTGGAAGGCAGCAGTTACTTTAGCGCTTGCGGCAGCCGTAGCCGGGGGGCTGTTTTTCTTCTATTATCATATATACAGGGTGGAGCCGGTGTTCAGCGAGATGGTATATGAATACGGCGAGTCACCCAGCCGGGATATTGCGGATTACCTGTCAGGTACGGATTGGTCCGTACATCTGGGAGAGCTGGATCTGTCCGGGGTAGACGAAGGACATACGGGTACTTATGAGGCGGTGGTATATCATGGAAGAACACAGTACATTTATGAGTTGACCATTCAAGATACTGTGCCGCCGGAGATTGTATGGAGGCAGGATCAGATCTATCTGCCTGCCGGCAAGACATGCGGAGTGGAAGCGGTGATTGCGGGCGTGGAGGATGTGGATCCCGGGGCGAAGGCTTATTTCCGTCAGGCAGACGGGCTGACGGAGGAAATTTGCTATGATGTAACCGGACAATACGAGCTGGAGATCGTTGCCAGAGACAGCGCGGGAAATGAGACCCAGGGACAGGTTACGGTAATTGTGGATACGCCGCCTGTGTTTGCGGGAATCCACAATTTCTATTGCGTGCCGGGAAGCGAGCCGGACTATCTGGAAGCAGTGACGGCCAGCGATGATTTGGACGGAGATCTGACTAAGGACATTGCGGTGGATGATTCAGCTGTCAATCTGGAGGAGGCCGGAGAGTATACGCTGCGGTATCTGGCGGAGGACAGCTATGGGCTGGAAACAGTGGAAAATGCTACCGTTCTGGTGGCGCAAGGAGAGGAAATACAGGAGCTGATCGGACAGAGGCTGATCGATTACAGGACGGATACGATCCTGGGAGCTCCTAATATTTACGATGCAGGCGTGTCGGAAAGAGAAGACATGGAGGCTACGCTGGAATATATGCGGCCTGCGCTGGTGCAGCTCTATCATGCAGTGGGAAGAGGCGGGTACAGTGCCGGTTCCGGATATATCATGGAAATCACGGAAGATACGATTTATATTTGTTCTAACAGCCATGTGGTGGGAAAGTATGAGGACTGGGATGTTTATTTTTATGATGGAACTGTAGTCAAAGGAAAGGCAGTGGGCATCAGCGACAGCTATGACGTGGGTGTGGCGTCGGTTGCACTGGAAGATGTGCCGGAGGAGCTTTTGGAGAAACTGATGACCGTACATATAGACAGAACTTACTGGGAAGGGCTGGATCGGCAGAAACTGGGATTGGCTCTGGAGCGCATAGACAGAGAAGGCGGACTGATTCATGTCACGGAGGGAGAGCTGATCAAAATAAAGCAGCACTTTGCATGGAATGACATGAATGATCATACAGAGGTAACCGTGGAGCTGGTACATGGGGATTCGGGCTCGGCAATATTAGACGGTTACGGGAATCTGATCTGTATGGCCTATGCCTATTCTACAGAACCCACACGTTATTGGTGTGTTCCGCTGGACGGGATTCTGGATTGTTATCAGGAAATTACAGGGCGGATGCCTTTCGTATATTGAGATTTTTGACATGAAATCATGGATTTGGGGAAGAAATTCTGCGGGATTGTTTCTTGCAGGCCGGGCCGAAGAGAGGAGAAGACAGATGGAGATCATTGACGGAAAGAAGATTTCACAGGAAATCAAAGAGGAACTGAGAGAAAAGGCAGCAGAGCAGAAATCCCGGGGGGAGGAACGATGTCTGGCGGTAATTCAGGTGGGAAGCGATCCGGCTTCCACGGTATATGTGAGAAACAAGAAAAAAGCCTGTGAGTATATAGGAATCAAATCCATTTCCTATGAATTGCCGGAGGAAACCGGCGAGGAAGAGCTGCTGGAGATCATCAGAGGATTGAATGAACGTGAGGATGTGAACGGTATATTAGTACAGCTTCCGTTGCCTGAACATATTAACGAGGAGCGGGTGCTGTCCACGATTGCGCCGAAGAAGGATGTGGACGGTTTCCATCCTGTGAGTGTGGGAAATCTCAGCATCGGCAGGCCGGGCTATGTATCCTGTACGCCGGCAGGTGTGATCCAGCTGCTGAAGCGTTCCGGCATCGAGATTGAGGGAAAGGAATGTGTGGTTCTGGGCAGAAGCAATATTGTCGGGAAGCCTATGGCCATGCTGCTTCTTCGGGAGAACGGAACGGTGACGGTCTGTCATTCCAGGACGAAGAATCTGAAAGAGATTACCAGAAGGGCGGATATTCTGGTTGTGGCAGTGGGCAGACCTAAATTTGTGGATGCGGATTTTGTGAAAGAAGGGGCTGTGGTCATTGATGTGGGAATTCACAGGAATCCGGGGGGAAAGCTCTGCGGAGATGTGGATTTCGACAATGTGGCGCCCAAGGCTTCCGCGATTACCCCTGTGCCCGGCGGCGTAGGGCCTATGACCATTGCCATGCTGATGGCGAATTGTGTGAACGGTATCGGCGGATGAAGGGCCTGGGGATATTCGCAGGAGGCTTGAGGGGATAGAAAAACGGGGTATGGGGAAATATGAGGAAGCAATTTGACAGAAAATTCTGGATAGCGGCTGCCGGGGGAGCGGGAATGGCTGTTGCCGCAAGGATGGCGATCAGGAAGGTCAGGGGCAGCCACCATCGACTGCTGAGCGCTTCGGGGGAGGAACTGCGAAAAGCATTTCAATCTAAAAGAGGATATGGCAGGGGGACAGTTTGGAACGATTATCCCCGTCCTCAGATGCGCAGAGACAGCTTTTACAGCTTGAATGGAGACTGGAAACTGAATGGGAGGGAGATCCTGGTGCCGTTTCCGCCCCAGTCTCTTCTGTCGGATTACCGGGGGAAGGTAGGGGCTTGTCTTACGTATTCGCGGGAGTTTATATTTTCCGGGGAAGCCGCATCTGCTCTCGGTTGGAAGGAGGGGCGCATCCTTCTGCACTTCGGTGCGGTGGATCAGGTGGCGGAGGTATTTCTCAACGGTCACTTCCTGGGAAAGCACGAGGGCGGGTACCTGCCGTTTTCTTTTGACGTGACGGAATATGTGACCGATGGGCGCAACAAGATCGTCGTAAAGGCCAGGGATACCTTATCCGCCCGTTATCCCTATGGAAAGCAGCGTAAAGCCAGAGGCGGCATGTGGTATACGCCGGTGAGCGGAATCTGGCAGAGTGTCTGGATGGAATGCGTTCCCCGTGTATACATTGCCGGGCTGAAGGTGGATGCTGACATGCAAAAGGTGCGGATCTTTGTAAGGACCGGCGGCACGGAGGAGGTGCAGGATGAGAACGGCGCGGACTGGGGGGAAAAGTCCGGAATAAGGGTGGCGATCTCACTCCATGACGGCACCAGATACACCATGGAGACTGATAAAAAAGAAGCGGAAATCGATCTGACCAGGATTCCCGGAGCTGACGGGAATCCGTATCAACCGCTTCTCTGGAATCCGGAGCACCCTTATCTGTATGAAATGACGATTTCCATGGGAGAGGATAGCGTTCATTCCTATTTCGGACTCAGAACCGTGGAAGTAAGAACGGTAAAGGGGATTCCAAGGGTCTGTCTGAACGGGGAGCCGGTATTTTTGCAGGGAGTGCTGGACCAGGGGTATTTTTGTGACGGAATCTATCTCCCGGCCAAAGAGGCAGAGTATGAGCAGGATGTATTGCGGATGAAGGCGTTGGGCATGAACCTGCTGCGCAAGCATATCAAGATCGAACCGGAGTGCTTTTATCATTATTGCGATATCCATGGAATGCTGGTGATGCAGGATATGGTCAATAACGGCTCCTATTCCTGGATCAGGGATACGGCGCTTCCCACGCTGGGCTTTGCCCGGAAAAAAGACAGAAGGCTGTGGAAGGGAAAGAAGCGCAGAGCCTTTTTTGTCAAACATATGGAGGAGACTGTCCGGCATCTGTATAATCATCCCTGCGTCATTGCATATACGATTTTCAATGAAGGATGGGGACAGTTTGAGAGCGATGCCCTGTACAGACAGGCGAAGGCGTTGGACAGCACGCGGTTATGGGACGCTACGTCAGGCTGGTTTACCCAGACCGAGAGCGATTTTGACAGCCAGCATATTTATTTTAAGAAGCTGGAAGTCCCAGAGACGCCCCAAAAGCCGGTGCTGGTATCGGAGTGCGGCGGATATTCTCTGCGGGTGCCGGGCCATTTTTATACAAAATACGCCAGATACGGGTATGGGGCCTGCCGGGACGGGAAAGAGCTGATGGAGCGGATCAGAAAGCTGTACGAACAAACGATTTTGCCGCAGATTCCCGGGGGCGTATGCGGCTGTATCTATACACAGCTCAGCGACGTAGAGGATGAGGTCAACGGCTTTTACACCTTCGACAGAAAGGTATGCAAGACGGATCCGGAGATGATGCGGGATATCGCAGCGGCACTTTTCCGGGCGGTTTCTGATGCGGACTAAAAGGAAATGCCGGAAATTCTCTGCCATTAAGTGCCATTAAGTGCCATTAAGTGGTACTGGGGAGGATTTCTGCGGAACTGGAAAACAGCGAATGCCCATGCCAGTGCCCAGAGGATTTACGGACGCATCTTTACGCGGCCGGAAATTCTCTGCCGTGTCTGGTACTGGCATGGGCATTCGCGGAACTGGAATAGGAGGATTTATATTATGTTATGTGTGAGAAACGGAATGATTCATGATGCAATTCACGAGGAGGCTTTTCGGGGGGATATCCTGGTGGAGGATGGGAAGATCAAGGCCATCGGCAGAGGCCTGGAGATTCCGGAGGGCACGGAGGTCATCGATGCGGAGGGGCTGCAGGTGTATCCTGGCTTCGTGGAGGCCCACGGCCATATCGGGCTGGACGGTTACGGCATTGGCTATGAGGGGATGGATTACAATGAGCTGAACGACATCATCAGTCCCCAGATGCGGGGAATCGATGGCGTGAAGCCCCTTGACCCGGCCCTTCCCATGGCTGCCGCCGCAGGAGTTACCTGTGTCTGTGTGGGGCCCGGCAGCGCCAATGTGCTGGGAGGCACCTTCACCACCATCAAGACCGTGGGGAAAAGGGTGGATGACATGGTGGTGCGGGACGGCGTAGCCATGAAATGTGCTTTTGGGGAGAATCCCAAGAGGGTCTACCGTGAGAAGAAGGATTCCAGCCGTATGACCACAGCGGCGCTTATGAGGGAGACACTGTTCAAGGCCCGGGAATATATGGAGAAAAAGGAAGCGGCAGGGGATGACCTGTCCAAGCGGCCTGCCTTTGACATCAAAATGGAGGCTCTGACGCCCGTTATGAAGCGGGAGATTCCCCTCAAAGCACATGCCCATGCTACGGAGGATATCTTCACGGCCCTGCGCATCGCGAAGGAATTCGGGCTGAAGATCACGTTGGAGCATGTGACGGAAGGGCACCTTATCACGGAGGAACTGGCGAAGGAAAATGTGCCCCTGGCAGTAGGGCCTACCTTGACGAGCGCTTCTAAATTTGAGCTGCGCAATAAGAGCTGGGTGACTCCCGGACGTCTGGCTGCGGCGGGATGCCAGGTTTCCATTATCACAGATTCTCCGGTTATCCCTCAGGAGTATCTGCCCCTCTGTGCGGGACTGGCGGTACAGGCAGGTATGGAGCCTTTTGCGGCTCTGCAGGCCATCACCATCAACCCGGCAAAGCATGCGGGGATTGCGGACAGAGTAGGCTCCCTGGAGGTGGGAAAAGATGCGGACATTGTGGTCACAGACGGATGTCCTTTTGAAGTGTCCACTAAAGTGAAGTATGTGCTGATCGACGGAGAGCAAGTGGATACTTTATTGCAGGATACCCGGCAGACAGTTCGGGGATAGAACACCCGGCAGACAGTTTGGGCATAGAGCACCGGCAGACAATTTGGCCGTAGAACATACGGCAGGGAGACAGGCATGAATATATTAATTATAGACGGCCAGGGCGGAGGTGTGGGCCGCCAGCTGGTAGAAGGCATTAAAAAGACATTGCCGGATCAGACGGTTATAGCGGCAGGCACCAACGCACTTGCCACGCAGGCCATGTTGAAGGCCGGTGCAGATCATGGAGCCACAGGGGAAAATGCGGTGGTGGTGGGATGCAGAAGCGCGGATATCATTGCAGGGCCCATCGGTATCGTCATTGCAGACGCGCTTTGGGGAGAGATTACGCCCCGAATGGCCGTGGCAGTAGGGCAGAGTTCAGCCATACGGATTCTCCTGCCCATGAATCTGTGTGATAATTACATCGCAGGGGTGGGGAGAAATACGGCGGCCTTTCTGGTGGAAGACTGTCTTTCCAGGATCAGGGAAGTGATTGCGGGTGCAGACAAAAGGAAGGATGCTGTGCCCTCACGAAAATCCCGAGACTGCTAGCGTCAAAATGAGCGCACTTTGCTCAATTCAGTTAAATGATTGAAATTAAGCTTGTATGAAGACAACAAATATGTTACAATGTTTTAAGTTGCCGGGCCTACCCGGCAGAGACTGGCAGAAGCCGGTTAAGGTTTTATAGGATGGCGGGAGCAAGGAAATGCCACTGAGATTTTGATTACGAATAGATAGTCAGGAAGGCTGTTATAATCTGTCAGAAGACAGAGAAGACAGTCTTTTTTTGCCCCAAAATTGACTGAGGTATTGTAAGTAGCTGCCGGAAGATTTGTCGGAAAGCGAATCAGGAGCTTTTCAGGAAAGTGTAAGAGGAGGTGAAAAGGGTGCAGGCAATGGAAGGAAACGGGATATCCTTCACCTATGATTACAGCTACGGCGAAGATGCTGCCCCGGCCCTGGAGGACGTGTCCTTTACAGTGGAAAGGGGAGAATTCATCGCAATCCTGGGGGCAAACGGAAGCGGAAAATCTACCCTGGCTAGGCTCTTAAACGGCCTTCTGCTGCGGCAGAAAGGGGAGCTTAAGGTATGGAATCTGGATCCCGGGGACGAAGCGCAGATTTGGGAGCTGCGGCGGCTGTGCGGGATGGTATTCCAGAACCCGGACAATCAGTTCGTCTCCGCCGTAGTGGAGGAGGATGTGGCTTTCGGGCTTCGGAATTATGATACGCCGGAGACTGAGATACCGGAGAAGGTCAGAAAGGCTCTTTCCCTGGTGGGGATGGATAGATATGAACGGTATTCCCCTCATATGTTGTCGGGAGGACAGAAGCAGAGGGTGGCAATGGCGGGGGTCCTGGCCATGGAGCCGGAGATACTGGTGTTTGACGAGGCTACATCCATGTTGGATCCGCAGGGCAGGGAGGAGGTGCGCTCCTGTCTGAAGCAGCTGCACCGCATGAGCAAGACTATCCTGATGATCACCCATTACGTGGAGGAGGCAGTGGAGGCGGACAGGGTTTTTCTGATGCGGGAGGGAAAGCTTTCAAAGTGCGGAAGTCCCGGGGAGATTCTGACAGACCGGGAGCTTTTGGCGCAGGCCGGTTTAGTGCCGCCTGTCGCTGTAAGGATTTATCATGATCTGAAAGACAGCGGAATCTGTCTGCGGAAATGCCCGCTGACAAACAGGGAACTGGTGGAGGAGCTATGCCGATTGAAGTAAAGAACATTTCCTGCCGTTATGGGGAGAAGACGCCCCTGGAAGTGCAGGCATTAAGGAAGATTTCCTTTCAGGTGGAAGACGGCGAGTTTATAGGCATTATGGGTCATACGGGCTGCGGGAAGTCCACGCTGCTCCAGATGATCGCAGGGCTGATTTCCCCGGAAGAAGGGCAGATTTTCATAGACGGAAGAGACATAGGCGCGCCGGATTATGACAGGGAGACGCTTCGAAGGACACTTGGAATCGTATTTCAGTATCCGGAAAACCAACTGTTTGAGGGGACGGTGGAAAAGGATGTGGCATTTGCCCTGAAATGCAGCGGTTTAAGCAGGGCAGAGAAGGAGGAACGGGTCAGGCAGGCTTTGGAGGCTGTGGGATTTGGAAGGGAAAGCGGAATTGACCGGCGAAAGGAGAGAGCCGGGAAGAGCGGCGTTTTTCCGGATAAGGATACGTCCGGCGGAGGGAGGGACGATGCGGGGCGGGAATTCGCCGATAAGGGAGGGCTCTTGCAGGGTCAGGGGTGCGCCGGTAAGGGAAGAATCTTGCAGTGGCAGGATATCGCCCGGAAATCTCCTCTGACCCTGTCAGGAGGAGAGAAGCGCCGGGTTGCCATTGCGGGAGTCCTGGCGGCCAGGCCGCGGATTCTGCTGTTTGACGAGCCTTTAGCGGGCCTTGATCCTTACGGCAGACAGGAATTCCTGGAACTTGCTGCCAGGCTGCACAGTCAGGGAACCACGATTCTGATGGTGTCCCACGACGCGGACGCGCTCTGCGGGTATGCGGACAGGATTCTGGTGTTGGACAGGGGAGAACTTTCGACGGACGGTACGCCGGAGGAAGTCTTTGCGGATCTGCAAAGGGCGGAAATGCTCCATATAGGAGCGGGAAATATCCGGCAGATTGCCCGGAAACTATACGAAAAGGGCATGATAGCCAATCCTGCGGTTATAAAATATGATACTCTTATAAACGAAATAAAAGCTATGCTGAAAGCGGGGGAAGAGCCATGAGTTTTCTGCCGGCGGGGGGTTACAGGGAAGGATGTTCCGTCCTGCATAAAATGGATGCCCTGGGCAAGCTGATTTGCACTTTTCTGCTCCTGGGGGCTGTGATTGTCTGTCATAGCTTACCTGGGTACGGGGCAATGGCGGCGGTGCTTTTGCTGTTGGTCAGGTTTTCCGGCCTGGGGTTTGGGACAGCTTTCAACGGGGTAAAAAGGATGGGTCTGTTTTTTTGTGTGATCCTTGTGATGAATGCCGTCTTTTTCGAGGCTGAGCAGGTCTGGTGGCAGTGGTGGATATTCCGGTTTTCCCGGGAAGGCATGATCCAGGGAATGAGGGTGGTGGTGCGGGTGGCTTTTGCCATGATTCTTGGGAATCTGCTGTTGTCCACTACATCGCCCATGGAGATTGTAGGGGCTATTGAGAGCCTGCTTTTTCCGTTGCAGTGGGTGGGGATTCCGGTGCGGGATGTAGCCATGATCCTGGGGGTGTCGATTCAGTTTATCCCCGCTTTTTCCCAGGAGGCGGAGACTCTTCGGAAAGCCCAGACAGCCCGGGGCGCCCGTTTTGAGAGCAGAAAATTGTCAGAGAAGGCCCGCAGCGTACTGCCGTTGGTGGTGCCTATCTTTCTGGCGGCGTTTCGCAGGGCGGACGAACTGGCTTTGGCCATGGAGGCCAGGGGTTACCGCAGGACAAAGGGCAGGAGCCGGTTCCGGAGGCGCCGCCTGTCAGCCGCGGACGGGATCGGGATCCTGGCGAGCCTTCTGTTTTATGCGGCGCAGGCAATGTTGTAAATGTACTGATTTGTATATTGTTCTTGCCTCAGATACGCTGTATCGGATGTAAAACAGGATAGAAAAGAAGCTGATTTACAGACTTGTGTATACAAAGAATATAGCGGTTATAGAAATGAACCGGAAATTGGAAAAACGGAGGTATGATTCAAATGACAAGATTATCTTATGTGAAAAAAGCGATTCTGACAGCGGCGTGCATCGCGCTGTGCGTGGTATTGCCCATGGCGTTCCATGCGATCCCCAACGCGGGGAATATCTACTGTCCCATGCATATGCCGGTGCTGCTGTGCGGACTGGTCTGCGGCTGGCCCTTCGGGTTGCTGTGCGGGGTGGCCGGGCCTGTTTTGTCGTCCCTTTTCACCGGGATGCCGTCCATGGCTTATCTGCCCTCTATGGTGATTGAGTTGGCCGCTTACGGGTTCGTGGCAGGGATTATGATGCGGATCGTTCATACGAAGATGCTTTTGGCAGACCTGTATATCAGCCTGGCTGCGGCGCTGTTGGCGGGCAGGATCGTGGCAGGGGCTTCCCGGGCGCTGATTTTCGCACCCGGAAGCTATTCTATGGCAGCCTGGGCCGCCAGTTACTTTGTGACGGCGCTTCCCGGGCTTGTGATTCAGCTTGCATTGCTTCCGGCTATAGCGTTTGCGTTGGAGAAGGCCCGGCTGATCCCGGTCAGGTATCCGAAGATGGCGGGCTGAAGCCGTGGAGGATTTTCCGATCGCATTTTCCGAAAGCGGGAATTCGAAGACATCGGGCTGGAACCGTGGAGGATTTCCCAATCGCATTCTTCGGAAGCGGGAGTCCCAACGGCGGGATGATGCGATAGGGAATGGGAGAAGAGAACAATAGAATCAAACCCGGCAGGAGTGACGGAAGAGATGGAAAGACAGCAGCGGGAGACCGGGAAACCTGTGCCTGAAAAAGGCAGAAAGGAGATCACCTGTATGGATATCAAAGAAACGAATTTCAGAAAATACCTTATGGAGCAGGCAGACCGGCATCCATCCGTACAACCTCAGGATATCGTTAAGATGTGCTACCAGGCCGCATATGGAGCGGAACATCTGTTGGGTGATTTGAAGGGGGCACGCAGATATCTGGAAGAGGAGTATGCCGCAACAAAAGAAGGGGACATGGAACTGTATGAAAATATTTCGGACAGCGTCTGCCGAATTAATCTGGCTGCCTGGAAATGTACAGGCATGCCGTTGGAGTGGCTGTATCGGTTGTTTGTGGCGTCGGCCTGCATCAGGAACCAGGGAGATTTATTTGGGGAATATCTGAAGGAAGCGGGAAGGGCGGCAGCAGAGGGCAGCCTGCCTTTCGGCATCACGGACTGGGAGCGCTATCTTGAGGAATATGGGAACAGGCCGCTTTCCTGTTCTGAGAGAATGTCCGTAGGGCAGACGGGAAATGTCTGGGAGGGACGTGTCGCCGCATCACAGGGCTTGCAGGGAGGCGGAGCGGAAGATGCTGCCGCTGTGCCGGGGGTGCAGAACGGCAGAGAGGAACGCATCGATGGGAAAACGGGAAAACAGAACCAAAACGAGAAAGAGTTCACCTACAGCCCGGTGCACCATAGTCCCTGGTATCGGGAAGCAGAAAAGCCTGCCTACCGGCTTGTGGATCGGCGCTACACCCGCCTGTTTCCTGTCTTGGAAAAGGCATCACAGCTTTCCGCACCGGGGCAGCCATGTGTGATCGCTATAGACGGGAGGGCCGCTTCCGGGAAATCTACCATGGCATATCAGTTAAGCAAAATTTTGGATGCAGCTGTAATCGAAATGGACGATTTCTTTCTGCCTCCTGAGCTGCGGACGCCGGAGCGGTATGCCCAGCCAGGGGGAAATGTGCATTATGAAAGATTTCAGGAGGAAGTGCTTCCTTTTATCTCCGCTCCGGAATGTTTTTCCTACCGTATTTTTGACTGCGGCAAAATGGATTATAACGGGAAGTGCCAGATGGGAAACGGCAGGTTTCGGATTGTGGAAGGTTCCTACAGCTGCCATCCCCTGTTCGGGAGATACGCGTCCCTGACCGTTTTCATGGATGTGGAACCCGGGGAACAGATGCGCCGGATCTCTCTGCGCAACGGGGAGGCCATGGCGGAGATGTTCCGGAAGAAGTGGATTCCTCTGGAAGAGAAATATATTGAAAATTGTGCAGTTGCGGAAAACGCGGATATCCGTTTTTCCTATTTTTAACAGGGAAAAGCTGAAAAAGGAACGCACAAAACCAGGAAAGGCGTCCTTAATTTATCTCCGCGATAAACTGTTGGCAGTCCGGAAGCGGAATTCTGCCGCTGAAGCAAGAAAAATGCGGCAGAAACATTCCCCCAAAATGCAAAAGGAAATAGCGTAAAACAGCCATGATATCAGATACGAAAAAGATAATGATAATAGAAGATGACCCCATAACGCGCAGCGAACTGACCCTGATTCTGGAAAATGAAGGCTACCAGATTCTGGCTGTCACAGATTTTACAGATATACTCTCGCAGTTTATTGCCTTAAACTCACAAGCCCGGGTCCCGGAGCGGCCCTGCGAACTCCATAATCACGGCGTACAGCCCTCCGGGCTTTTCCATCCTGCACCGCGGGAGGCAGCCTGCGACCTTGTACTGCTCGACCTGGGGCTGCCGGGCAAGGACGGATTTACCATATGTATGGAAATCCGCCGGATATCCCAAGTTCCCATCCTCTTCCTCACAAGCCGGGATTCCGCCCTGGACGAGCTTCAGGCGCTGAACCTGGGCGGCGACGACTATATCGCCAAACCCTATAATATCCCCCTGCTCCTGGCGCATATAAAAGCTCTTCTGCGCCGCACCTCCGGCACACAGGAGCCGGACATACTGGAAGCCGGGGGGCTTTCGGTCTGCCTGTCCCGGGGAACGGCATCCGCCGGGGACAAAAGCGCCGAACTGACCCGCAACGAGCTGCGGATTCTGGTTCACCTGATGCGGCATCCCGGTGAAATCGTTTCCCGGGCAGACCTGATTGACGCTTTATGGGATGATCATGTCTATATTGACGATAATACCCTGAGCGTGAACATGACCAGGCTGCGCGGAAAGCTGGCGGAGCTTGGCCTGCCGGACTATATTAAGACCCGGCGGGGGATGGGATACCAGGCTGCGCCTGTCCTGCCTGTGTAAACATCCCCTACGAGTCCTTTTTCTCCTTTTTCGCCCATCCTTCGTAAATCAGCATTACACACACAGCCATTACTGCGCCGTTGGATACCGAATCCAGATTGATGCCATTTATATTGCAGATCACATTAATTGCTATCAATACAATCATTACGATTGCCCATACGGCAGTTCCTTTTAAAAAGCTTTTCATTTTCTTCTTTCTCCTTCCATAGTAGCAATATATTTCACAGGCTGTAAGCTTCCTTCATTATACCAGAGCCGTCAGCGTTTTTCCCAAAACAGTCACAAAATGCCACATTTCACAAATAACTGCGTTTTTTCTTCTGCGGAACACGCACTTATTCATCATTTTTGCGCAGCGGCGCTTGCCACAGGGAAGCAGATACAGTATAATCAGTGGGGAAGAAAACTGCTTCTGCACATTTTCGAAATCCGAAGGAGGAATTTGTTGAAATGCTGCTGTCCTTTTTTCTGCTTTCCGTTGCCATTCGTAATGTGTGGCCCGGGCGTATGGGCCTGAAAGCATTTATCGCGCTTTATGTCCTGTTGGTGCTTGCCGGGATGCCTGTAACGCTTCTGTCCTGTATCCCCTATGGGCTGTTCGGCATTCCGGCTGCGGTCTGTATCTACGGCCTGGTTACCTGCCGGGAAACCGCGCCCCAGAATGTCTGCATGGGCATGATTGGATTTGTGCTTGCCGTGGTTGTGGAAGATGTGCTGGCAGCCCTGTTGGATACGTTGATTCCTCTGACATTATCGAAATACCGGTATGTTTCTTTCGGCGTGGGGCTGCTTCGTATTATACTATTTTACTTTATT
The DNA here is from genome assembly GCA_910584865.1 of uncultured Acetatifactor sp. Lineage (GTDB taxonomy): Bacteria > Bacillota > Clostridia > Lachnospirales > Lachnospiraceae > Acetatifactor. The sequence goes on from CAJUCE010000002.1 coordinate 64,979, forward strand.
ACGCTGCTTGGCGGCAGGCTGCTCCGAAAGCTGTTGCTGTCCGGCAGAGGGATTCTGCGCTTTCAGCAGATCTGGTACCTGATTGATGCCGCGCTGATGCTCCTGGTCACTGTCTATCTGTTCGATGACCTGATTCCGGGTCAGGACGGTTCCGTGGGCAGGATGCTTTACAACAACGCCCTGCATATTTCCGGGTATCTGCTTGTCATGCTCTTTCTGCTTTTGGCCATACGCCGTTTCCGAGTGGAGCAGATACAGGCTCAGGCAAAGCAGAAAGCACTGCAGGATTTGCAGGATTACACCCATAACCTGGAGGGCCTGTATAACGGCCTGCGCTCCTTTAAGCACGATTATGTAAACATTCTGCTCTCCCTGTCCGGCTACATAGAGAACGGTGACATGGAGGAATTAAAGGATTTTTTCGAAAATAAAATTTTTCCCACCAAGAATCTGATTGACCAGGGAGACTTCAAGCTGAATCAGCTTGGCAACATCGGCGTACTGGAAATCAAAAGCCTGCTCTCCGCAAAAATGATTTACGCCCACGAGTCAGGAATCGATGTCACCATTGATATTCCCGACAAAGTGAACGCTTTTCCGGTAGACACAGTGGACCTGGCCAGGGTACTGGGAATCTTTCTGGACAATGCCATCGAAGCTGCCCTGGAGACGGAACAGCCCCGGCTAGGCTTAAATATCATCCGAAATGAGGCAGGCGTGTCAATCACCATTACCAACGGCTTCCGGGACAACGGTGTGACGCTGCAAAGCATCAGGCAAAAGGGCTTCAGCACCAAAACCGGGCATCAGGGAATCGGGCTTTCCAATGCCAGGAGCATTCTCCGTTCCTATGATAATGTACTGCATGAAACATCTCTGCGGGACGGCTGTTTTACGCAGCATATGGAGCTTGCTGGCGGAAAGGCCTGATACAGGAACCGCTTGAAAGTGAAATTTTACCAAATCCGGCAAAGGCGTGTTTCCGCTTGTCCGGAGCAGGAAGGAGTGACATTCTATGCTGAATATCTATGTGTGCGAAGACGATGCTGCACAGCGGCGGAGTATTGTAAAAATAATCCAAAATACCGTGTTGATAGAAGAACTGGATATGCGGCTTGTATTAGACACAAAAGACCCGCATATGCTGCTTGAGCAGGTCAAGACCGTTCCGAACACAGGCATTTACTTCCTTGACATTGACCTGGGCAGCGACATGAACGGCCTGAAACTGGCACAGCTGATCAGACATTATGACCCCCGCGGTTTTATCATATTTATAACCGCACATTCCGAACTAAGCTACATGACCTTTCAGTACCGGGTGGAGGCAATGGACTTTGTACTAAAGGACAATCCGGCCGAAGCGGGCGTGAAAATCAGGGAATGCCTGCTAAATGCGATGGAACGCTACACTCTCCAGGCCAACCGGACACACAAGGCCTATACCATAGAAGCCTGCGGCCGGAAAATAAGCGTGGATTATGATGACATCTTCTTTTTTGAAACCTCCGTTAATATTCACAAAATCATTCTCCATGCCTCAGACCGTCAGATTGAATTTTCCGGCACCATGAAAGAGCTGGCAGGCACATTGGACGGTAATTTTGTGCGCTGCCACCGGTCATTTCTTGTGAATAAAAATAACATAAAAGAAGTGGACGCCAAAAACCGGATCCTCTATTTTCCCAACGGAGAATCCTGCCTGATGTCCACGCGGATGATGAAAGAATTATGATTACCCGCGAACCAGAGTTTCCGGGCAAATGTCTGCGCCAAAAGAAAAATGTTACAGCCAAAAGGAGAATACTAAAATGACAATCAGACAGGCAATTAAGACAGATGCTCACACACTGGCCAAACTGGCCCAGCAGCTGTGGCCGGACAATACGCTGCCCGAATTACAGGCCGGATTTGAAACCCTCCTGTGCTCCGGGGAAGCCGCCTGCTTTATCCAATTTGCAGAAGATTTGCCGGTTGGATTTGCACAATGCCAACTCCGGCATGACTATGTGGAGGGTACGGACACATCCCCCGTGGGTTACCTGGAGGGCATTTATGTCCAGTCGGAATACCGTCACAGGGGATTTGCAAAAGCCCTGCTCCGGGAATGCGAAAAGTGGGCAAAGGAAAAGCGGTGCACCGAATTTGCAAGCGACTGCGAACTAGACAATGACAGCAGCCTTAAATTCCATATGTCCATGGGGTTTGAGGAGGCTAACCGCATTATCTGTTTCCGCAAGGATATATAGAATACGGGACAGGTTCCCGCTGAAGACGCTTCCGCCTGCTCCTTTCCAGGCAGGGCGGAAGTCAGCGCCGTTTCATAATCCGATGCGGAGAGGACGATATAACTGATTTTAAAGCGGTCCAGGCAAAGTAAGAGACAAGGAATATGGTAAGTGCAAATTAAGACAGTTTCAGGATGGAAGGAGGATGCAGGCATGACATTAGGCGAATTTATATGGGACAGGTTGGGAAAATTCATAACATGGGGCGTTTTCGCGTCAGCGGCGGCATTTTTTCTGCTGTTTACAGGGACACAGCCGGGCATCCTGGCAGTCCTGCTGCTGACGGGGAGCCTCCTCTTTTTGACCGTACAAATCCGGGATTACCTGAAATACAGCCGCCATCTCCGGGAGATGGAATCCATCCTGGACGGACTGGACCGGAAATACCTGTTCACGGAATGCATCCCCAGGCCCTGGGGCGCCTATGAACGCGCGCTGTATGACATGCTGCGCAGGGCAGGCAGGGACATGGTGGAAGCCGTTTCAGATGCCCGGGCAACCACCAGGGAATACAGGGAATACATCGAAAGCTGGGTGCATGAGATCAAGACTCCCATTACAGCCGCCCGTCTGCTTTGCCGCCGCACGGACAGGGAAACCGGGCGGAAGCTCACCGCCGAACTGGCCCAGATTGAAAACCATGTGGAGCGGGCGCTGTACTATGCCCGGGCAGAAAGTCCCGAGCAGGATTTTCTGGTGCGCCGGACTGTCCTGGACACTGCCGCCGCCGAGGCAATCGAACGGCACCGCTCTCTTCTGATCCAGAACGGCGTCCGCATTGAGGTTCAAAATCTGGAGCCTGAGGTATACACAGACGGCAAATGGCTCTGTTTTATCCTGGGGCAGCTCCTGCAGAACGCGGTACGTTACCGGAGCGAGCATCCCCTGATCACCCTCGCCGCCTGCCGTATGGGAAACCAGGTACAGCTCACCGTCAGCGACAACGGTATCGGCATACCCGCCCACGAGATTTCCCGCATTTTCGACAAAGGCTTTACAGGAAGCAACGGGCGCAGCCGGGGCGGTTCCACCGGAATGGGGCTTTATCTGTGCAGAAAACTGGCTGGCCACCTGGAAATTCAGCTGAATGTCCGGTCTGTGGAAGGGCAGGGGACGGAGGTGAGCCTGGCCTTTCCGGCTGCTTAAAATATCCCATGGCAAAACCAACGGCATGAGCGTCTGCCTCCAGAATCAAAGCATAAGAACCGTCCATATGCAGTACCAGTTTGATATCCTCGAAATGCATTTCCTGAATTGTCATCTTTATAAAATCGAATCTTTCAAATTTGTAACCTGAATCCATATAAATTCGATACCATTTTGCCTGCCGCAGGTGTATTATCAAATCATCCCCGGGAAGAAAGGACGGTATCATGTTACAGGTAAAAGCAATCGAAAAATATTACGGAAGCAAAAATAATGTCACCAAGGCCTTAGACCGCGTCAGCTTCGATGTGGCGGAAGGGGAATTCATCGCCATCATGGGCGCCTCCGGCAGCGGCAAGACCACGCTGTTAAACTGCATAGCCACCATCGACACGGTCAGCGCGGGGCATATCCTGCTAAGCGGAGAGGACATCGCATCCCTGCCCCCGAAGGAACTGGCCCGCTTCAGGCGGGAGAAACTGGGATTCGTCTTCCAGGATTTTAACCTCCTGGATACGCTCACCCTGGAGGAAAACATCGGCCTGGCGCTCACCATCAACCACACTGCCCCCCACACTGTCCGGGATAAGGTACAGGACGTGGCCATGCGCCTTCGGATCGACGATATCCTGGACAAATTCCCTTACCAGGTCTCCGGCGGGCAGAAGCAGCGGGCGGCATGCGCCAGGGCCATGGTGGCAGGGCAGTCCCTGATCCTGGCGGATGAGCCAACCGGCGCGCTGGACTCTAAAGCGTCCAAAAATTTACTGGAAATCATGTCCTGCATGAACCGGGACTACCATGCCACCATCCTCATGGTGACCCACGATGCCTACAGCGCCGGCTATGCAGGCAGGGTGCTGTTTCTCAAGGATGGACGGCTGTTTAATGAGCTGATACGGGGAAGCCGGACAAGAAGCGTCTTCTATCATGAAATCCTGGATGTACTGGGACTGTTGGGAGGTGATATCAGTGACGTTATTTAACATTTCCCTCCGCAATGCCAGGAGGCAGGCAGGAGACTACCTGGTATATTTCGTCACGGTGGTTCTGGCCGCCGCCCTGATCCACGCCTTCAACGGGCTGGTTTTTTCCCGGGAGCTTCTCTCCCTGTCTCCCTTTATGAAGAGCCTGCCGATCTTCGTTATCATGATAAGCATCATGGTGATCTGTGTCATAGCCTGGCTGATCCACTATGTGACGGCATTCATGCTGACCCGGCGCAGCAGGGAACTGGGCACCTATATCCTCATCGGCCTGGAAAACAACCAGGTTGCCAAGCTGTTCTTTCTGGAGAACCTGGTTGCAGGCGGAGCCGCGCTGTTACTGGGGCTTCCCCTGGGCGGACTGCTCTTTCAGGTGCTGCGGGCCGTGATCCTGTCCCTGTTCCATGCGCCCTATACCTTCAGCTTCGCTCTTTCGCCCGGGGCTGTTGTGTTAACCATTGTGTACTTTACGATAATCTATCTGATGGTACTGGGCCGGAACCGGAGACGCATCCGGAAGCTGAAGATTCATGATTTGATATATTTTGAAAAAAAGAATGAGGAGGAGGCTGTGAAAAAGAGCCGCAGCCGCCGGAAGCTGTCCCTGGCCTCCATCCTGTCGGGCATCATAGGCATCCTCCTGCTGCTGACGGGAAGCATGCCCCTGGCCATTCTGGGCACAATAGGCGAAATATTCTTCCTGTATGGGTTTTTCCTGAGCTTTTCCTCCGGAGTGCCTGCCTGGTTTGAGAAACATCCCGGGAAAAAATATGCTTCAAATACGCTGTTGGTTTTCCGCAGCCTGTCGGCCAAGATGACCACCATGGGGCTGACCATGGCGACACTCTCCCTGCTCTTTACTGTGACATTGATCAGCGAGGGGACAGGGATGCTGTTCGGCACCCTTTTCCAGAGCCGTGTGGATGGGAGTACCTGTTTTGATATCTTTATCGGCACGGAAGCCGCCTCGGTAGACGATGACGATCCGGTTGGCGATGGTACTCCGACAGACGGTATGGGGGATTACTCTGCCGGTACCAACAGTCCTGTGGACGGCATGAGTAATTCTTTGGGCGGTACCGGCAGCCCTGCAGATAATATAGACAATTCTCTGGGCAGTTATGGGAATCCTACAGACAATACAGGCGATTCCATGTACGGTTCCGGTAATCCTGCGAACGGCACAGGCAATACATCTCTCAGCACAGGCGCCTTCCCGCGCAGTATCCGGAATCCGGAATCGCAGATCGAGTCCGCTGCCCCGGAATTCCGGCCCTACCTGGAATATATCAAAAACGAGATACCTCTCCGCGCATCCATGCAGTACGATATCTATCAGGGCGAAAGCCTTCAGGTGACAGATTACATCAACGAAAACGCGGAATATTACGCCTATTACGACTATGACCCCCTGATGGCCTACAGCGATTATGCCGCCCTGCGGGACATGTTAGGATACAGCGCCGTTTCCCTGGAACCCGGGCATTATATCGTCCATTGCATGGCCTATCTGGGAAAGCTGATGGAAAACTACGAACAGCCCGTCATAGCAGGGGGGGAGAAGCTGCAGCCGGGCGGTGTATACACGGAGCATTTTACCCAGAAGCTGTGGGACGGAAACGGACGGGGCTTTATCCTGGTGGTGCCGGACGAATGTATGGCCGCCCGTCCTGTCAGCCACAAAATCTACGGCGCCATGGCTGGCCTGCCCCTGACCGAGGAACAGGATGAGCAGCTGTCGGAAATCCATGAAAAACAGATGGGTGGCAGCGCCGGGTTGATATATTACAGCACGGGCTCCTGCACGCTGATGACCAAATCCTCCCTGGCCAGAGAGTATGCCGCCACGTCGGCCTGCACCATTTTCCCGCTGTACTACCTGGCGCTGATTCTCACCATGGCCTCCGCCACCATCCTGACTGTGCAGCAGCTCGGTGAAAGCGCCAGATACAGGCAGCAGTTTGGACTATTGGGGAAGCTGGGCATGGACAGGGCAGAGATGGCACACACTTTACAGAAGCAGCTTGCAGTCTACTATGCTATGCCAGCCCTGCCGCCGCTGCTCATCAGCATCCCCCTCCTATGGGCCATGGGGCATACCTTTGAGCCCGGCACCATAACCGGCCCGGGACAGCTGACCGGCATCCTGGGGATTGCCGTGGGACTGTTTTTCTTGATTTATTTTATTTATATTTTGATGGCATACAGCAGTTTAAAAAGGAATGTGCTGGCGGAATAAACGCCGGTGTAAGGGAAGACAGGGGCAACCCTGATTCACTTCTTTGCCCGGCGCCTCCATTACCAGAGCGTTCAGGTAATCTCATTCCGGGAAGGCAGCGATGTCCTCCAAACCACGCATACCGTTCCTGTCATATTCCTTCCGGGCGATTTCCTGTCTTGCAGCGCCCGGCAGGAACGGCATAAAGTCCGCCACCCCGCCTATCCCGTGATCCTCATAGGCTGGAATCAACCGGCAGTTGAAATGCTTGGCCGATGGGCTGCAGAGGCCGGGGATAGCTATGAAAATAAGCTTTTATATTGACTTTTTGCTGTCCGGCGATATAATAAAAGAAAAAATACATACTAGGAGGAACAGGAAAGTGGGTACATATTACAGACATAAAAAGACAGAGAGTGTGAACGTGCCATATTCCTTTCGCTGCGAGCAGTGCATGAAGGACAGCGGCGAACTGAAGGCAACCATTACCGGAATGGAAGCGGAGATGAACAGCAATTTCAAAACGCTGAATGACAAGAATCAGAAGAAGCTGGACGAGATAGCGCATACCTATCTGGTACGGGAGGTGAAGGAGACATATCGCAACGCCACGGAGAAGCAAATCTATTCCAAAGCCTTTAAGGACGAATGCCCCTACTGTCATAAGCCCCAGTCCTGGGCCATCAGCGGTGCAAAGAATGACATGTTCGGCACTCCCATTGTGTGTGTGATTCTTGCCATTATCCTTGGGGCGGGCTGTTATTTCTTTTCAGGGGTGGAGAATAATCTGACCATAGCCATTGCCGCGGCGGGAATCTGTCTTGCAGTGGGGGCAGGGAGTCTGATCCTGAACATTATCAAGATACAAAACAAGAAGAAACAGACCGCCATGGTGGTTCAGAAGAATCTGCCTGTGATCGAATGGGATGAGGTGCAGTATCTTTTGAGTGAAAATTAGAAAGTCAGATGTGCGGTAAAAAGGACGGCGGCCTGTGATAGAAACGGGCCGCCGTGTTCAATCAGGGGTCAGCGGCGGGTGCGGCACAGCTTTCGAAGCAGGATACTGACACAGTACAGGAGCAGAATCCCCGCGCAGCAGGAGCTGACCAGAACCGCAAACTCTATAAAACGTTCTCCGTTTTGTTCATATGCCCGGTTGAGAAACGGGATTCCCAGTACAATGAAAAAGTACCAGAAGACAGGTGGCAGGCATCGGCGGAGAAGAGAGTTTTTCGAGCCGCGGTAAAACAAATGTCCCATAAGCCGGTAGAGGGTGAGGAGGGCCGTAAAGTACACCAAAGTGCCAATGGCAGTGTGGAGGCTGTCCGGGGTCACAAAGCCGCCGAAAAGCCGCAGCCTTTCAAAGAGCAGGGGAAGATAGATGGCCGTTATGATCCGCAGTCCGTTGACAAGGATGGTGAAGAAGTAGGAGAGCAGGAGGCTTGAGCAGATCCAGGCGAGGCCTTTTATCATTTCCGGAAGCTTTCTGTTCAGCGGTGGAGCGGCCGCCCTGACCGGGCAGTTATACTTGTACATGGAGATATCCTCCGGTTTTTGCTCCATATCGGAGAAGCCTTCACCTGTTAGGAATGGTTGTCCTGTAAAAAGGCGGCCGCTGAGATGGACAAAGGAAAAAATCAGCATGGCCGCCGTGATGAGCATAAACTGCATGCCGGAGCAGGAGGGGGCAATGAGGATTTTCATTCCGTGGTTCGCATAGCCAATGTCCTGTACATACTCAAACGGAATACCACTCAGGAAGCTTACCCATCTGGCAGTGGGAGCCAGGAGCCAGAGCAGCTGCTGCGCTCCGGCCCGGCTGTAAAAGTATTTTATAACAAATATCAGAATTAGCCCGATGATGTAGAAGGGCATATTTTTTTGCAGCAGGTGGGGGAGGGTGTTCCCGCCGGACATTGGTTCGCTTTTTTGCATATAAGAATTCCTCATTTCTCATATAGTGGATGTATGATTTTTTCCGATCCGGCAGAAAGCGTACATTATAGATTTTGTCGGGCTGCGCCTTCTGCCATACCTCCGGTCTTTTTCCCGTCAGCCGGCGCACTGCCGACGTCTTCGGGTAGTTCTATACAGGTATCTTCCGACTGCCGCAGCCGCTGCTACAGCCAGGATCAGAAGCTCTCCGGGTTCCGAATAGGCCCGATAGCCCCCGCCTACTGCCAGATTGGACACCCCAAGGGGCAGAGGTGACGCCTGATTTACACTCTTGGCAGGACCTTCCGTGTTGCGTACCACATCGATGACGGCCACGAAGGACGTGTACGGCGTCGTCAGGCTGTAGTCCAAACCGATCTGCGTGATTTCTTTCTTGACGGAGTCATCATTTCTGGTGCTGCCGAATCCGGCCAGCTGATCCAATCTGGTCCTGGCCCAGAGATAGCGGATGGCCTGATTTTCTTCATTTACCGCCACATCGGCTACGGAGATTTCCTGATGATAGGGCTCGCTGCCGGCCATTCCTGAGATGGTGATGGTACCTTTCGGCTCTCCCCGCCATTTTCCAAAGACCACAATGGGCTTTTGCGCATACAGAATGGAAGGGGTGGAAGTTGCGGCATCATAAACGTCAAAGCCGTCATATGCTACCGTTACACCGGTTAGGAGAGGTGCTTCTATATAAGTACGGAAACGTCCTGCACTATCGTCCGCATCTTCGGAGTCGGTCACCACGAAGGACTCTCCCATACCGGCCTGGGCGATTCCCTTGATCAGGTAATCATTCACGGAGGAGCCGATGCCGAAGGAGAAGAAGCTTGTGGTCTTCATATTTTCATTGATCAGATCGAAAATGTCCTGTTCATTTGAGATATAGCCGTCCGTGATGATGACCACGCTCCGGGCGGTATCCTGATCCATGGGGATGTTGATGGCCTCCTGCAGGGCGGGCATCATGGATGTCCCTCCGCCTCCTTCTGTCTCGTTGATCAGGTCTATGGCCTGATGTACATTCCGGCTGGTGGCGGCGAGAGACTCCGGGGAAAGCGTGACAGTATCATCCGAGAACAGGACCAGATTGAAGCTGTCGGTTTCCCGTAATCCGTTCACCAGGTTTCGGATCAGATCCTTGGCGGTTTCCAGCGGATAACCATACATGGAACCGGATACATCCAGCACAAAGATGTATTCCCTGGGCGGAATGTCTTCCGGGGTGAAGCGCTGGGGAGGCTGAACCGTCAGCATGAAATACTTCTCCTGTTCCTGGCTGGTGAGAATCAGGCCGCCCTGTATCTCGTCGCTGGTGAGACGGTATTTTAAAATAAAATCGCGGTTTCCGGCAAAATCTTCCGGATTGGCCAGGGTGATCCGGGCCTGGGAATCTCCGTCCCGTTCCACGCTGATTTCATGGGATTTGCAGCTGATCTCTCCGATGGGTACGCCTGTGGAGAGATTGACGGTGACATTGTATTCTCCGGGAGGAACCTCGCCGGCCAGGAGATAAGGGCTTGCCACCCACTCCTCTTTGGCGGATTCCAAAGGCTCCTTTTCGGCAGGGGCAGGACGTACATTTTTATAGGAAACAGATTTGGATGGCGATTCCTCTTCTTCGGCAGGAGCGCTTTCCTCGGGTGCATAACGGGGACCGACTACGGTAGGGAAGACGAATTCATAGATGCCGTCGGCAGGGGTGATCATCTCGGTGTAGTGCAGTTCGATCACCGCTGTATCGCCAGGCATGATATTTGCCACATCCATGGTAAACACATTGGGCCGTCTTTGCTCCAGGAGAGAGGCACTTTTTCCTTCGCTTTTGGCGGTCTCATATTCCGCTTTGGCTTCCTCCTTTTCCTTAATTTTGGCTGTGACGATGTGATCGCCGATCTGCATGGTCATGCCATGGACGGTGACGCTGGGTGCGGTGGGAAAGACATACCGGGCATTAATGGGGGCATTTCCCTCGTTTGCATAGGTCTGGATCACATAGGTTTCAGCGATAATGCCGTTAATATTCGTGATAACCTGAGTGGACTTTAACGGAAAGGCATCCAGAGATGTATCCTCGTCCTGGATGATAAAGTAGGGTGCTAGGAGCTGGTCTTCCTCCGGCTCCTCCTGTGCCGTCTCCAGGCTGCTCTGGCCTTCTCCGGCTGCAAGGGCAGTGGAAGAAAGGGATGTCATGAGGAGTGCAGCCAGCAGCATGCACAGCCATTTTCTGATTTTTTTCATCGTAAGTACCTCCATTTTAGTTCCGCAACTTCCCTTCCAGGTCCCCTGAATCCGGAAGAATTTCCTGCCGCAGATGAGACATCAGTAAATCCTCCCGGGGTTTGTCCGGTCCGTTGCTGTTTTTTCATAGCTTTTTTGACAATACCTTTTTGCCGTGAATGCGCCCGGCCGGCAGAATGCGGCGCCTTCTTTACGGTGTATTGTGTTTGGAATCATGAAAACGGATTGATTCATGATTTAATTACGATTATGGTACAATGCAGTTGCATAAAAAGTCCGTCAATTTTTCAACATTTTTGCATCATTTTGTTATTGCTTATTTTCAGCTATTTCAGTCGTTTTGTGAAGCCGGGAACATCTGCTCCATGAGATGGAGGCGCATTCCATCATGACGGCGGAATGGAGGGAAGAGAATATTTTGCGGATGTACGGAATAAAATACTTGCATTTGCGCCATTCTATGGTAAAATGAGGGAAACAATTGAATAGTGAGAGGTTTATTAATCGAAGAGGAGAAGAGCAGAATGAAAAAGTTGAAAAAGAGACTTTGCGGTTTTCTTTTCACGGCACTTCTGACAATGGCCGTACTGGGCGGATGCGCAGACGGCACAGGAGAGTCTTCGGGGGATAATTCCTCTGTGGAGTCCGGGGAGGTTCCCCAGGATTCCGGTTCGGCACAGGATAGCGGCGATGCTGCACAGGATAGCGATACTTCCGCGGAAGAGAGCATATCCCAGGAAAGTACATCGGAGGCTGGCCAGGCCGGGCAGGAGACGCCTACAGATCAGTACGGCGGATCCATTGTTGTAGGAATACAACAGGATATCGACAGTCTTGACCCTCATAAAGCAACGGCGGCAGGAACTAAGGAGATCATTTTCAATATTTTTGAAGGCTTGGTAAAGCCCGATGAAAACGGCAATCTGATCAATGCGGTTGCCAGTGATTACACAATTTCGGAGGATGGGTTGGTTTACACCTTTAAGCTCCGGGAGGGTGTGAAATTCCACAACGGCAACGCCGTGACTGCTGAGGATGTGAAGTACTCTCTGGAGAGGGTATCGGGACTGTTGGATGGCACTCCCTTGATTTCCACCCTGAGCACCATAACGGCGGTTGACATAATCGACGAACAGACGGTTCAGGTGACAGTAGGAAGTGCCAACACGGAGCTGATTTACAGCTTCGTGGCAGCCATCATCCCCGCGGGCAGCGGAGAGGAGGAAGGGGCGGATCCTGTTGGCACCGGGCCGTTTTCTTTTGTTTCCTACGAGCCCTTAAAGGGCATCACCCTGACGAAGAATCCCGACTACTGGCAGGAAGGGCTTCCCTATCTTGACAGTGTGGAGTTCAAGATCATGGGGGACGGGGACACGACGCTGATGGAGCTGCAGGGAGGCACAATTGATTTCTACGCCTACCTGACGGATTCCCAGGCCCAGGAGCTGCAGGAGAGCCACCAGGTGCTTTCGTCCCCCACCAACATGGTACAGGCGTTGTTCCTGAACAATGCCGTGGAGCCGTTAAATGATGTGCGGGTACGCCAGGCGATCTGCTATGCTCTGGATAAGGATATGATCAATGACTTTGTGGCCGGCGGGAACGGGACATTGATCAGTTCGGCCATGCTGCCTACCCTGAAGGAGTATTATGTGGACCTGAATGATACTTACGGCAGCACTGCCAATGTGGAGAAGGCTAAGGAGCTGATGGCGGACGCAGGCTACGCGGACGGATTCGATATGGAGATCGCCATTGTCTCCAGTTACGAGTTCCATATGCAGACCGGGGAAGTAATCGTGGAGCAGTTGAAGGAGATCGGCATCAATGCCACCATCAAGGGAATGGACAACGGCACCTGGCTGGACGAGGTGTATAACGGGCGCAATTTTGCCGCCACCATTACGGCCCTGACCAGTGACATGACTCCCGGTTACCTGATGAACCGCTTTGTGACCGACTCCAAGAAGAATTTCATCAATTTCCAGAGCGCGGAATATGATGAGATTTACGGGAAGGCCCAGGCCGCGCTGGATCCGGCGGAGAAGGCGGGATATTACAAGGAGCTGCAGAAAATCCTCTGCGACGAGGCGGGCAGCGCCTTCATCCAGACTCCGGCCAATATGACGGCTATCAGCAAGAGGCTGGCGGGGTATAAGTTCTATCCGGTGTACGTGCAGGATATGAGCACGGTTTATATTGTGGAATAATGCGGTGGGCGCGCAGCGATTTTAAATAGGAGGGCAGCAGCGTGAAATATTTAGGTAAAAAAATCATTACTCTCATTATGACATTGTTTCTTGTTTCCGCGGCTGCCTTTCTTGCATTTCAGATTATTCCCGGGGATGTGGTCTCCTCCATTTTGGGGACGGAGGCCACGCCCGAGCGGGAGGAGGCTCTCCGGGAGGAACTGGGTTTTAATGACCCGCCCCTGGTGCGTTACGGCAACTGGGTGGCAGGGGTGCTTCAGGGGGATCTGGGGGTCAGTTACCGGTATTCCAAGAATATGACCGAAATGATGCCGGTGGCAGAGCTCATAGGAGACAAGCTGCCGGTGACGCTGTGGCTTGCGGCGCTTTCCCTGGCGCTGATCGTGCTGGTGTCCATTCCGCTGGGAGTGTTGTGGGCAAAAAGCCGTTCCCATGCGGTGGACGCGTTTTTCGGAGTGGTTACCCAGATGACTATGGCGGTGCCTTCTTTCTTTCTGGGCATTCTGGTGACCTGGCTGTTCGGTATTTTATTAAAATGGTTTGCTCCCGGCGGCTATGTGAGCTATCGGGAGGATTTTACGGGTTTCTTAGGCTATCTGATGTTTCCTGCCATATCCATCGCCCTGCCGAAAATCGCCATGACGGCAAGGTTTCTGCGTAATTCCATGCTGACAGAGATGGGATCGGACTATGTGAGGACGGCCCGGAGCAAGGGCTGCGGGGAGCAGCGGGTGATGTACGGGCATGTGCTGCGCAATGCCATGATGCCGGTGATCACTTTCCTGGGCATGATTGTGGCGGAGATTGTGGCGGGCAGCATTGTGGTGGAGCAGGTGTTCGGACTGCCGGGCATCGGGCGGCTGCTGATCAGCTCTATTTCCACAAGGGATTTCCCGGTGGTGGGGATATTGATTTTGTATATTACATTTGTGGTTATTTTTGTTTATTTTCTGGTGGATATTCTGTATAAGGTGGTGGATCCCAGGATTTCGTAAAGGGCTGGAGGGAAACTGTTCTTTACAGGCCGCAGAAAATGCGGGCGCGCGGGGAAGTTTTTCTAAAAAGCGTTCATGTAGGAAGGAAAGAGGCCGGTATGAAGAGAAGCGGGAAAAGGTGGAATAAATATCTGTATGCCGGTGTGGTGATGACGGGTATTGCCGTGCTGCTGGGCGTTGTGGGGTTTTTCTGGACTCCCTACAGCACTACGGCAATGTCCGCCTCGGAGAAATTTTCAGGGCCTTCCCTGCGGCATCTGTTCGGCACGGATAATTTCGGGCGGGATATTTTCTCCAGGGTCATGCAGGGCCTGGGGACAACGATGGTGATCAGCAGCTTGGTTGTGCTGTTTTCCGGTATGGCGGGAATCCTCCTGGGGGCGGTTACCGGGTACTTCGGGGGTGTCCTGGATGAGGCTGTGATGCGGATTACGGATGCCCTGAACGGGTTTCCCAGCATTTTGTTGACTCTGGTGGTTATCAGCCTCCTGGGCAGCGGCAGGCAGAATGTGATCATCGCCATGTCACTGGTGTTCACCCCCAGTTTTATCAGGATTGTCAGGGGGGAATTTATCCGGCTGCGGGACGCGGATTACATCCGGCGGGCCAGGATGATGGGGGTGAGGAAAATCCGTATTCTTTTTATCCATATACTGCCCAATATTTTTTCCGTGTTCTGGGTGTCGGTGATGATCGGATTTAACAATGCCATTCTGGCGGAGTCGGGGATGAGCTATCTGGGGATCGGGGTGCAGCCGCCGGATGCCAGTCTGGGGAATATGCTGTCGGATGCCCAGGGGTATCTGCAGTCCGCGCCTTGGTGCGCCCTGGCTCCGGGACTGACCATCGTGTGGCTGGTGCTGGGATTTTCCCTGTTCAGCGAGGGGATACGGCGGCAGGGGGATTTAGCGTAGCGGTGTGGTCTGTGGAAATTGCCGGCGGTTTCGGGAGGAGGGGCGCGCAGAGAAATGATCAGAATAGAAGATTTATCCGTGGCCTTCGGCGGCACGGAGGTGGTAAAGCATGTGAATCTGGAGCTGCAGGACGGGGAGATTCTGGGCATCGTGGGGGAATCCGGTTCGGGGAAGTCCGTCACCGCGCTGACCCTGATGGGACTGGTAGCGGAGACTGCCCGGGTTACCACGGGACGGATACTGTTTGACAATGTGGCGCTGCGGGAGGCGGGTGTGCCTTTTGACAGCGCGTTATACCGGAAATACCGGGGTGCGGAGATGTCTATGGTATTCCAGGAGCCTCAGACCAGCCTGAATCCCACCCAGAAGGCAGGGAGACAGGTGGAGGAGGTGCTGCGGCTGCACACGAAGCTGACAAAGGAGGAAATCCGGACAAAAGTACTGGAGGCATTCCGGGCGGTGGGGCTCCAGGAGGCGGAGCGGGTGTATGACAGCTATCCCCATCAGCTTTCCGGGGGGATGCGGCAGCGGGTGATGATTGCCATGGCGGTGATTCTACATCCCAGGCTGATTGTGGCGGACGAACCTACCACGGCCCTGGACGTGACCATCCAGAACCAGATCGTGGAGCTGCTTCGCGGGATTAACAGAGAACAGAAAAATGCCATGCTCTTTATCACCCATGACCTGCACCTGGCCAGGCGGCTCTGCCACCGGGTGGCGGTGATGAAAGACGGGTGTGTGGTGGAGACGGGGACGGCGGAGGAAGTGTTTGACCACCCCGGTCAAGCGTATACCAGGAGACTGGTGGAGGCGGTGCCGTCCCGGATGAAAGGGAAGGCTGCCGCAGGGAGGAATGCAGGAGGATTGTCTGCGGCGGAGGCCGGGTGTGGGAATGCGGAGGCCGTGGAGGATAGAAGGGACAGTAGTCAAATTCCCGTTCTGAAAGTCGAGAATTTATCCGTATATTACCAGGATGGGAAGGACAACCAATCTGCGGAACAGGCAGAAGGCGGATCCGGAAAAAAACGCTCCCTGCGGGACAGAATTTTCCGAAAAAAGGGACAGTGTGTGGTATGGAACGCGGATTTTGAGATTTATCCGGGGGAAAGCCTTGGACTGGTGGGGGAGAGCGGCTGCGGGAAAACCTCGCTTTCCAAGGCCATTCTGGGGATAAACCGGCATATTGAGGGGGAAATTGTCCACAACTCCGTCCGTCCCCAGATGGTATTCCAGGATCCCTACAGCAGTTTAAATCCCACAAAGACCATCGGGTGGCTGCTGCAGGAACCCCTGCGGGCGGCAGGAGTCCTGGACCATTCCCTGGCCATGTCCAAATCGGACAGAGAGGCGGCTGCCTACGATATGCTGCGCAGGGTGGGAATGGATGAGCGCTATTTCCACAGAAGGCCCTCGGAGCTCAGCGGCGGGCAGCGGCAGCGGGTCAGCATCGCCCAGGCCCTGATCACCAATCCGGGGTTCATCATTGCGGACGAACCGGTGTCTGCCCTGGACGTGACCATCCAGGCCCAGATCATGGAGCTGTTTTTGAAACTGCAGGAAGAGATGCGCCTGGCCTGCCTGTTTATCTCCCACGATATCAATGTAGTCTACCGTATGTGTGACCGGATTATGGTGATGAAGGAGGGGCATATCATCGAGATCGGAGAGACGGAGGAAGTGTTCGGGAGACCCAGGGAGGACTATACGAAGCTGCTGCTGTGCGGGGCGTGAGAGATGGGATTCCAGTGTGTTTCGCGGCAGAAGAGAAGATATAAGGAGAACGATAAGATAGAGGTATCATAGACGGGGAAAGGTGCCGTGTGGCGTGGTGGGCATGCGGCATCATTTTTTACAGAAACAAATTTTGAAGCATATAAAAGATGCGGCATGGGACAATAGACTTTGTGGTTCTGTGCCGCATAAAATTTTGGATATAATTTTGCTTTGGTGATTATATTTATTACAGAGACGAATGTAATCACCAGGAAGCAGGGATTATCTGATATAATATTGGAGTCAGAAGGAATTGAGTCAACTGTTGATTCCATATGCGCTGAAGCGCACGAAATTATGGTACGATGACTTTATCCGGGAACAGGAAGCGGCCGATGTCCATCGGCCATGAGCGTTGCTTTGCTCATGGTATAATGACCTTATTCGGGAACAGGAAGCGGCCGGATGGCCATCAGCCATGTGTGCTGCACCAAATATAAATGGCCGGAGGGAGAATGACACCGATGAAATATGCAAATGCAAAGGATGTACTGCCGGAGGAATTCCTTTCGGAGATTCAGAGGTACTACCAGGGCGGCTATTTGTACATACCGAAAGAGAGCGAACGCGTGGCAAGGCGGCGGACAGACTATCAGACTGAGTTGGAAAAACGCAATCAACATATCTATTTGATGCACCTGGAGGGAAGAACCAATGGACAACTGGGGCGCATCTGTCATTTGTCGGAGGCCAGTATCAGAAGGATACTTTTAAAGGAAAGGGTGAGTTATGGGAAGATGAAAGAAATCATAGAACAGGTTCTGCCCCTGTGGGGAATGGAGGAGGGGGAGATACTGCAGGTCTACCCGTCAGCATGGGAATGGAATCACTTATACATCATCAAAGTATATAAGGACAGGGAACAGCTGGAAAGAAATATCAAAATATCCCGGGCATTGCTGGATTGCGGGATTCCGGTGGGGGCGCCCGTTGCGACCAAAACGGGAGAAAGCTTTGCGGTATATCAGGACAAGTATTTCCTCATGACGGAAAAGCTGCAGGGGAGCAATCTTTCCGATGTAAAAGACAAAACAATTGCTTGGGAAATGGGCCGAGCCATTGCTAGGCTGCACAGGGCCTTTGTGAAATGCGAAAGAGAGGTTGCATTCTGGGATAACAGCCTGTTAGAAGAGATGAGGGGATGGATACGGGATACTCTTATAAAGGATGGATGGAAGCTGTTGAAGGAAGAGGACTATATAAAAGCAGTGAAATCCCTGGAACAGGTATATGATTTGCTGCAAAAACAATTAATCCACAGAGACGTACATTTCGGGAATTTTCTGTTCTCTGAGGGCAGGTTGTCGGGATATATTGATTTTGACCTGAGCCAGAGAAATATAAGAATATTTGATATCTGCTATTTTCTGACAGGATTATTGGCGGAAGAAACGGAGGATGCCTTTACAAAGACGGAATGGATGGAATGCGTCAAATCCGTAATCGGAGGTTATGAAAGTATACAGGGCCTGTCTGAAATGGAAAAACAGGCTGTGCCCTGTGTGATGGAGTGCATCGAGATTTTGTTTATGGCGTATTTCATCAGCGTGGATGATGCAAAATGTACCGAAAACGCATATCAGGTGTTTCGTTTTATACAGGATTGTGAGGGCGAATTCCCCTGCTTCTGCCAGATTACGATGGACAGGGACCCCTGATTAACCAATCAGAGAATGACTATAAAACAGTAGCCATTTCCTTCCGTATTGCCTCTATATCATCCTGTGAAAAGCCGGATACAATGGAGGCAATTTCTTCAGTGGGATAGTTTTTGCGGAGCATGTTAAGCACAGATTCCATGGCGGCCTGACGCATCATTGCTTCTGCGCGGTCGGCTCGTTTTTTCTCTTTTTGTGCCTGTCTCAGTGCCGCCTGCTTATCTTTTAGCGCCTGCTGCTTCTCTTTCAATGCCTGTCGCCTTTCGTCCTCAGCTTTCGCTACTGCCTGCCGCTTTTCTTCTTCGATTAATCTTCCGACCTTTGTCATCATTATTGTTCTCCTTATAAGATTTGCGGTATCCATATCAATCAGCTTATCCGTGAAAGTCAGGATACCTGACAGAACGAAAAGCTGCTGGCTTCTGTCCGCAATCTGTGCTGCCAGTTTTACGGTTGTCCGGATTGTTTCTTCCTTTTCATCCCGATTCCGGTAGGAAAGGGGAAGTATGATGAATTCCATCAGTTCCGTTTCGGCCAATAATTCTTTCTTCTCAACTTTTTCTTTTATATTTCGAAAAATGCTGCCGGAATCCAGTTCCGAGAGAAAGGCCGGCTCCAGTGTCACTTTGACAGCCCCAATGTTGTATTGGGCGGATACCTGCTTTCGTTTGATGTCTCCCGTGTATATAACAATCATGCGGAGGGTGGGGCATTCTTTTTTTGCTTTCAGATAGCGGTTGGCTATCCCGGTCAGGTAATTCAGGTATTTGACCATATCCTTTTTCCTGTATTTGCTTTCGTAGTCAACCAGGGCTACGGTGCTGTCCGCAAGCTCGAAGAGATTGTCCAGGCGCAGTTCATTTGCCTTGACAGCAGGGATGTTTGTAGGCAGGACAGCCCTGATTTCCGGCAGGTCCAGTCCATATACCCGAAGGGCTTTGCCCTTGAAGGATTCGGCAAATACTTTGCTGATGATATCCTTGTTCTGATAAGCGACCTCCTTTCCGCTTGCAGGATTTGGCCCCGGCTTCCTTTGGGATGTTGGCCGGGTTCTTTTCTTTCCAATTCCGTTTTTTCTCATACAATTCCCCTTTCCTTTTTAGAGGCCGAAGCAGCTTTGTGTTCCGGATGCTGTAACAGCTTTCCGCTTCAGATGTTGAAACAGCATCCTGTTTCGGATGTTGAGACAGCTTCTTGTTTCAAATGCTGAAGCAACTTCACAGGAAAGGTGTTTTTTCCTTCCTGCTTTGGCCTGTCGTTTTCATTTTGTGGGATAAAGGCTCCCGCCCAGCAAGAAGTTCGATGTGACAGAACCTGCGTTTTACGCGGATTCTGATGGTTTTAAGTTACAGAAAAGACCCCTCGGCCTTTAAGTGACTGTTGGATTTGAATTCATTGCCTGTGTTTAGGTTAGCATGACATGGCTGAAAATGCAAGATATTTTTTGGGGATGTGGAGTAATCCTGTGGGGCCTGTGGGAATAATCTGAAAAATCTGATAAGAGGATAATTTGAAAAATTAATTTCTAAAAAATATCGCGGTCAAAATTAAGCTGATTGCGGCCAGTCTATTGAATTGCGGCAGAAATTATATTACCATGAGCACAGTGACGCTCATGGCAGGAAGGCCATTCGGCCATCTCCTGCCGGGAATAAGGTCATATTATACCATGAGCACAGCGACGCTCATGGCAGGAAGGCCATTCGGCCATCTCCTGCCGGGAATAAGGTCATATTATACCATGAGCACAGCGACGCTCATGGCAGGAAGGCCATTCGGCCATCTCCTGCCGGGAATAAGGGCGTTATACTATGAGCACAGTGACCGGCCGTTTGGCCTTGGATAAGGCTCTTATATCTGGCACCGAAATCAGGGGATGCGAAGCAATGACAGGACGGCGAAATCCGGCTTGCATTTTGTGTTGGCACAAATACAGATTTTGGCAAGAAGGCCGCAGCGGTCACTGTATGGCGGATGAAGAAGCAAAGATGCAGAAATAATTCGGTATACAGTAAGTACAGATATCATACGAAATGAGACAGGAGAGCAGTGTAATGCGGATTGTGATTGTAGAGGATGATAGTTGTTTCGTTGAAGAAGTAAAGGGGGCAATCAGGAATTTTTACGCAGATAAAAGAGAAGCTGTAGAAATCCGGCACCTTGAGGGTACTACGCTCCTGGAGGAATTAAAGGGACAGAAAAGCTATGATATCTATCTGTTTGATGTGGAGATGCCCGGAATGAGCGGGCTGGATCTGGCTGCAAAGGTGCGTTCCCTGGATGTCAATGCCCGCATCTTATTTCTGACCTCTTATGAGAAATACGCCCTCCAGAGCATCCGGACAGGCGCATATTACTATATTTTAAAGGATTCTTATCAAAAGGAGCTGCGCTTGATTCTGGAGCGTATCTGCAGGGAGGAAGAGGAACAGAAGGCGGACTATTATGTGATTTTGACCAAATCCCACGGCTACAGGGTGCGGCTGGACAATATCCTGTATGTGACAAAGGAGAAGAAGTACGCATTCTTTCAATGCCTGAACGGCGGGGTATATATGGAAAGGGATTCCCTGGAAAAGATCTACAGCCGCCTGCCCGGGAATCGTTTTCTGATGATTGAGAGGGGGATCATCGTAAATATGAAGCATATCATGGAGTTTGAAAATGGGAAAGTGGTGATGCGCAATGGGGATACCCTTCCTGTGGGCAGGCATCTCAATACGGCGGTGAAGGACAGGCTGGCGGATTATTTCATGACGATTGGGTTATGAAACTTTACAGGAGGGAACAGGATGCTGAACTGGCTGTCTCTTTCAGCGGGCATTCTGGCAGGGCTTTTTGCGCTGGGGATTTTTCTGCTGGGGCGCAGGGCAAAAAAGCAGAGTCTTGCCGATAAGCTGAAAATAGAAATGCTTGAAAATAACTACCAGGCGCTGTTGGAAATGTATGAAAAGAAAGCCGTTCTGGTACATGACACGAAAAACCATATGCGGGCGATCGCTAAAATGTTGATGGATGGGAGAGAGGAGGGGGCCCTTGCTTATATTACCCAGATTACCGGGGAAATGCAGCAGGACAGCGGAGCTTTTTATACCAATCACCGGATGTTGGATTCCATTTTAAATATGAAATATCAGGAGGCGGCGCAGCACGGGATCAGGATGCAGTGCCGATACGATGATATGAGGGAGATGAGCCTGACGCTGGTGGAAATATGCGCGCTTTTTACGAATCTGTTGGACAATGCAATTGAGGCAAATCTGAATTGTCCGGCAGCGGCGGAACGGAAGATTGAGATGATTTGCAGAAAGCATGGAAATATGCTGATCGTCACCATTGTTAATCCCATAGGGGACATTCCCCGCAGAAAAGAGCCTGAGGGGGATGTCCTGGCAGGAAATACTTCTGCGGAGGAGGATTCCGGGGAAGGTCAGTATCCGGGAAATCATTTTACGGAAAATGCCCTTATGGAGAAGGCTTCCCGGAAACCGGTTACAGAAAGAAGAGCAGCGTTCCGCACAACAAAGAAGGATAAGGACATGCACGGATTCGGAATGGTCAGTATCCGGAAGGTGCTTGACAGCCATGGAGGTTATATGAAAACAGACATTCAAAATCACCAGTTTCGGATAGTGGTATACCTGACCGCATTTAAAAGCGGATGAGCAGGTATGGATAGAGAGAGGCCGCATCGTTTGCGGCAGAAAGGATGAGGATATGAGAATCAAAGTAATGAAGTGGGCTTTTGTGCTTGCCTGGCGGCTTGATAAGAAAATATTGATTTCCTGCTGCGTGATATTGTCGGCAGTCTCGGTATTGCCTGCCGTTGCCCTGGCTTACAGGCAGGATATTCTGGCGGCGATGAATGCCTATATGGAAACCGGGAAAGGGAGTATGGAGACAGTTTTTCCCGTGATTGTCCTGCTTGGAATTGTCACCGCGCTGACAGGCGTGTCCAATCGTCTCAATACCGAATTTATCTATTCCATTATGTTTGATTCTTATTACTTCGGCATGGAAGAAATTTTGATGGACTGTGTCCAGAATTACTCTATGGAGGAGCTTCTGAAAAAGGAGGCCAACGACGAATACTACGCCTGTGTTCTTCGGGAAGGGGCCCTGACGGATTTTATCTGCTGTTCATGCTCTCTCCTGGGGAAGTTTGTAGGCCTGTTCTCCCTTCTTATGGTGGCATTTTCCGTGTCAAAATGGGTGTTTTTCATAACTGCTGTCTACATAGCGGGAATCACATGGCTGAATCTGAATTTTACGGAACGCATGCGGGATTATTGGAAGAAAATAAAGGATAAGGAGCGCCTTGCGGGTTATTATGAGGGGATGCCGGCGGAGCCGGACTGTGCCAGGGAAATGCGTATTTTCGAGTCGAAAGAGCTGGTTTTAAGGAATTGGAGGGAGGCGTATGGGGCAGTTTTTGAACATGAGAGAAAGCATAATCTGGCAGTGGAGCTGCGGGCTTTTGTCAGTGGATTTGGATTATATTTCTTCCTGGTAGTGATGATTGTCCGTTCGCTGTTTGACCTGGCAAAAGGAAATATGCAGGTGGATGTTTTGCTGGTGATTTTCACCCTGTGCATAAATGTATTTACGGCAGTCTCCGGCATGGCGAAGACGCTGATGAGTGCAGACTATGGCTTGTGCGCGTTGGAACGGCAATACCGCGTCTTTGGGGACAGGATTGAATTGGGGGGCATAGGGAAAGAAGGGGAGGCGGAAGCTGAAGGACGGGAGAGGGCGGAAGCAGGAAGGGAAGCCTGGGAGGCGGCGGAAGCAGGAAAGGAAGCCTGGGAGGCGGCGGAAGCAGGAAAGGAGAGCCGGGAGGAGGCGGAAGCGGAGAAAGGAAGCAGGGAGATACTGGAAACGGAGGAGGGAAACCGGGAGGCACCGGAAGCGAAGGAGAAATGCGGGAAAGTAGCCGCGCCCGAACCCGAAAAGCGAGATGCCGGGAAGCGGGAAAACGAAACGGACAGGCAGAAATTTCCTCCCGTATTCCGGACGGAAAGCCTTTCCTTCTCGTACAGCGAAAACAAAGCCGCATTGGAAGACATATCTGTCTCCATCGAAAAGGGGGAGGTAGTGGCGCTTGTAGGATTAAACGGAAGCGGTAAATCTACTTTGGTGAAACTGCTGCTGCAGCTGTACAAGCCCGCATCCGGAAACATTTTCTACCTGGGCAGAGACTATGAAAGCCTGGAAAAGGGATTTCTGGGAGGAAAGGTGGGAACCTTCTTCCAGGATTATTATTTATTTCATTTCCCTGTATGGGAGAATATTGGATTTGGAGACATTGACAATGTGGACGACAGGGAAAAGATTGATATCGCACTGGAAAAAGGACAGGCAAAAAATTTTGTCAGAAACCTGCCCTTTGGCACAGAGACCTATATACACAGAACTGCTGTGAAGGAAGGGGTGGAGCTGTCGGGAGGAGAGGGGCAGAAACTGGCTGTGGCCAGGGCTTACATGAGTGACAGGGACATTCTGGTCTTTGACGAACCGGCTTCCATGTTGGATCCGATTTCAGAGATGGAACAGTTTGAGAATATCCGGGATACAGTGAGGGGGCGGACCGCAATTCTAATCAGCCATCGCATTGGTTTCGCAAGGCTGGCGGACAAAATTATTCTGTTGGACAAGGGAAAGGTGGCAGAGACCGGAAACCATCAGGAGCTGATTGCGGCAGGAGGGCTGTACGCGAAATTGTTTCAGGAACAGGCACAGTGGTATTGTCAGGAGACAGGACTGGAAAATGGAGCGGGGTACATGACAGGAAGCAGGACTGAAGACGAACCGGGAGACATGACAGGAAGCGGGACTGGAGACGGAGCGGGAAGCAGGCCTGAATGTGAAACTGAAATAGGAGGAAGCCTGAAATGCAAAAACTGAGATATTTTTTCCGCAGTGTAGGATTAAGCATCCGGATAAAAAGCGTACCGTCCCGCATTGCTACCGTTGCGGGGCTTGTGGCGGCATTTCTTCCCATGCTGATTTCGCTGAAGCTTGCCGCGTTTACAGATGTGGCACAGCAGTTGTTCGGGAATCCGGCCCTGCTGAATGCCGCATTTATATCTTTCGCATGGGTGGTGCTTCTGTATTTGGCCCAGACATTCTTTCAGCTGGTTCAAAACTATTTTGCAAAGGAGGATGCAGCCCGGATAAAGCGTTATGTGAAGGAAGAAACATTGAAACTGCTGTGTGAAATTCCGTATAAATACATCGAAAATTACGATGGATTCCATGAACGGATGAGTTTTATCAAAACATATGGCGGGGAAAAAACGGCAGGCAGTATTTCCCTTATTCTGGGGTGGATGGCAAAAATGGTTTCCTTTATCAGTGTGGCGGCAATCCTTTTCACGGTGAATCCATGGATTGTGGCTGCACTGATCGGAACTTCGGTTCCGGCGGCGGTTCTTTCGCTGCTGCAGAAGGATGAAACTTACCGCAGCCGGACGAAATGGATGAAGGAGGGAACCCTTACGATTCATTATTCCGATTTATGCCGCGTGAATGCTCCCATGAAGGAAATCCGTTTTTTCGGGCTTTATCCTTATATTAAGGAGAGGTGGCGGGAGCTGGCCGACGGATATATTGATAAGCGGAAGCGGGTGATCAGTAGGCATGTATGGTACAACAGTATTGCGGATATATTCCGGAACGGGGTATATTTTATTGTAATATTGATAGCAGTGTGGGAGGTTTTTCATGATCCGGCTAAGGGACTGGGAACCTTTATGCTTGTGCTCTCGTCGTCGGAGCAGCTGCAGGCCGTTACAACCGCTCTGTTTGTGGAAGCCGTCAGCATTTTTACGGATATGAAATATGTGGAGGATTTTTTTCGGCTGTTGGAAATGGAGCGGGAATCCGGGGAAGTGGAGAAAAGACAGAAAAAGGCAGGAAACGGCATAACGATGGCGGAAGGGACGGGAAACGAGGCGGAGGAAAAAGCAGGGTATGGCGCAGATATGATACAGGAAAGGAAAGGGAGCAGAGCGAAGGAAAGAGCAGGGCATGGCACGAATGAGACCACGGAAAAGACAAGGGAAGCAGCAGAAGCGGTGTGGGAGGAGGCCTACGAGAGAGCGGATATTGTCTTTGAAAATGTCAGCTTTTCCTACCCGGGCAATGTAAATCAGGCGCTTGACCATGTGACCGTACAGATCCGGCAGGGAGAAAAGATTGCCATTGTCGGGGCAAACGGCAGCGGAAAGTCTACATTTGTAAGCCTGCTCTGCGGTTTTTATCAGCCGGAGGAAGGCAATATAACCATTAACGGCGAGGACAGCAGAAAAAACATGAAAAAGCTGCGCAGATCCGTTTCCGCTATTTTCCAGAGGTTCTGCCAGTATCAGGATACCCTGCGCAATAATATCACCATTTCATCCCTTGGGCGTGCAATGGAAGACGAACGGATAATGCGGCTTGCCAAAAGCACCGGGGCGGATGAGGCGATCAGGAGCCAGGGAAATGCACTGGATGAAATGGTGGGGATTTTTTCCGATACCGGCAATAACCTTTCAGGCGGCCAATGGCAGAAAATTGCCATTACCCGGGCGCTTTACCGGGACAATGCCTGCATATACATCCTGGATGAGCCCACGGCTGCTTTGGACCCCATAGGAGAAGCCAGTCTCTACCGTAACTTCAGGCAGCTCACCGGAGACAAGACTACTATCCTGATTTCCCACAGACTGGGGGTTGCCAGTGTGGTAGACAGGATTCTGGTGTTTGACAAAGGCAGGATTGTGGAGGACGGGAACCATGGGGAGTTAATGGCGCGAAACGGGCTGTATGCGGAGATGTACCGCGCCCAGGCCAGATGGTATGCCCAGGCGCAGGCTGCATCAGAGACTTGAGAAAGCAGGCAGATAGAATGGTTTTATTCACCTTTCAAATCTACGATAATCGCTTCATGATGGATGGCGGGTAAAATCCGTTCCAGTAAATCTTCCAGCTTCATGCGGAGGCTGCTGGTATTGACATTAGGGTGGCAGCCGAAATAAGTCCCATTCAGCACATCCCGGTCCATCAGGAGCTGTACCCGGTTTTCCGTGTCGTTCATCAGCCCCAGGACGCTGACAGAGCCCGGGGAAATGTGCAGAAATGTCTCCATATATTCCGGTTCCGCGAAGGAGAGACGGGCGCTTCCTATTTGCCTGGAAAGCTCCTTTGTCTTGAACTTCTTGTCTGCGGGCATCATCAGCAGATAAAAACAGGTTGCCTGCTGATTTCGCAGAAACAGGTTTTTACAGATAAAAGAATTCAAAATTTCGTCAATTTTCTCGCAGGCTTTCATGGTTTTTGCTTCGGGATGATCGATGTGGAAGTAGGGAATCCCAAGTCCGTCCAGCAGGTCATAGACGGCAGTTTCCCTGGGCCTGCGGGCCTTTTCCTCCGCAGGGCGTCCGGGCAGCAGGGGCATGGGGGAAGGGGATTTTTGGTAACTGCCCCTGTACCATCCTGAAATTCCGTTTTTTTTCACATAACATCCGGATGCATGGCTGTACAGGACGGAAAGTGTGTCCCCGGAGATCACTTCCAGTTCCTCGTCGCTGTAATCATCGGTATGCCAGCCGTCCTCCCGCCGGTAGAGGTAACAGGAGGGAATCCACAGATCTTTGCCGCTGCCTGGATGGCGGCAGAGCATCATACCGTTTTTTTCTTCCAGGGGCTCCACCTGGCTGTCGAGATATTGGATGTACAGGGAGAAAGGTTTCTTTTTCCGGCTTTCCAGAGCGGTCACAAGGGGAAAGGCGTCATAGGATTCCCATGTAATTTCCTCCATGGGGGCATCCTTGTCCGGAAAAATCAGGGCGTTCAACTGTCCTGTGAGCTTCAGGCCGCATGCGCCGTCTATAGAGATGATCCTGTGCTCATAGTCGAAAAGGGGATTCATGTTCTGCTCGTCCGGTCTGTAGAGACATACCGGCCAGTGCCCTACGATTACACAGCGGGAAAAGCGGTGGCCCTGTTCCAGGAAGCGGTCGTTTTTCAGCCACTGATACCTGGGGGTGCCGGCCAGACGATCCAGGTCGTCCGTGGGAATTCCCCCATGGACGAAGAGATAGGAACCCATATCCAGAATGGTAGGGAGACGGCGCAAAAACGAGATTTCCGGGGCATAATGTTTTTGCAGACGTTTCCGGTAAGAGGCCGTATTTTCCGGGGTGATATGTTCCGGGGAAATGCCCAGGCCGGTAAGCATGTCCAAAATCAGGCCGTGGTGCCATACATTATGCTGCCAGTGTACAAAGTCACAAAAGCGCTGTTTCCATCCGTCCGTTTCATCCCAAAGGAGCGCGGCCAGGTGTTCGTCTACGTTTCCAGCAGAGATATACACCTGGTTTTTCGAATGCAAATCCATGATATAGCGAACTGCCTGCAGGCTGTCCGAACCCTTTTCTGCCAAGTCACCCACGATGACCAGAATGTCGTCGCCGTGGTAATGTAGTTTTCTTAAAAGCTGCAGAATATAGTCAGGCTGTCCATGGATATCGCTCATGGCGATGATCCGCTGTCCTGGTTTTGCGTCGATTTTTTGAATGATAGTATCCATGATTTCCTCCATGGGGTACGGGTTGAAGCGGTTCCTGATATAGCTTTTATCAT
>CAJUCE010000002.1:93081-310136 GCA_910584865.1 uncultured Acetatifactor sp.
TATACCATAATTTCATGCGCTCCGGCGCATATGGAATCAGAAGTTGACTTGATGCACTTTCAAGTCAACATTATACCATAATTTCATGCGCTCCGGCGCATATGGAATCAGAAGTTGACTTGATGCGCTTTCAAGTCAACATTGTACCATATACCCTTTCCTGATGCAATTCATTGGAGGAGAAACGCATACAAAAATATTCCAATCGGAATATTATCGACAGGAAAAAATGAAAATGGCAAAATTGATATCTTGACATACCTACTGCTGGTATGATAATATAAAACTCAAGTCGGAAATCTCAGCAGCAGAAACAGTACCGGTACCGATACCAGGGGCGGCAATATGAATAGCAGAACAGGGAGGGAAGCACACGATGTCGAGGAATAAGCATCCGGAGGAGACAGTTCAGCTGATATTGGACGTGGCATTTTGCCTGTTTTTGGAGAAGGGATATGAATACACTTCCATTCAGGATATTATCGACAGACTGGGGGGGCTCAGCAAGGGGGCGATCTACCATCATTTCAAGTCAAAGGAGGATATTTTGATAGCCGTTACGGACAGGATGACTGCGGAGTCCAATCAGATGTTGGCAGATATCCGGGACCGGAGGGATTTAAACGGAAGGGATAAGCTGAAAGCCATTTTCAGAGAATCTATTCAGCGCCCCGTACAAAATGAGATTTTTACAGTAGCGCCGGATTTTCACAAGAATCCAAAACTTTTGTTCAGCCTTATACATGATACTGTTGAAAATGTGGCGCCCAATTATCTATTGCCGATTCTGCAGCAGGGAATAGAGGACGGTTCCATTCGGACGGAGTATCCCGAGCAGCTGGCGGAGTTGATTCTGCTTGCGGCAAATGTGTGGATGAACCCGATGATTTTCAGAGACTCACAGGAAGAAGTCCACCGTAAATTTATAGTGTTCGTCCAGATGATGCAGGGATTTGGACTGGACGTTCTGGATGAGGAGATGTTAGGACGTCTGCAGGAGCTTACATCGATCTATCGGAGGGAGAAGTGAGAGAGCGTGAAACAATTTCGTCTGCCCGGAAACGGGCAGAAAATTTTGAGGGAATACATACCGACATGCGGTATTAACAGAAGAGAGCTACCAAAAAGAAAACGGAGGTTTGAAAAATGAAGCAGAAACTTTTTAAGAGAGACTTTACTCTGGTGGTCATAGGCCAGATCATTTCCCTGTTCGGCAATGCGACCATACGCTTTGCATTACCCCTATACCTGCTGAATCTCACAGGTTCCCCGGCGCTGTACGGTATGGTTACGGCCTGTGCTTTTATTCCTTCCATTCTGCTGTCTCCCATAGGCGGTATTGTGGCGGACAGAGTGAATAAGAGGAATATTATGGTTATCCTGGATTTTTTTACTGCGGGCGTGATTCTGACATTTCTGGTGCTCATGGACAGTGTGAATCTTGTGGGGCTTTTGACAGTCACACTGATGCTGCTCTATGGTATAGCGGGAGCCTACCAGCCCTCGGTACAGGCGAGCATTCCCGTACTGACTGATGAGGAGCATTTTATGGCCGCCAATTCTGTCATCAATATCATCAGCTCCTTTGCAGGATTGGCCGGACCGGTGCTGGGCGGGGTTCTGTACAGCGCCTGCGGGCTGAAACCTGTGTTGTGGATCTGCGCCGCATGTTTTACCATGTCTGCTGTCATGGAGATTTTTATTCGGATTCCTTTTCAGAAGCAGGTTTCGGAGGGCGGTATCTGGAAAACGGTAAAGGCGGACTTTGGGGAAAGTATTCATTTTATCTGGAAAGAAAAGCCTGTCATCGGGAAGACGCTTCTGGCTGTCTGCGGAGTCAATCTGTCTTTGTCTGCAATGATTGTTGTCGCGCTGCCCTATCTGATCACGGAGGTGTTGGATTTTGAGACTGCCCGGGCCAATCAATTATGCGGTTTTGCAGAAGGAGCCCTGGCGGCCGGCGGACTGGCAGGAGGGATCTGTGCAGGGCTTTTTGCCGGACGGCTATCTCTTCGGAAGGCCGGAAATCTGGTAGTTGCCTGTGCCCTGTGTGTTTTTCCCATGGGAGGCGCATTGATTGTGTTTTCTTCCGGAATTATAAACTTTATCATGATAACGATATGCTGTTTTGGCGTAATGCTGTTCTCTACGGTTTTTTCTGTGCAGATGATATCCTTTGTTCAGACGGCGACTCCCAGGAACCTGATCGGAAAGGTGATTGCGGTGATTATGACGGTTGCCATGTGCGCACAGCCTTTAGGAAATGCACTGTACGGTATCCTGTTTGAGGCGTGCAAGGGATTCGAGTATGCGGCGGTATTGTTTTCCGGAGTTGTGTCTCTGGGAATTGCCATGAGTATTCGTGCCGTGTTCAAAAATTATGCCGGGGAGTTGGGATGAGCGCTGTATTCCGGCAGTATGCAGCGGGAAGGAGGTCTTGTTTTTTGGAGTCCGACATGGTACAATGTTGACTCACAAGGACATCTGGTAAACTTCTGATTCCATGTGCGCAGGAGCGCACAGAATTATGGTACTATAACTTTGTTCTTGGCAGGAAGCGGACGGAGGGCAGTCTTACCATGATTCTGTCAGGAGTGATGCCGATGAAATTGCTGACAATCAGGGCAGCTCTCATATCCGGAGTAAGAGAGTGCTTCCGGATGGGAACAGGCAGGAAAAGCATAGCAGGAGGCGGGAGGCGGTAGAAAATATGAGGAAGACGGTACAGGAACTGGTTGTGATGACAATTGCTACCCTGATTACGGCGGCAGCGGTTTTTTTCTTTCTGATACCAAGCCATGCGGCGGTGAGTTCCGTATCCGGCCTGGCCATCGTACTGTCGAACTTTATTCCCTTATCCGTATCCGCCATTACCATGGCGCTGAATATCATCCTGCTGATTGCGGGATTTCTGCTCTGCGGCCATGATTTCGGGTTCAAGACCGTGTATACATCCATTCTTCTGCCGCTGTTTATCGGTATTTTCGAGGTACTTCTGCCGGATTATACATCCCTCACCGGAGATGCCGCTCTGGACGTGGTCTGCTATATTTTTACAGTGAGCATAGGCCTGAGCATTTTGTTCAACATGAATGCCTCTTCCGGGGGGCTGGATATTATCGCCAAGATCATGAACCGGTATCTGCACATGGATCTGGGTAAGGCCATGAGCCTCAGCGGTATGGTGGTGGCGCTGAGCTCGGCATTGGTGTATGATAAGAAGACAGTGGTTCTAAGTGTCCTGGGAACTTATCTCAACGGGATGGTGCTGGACCATTTTATTTTCGGGCAGAAGATTAAGAGACGGGTCTGTATTATCTCCAAGGATAAGGAAGAGCAGATCCGGGACTGGATCTTACATACCCTGAAAAGCGGGGCAACTATCTATCAGGCACAGGGAGCTTATGACGGCGTAATCAGGAATGAAATTATTACCATTGTGGACAAAAATGAGTACCAGAAGCTGATGCAGTATGTGATAAAGGAGGATCCGGAAGCATTTCTTACCGTTTATAATGTGAGCGATATGCGTTATGTGCCCAAGGGCGGGGCGGACGGAAATGGCTAGTACTACCTTGTGGGAATTCCAGTGAATTCAACACCCGCTCTTTGTGCCAGTGCTGCGTCGTCATCAGCAGGCGTGTCCGCCGCATCGCCTCCTTCTTCCTCCTTGCCCTGACACAAATATCAGGCACTGAATTCATCGTTATTCCCGCAAGGCAATACCAGCCGGACAGACTGCGCTATAGGTGCTGCCTGCCGGGCTTCCCATGGCATTTCCTGTCAGGGACCTCTGTAAGCGGGCTTGTATCCCCGCTATTGTACTTTTTTCTCTTTTTTCATTTTTTACTTTCACAAAAAAGGGGAATATGCTATACTAAAAGCTAAGAGTTTGAAAAAATATAGGAGTAAGTATGGCAAAGGAAAACAGGTCAAAAGATATTACATCAGAGAACACCGTATCACAATTCGATGTGACGGAATATGACCTGACAGAAGAGGAAATGCAGCCGGAGCCCGGGAGGAATCGATTCGGGAGACTGCATCGATGCAATATACGGATGCTGATCCTGTCCGTTATTCTGCTGATGGGACTATGTGCGATCCTGCTGGTGAGGATCAGGTCGCTGAACGGAAGGATTACGGAGCTGACGGATCAGGTGAGGCGTCTGGCTCAGGTCACAGCCAGTCAGCAGGCATTGCTGGAGGAGCTGACGGAAGAGGCCCGTACCGCTATGGGAAATGATGCTGTAGTGGGGAATGAGGGAGAGGAGGCCCGGGAGAGCGGACAAGCTTCGGGAGAACCCGAGGAGGCGCAGGAGCAGGCGGAGGAAGTCACTGCCGCGCACAAGGTTTATCTTACTTTTGATGACGGGCCGGGAACCAATACCCAGGACATTTTGGACATTTTGGAGGAATATGATGTAAAAGCAACGTTTTTCGTGGTGGGGGAAGCCTGCGAGAAGGCGGAGGATGAGCTGAAGAAGATTGTGGAAGCCGGTCATACCCTGGGGATGCATTCGTACAGTCATAAGTATTCCGACATCTATGCGTCGGTGGACAGCTTTGCGGAGGATTTGAAGAAGCTGCAGGATTATCTTTACGAGGTAACAGGGGTTAAGAGCACGGTGTACCGTTTTCCGGGAGGCAGTTCCAATACGGTAAGCGATATCAGCATGAAGGAATTCGCAAGATATCTGGACAGTCAGGGGATCCGTTTTTTTGACTGGAATATTTCATCCGGAGACGGAGGGAGTTATCTGTTTCCCACAGAGACGATTATTGACAATTGTATGAAAAATGTCAGTAAGTATTCGGCTTCTGTGATTCTGATGCATGATACGGCGGCAAAGACCACCACGCGGGAAGCGCTTCCGAAGATCATTGAGAAGATCCAGGCTATGGAAGATACGGTGATTCTGCCGATTACGGAGGGAACGGAACCGGTTCAGCATATTCGCTGGAAGGAAGATGAGGAATAGCGAAAGAGTTAGCGGTAAAGTGCAGGGGTCCGGCAGGGCCGGATTGAAGCAGGAATACAATAAGGGAAGGATGTGGTGACAATGCAGAGGATATTATTGAAATTAAGCGGTGAGGCTTTGGCCGGAGAGAAGAAGACAGGTTTTGATGAGGGAACTGTCAGAAAGGTGGCGCTGCAGGTGAAGCAGCTGACCGACAGGGGCATTCAGGTCGGTATTGTAATCGGCGGTGGCAATTTCTGGAGAGGAAGGACCAGCGAGCATATTGACCGGGTGAAGGCTGACCAGATCGGAATGTTGGCCACGATTATGAACTGTATCTATGTATCGGAGCAGTTTCGCAGCGTGGGGATGGAGACGGATATCCTGACGCCTTTTGAATGCGGTTCATTTACGAAGCTTTTTTCCAAGGACAGAGCCGTCAGGTACCTGTCGGAAGGCAGGGTGGTATTTTTTGCAGGGGGCACCGGGCATCCTTATTTTTCGACAGATACGGGAGTGGTGCTGCGTGCCATAGAGGTGGAAGCTGACGTGATTTTGCTGGCAAAATCAATCGACGGCGTGTATGACGATGACCCCGGCAGGAATCCGGCGGCGAAGAAGTATGCGGAAGTTACCATCGGCGAGGTGATAGAGAAGAATCTGCAGGTGGTGGATATGACCGCTTCGATACTGGCCAGGGACAATAAGATGCCCATGTGGGTATTCGGCCTGAACGAAGAGGACAGCATCGTCAATACGATGGCAGGGAAATTTAACGGTACAAAAGTTATCGTATAGAGCCTATGAGTTTTAGACGGGCGGTACAGCCGGCATGGAGGGGATGGATCCGAGAGGGCTGACTGCCGCAGACGGCGGTCAATCTGATAGATTAAGAAAAGAAAAAGGAGAAGATGATTATGGACGCCAGATTACAGCAATATGAGGATAAGATGAGGAAGGCGATCGAATTTCTGGAGGGGGATTACAATACGATCCGCGCAGGGCGGGCGAATCCTCACGTTCTGGACAAGATTCGCGTGGATTATTACGGAACGCCCACACCGATTCAGCAGGTGGGGAATGTGACGGTACCTGAAGCGCGTATCATTCAGATCGCGCCATGGGAGAAGTCTATGGTGAAGGCGATTGAGAAGGCGATCCAGACTTCTGATCTGGGGATCAATCCTTCCAATGACGGAAGCGTGATCCGGCTGGTATTTCCGGAGCTTACGGAGGAGCGAAGAAAAGATCTGGCAAAAGATGTGAAGAAAAAGGCAGAGGACGGCAAGGTTGCAATTCGGAACATACGCCGGGACGGCAATGATTATCTGAAGAAGCTGGGCAAATCCGATGTCTCTGAGGATGAGATCAAGCAGTTGGAAGAGCAGCTGCAGAAGGCTACCGATAAGTTTATCAAAGAAGTAGACGGGCTCATGGAGAAGAAAACCAAAGAGATTATGACTGTGTAAAACAGTGCAGTTTTTCCTGTCTGCGGGACATGGGGCGGTGGGAGAGGGGCAGCGGAAATAACGCCGGGGGAGCGGAAATAGCGATAGTCTGCTCCCCCGCCATTTTTCGAAATACGGTATGGGATCAGAGGCATATTGTATTGGAAGGGAGTAAGCATAGGATGGACCAGGAATTGAAGATGCCCCGGCATGTGGCCATCATTCTGGACGGAAACGGAAGATGGGCCAGAGCGAAAGGGATGCCGCGCAATTACGGACATGTGCAGGGAGCGAAGACGGTGGAGACGATCTGCGAGGAGGCATATCGGATGGGGATTTCGTATCTGACAGTATATGCTTTCTCCACAGAGAACTGGAACCGTCCCAAGGACGAGGTGGATGCTCTGATGAAGCTTTTGCGCAATTATATGAAGACCTGTCTGAAGACGGCGGAGAAGAACCGCATGTGTGTCAGGGTGCTGGGGGAAAAGGCAGGGCTGGATGAGGATATCCGCATAAGGATTGCCGAGCTGGAGGAGGCTACCAGGAATAACGACGGACTGCATTTTCAGATTGCAATCAATTATGGCGGCAGAGATGAAATCGTCCGGGCGTCCAGGAAGATCGCGCGGGCTGCGGCGGAAGGAAAGCTGCGGCCGGAGGATATTACGGAGGATACCGTCAGCAGTTACCTGGATACGGCGGGGATACCGGAGCCGGATCTGCTGATTCGGACCTGCAATGAGCAGCGCCTGTCCAATTTCCTTTTATGGCAGCTGGCTTACACGGAATTTTATATCACGCCTGTTCCCTGGCCTGATTTTACCAAAGCAGAATTGATAAAAGCTGTGGAAGCATATAATCATAGAGAGAGAAAGCTGGGCGGATTGAAAACGGAACAATCCGGCCCTGAAGCGTAAAATACAGATAAAACAATCTCAAAACGGGAAGGCCCGTACGGAGCGGGGTTTCAAATAGGGGGATAAGTATATGTTTTGGACCAGATTGGCCAGCGGTATCGTACTGCTGGCTCTTGCAATCGGGATGATCAGCCTGGGCGGGATTCCGCTGGCACTTTTATTGTGGATAACGTCGCTGATTGCATTCAGAGAATTGACCAGGGCATTGAAATGTGGAGGAACCGCCCTTGAGGTCCTGGGAATGGCGGGAATTACCTGCTATTACGGTATTATCTTTTTTTCGGGAGAGCCGGTTTATCTGCTGATGTGCATTGTGGGTGTGTTTCTGGCGGTGATGTTTGACTATGTGATCACCTTCCCGAAATACCGGGCGGAGCAGGTGGCGGCCGTTGTTTTTTCTTTTTTATATGCGCCGGTTCTGCTGGCTTTTGTGTATCAGACCAGGATGTGCCCCCAGGGAATCTATACGGTATGGATGATATTGATCAGCTCCTGGGGATGTGATACCTGCGCTTATGCGGTGGGAAAACTGATCGGCAGGAAGAAGATTTTTCCTGTCTTAAGTCCTAAGAAATCTCTGGAAGGCTGTATCGGCGGCGTGCTGGGAGCGGGGCTTCTGGGCTGGCTGTACGGGTATTTTTTCGTGGAGAGAGCGTTTCCGGATCGGAGCGTGGCCTGGGTGATCGCGCTGATCTGTGCTCTGGGGGCAGTGATGAGCATGGTGGGTGACCTGGCTGCATCCGGAATCAAACGGAATATGGAGATCAAGGATTACGGAAAATTGATTCCCGGACACGGCGGAATCATGGACAGATTTGACAGCGTAATTGTAACGGCTCCGCTGACTTATTTTCTGACGCTGCTGATGCTGCTGTAAATTGGTTTCGGTCTGGCAGGACAGGGATTAATAAGGGTTTTATCCGTTGGAATAGATGGAGTCGGGAATGTCAGTGTAGTATTGCGTTTGAAGGCTTTTTCGTGTCTGTCAGGATGAAACGGACAATGAATAAGATGGCGCGGCCGGTGTAACAGGCTTTTTCGTGTCTGTCAGAATAGTACAATGGCCGGAAGAGTTTGCCGCGGACATAAAGGATGCGCAGCGGGAAGAGGTGAACAGGATGAAGAAGATAGCAATATTGGGCTCTACAGGTTCCATAGGCACACAGACACTGGAAATCGTGCGGAAATCTCTGCAATTACAAGTGGTTGGGCTGGCGGCCGGAAGCAATGTGGAAAAGATGGAAGAACAGATCAGGGAATTTCATCCGTCTGTGGCCTGTATGTGGGAAGAGCAGGCAGCGGCGGAGCTGCGGGGAAAAGTAGCGGATCTGAATGTAAAGATAGTATCCGGTATGGACGGATTGCTGGAAATCGCTGTTTTACCCCAAAGTCAGGTATTGGTCACCGCCATTGTGGGAATGATTGGTATCAGGCCGACCATCGCAGCGATTGAGGCAGGAAAGGACATTGCCCTGGCCAATAAAGAGACATTGGTGACGGCAGGCCATATCATCATGCCTCTGGCGAGGCAGCATCGTACGGCGATACTGCCTGTGGACAGCGAACACAGCGCCATTTTCCAGTCATTGAAGGGAGAATGGGAGAATCCGCCGGGGTTGCAGCAGACGAAAGATGTGCAATGTATCGAAAAGATACTCCTGACTGCCTCCGGGGGACCCTTCCGGGGGAAAAGCAGGCAGCAGCTGGAGCAGATAAAGCCGGAGGATGCACTGAAGCATCCCAACTGGACCATGGGGCGGAAGGTGACCATAGATTCCTCTACCCTTGTCAATAAGGGACTGGAGGTCATGGAGGCGAAGTGGCTGTTTGACGTGGAGCTGGATCAGATTGAGGTGGTGATTCATCCGCAAAGCATCGTGCATTCGGCAGTGCAATTTGCGGACGGAGCGATTATTGCGCAGCTGGGAGTGCCTGACATGAAATTGCCTATCCAATATGCGCTTTTTTATCCGGAACGGAAGTTTATGGAAGGGAAAAGGGTAGACCTGTTCGAACTGGGGCAGCTGACCTTTGAGAAGCCGGATACGGATACTTTTCCCGGACTGGCATTGGCTTTTCAGGCGGCTCGGGCAGGAGGGAGCATGCCCACGGTTTATAACGCGGCCAATGAGAAGGCCGTGGCGCTGTTTCTGGAGCATCGGCTGTCCTATCCGGGGATTGCGGAATTGATCCGGGCGGCTATGGAAGAGCACAGGGTGCTGGCGAATCCTACCGTGGAGGAGATTCTGGAGACGGAACGGCAGACCTATGAGTTTATATGTAGGAGGTTCTAGTATGAGAACGGCAGGGAAGGCGCCGTCCGGGAAATTCATCAGTATGATAGCAGGAAAGATTGGAGAATAAGCTATGACTTTGATTTTGTTTATTGTCATATTCGGGGTGGTGGTGATAGCCCATGAATTCGGCCACTTTTTGCTGGCCAAAGCAAATGGGATTCATGTGGTGGAGTTTGCAGTGGGAATGGGTCCTACACTCTGTGGCTTTCAAAAGAAGGGAACCAAGTATTCGCTGAAGCTGTTTCCCATAGGCGGGGCCTGTATGTTTGAGGGGGAAGACGGCCTGATGACGAAAGAGGGGGAGAGCAGTGAGGGATCTTTTCTGAATGCCAGCGTCTGGGGACGGATCTCCACGGTGGTAGCAGGCCCGATCTTCAATTTTATTCTGGCTTTTGTGATCGCTTTTATCATGGTCAGCATGACGGATTATGTGGCGATCCGGGACCCTATCGCCACGGAGGTGGCGGAGGGCGGCGGAGCGGAGGCTGCCGGATTACAGGACGGGGACAGGATTCTGTCTATCAACGGGGAAAAGGTCTGCCTGTACCAGGAGATTTCACTGTATATGCAGACCACCTACCGGGGAGGAGACCTGGAGGTGGAGTATGAACGGGACGGAGTCCGAAATACGGCTACGGTGACACCGCAATACGACGAAGCGTCAGGGATTTATCTCCTGGGCGTTATGAATGCCGATTTTGTGGAGGCGAAGGGTATTGACACGCTGAAATACGCCTGGTATCAAATGCGTTATTCCGTAAAAGCCACCTACAAGAGTCTGGGGATGCTGTTCGGCGGAAGAGTCTCCCGTCAGGATGTGGCCGGGCCGGTGGGAATCGCCGTGAATGTGGTGGGAAAAACCTATGATGCCGCCAAGGACTACGGATGGCAGAGTGTGCTGCTGAGCATGTTGAATATTACCTTGATGCTGTCGGTGAACCTGGGGATATTGAATCTCCTTCCCGTTCCTGCGCTGGACGGCGGAAGGCTGGTGTTTTTGCTGCTGGAGGTCATCCGGGGCAAGCCCGTTCCGCCGGAAAAGGAGGGAATGGTGCATTTTGTAGGATTGATGTTTTTTATGGTGCTGATGGTATTTATCTTCTTTAATGATTTGTCGAATATTTTTATAAAGTAGAAAGCGTCCGGGGCTATATAAGGTGCCCCGCCGGGCGGTGAGTCTGGGTTTCGGATTTTATACTCACGGCCGAATACATTTGCCAACGTAAAAGTATAACGAGTGAGCGCACCCATGCCGCAGGACAGACATCTGGCAAATATATGCGCTCACGAGTATAAAGCCTGGGCAGGAGAAAGGATGTGCTGCAGAGCGTGGCAGCTGAAAAGGAACAGGAAAAGAGACAGGAGAAGAATAAAGAACGATACCTGGGAAAGCTGGTTTTGGAGCGGAACGGCTATACCTGCCTCAGGTTGCTGGGCCAGGGGGCTTTCTCACAGGTGTATTGTGTGGAAAAGGAAGAGAACGGAAAGGTTTACGCCTGCAAGGTCAGCGTGAAGGATGCGCTGCTGGAGCGGGAGGCGAAAGTGATGGCTGCCTTGAGCCACCCATTGTTTCCGGCCTTTGTAGGATTTTGGAAGGAGGCCGGCCTGGGATTTTTGATGAGCGAATTCATTGCGGGGTGTACACTGGAGGAGCTGCTGCGCCGCCGGGGAGGATTCTCGGTAGATCAGGTCCTTCGTGTGGGTTTTGCGCTGGGAGAGGGGTTGCGGTACCTTCATGAGAGACCGGAACAGTATCTGTTTCGGGATGTGAAGCCTGCCAATGTGATGATAAGACAGGACGGCAGGATAAAGCTGATTGATTTTGGCTGTGCATGTTCCGGGAAGGGGCGGAATTCCACCCGGGCGGGGACACCGGGATTTGCCGCGCCGGAGCAGTTCGGCAAGGTAAAACGATTGACGCCGGCCTGCGATGTGTATGGGCTGGGACGGACCATGGAAGCGATGCTGGGAACGGGAGAGCTGAGTATCTGGAGAGGAAGAGAGCGAAGGCTTCGGCGCATTTTGCGCGCCTGTACGCAAACGGACAGGAGGAAGCGGGTACCGGATATGAGGAAGTTTCTGGCGGCGATGAGGGGCGTGGACGGGAGGAATGTTTTCCTAATCACACTATTTTAGTGTTGAAGAATCTCCGCGAATAGCTTATAATGAAAATCTGATTATAGGATTCGCGAAAAGTTTCCTATAATAATAGAAGTATTTGGACAAGCGGTATCTGTCTTTCGCCAAAAGGGAGCGAATGTGCCGCTGAATTTCAGTACTGACGAATGAAAGGAGAGAGTCATGCGGTTTTTCATTGACACGGCAAAGGTAGAGGACATCAGGAAAGCAAACGACATGGGAGTGATCTGCGGCGTTACCACCAATCCTTCCCTGATAGCTAAGGAGGGCAGAGTATTTGAAGAGGTGATTGCAGAGATCGCTTCTATTGTGGACGGGCCCATCAGCGGCGAGGTGAAGGCCACCACCACAGATGCAGAGGGAATGATTAAGGAGGGCAGGGAGATTGCGAAGATCCATCCCAATATGGTGGTAAAGATTCCCATGACCGTAGAGGGATTAAAGGCCTGTAAGGTTCTGTCCGCCGAGGGGATTAAGGTAAATGTGACGCTGATCTTTACATCCAATCAGGCTTTACTGGCGGCAAGAGCAGGAGCTGCGTTTGTATCTCCTTTCCTGGGACGGCTGGATGACATCAGCCAGAGAGGGGTAGATTTGATTCGGGAGATTTCCGATATTTTTGCGGTAACGGATCTGGATACCGAGATTATCGCAGCAAGTGTACGGAATCCCGTTCATGTAACGGACTGTGCGCTGGCGGGAGCGGATATTGCCACGGTTCCCTATGCAGTGATCGAGCAGATGGTAAAGCATCCTCTCACGGATGCAGGTATAGCAAAATTCCAGGCTGATTATAGGGCAGTCTTTGGAGAATAGATTTTATACGGAATAAGGGCTGCCCCATCAATCCTAAGATTGGTGAGACAGCCCTTTTTATTGCTTTCTATTTGATTTTCAGCAAGTCCCTTCAGATGAGCTCATGGAGCCTTATTTCATCTGCTCTTCCTGCTTCTTGATCATACGACGTACCATCTCGCCGCCGATAGAACCGGCTTCGCGGGAAGTCAGATCGCCGTTGTAACCTTCCTTCAGGTTCACACCAAGCTCAGATGCAACCTCGGTCTTAAAACGATCCATAGCTGCCTTTGCTTCAGGTACCTCTACTCTGTTACTTCTGCTGTCAGACATTTATTTCACCTCCGTTCATGTCTCATTTCCATCTATCTTCAAGATAAGTGCTGCATGCACCTATCCTGAAGATTCAGTTTAAGTGTTTGCTGCAACTTATCTTGGTCTTAGTATGACCATGGCAGAAGAAAATATGTTGGAAACTTTTGGAGATAAACTCATGAGCGCATTCATTATTGTATGTTCTTTTTTTCTACATAACAGAAGCTTCATTTTCTTTACATAGAAGAGGAAGCATGATAAAGTATACTTGTGAGTATAAATCATATAAATATTAAGTAGAAAAGGAGACTGATATGCTGGAATTCAGATATGATACGCAACTGCTTATTGAAGGGCAGGATCTTGACGAGGATGTGATTTCCGAATATTTTAATGAGAATTTTAAGGGGGATTGTCTGTTGGCTGTGGGTGACGATGAGCTCATCAAGATTCACTTTCACACCAATGAGCCATGGAAGGTGCTGGAGTACTGCGCTTCTTTGGGGGAAATACATGATATCGTAGTGGAGGATATGGACAGACAGGCCAGAGGGCTTCAGGGTTGAGGTGTTTGCTGTTATAAACAGCCGGGCAAGTTAGGAGGAAAAATGAAAAATAAGGCAGTGCGGGTATTGTTTCTGTTCCTGACCGGGGCATTTCTGGTCAGCTGCGGGGATCCGGTGCTGACGGAGGACAGCACACCGGAGGTTATTGCGGTAGAGATAGAAACAGAAGCTTCCGGTGAAGAAGCAGAGGGAATGCAGGAAGGAGAGCGGCAGGAAGGGGAAAGCCGGGAGGAAATTCCGGCTGCGGCATCTGCGGAGGTGTCGGACCGGGAGGTAACCGTTTCCTACGCAGGGGAAGCTTTCATCAAGTCCCTGTTCGCCGCAGGCGGTGAGATGCTCTGGCTCTACGGCGTGAAAGACGACGGAAATTTTTTCCTGGGATATATGGGGCAGGAAGGGGACGTGTTTCAGGAGACGGAAGTGAGTCCGGGAGCAGATATGCGCGCTTTTAATATGGTTGTGGACAGACAGGGACGCTGCCATATTTTATGGATGAGCGTACAGAAGGAGACGGTAGACGGACGGGAATTTGACCGGCTTACCTTTGACAGAAGCTGCATTACAATTGTGGACAGCAGCGGGAAGACGGAAAAGGAAATCCAGGTATCCGGTGTCTTTTCGGAGGAACAGGGACGGCCTTTCTGCTTTGTGGTGGATGAAGCCGGGAATTACTACCTTGAGAACGGAATGCAGTTGGTTCAGATTCTGCCCGACGGCACACCGGGCAGGACAGTTTCATGCGCAGGCCCCATATGCGGAATCGGAATCGGAAAATCCGGAAGTATTTACTGCAGCAGCGAAAGGGAGGGCGGAGCCACGGTTTTGGAAAAACTGGAGGAGGGAGAACTTCGCCTGTGCGGCGCCGAACTGCCCGGGGCAAACGCCAGCTATGCAGGAATTTACGCGGGGACGGATACAGAGCTGCTGCTTCTCAATAAAGACAGCGGTATTTTTGCCGTTCAGGACTGCGGCGACAGCGGGGAAATTAGGGTATCGGGGACGGAGATGCCGGTGTCAGGGGAAAAAATCGGAGGCTATGGCATTCTGGCAGACGGCAGGGCATGCATTTTAAGCCAGACGGAGGGGAAGGAGACGGTTTTTTACTATATTCCTGCAGGAAGGTAAGGGCCGGTGTGTGTTCCTGTTTACGCGGTGCCATTGCGGACGGCATTTGTTTTTCTGGGGAAGCAGGGGCAGAAACATATGAGCAGGAGATGACCATCGGGAAGCGCAGGGAACGAAAAATATGAAGAAAATACGATTTGTATGGATGCTGTTGATACTGATACTGCTGATGCCTGGGATTTCCGCCTGCAGCGGGGAAGGGCAGGCGGAGCAGGCTGAAGAACAGGCGGAGGTTCTGGTTTTGGCTGCATTTGATGAAAGTTCCTATCTTCGGAAGCAGGTGGAGCTGTACAATGCCGCCCAGAGCGACTACAACATAATGATAAAACAATATGAAAGATCGGAGAAGCCGGAGGAAGACGGGGTACTCCGTCTGCAGCGGGAAATTGTCTCGGGAAACGGGCCGGATCTGATTGATTTCGGAAACGGGTATACCACCAGTGACATTGTGGGGATGTATACGGAGGATTTGTACGCCTGGCTGGGGGAGGAGGGCAGGAAGGCCTGTTTTGACAATGTTCTGACTGCATTTTCCTATCAGGAAGGATTGTATGCCGTTCCCCTGGGGTTTCTCCTGAAAAGCTTTGCGGGAAGGACGGAGAATCTGGGGGACAGGAGCGGCTGGACCATCGGAGAGATGATGGAATGCTTCCGGGAACAGGACAAGGAGCGGCTTTTGTACCCGGGCGCTTTTAAGATGGATGTTTTCAGCACGATTCTCACAGGAAGCTTAGAATACTACATTGACTGGGAGACAGGGGAATGTGCCTTTGATGGGGAGGAATTCCGGGCGGTACTGGAATTTTGCAACGGCTTTTCCCAACAGATGGAGATAGAGGAGGCTTTTTCCGTAAAGGAGACCTTCCAGGAGGACAGGGCGCTGCTGATGCCTGTGAGGATAAGCACGATCTATGATATCTGCAGGACGGAGCTGATCTTTGGCGGGCAGGAGGTTACATTTGTGGGCTTTCCGGTGGAGAGCGGCTGCGGAACCATGATCGAGTCCTGCGGGCCGGTGCTTGCGGTGAGCAGCGGCAGCAGGCATAAGGAAGCGGCGTGGGAATTTATCCGCCAGTGCCTGGATGCGCCTGCCCAGAGGGAGCTGCCATCGGGTTTTCCCATATGCCGCAGTGTTCTGGAAGATCAACTTGGGGATGCCATGGAGATGACTTATGAGGCGGATGAAAACGGCGCCCAATATCCGGTGGTGAAGGAGCAGGTGATCTTTGAGGGGGAGGAGCCCACGGACATCTACAGCATTACAGGGGAGCAGGCGGACCGGCTGCTTGGTTTGCTGGAGGGCGCCCGCGCCTGCAGCCAGACGGACCACAGGATCTATCAGATTTTTCTGGACGAGGCCGCGAATTATTTCGGCGGGGCCAAGAGCCTGGAGGAAACCGCGGATGTGATTCAGGCAAGGGTGTCCATGTATGTGGCGGAGAAGATAAAATAGATGGGAAAGCCCTTGAAAACAGCGGTTTATATGAAAACTTGTTCAGAAATTATACAGCAAAAGGGGAAAATTTAATATTTGTGAAAAAAATTCACAAAAAAGCCTGTTCTTTATTTCGATTTTGTTGTATAATTTACTTATGCTTTAAAAATCAGGAGGGTATAATATGGCAAAAGAAATGATAGCAATGCTTCTCGCCGGGGGCCAGGGTTCCCGTTTGTATGCTTTGACAGAGAAGCTTGCGAAACCGGCAGTTCCGTTCGGCGGAAAATATCGTATCATTGACTTCCCGCTGTCAAACTGTGTCAATTCCGACATTGACACGGTAGGCATTCTGACCCAGTATCAGCCTTTGGTGTTGAATGAATACATAGGAAACGGCCAGCCCTGGGACCTGGACCGTCTCTACGGGGGCGTACATGTCCTGCCGCCTTATCAGAAAGCAAGCGGTTCGGACTGGTATAAGGGGACGGCAAACGCAATCTACCAGAATATTTCCTTCATCGAGCGTTATGATCCCCAGTATGTGATAATTCTGTCCGGAGACCAGATCTGCAAGCAGGACTACAGCGATTTCCTGAAATTCCACAAGGAGAAGAACGCGGAATTCAGCGTGGCCGTCATGGAGGTTCCCTGGGAGGAGGCTTCCCGCTTCGGCCTGATGGTAGCGGACAAGGACGACCGGATCACGGAGTTCCAGGAGAAGCCCAAGAATCCCAAGTCGAATCTGGCTTCCATGGGTATCTACATATTTAACTGGGA
This sequence comes from uncultured Acetatifactor sp., assembly GCA_910584865.1. Taxonomy (GTDB): domain Bacteria; phylum Bacillota; class Clostridia; order Lachnospirales; family Lachnospiraceae; genus Acetatifactor. The sequence continues at coordinate 109,863 of CAJUCE010000002.1, forward strand.
TATCCTGCGCAAGTATCTGGAGGAGGACGAGGCGGATCCAAATTCCGAGAACGATTTCGGCAACAATATCATTCCCAATCTGCTGAAGGACAACCGCAGGATGTACGCCTACCACTTCAGCGGCTACTGGAAGGATGTGGGAACCATTTCCTCTCTGTGGGAGGCGAATATGGAGATCCTGGATCCGGAGCACAGCGGCATCAACCTGTTCGATGAGGACTGGAAGATCTACAGCAGGAACAGCGGTATGACCGGGCACAAGATCAGCGCAGGCGCGGTGGTGGAGAATTCCATGATCACGGACGGCTGCCGCATCAAGGGTACCGTGAAGCATTCCATCCTCTTCTCAGGCGTCAAGGTGGAGAAAGGAGCCGTCATCGAAGATGCGGTGGTTATGGGCGGCACGGTGATTAAGGCCGGCGCTACCGTGAAGCACTGTATCGTGGCGGAGAATGTAACCATCGGCGAGAACGCGGTGGTAGGGGCGATGCCTACGGAAAACGAGAAGGGCGTGGCCACCGTGGGAGCGGGTGTGACCATCGGCGACAATGCCAAGATCGGTCCTAATGCCATGGTAAAAAATAATGTAGAAGGCGGTGGAGAAGAATGGTAAATTCAAATACAAGTGCACTGGGAATTATTTTCCCGAACAGTTATGATGCGTTGGTTCCGGATCTGGTGAATGTGCGTTTGATGGCTTCCATTCCTTTTGCCAGCCGTTATCGTCTCATTGATTTTATTCTGTCCAGCATGACCCACTGTGACATCGACAATATCTCCGTCATGGTGAATAACAATTACCACTCTCTGATGGATCATCTGGATTCCGGACGTGAATGGGATCTGGTCCGCAAGAACGGCGGCCTGCATATCTTCCCTCCTTTCATGGAGAAGAGCGCGAAGCCCTATACGGGCCGTGTGGGCGCATTGGCTAATATTCTGGATTTCCTGCGGGATGAGCGTGAGAAATATGTGGTGATTACAGATACCAATATAGTAGTTAATTTTGACTTCAAGGATATGATACATCACCATATCGAGAGCGGCGCCGATGTGACCATTGCTTACAATGAGCAGGTGCTGCCGGAGAGCTTCCTGAAAATGCAGGCCAATGATCTGGGTTACTATTATACCTTCGACATCGAGAACGGCAGGATTACGAAGATTTATGTCAATGCCAAGGATACGGGCGTGCAGAATTTCTCCATGAATATGTTTGTGGTAGAGCGGGAGATGCTCATCGACCTGATCAATACCGCCTCCGTCCGCGGACAGGAGTATTTCGAGCGCGATGTGCTGCTGCCCAGGCTGAATAAGCTGAATGTGCAGGCTTATAAATATAACGGCTATGTAGCCCGCATCTGCGATATGAAGAGCTACTTTGACGAGAACATGAAGCTTCTGGACGACTACAATCTGGATGCCCTGTTCTCCGGACCGCAGATTTATACCAAGATCCGTGACGACAATCCTACCAGGTACATCGAGGGTGCAAAGGTGAGCAATGTGATGGTTGCCGACGGCTGCGTCATTGAAGGCGAGGTGGAGGACAGTATTCTCTTCCGTGGCGTTAAGATAGCGAAGGGGGCTAAGGTGAAGAACTGCATCCTGATGCAGGACAGCGTGGTAGAATCCGGAGCCAATGTGGAGTACCTTGTGATGGACAAGAATGTGACCATCACCGCGGGGAAGGAAGTGAAGGGGACCGGTACGTTCCCTGTGTATATTGACAAGTTCCAGGTGGTATAGGGGACGAAGTGACGAAGTGATTGCAGTATAAAATTGGATCGGAAGGACATGAAGTCAACTTCTGATTCCATGTGTGCTAACGCACACGAAATCATGGTATAATGACCTTATTCCTGGCATGGAACGGCCGGATGGCCATCTTACCATGTGCGTTGCTGTGCACATGGTATATTGCAGGAGAGTCAGGGGCAGCGCCGGAAGGTTTTTCCGAGCTGCCCCTTTTGATGTCCGGCGGCCATGCCGATTTGAAGGTATTTACGAACTTTCACGAATTAATAATTATTTTACGAATGTCGTTGTTGACAGAGGCTGTAATTTGACATAGACTAATAGTAGTTGTGGATGGTATCAGCAATGACTAGGGGGAATGATAATGGTATCTGTTTTTGATGTGGCAAAGTACATTTTACAGAAAAAAGGGAAAATGAGTACCTGGAAACTCCAGAAGCTGTGTTATTATTCCCAAGCTTGGCATATGGCGTGGACGGAGCAGAGGCTTATTGAAGAACGGTTCGAAGCATGGGCGAATGGCCCGGTTTGCCCGGAACTTTTCCGTGTCCACAGAGGTAAATTCATGATTACAGCGCAGGAGCTGCCAAGAGGAAGTGCAGATAAGATTAATCAGGACGAAATCGAATCCATTGATATTGTACTTAACAGTTATGGTGACAGGGAACCCTATGACTTACGTGAATTGACACACTCCGAAGCTCCCTGGAAGAATGCCCGTGCAGGGATTTTGGAGGGAGCACCCAGCCAGAATGAGATTACGGTAGACAGCATGGCAGCGTATTATGGGAGTCTATAGGTATGGCAAAAAAGAATAAAGAGGTCAGGCAGTTAAAAACAAAGGGTAAGAAAACTGCAATAACAACAGCTGTTTCTTCTGATAGTAAGCGGCCAATTTGGATATTTACAAATCTGGACAGAGCAGGTAAATTTGCTTTTGACACAAAACGTGCAGATTTTGATTATCGTGATTTTATCGAAAAGATGATTCAGTTCTCGAATATGACATGGAATGAGATAAAGAAGCAGACCCATGATGAAGGAAAATCAAAGCATCACTCAATTTCTTATGATAGTCTGTCAAAAGATGCCAGGCAAAGATTTGATGTAAAACAGTTATCAGATTACGAAGATGCGATTTTTTCTTTCGCATTCAATAATCTAACACGGGTTATTGGCATCCGGAAAGGCGAGAATTTTGAAGTTTTGTGGTATGATCCCAGACACGAGGTTTGCATATCAACGCTAAAGCATACATAAGGGGCTGGCCGCATGGTCAGCCCTTATAATTTCTGTAGAAAGAGCCAATAAAATCCTTGCGGGCTATGGCTTTGGGAAGTATAATATTTTTGGCAGAGGATTTTATACTACAGAGATGATGGGGCAGGCACAAAAATGGCGAAACGTGTTGCAAGGATTTATGGCGGCAAATTTCTTGCAATTCTTCCCATCCTTTCATATAATAAGGATAGGAATTTGGACATAAGATAGTTGTGGGAGGAGGTTTATTATGGCAAAAGACGATTACATGAAAGCGTTTAAAATGGGAAAAAAGGATTATCAATCCAGGATGCTTCGGGGCGTGAAGCCTACACTGCAGGTACTGGATGATTTTATGCCGGAGAAAGGATCTTATCATGAGGCGCCGCTGGGACTGGTGCAGGTGCCCATAGCGCAGATCCTGGGGACGAAGACTGTGGGGCGGAGCAGTTCCTTTGCGGGGAATTTCATGCCCATACTTCGGGAGGATACGGAATTTGCGTCCAAATGGATCAATTTAAGCGAGAGCCAGAAGGACGAGGGGATCCGGGATCCTATCAAAGTCTATGAGTATATGAATAAATTCTATGTGGAGGAGGGGAATAAAAGGGTCAGTGTCATGAAATATTTCGGCGCCGTTTCCATTCCCGGGAATGTGATCCGTATTGTCCCCAAGCGCACTGAGGAGAAGGAAAACAAGATTTATTACGAATTTATGGAATTTTATCAGGCAGCGCCGATCAACTATATCTGGTTTTCCCAGGAAGGAAGCTTTGCAAAGCTTCAGAAGGCAGTGGGGAAAGCGCCGGGTGAGGTGTGGACGGAGGATGAGCTGCTGAAATTCAGTGCTGTTTATACCCGTTTTACTGCCGAATATGAGGAAAATGGCGGCAACAAGCTGAAGATTACGGAAGGGGATGCATTTCTGGCGTTTATTTCCCTTCATGGTTATGATGCCGTAGACGAGAAGACAACCAACGAATTGCGGGATCTGGTGGAAAAGACATGGGAGGAATTTGAGCTTCTTCAGGAGGAGGGGGACATCGAGCTGAAGATGAAACCCAGTCACGAGAAAAAGTCAAAACCCCTGCTGAGTATGCTGCTTCCTCTAAGCTCACCCAGGCTGAAGGCTGCATTTATCTACGAGAAGACCCCGGGGACTTCCGCCTGGACTTATGCCCATGATCTGGGCAGGCAGTATTTGGAACAGACATTCCCGGAGGAGCTGACTACTGTCTGCTATGAGAACGGGACGGAAGAGAATGTGGATGCCCTGATCCAGAAGGCCATAGATGCTGGCTGTAAGCTGATTTTTACCACGACGCCGCCTTTTGTGCAGGCTAGTGTGAAAGCGGCTATCGCCAATCCTGACGTGCGGATTTTGAACTGTTCTTTGAATACTTCTCACCGTTATATCCGTACATACTATTCACGGATGCACGAAGCGAAGTTCCTGATGGGGGCGATCGCAGGGGCCATGGCGGAGAATAATAAGCTGACCTATATTGCAGATTACCCTATTTTCGGATCTATTGCCAACATCAACGCATTTGCGTTGGGGGCGAAGATGATCAATCCCAGGGCGAAGGTCTATCTGGAATGGTCCACCATGAAGGAGGTGGATCTGGACGAGAAGATCAGAGAGACCGGCTCTTCCTGTATCTCCGGGCGGGATATGGTGATTCCGGAGGAAGCGTCGCGGTTTTTCGGCATTTATCATATGGACGGCGATCATCCGAGAAATCTGGCCATGCCTCTGTACCATTGGGGAAAATTCTATGAACAGCTCCTTCGGACGATTCTGGATGGGACGTGGAAGGACGATGATACGGATTCTACCAAGGCCATCAACTATTGGTGGGGAATGTCCGCCGGCGTGATCGATGTGGTATGTTCCAGGCAGCTGCCCATCGGAACCAGGCGTCTGGTAGAGCTGCTGAAGGCCACGATCAGTTCAGAGAAGTTCAATCCTTTTTCCGGGATCCTGTATTCCCAGACGGGGGTGGTGCAGGAGGATCCGGAGCGCAGCATGCTGCCGGAGGAGATCATGACCATGGATTGGCTGGCGGAGAATGTGATCGGTTCCATTCCGACAAAGGACGAATTAACGGAGCAGGCAGAACCCGTGATCAAGCAGCAGGGTGTGAAGGGGTGAACCGTGTAGGCCGGTGTATTGGCTGGCAGGAAATTTACAGTACGGATAGGGCGCTTAGCTGCCGCAGACCGGCATGGGAGCCGGGGCTGGCGTTTGATAGAAAGGCTTTTTTATGAAAATTATGGTAATCGCGGACGAAGAGTCAAAATATCTGTGGGATTTTTTCGAGAAAAGTATGTTGGAAGGAATCGACTTGATCATTTCCTGCGGTGACCTGGATCCGCGATACCTTTCTTTTCTGGTAACTTTTGCTTCGGCGCCGGTTTTGTATGTGCATGGGAACCATGATAAAAAATATGAACAAATTCCGCCGGAGGGGTGTATCTGCATTGAGGATCAGATTTACGTCTATAATGGGGTGCGTATTCTGGGGCTTGGCGGTTCCATGCGTTATAAGCCCGGTCCCCATCAGTATACGGAAAAGGAAATGACTAAACGGGTCAAAAAAATGCGTTTTAAATTGTTCCGCAAAAGAGGCTTTGATATTCTGGTGGCGCATTCCCCGGCCTACCAGCTCAATGACGGCCGGGATTTGCCGCATCAGGGCTTTAAGATTTTTCGGACACTGATGGAGAAGTATCACCCCAAATATTTCCTCCACGGGCATGTGCATATGTCTTATGGAAGGCAGCATAAAAGATATGACAAGTATATGGACACGCATATTATCAATGCCTATGAAAGGTGCGTGTTTGAGTTTGAGGATGAGAATCCCCAGGATCATATCCTCTGACGGAGGAGACTGGGGGGATGCCTGATGCGCTGTAGTGAAGAAGCCGGAAGAGGATAGTGGCTTTAAAGCCGCCAGCTTTCCAGTTTGAACAGGCTGGTAAATCCTGACAGTTTTGCGTATAATAGGGAAAGGAAAGAGGAAAGTAAGATGCGACTGGTTACAACAACGGAAAAGACGGCCGAATTATTTGGCGATGAGGAGAGCGTCCGCATTCTGGCCCAGGCAGGGTTTGACGCCATAGACTGGGGCTTTTTTGAGATGGCTGCGGGGAAGGGCGTCTGGTGTACGGACAACTGGAAGGAGCATGCGCTGCACTTGAAGGAGCTGGGGGAAGAGTATGGGATCGGTTTTGTCCAGGCTCATGCCCCTTTTCCTTCGTCTTACGGAAAGGAGCCGGAGGACAGTGTGGTAAAGGAACGTATCCTGCGTTCCATACACGCTGCTGCATTGATGGGGATACGGAATATCGTAGTACATCCTGTACAGCACCGGGTTTACGCGAAGGAAAGGAAGCGCCTGTGGGAGGAGAACCTGGAATTTTACCGCAGCCTGATCCCTTACTGCGAGGAGTACGGCATCCGGGTCTGTGCGGAAAATATGTGGCAGTATGATAACAAGCGCAGATATATCGTGGACAGCGTCTGCTCCCAGCCGGAAGAGTTCTGCGGCCTGCTGGACGCGCTGGACAGCCCATGGATTGTGGGATGTCTGGATCTGGGGCATTGCGCCTTGGTGGGGGTGGAGCCCCAGGACTTCATTCGGGCCATGGGAAAGGACAGGCTGCAGGCGCTCCATGTCCATGACGTGGATTATCTGCATGACTGCCATACGCTGCCATTTACCAGGAACCTGAACTGGGAAGCCGTCACCCGGGCGCTGGCGGAGATCGGGTATGAGGGGGATTTCACCTTTGAGGCGGACAGCTTTTATGAGGGGTTCCCGCCGCAGCTGGTGCCGGATGCCTGCAAATTGATGGAGAGGACCGGGCGGTATCTGGTGGAGCTGATCCAGGCATATGCCGCCGGGAAGTAAGGAAGTGCCTTCGGCATTCCTAAGGAAGTGGCTTCGGCATTCCTAAGGAAGTGGCTTCGGCATTCTTGGGAAGTGTCTTCATAATTTGTGCTTTGCGGAGGGTTTGCAGTATCGGAAACGCAGGAAACTGCCGCCGTCTGGAAGGATGTAGTAAGAAAATCCGGCTTGACAGAAAAAGCCGGCAGAGGAGGAAGGATAAGTGAAGAGCAATCTTACAAGACAAGAAGCGCTGGAGCTTCTGAAAAAATACAATAAGGAGCCGTTTCATATTCAGCATGCCCTCACCGTGGAGGGCGTAATGCGGTATTTTGCAAGAGAGACGGGAAACGGGGAGGACGAGGAGTACTGGGGAATCACAGGGCTGCTTCATGACATCGACTTCGAGCTCTTTCCGGAGCAGCACTGTACCAAGGCGCCGGAGCTGCTGCGGGAGGCTGGAGTTTCGGAGGAGATGATTTATTCTATCTGCAGCCATGGCTACGGGCTGTGCAGCGAGCTGGAGCCGAAGCATCTGATGGAGAAGATTCTGTTCGCCTGCGATGAGCTCACCGGACTCATCGGTGCAGCCGCCAGGATGCGTCCGTCGAAGAGCGTTATGGATATGGAATTATCCAGCCTTAAGAAAAAGTACAAGGATAAGCGGTTTGCCGCGGGATGTTCCCGGGAAGTTATCAGCACAGGGGCGGAGAGGCTTGGCTGGACGTTGGACGAGCTGTTGGAGAAGACGATCCTGGCCATGCGTTCCTGCGAGGAAAGCGTGAATGCGGAGATGGAAGCCCAGGCTTAAAGAAGTGCCGCTGCAGGCCTGGCTGAGGAATGGACGGGATGAAGTGCAGAGACAGCGAAAGACGAAACATAGTGCAGCAGCCGAAAATCAAAACAAGACCCAAATTTATGTTCCGGCTTGTCCGGATTAAGTGTTATAAAAGGAAGAATATGGGGGAGGGCTATGAGTTTACGGCAGGATATTTACGATTATCAGCCAATAAACGAACAGGAGAAGGCTGACCGGGAGGTGATGCTCCACTTTATGGCGGAGCATCCGGATTACCTGGAGAGAAGCAACAAGATTGCACATTTTACCGCGTCTATATGGACGGTAAATGAGGAATACACCAGGACTCTGATGGTGTATCATAATATCTATGATTCCTGGTCCTGGATCGGTGGCCATGCGGACGGTGAGGAAGATCTGCGGTCCGTGGCCCTGCGGGAACTGCAGGAGGAGACTGGGGTTGGAAGAGCGGTTCTGGTAATGCAGGATATCTTCAGCCTGGAAGTCCTAACGGTAAACGGTCATGTGAAACGGGGCGTTTACGTACCTAGCCACCTACATATGAATGTAACCTATCTGGCCCGGGCAGACGAGAGGGAGGCTCTGGCGGTGAACAGGGAGGAGAACCGGGCCGTAAAATGGTGGTCCTTTGAAGATGCCCTGCGCATGCCGAAAGAGCCGTGGATGGTGGAGTATATTTACCGGAAATTGAATCAAAAGGTACGCGTTTACATCTCCAGTCCATAAGCATATATTTTCAGTCCTTCCGTCTCTTTCACAAGCTCCAATGTAAGGTATACCAGGCTGTCGGCATCTGCCGACGGCAGGAACTCTATCCAGACGGTACAGGAATCGCCGGCAGCGATCTGCTGGAAATCCAGTCCTTTCACCTTCTGAAGACTGGCTTCCCCGGCGTCATATCCCGGTTCCTCTTTGGGGAATCCTTCTATGCTGCCGTTGTATTTTTCGGACAGACAGGCTTTCATTCCCGCTTCATCCGCTGCCAGCCATGCTTCCCAGAAATGCAAAGCCAGCTGTTTTGCCTGATCGGCATCTTCAGAGAGTCCTGTGCTGTCTGTTGAGGGAAGGAGCGTGAAATTCATGGCAATGGCATCAAGAATGTTTCCGAAGCCTTCCATATATTCCGGGTCTGCCGGATAGGTATAGATCACAGTCATAATCCTTTCGTCATTTTGATGTATCCGGACGAAGAAAAGCCGGTTCTCGCTTTCCTTTTGCAGGAGCGCGGCGTCCTGTGTCTGGTTATATCCCTCTGCCATAAGCATTTCCGTTACCTGTTCCGGAGTATTTTCTCCGTAATCCGCCACCCAGAACTGCACCAGCTCGTTGCTTTCCCAGAGCCAGGCGTCAGGGGCGTACATCCGCCAGCCTTCCTTGGGGATGAGGATGCCGTAGTTGCTGCCGATATACAAATCTGCGGGCACTTCCTGGGGCAGGCCTTCCGCCATGTAGGAGATTACATAAGAATCTGCTGCGGAGTTTGCATCAATTCGGGAGTTATCGGGGTTAACTCCACTGAGACTTTCATTGATGGGAATGTTGCTGACAGTATCGGTTTGCATCTGATATTCAGCAGGAACATCATTAACAGGATTCGCCGGATCCGAAATCCCGTTTTCCTGATCTTTAGAAAGGCCAGTGCCTGTTCCGGCATCTGTACCGTCCCGATCAAGGGCGCTTACCTGTACAGAGGCTTCATTGCCCGCAGATACAGGAAGCCGGGCTTCCCCGGCCTGTGTATTTTCGGAGGTTGTGGCGAACCCCAGGGTAATTGAGAGCACCAGCAGAGCGGATGCCGCCACTGCCACATATTTTGTTTTTTTATATTTCATAATCAGATTGATCCTTTCTTCAATGGCGTTTTTGCTGAATCCGTTAAAAATCGGTAAGAAGCTGCGCTTCTTTTCCTCCATGCCGATCAGGGCCATGGCATATCCTACTTTTGACTGGCTGCCGAAGCGCCGCAGCACATCCTCGTCGCAGGCCAGCTCGATATCCCGATTCAGCATCCCGATCATGATCCAGACAAAGGGATTGAACCAGTGGATACACAGCGCCGCTGCCGTCAGGAGCTTTCGTACCGCATCATAACGGCAGATATGCACATACTCATGCTGCAGGACATAGGTCAGCTCCCGGCTGTCTTTCCACAGGGCTTTTCCGGGAAGCAGAATCACGGGGTAGAGGATTCCGTAGGTCAGGGGTGCGGCGATGCGGTCTGTCTGCCGAACCGAAATACGGCGCCTGGACTTCTGATGCAGCAGCCACTGCCGTACCTGCATGTCTTCTACAGGCACAGCCTCCCGGAAACACCGCAGGCTGCGCAGATAGGTGACGGCAAAGACAGCGGCGCACAAAAAGCAGCCCGTGCTCCAGATCAGAGCAAGCACCCAGGTGTTATTTTGGGCAGGAAAGGATAAGTTGTGCTGCTCAAAAACCTCTAAAACAGGATATTCGGAGGTGCTCCATGCAGGCAAAGTGTCGGCGGATATCCTTCCATCCGCTGCGATTGCTCCGCTGCCGCCTGATATCTGCAGTTGCCCGGCCCCAAGGAAGGAGTAGAAGCTATAGGCAAAGGAAACGGAAAACGGCATCAGCAGCCTAAGCAGCGCAATGTCCCACAACATCGGAAAGGTCCGCTTTGGGAGCTTATCCAGCCAAAGGATCCGCACCATCAGGATCACCAATACCAGCACGCCGCCGTGAATGCTCATTTGCATCAGTCCCATATTTCTCACCTGCCTTTCTCCACGATTTCTTTCAGCCGCGAGATCTGTTCTTCTGATAAATTCTTCCTGCTTAACAGGGAGGCGAAGAGCAGATCCGCAGATCCGTCATATATTTTGTCGATCAGTTCATCGGTTTCTGCATCTTGTACCTGGGCTTTTGTGATCAGCGCACGGCACAGGAAATTGGGTTCCAGGCGCTGGATGGCTCCCTTTTTGATACATTTCTTAATGACGGTATAGGTAGTGTTCACATTCCAGCCGATCTCCCGGTTTAGGATATCCGAGATGCGTTTTGCAGTGACATCGCCTTCCTTCCACAGTACTGCCATTACCCTTAATTCTGAGTCAAAAAGTTTTATTCCCATATGAGCTCCTTTTTATATTTGTTCCAAATGTATACTATCGCGGTAGTTTGCACTTTTATACTACCATAATAGTATGGGGCTGTCAATACTATTATGATAGTAAATTATTTTTTGAATTTTTACAAAAAGTCTTGTATGTTGCCGAACAGTATGTTAGACTCATTTTACAGCATGAATGTTCCTGGTACAGGGATAGGTTTTTCGTATTTTATTGTCATTAGTCAGATGGTCTATTTTACCTAAAAATCTATGCTTGAAACTCAATTTTCAAAATGTGAAAGGAAAGGGCGATCGGACAGACTAGTGCCAGTGTTATTTCGTTTCGTTTGGCTCCGTTTGAAATAAAACGGTTGAAAGACAGGGTTGCGACAACAGCATAGAACAGGCATTAGAATGGAAAGGAAGAGAATGAAGGCAATCATTTTGGATATGTTCGGCGTCATCCTGAAGCAGACAGGAGAGGAGTTCTATTCTTATGTGCAGCAGGATTTCCCGGCGCTGACACGGCAGGAAATCTATGAAGTGTGGGACAGGGCGGATATGGGGGAGATTTCTTCTCTGGAGATATGGCCGCAGCTGGGATATGGGGGAGACATAGAGAAGCGGGAGAAGGCATTTCTGGATACCCTGGAGGTCAGCGATGGTTTTTACGATTTTGCGTCCGGGGCAAGGGAGCGGCATTACAAGCTGGCGGTCCTGTCCAATGATTCCAGCAGATGGAGCGCCTATATACGGGAAAAATTTGATTTGAACCGATATTTTGATGTGATCCATATCAGCGGTGACCTGAAGATGAAGAAGCCGGAACCACGAATATTTGAGCTCACTGCCCGGCGGCTGGGTATGGCGGCGCAGGATTGTCTCTATGTGGATGACAGGCGCAAAAATCTGGGAGCGGCCCAGGCGGTGGGGATGGATGCGGTATTGTTTAACAGCAGGCATGTATCTTATGATGGGAAAACGGTGGAAAACTTTCGGAAATTGACGGAACTGTTGGGAATGGGTGGCTCATAAGCCGAACTAGGGATTTAAGATATATATTTTGCAGGCCCCTTGACTTGGGGCGGGAACTGTGTTATCCTGATAAAAACTTGTAGAGAGGGGTATCTGTCATGTTGGTTACATGTGGAAGAATGCGCTAAGACGGAAAACGCAGCAAAAGGATAGTCTTTTTGTTGTGCGCAGATATTCTGCAGGCAATGGGAAAGCTGCAGGATCTGTTTTTGTTAGCTGCATTCTCCCGCACAGAGGGCATGATGATACCTTTGTTTCTATGAGGGCTTCCTCATAATAACATAAGGTGTTTGTTTGCTGCGGGAATACCGCAGTTTTTTTATGCACAGGCCCGCATATGGAAATTTGCTGCTGACGCGGTATGCGGGCCATGTGAGGGCTGCCGATAGCTGTACACCCACAATATATGCTGTGGCTCTTCGGAATTTGCGGCTGTATATTGAGGAGTTCGCGGTATTTTTTGACCGCTTGTACAGATAGAAGCCTGTGAAGCGACTGGATGTATGAATTATGAGGATAATAATATGAAATCAGAAATGAAATCTATGGCAGATAACTTCCGTTATCTGTTTCATGAACTGTACTTATTCAGGCCTGGGAGCATCCTGCTGCCTTTTCTGGGAAGCGGGATGCAGGTGCTCCTGTCTCTGGCCACAATATGTCTCCCTAAAATAGTTTTGGATCAGATCGAGAGAGGGCATGGCCTGTATCATCTGCTGGCATGGGTCCTGGCCGGCAGCGGTGTCCTGTTTGTGGTTTCCGCCGTAAATGCCGTCCTGCATAACCGGATTTCCTGCATATCCCAGGTGTTCCTTTTCACCGTTTTGAAAGGAAAATGGGAGGAAAAAATGATGGGCGTGGATTACGAAACATTTACGTCCCCGGAGGGGAAGGCCAGGGCGGAAAAGGCGCGGCATGCCGTCAGCAGCCCCAATTTCGGGGTGGTAGCCTATCCGGGCAGGGTGACGGAGCTTTTGGAAAACGCAGGAGGATTCGCGGCTTTTGGCGCCATGGCCTGTATGCTCCATCCGCTGGTTTTGGCGATGCTGTTCTTTTTGTTCGGCGTGGAATTGTGGTATGACAGCGCGGCGGAGAAGCGCAAGAGCCTGCTGAAGGAGGAAAGGGCTCTGGCCAACCGGAAGCTGAATTATCTTGCCTACCATATGCGGGGCATCCGGGAAGGAAAGGATATCCGTATCTATTCCTGTGCGGGATGGCTGCGCGGGATTGCGGCAAAGGCAGTGGCGGAGAAGGATAAGGTGGAGGCGGCGGCTGCCGGGCAGGATTTTCGGAAAATGCTGCTGAACGCGCTGTTTGTCTGCCTGCGCAACGGCTGTGCCTATGGGTATTTGATCTGGAGGTATTTTCAGGGCGATATGGGCATAGGGGATTTTGTGCTTTATTTTTCTGCGATTACGGGGCTAGGCAGCTTTCTGGGAAATTTGGTTCAGGGATATTCCGGCCTTGTGGAAGCCGATCATTATGTGACGGATTTACGGCAATTTTTGGAATCGGGCGAAGAGCGGGAAACCGTGGGATGTGTGGAAGGCAGTAGAAAGCAGGAGGGCCGGGCAGACATCCTTGCCAGACCGGTTTCCTTCACATTTGACCAGGTGTCATTCTCCTATTGGGAAAGGGATGAGGAGGGAAGCCGGCGGGAGATTCCCATCTTGAAAAATATCAACCTGGTTATCAAACCAGGCGAAAAACTGGCCATCGTAGGAGCAAACGGCGCAGGGAAAACCACCTTTGTAAAGCTTTTGTGCGGGCTGCTGCGCCCTACGAAAGGGACGGTCCGCGCAGGCGGCATAGACTGCGCAGAATTTGAAGGGGAGGATTACCGGAGGCTGTTCTCCGCCGTTTTCCAGAAATCGGGCGTGCTGCCGGTGAGCATTCGGGACAATATTACGTTGGATGGCGGAAGGCAGGAGGACGGAAAGCCGGTAGAGGTGGAGCGGCAGTTTGCAGGGGAGCAGAGGGCGCCCGGAGCGAAGAGCCGGCCGGGAGAGGACAGGAAGGCGCCCGGAGCGAAGAGCCGGCCGGGAGAGGACAGGAAATTGCCCGGTGCAAAGAGGCATGGAGTGAATGAGGCTGACGGTATAGGTTCTGCCGCCGCCGATAGCCATGTCTGGAAATGCCTCCGCCTGGCAAACCTGGAAGAGAAGGTGAGGTTCATGCCCCAGGGGCTGGATACCTGCCTGGTGAAACGGATTGCGGAGCACGGGACAGAGCTGTCCGGCGGCGAACTGCAGCGGCTGCTCCTGGCCAGGGCCTTATATAAGGATGCCCCGGTCCTGATTTTGGATGAGCCCACGGCAGCCCTGGATCCGATTGCGGAGCATGAGGTTTACCAGGCCTACAGGCAGCTGACAGAGGGCAAAACTGCGGTTTTCATATCCCACAGGCTGGCGTCCACCAGATTCTGTGACCGTATTCTGGTCATGGAGGAGGGCGAGGTCAGGGAATCCGGAACCCATGAGGAGCTGATGGCGCTAGGGGGCAGGTATGCGGAAATGTTCCAGGTGCAGAGCCGGTATTATGCGGACGATGTGGAAAGCCTGAAAAACATTGATCTCTGATAGCGCTATGTTTCGCCGAAATGGTGAAGAGAGAAAATAGACAGGAGCTCGGAAGCCTGGCAGGGATTCTGAAACATGAATTAGGAGGACAAATTTGATGGGTAAATACGTAATAACGAAACGCGATAAGGAAAAACAGGCTGACACAGAATGTATTAATGTAAAGCAGGAGAAAGCAAATCACGAAATAACCAGCAGGAAAGTCAAAGAAGACATCCAAATGATCCGAAGGGGGATTCGGGAATTTGACAAAATATTGCCGGGGCAGATGGCGTATCTGTTCTGCAAAAGCGCCCTTGCCGGCGGAGGCCCCTGGCTTGCCATATGGATGTCCGCCGCAATCTTGAATGAACTGGCGGGAGCCGGGGACAAATACCGTCTGGGCCTCTTTGTCCTTGCATCCGCAGGCGGGACATTGCTGCTGTCTGTCCTGGGACACTGGCTGGGTGCGAAGATGGAGGTGGGGTACAGCAGGCTGTTCTTCACCCACGAGGTTATCTTGACGGACAAAGCCTTCCGGCTGCCCTTTTTTGAACTGGAAAGGGAGTGTACCCGGAAGCTGCGGGAACAGGTATCCGGAAGCATGGATCTGTCCGGAGGCGGGATGGCCAGCCTCTACTGGGATATGGAGGTTTTTGCAGACAATCTGTGCCGGGCGGCGGTGGCAATGCTTTCGGTACTGCCCTTCCTGTATCAGGTGACGGCAGGAGTCAGAGACGGCAGGATAACCGGGAGGGAGGCGTTGGGAATATTGCTTTTGCTGTCTGCTCTGACGATTTGGGGCACTTTCTTCACCTGCAAAACGGCAGCCCGGCGGTTTGCCGTCAGCTTCGATGTCTTTGAACACGGCGCGGAGTACAATCGATATGGGGAGTTCTACGATCTGAGCTATCTGCCGGATGAGGACATGGCGATGGACATTCGGATTTTCCGGCAAAAAGAGCTGGTGATCCGGGAAAGCCAGGAGAAGTGTTATTGGCGCCTGGCAGATGGCAAAGTAAGGGAGATGCGGGCTGTCAGCAGGATGGATGCGGCAAGGCTTCTCAGCGAGGGGGTCTGCGGGGCAGCGGTTTACGGGGCTGTTGGCTTCCTGGCGGTCCGGCAGGTGATTGGAATCGGTAACGTAGTCATGGTTTCCGCAGCGGTATCCATGCTGATCGCCGCCTGCAGCAGACTGGCGGAGATTATCACGGATCTGCGGAATAATAACGTGCATCTGCAGAACTATTTTGAATATATGGATTTGGAGGAGGAAAGCGGGGCGCAGAGTGAATTTGCAGGGAAACGGGAAGTGGAGGTGAAGGCCGGGACCGCAGCGCAGGGAGAATCTGTGGGGAGAGCCGAAATCATGGTGCAGAGAGGAGCTGCGGGGAAAGCAGAATGGACAGGGCGGATAGGAGGCATAAAATCGGCGGGGGCAGAAGGCGTAACCATCTCCTTCGAGGGGGTTAGTTTCCGCTACCCGGAAAGTGAGACAATGGTGCTCCATGATATCAGCCTGACCATCGCCCCCGGCGAAAAGCTGGCCATCGTAGGCGAAAACGGTTCCGGCAAGACCACACTGATCAAGCTCCTATGCCGTCTCTATCAGCCCACGGAGGGCAGGATATTGCTGAACGGACAGGATATCAGGAGCCTGCCCTATGAGGAATATATCCGAAATATTGCAACGGTTTTTCAGGATTTTGCCATATTCGCTTTCTCTATCGCGGAAAATGTGGCAGCATCCGCGGAATATGACGGGCAAAGGGTATGGGCAGCCCTATCCCGGGCAGGGTTGCAGGGCAGGACGGAGGGGTTGTCAAAGGGAATCCTCCAGGCAGTCTCCCATGATTACGAGGAAGACGGTATCAATCTGTCCGGGGGGGAGGCGCAGAAGCTGGCCATTGCCAGGGCCAGCTACAAAGATGCTCCTGTAGTCATTCTGGACGAGCCCACCGCAGCACTGGACCCTTATGCGGAAAAGGAGGTGTACGAACAGTTTTTCCGGAATCTGGCGGGCGAAACCATGCTTTCCATCAGCCACCGGCTTTCCTCCTGCAGGTTCTGCGACAGGATTGCGGTGCTGCAGAAAGGGCGCCTGGTGCAGCTTGGGACACATGCGGATTTACTGGCGCGGCCGGAGGGAAAATACGCGGAAATGTGGAAGGCCCAGGCACAGTATTACGGGCAGGGGTAAAGCGGCGGATGCGCCTTCAGCTGACGCTTAAATTCGCGTACTTTTTCGGCGAAACGCCCACGGCCTTGGTGAATGCCTTGAAGAAGCTGCTGTAGTCGCCGAAGCCGCTTTTCTCAAAGGCCACGCCTACGCTGTCTCCCGCGTTTAGGTGGGCCTTTGCTATGCTGATCCGGCGGGCGGTGATGTATTTGTTGATGGTGGTGCCGGTGGCCTGCTTGAAAATCCTGCAGATATAGGATTCGCTCAGGAAAAAGCTGGCTGCCAGCTGCTCCACCGTGATATTCTGCCCGATATTTTGATTTATGTATGCCAGGATGTCGTTTACCTGCTGATTGTATTTGTAATCGCTTACAGGGGGTTCCGCGGCATGGGAGTCGGAGAGGGCATTCATCATCAGGGCGTTGATCATTGCAAGCAGCTCCAGGAAGGCGGCCTGCTCTATAATATCGTGGGCATAGCCGTCGGCGGAGGTGATCTTGTTGACGTAATACAGGAAGCGCTGCCGGGAAGCCCTGTCCAGGGAGAGCCTGTGCTGGAAGCGGCTGTCCCGGTTGGAAAAGCAGTAGTCCAGGTCGGTTTCCGCGGTGGAGAGGCGCCTGACGAAATCCGGATAAATACTCAGCACGATCCGCTCGTGGACGCTGTTGTCGATCTGGGTCAGCTTGTGGCTTTCGTATTGGTTGATGACGAACAGGTCTCCGGGGGATATGGAATAAAAGCGGTTGTCGATGAGGAACTGCTTTCCCCCGGAGATAGAATAATACAGCTCGTAACAGTCATGGATGTGCATGTCCATGGCTTTTTCTTCTTTGTAGAGATGGGCGATGGAAAAGGTTTTGGTCTGGGCGCAGCGTTCGATGGCGGTTTTGCAGGAATTCAGTTCTTCCATGGGCAGGCTCCTTTTGGCTGATTACATATCCGGATTTAATTCAGATAGGTATCTTCATTGTGGCCCTGATAGGTTTGTGCTACAAAATCTTTCGGGACAGAAAATAGCCGCCGCTACTCCCGATAGCGACGGCTGGCCTCATTGAGAGGTTAGCAACTGCTGTTTAAGGGTAGAGCCGCTTCTATGGCTTTCCCTTTTTTATAGTAACATATCCGCTGCTGGTTTGCAAGAAAATTTTGCAGAGAAGGTAGTGCCTGCCCTTTATTGCTATTTATTTTTACGCATGGTGTAAATTTTAAAGGAATCATCAAATATTTCAGTATTATGCGATACGATCAGAAATGTTTTTTCTTTCATATCGCCAAACAACTGTCGAAGTACCGTTATATTTTCAGAGTCAAGATTTGATACCGGCTCATCTAATACAAGCAAACCGCTCTTCCTCATCAAGGCCATACACAGTGAAAGCCTCTGGCGCTGCCCTGTTGACACCTTATTAGAATTAACCGGGGTATTTAATCTTTCCGGCATTTGGTTGATTTCACGGTCCATGTTTACAAGTGCAGCATACCGCATATATTCTTCCCTGCTTTTACCCGGTGCCATCAATTCAAAATTTTCCAATATAGTCATGTCAAAAATAGGAAAATCCTGGGGCAGATAAGCTATATAGCCGCTTTTGCTGACAGCAGTGTCACGTATTTCCTGTCCGCCCAATGTCATGGAACCCTGATAATTCTCTAATAACCCCACCAGCACTTTAAGCAATGTAGTTTTTCCACAGCCTTTTTCCCCTACAATTCCTATATTAGCCGATGTATCCCAGGAAGCGCGTTCGATAGATACCCCCATTCTTTCATCATTGTAAGCATACTTTAGTTTCTCGATTTCTATTCTTGGGCGCTCCTTTTGAAGTGAAATTTTCGTTTGCAGCTGTCCCTTTACAGCTGCATTTTCCCTTATCCCTATAAGAGCTGCTATTCTCTTAATACCTGCAAGTGATTCCTGTATTCGGATCAATATTTTCCCTACAGATCTGAAAATACCCATAAAAGCGACTGTATTATTTACAATCGCGAGAACGATTCCAAGACTGAATTCACCTGCCATCATGCCGGCTAAAAGCAGCGGGAGATAAGTTTGAAAGAACCCCAGCAGATAATCAAAAACAGAGGTAACCGCCTGCCATTTTGCCTTATCAAGACAGCTTTTTATGTATTTGGCATATATGTCGCAGAACGAATGTTCCGGTGACGGGAAACCAAAAAATCTCCTGTATTTATAACTGGCATATTCCTGCATTATGATACTTCTCACATGAGAATCATCTGTCTGGATGCTGTCTTGAATCCTGCCGAACCTTGGACTTATAAAATAGTGATATAAAACAATGGCCAGGCCCAACATTGTCAAAGCAAAACCTATTTTCCGGCTTACTGAAAAGATAAAAACGATAGCGCCCATGGATTTTGCAAACTGGGTAACAGCCGAATCCAATTCATCTAAAAATGACAGTGCAAGCTCTAAATCAGAGGATATGATATTAAAATACTCAGCCTGGTTCTTCTGATTAATATAATCATAAGGCGTTTCAAGAATCTTTTCCATCACCCTGTTTCTGGAAAAAGCCCTTTCCCATTCAAATAGTACGTTCTTCCAATAGCCCAGGCCATAATGCAGGACGATAGCCGCCAGCAGGAAACCTATTTTGCCCATATTTTCCCGAAATGTCAGGGCAATTCCATGCATAGTCGTGCCGTCCACTAACACTGCAAGCATTTCAGCCACATAATAGGCCAGGAAGGCGCTGATTATGGCTTTGCACAGCATAATCAGTATGCAAGTCCATTTCTTTTCATATAAATGGAATTTCCATTTGTCCATAAATACCCCCTGTAATAGATTCCTTTTCCCTTTGCAGATGTTGGTTTTTCAACAGGTACTTTATAGGGATTCCTGCAAGCAGCTCTTTCTGGTGGCTGATGATCAATACACATTTTTCTTCCGATAAACGTTTTAGTATTTGCCATACCCGTTTTCCGGTGCCTTCATCCATTGATGCTGTCGGCTCATCCAGGATGATAAGCCGGGCATCCTGTTTTACCAAGGCTCTGGCAAGCCCCAGCAATTGTCTCTGTCCGCCGGACAAAGTAGCCGCGTCTTTTGTCAATAACGTATTTTCTTTATCGGGGATTTCATCCAAAAACGCTCTGATTTCATCCATTTCCAAAACTTTGTCACAACCCGCCCCGCTGGCTTTCAGGTTCTCCAGTATCGTCCCTTCCATAAAATAGGGCTCACTGTCCAGGTAAGCGATTTTGCCGCAGATATCCTCTTCCGTAAAATACAGAGAATTATATAGCACGTGTCCGCCGGCTGGCTGTAAAAGCCCGGCAATCATCTTGGCAAGGGTGCTTTTCCCCTCACCGGACTTGCTTGATATTCCCAGAAGTCCCTTTGATGGGAGATCCAGTGATACTCCCTCAAAGATTTTTCCGTTTCTGCCGGTACAGCCTGCCTGTTCTAAGCGGATTAAAACATCGGACGGCATCTGAACGCGATGGTAGAGCGGCTTTTCTTCCCGGAATGCCGTTTTTTCCATGATACTATGAACAATCTCCTCTGAACTGCCTGCCTCCTTTATCAGTCCGATCAGCTGAGACAGGGAAGGAACCAGGAAGGTAGAGAACACGGTAGTTGCCATCGCTACACCGCCAGGGGTCAAATCGCCATTCAGCATCAATGCGGCCCCGATTACCGCAACGATAAACTGAATTCCATGCTCCAGGAAAAACTGCATAAACGCGAAAATACCATTCTGCCTGAATATGCGTTTTTGCAACGAAAATACCGCCCTGTTCTTCTGCTGATATTTATTTTCAATGGCTTCTGTAATATCATTGGCTTTTATAAAATCCGTTTTGTGAAGGATGTCCAGAAAAAAATTGTGGCTGTCTGTCCTGGCACGGTTTATTTCCCAGTTTGTTTTTCGCATGCCCTCAATGACTTTTTTAAAAAGCAGTGCAAAAGGAACTAATATAATAAGAATGAGATCCATTTTCCAACTGACGGCGACACCCAAAAAGAGGATGAACCCCACTGATTCCAACACGCAATAAGGAAAATGATAAACAATTGCAGCAAAAAGATTACCCAGTTCTTTTGCCACATTGTCCTGATTCATCAGCTCTCCGATCGCCCGTTCCCTGGCCTGTTTATAGTCCATATGCAGATGGCTTTCTACAAGAGACTTTCTCAAATCGCGGACAAAGCAAAGCGAATATTTTTGTACAAGGTAATTCTCCCCAAGCTGATCTGACAGTTATCTTCATACCCTTTGAATATAGTGACAATTCTTCCACAAGTTCCTTTGGAAGCACTTTTGATGCATTTAAGTATTTCATATCCAATTCCGTCCTTTACTCAATTTATACTCACCAACGATAACATTTGCCAAACGAAATGTATAACGAGTGAGCGCTTCCGCAATGTAAAATAATAAAATAGCATGAACGTATGCGCTCACGAGTTTCATGAAATAAAGTGCAGAATCAGCAGATATGCAACCTAAACATACTGCATGCAACTGAAATGCAGTAAACTGCAACGAAGGGCCGGCCGTATATGCTCGATATAGGCGGACCAGTAAATTCCGGCGGCCCTGAATATAACCCATACAGACTGTTGCATTTCGCTATTCTGCATGGGTTAATGCATTATCTAAGCAATTTGGATTATGAATAGTCACGGCTCATTATAATTATATCGCTGCTTCTCCATGATGTAAAGGGTCTTTTAAGAGTTCAAAATTTGCAATGTTTTGAGAAATATTTGAATAGAAATGGAGAATTTTTTCGCTTATAATATAAACAAGACCGCCAGAATTTACGAATCTGTCTAAGGCGGGCATACATGGTTGGCGGTCTTTCGTTGTTGTTTGCTGCAAATTTCGTTGACATGCAGTACCAAATTACAGTCAAGGATGTGCCGGTTACTGTTCACTCGGCGTCTCCGCGAGGTGTTTTTGTGCGCACTTTGCACGAAAACCCGAGACTGCGGGCGCCAAAACGGGCTTTCCCTGCCCGTTTTGTGTGCATCATGTTGCTGTGAGCGGCAAAGCCGTGAACAGTAACATGTGCCGGGGCGGTGCAGGAGATTTTAGAGAAAATTTATGGAAATGCTTTTCGCGATATGCTATAATGTAAGAGCTTACATAGCGAATGGGAGATTGAGGCATTTTACCGGGAAGCTCTTTGCCGGGGCGGAAGACGTGCATCGGATGGGGAAAGCCGCGGCGGAGGGGGTCAGCCTGCAGACCGTAATCGGCACAGTCCGGAAAGAGAGGTGCTTAAGGTGGAACTTAGAACAGCAGTATCGCCAAGGGATGTGAAGCATTATACCACGGAACGCCTGAGAGAGGAATTCCTGATTCAGAATCTCTTCGTACCAGGCCAGATCAAACTGGTGTACAGTCACATCGACAGAATCATTACAGGCGCGGCGGTGCCTGTGGAACCCCTTACATTGGCGGCGGGGGAGGAGCTGCGGGCAGAGTATTTCTGCCAGAGGAGAGAGCTGGGCGTCATCAATATCGGAGGCGCGGGCAGCATTTCCGTGGACAGAAGGGTGTACAGGGTAGGCTTCAAGGAGGCTATGTATATCGGTATGGGATCCCGGGAGATTGTTTTTGCCAGTGATGACAGCGCTAATCCGGCGAAGTTTTATCTGAATTCCGCACCTGCCCACAGAACCTGCCCTACGGTGCTGATTAAGCCGGAGGGGACTCCCGAAGAGGGCGTGGTCATCGTAAAAGATGAAAATAAGGTGGAGCTTGGCTGCCTGGAGGATGCCAACCACCGGGTGATCTGCAAGTACATCCTGCCCGGCCAGGTGGAGAGCTGCCAGCTGGAGATGGGCATGACCAAACTGGAGCCTGGCAGCGTGTGGAATACCATGCCCTGCCATACTCATGACAGGCGGATGGAGGTGTATCTGTATTTCGAGATGCCGGAGGATGCCTTCGTGATGCACTATATGGGCGAGCCTCAGGAAACCCGCCATATTGTCATGCGGAATGAGGAAGCCGTGATCTCTCCCAGCTGGTCCATCCATTCGGGATGCGGTTCCAGGGCTTATACCTTCATCTGGGGCATGGTGGGCGAGAATCAGGATTTCGACGATATGGACGGTATCGCCATGAAGGATCTGATGTAAAAGCCTGACGCTTGTGGAAGCTGCATTTTGTGGAAGCGCTTACATTAACATGGGGATACGTGTAGCCAGATCATTCCGGTCAGCCTTGCCGTTAGAGTATGCATGGTGAAGAAAGTCCGACACAGACGGACAGGAGTTTTGGATTCTGCAGTCAGGGTACCTCTGTGAAAACAGGTAAAAATGCTTTCATGGCACCGGCGGGCGAAAAGCGGCTGATCAGGCACATTTTATCAGAAAACAGGTAGCATAAATCATAAAAACAGGTTATAATAGAGGAAGGAGAAATAAAATGTCAGAATTTACTAATTTTTCACTGGAAGGCAAAGTGGCGCTGGTGACAGGAGCATCCTACGGAATCGGTTTTGCAATTGCGTCTGCTTATGCAGAATGCGGGGCAACGATCTGCTTCAACGATATCAATCAGGAGCTGGTGGACAAGGGCCTGGCGGCTTATGAGGAGAAGGGCATCAAAGCCCATGGCTATGTATGTGATGTGACAAACGAGGATGCCGTGAATGCGTTGGTGGCACAGATCGAAGCGGAAGTGGGCGTCATCGACATTCTGGTGAATAATGCGGGCATTATCAAGAGGATTCCCATGACCGAGATGACGGCAGCCCAGTTCCGCCAGGTTATCGACATCGACTTAAACGGTCCCTTTATCGTATCCAAGGCAGTCATTCCTTCCATGATCAAGAAGGGCCATGGCAAGATCATCAACATCTGTTCCATGATGTCCGAGCTGGGGAGGGAGACCGTATCCGCTTACGCTTCCGCCAAGGGCGGGCTGAAGATGCTGACCAGGAATATCTGTTCTGAGTACGGACAGTACAACATCCAGTGCAACGGCCTCGGGCCCGGTTATATCGAGACGCCCCAGACGGCTCCCCTGCGGGAGGTACAGCCCGACGGCAGCAGGCATCCTTTCGATCAGTTTATCTGTGCCAAGACCCCTGCCAACAGGTGGCTGAAGCCGGAGGAGCTGACAGGCCCCGCCGTGTTCCTGGCTTCCGAGGCTTCCAACGCCGTGAACGGGCATATCCTGTATGTGGACGGCGGCATCCTGGCTTATATCGGAAAACAGCCGGAATAGTGTGCAAATTGCACACGGAAGAATGCCCAAAGCGACGGGCATTCTTCCAGATGCGGTTTTTGCGTTTTGATTGGGTCTTTATATGCGTTGTTTATGATACCAGAAAATTTGTTGTATGCTTCATCGCAGGCTGTGTGTCGGGAAGAGCCTTGACAGGGGCCGTGCGGTGGCATTGTGGAGGTTTCTATGAAAATAGCATTAGTTCAGGAAAACAGCCAGGCGGCGAAAAACGAGCTTATTTATTCCACTCTGAAAAAAGTGGTGGAACCCATGGGACATGAGGTGTATAATTACGGTATGTGCGGCGCGGAGGATCCCCATTCCCGTACCTATGTGCAGAACGGCATTATGGCGGCGGTGCTGCTGAATTCCGGCGCTGCGGATTATGTGGTGACGGGGTGCGGTACAGGGGAAGGCGCCATGCTGGCATGCAATTCCTTCCCTAAGGTGCTGTGCGGGCACATCGCCACGCCTCTGGACGCTTACCTGTTCTCCCAGGTCAATGACGGGAACTGTGTGGCAATTCCTTTTGCACAGAATTTCGGCTGGGGCGGAGAGCTGAATCTGCAGTATATATTTGAAAAGCTTTTCTGTGCGCCGGGAGGCGGCGGATATCCCCCCGAGAGAGTGGAGCCCGAGCAGAGAAACAAAAAAATCCTGGACAAGGTAAAGGAAGTAACCCATACGGATATGGTAACCATTTTAAAGAATCTGGACAGGGAACTGGTTAAGGGAGCGTTAGCCGGGGCAAGGTTCCAGGAATATTTCTTCGATAACTGCAAGTGTGAGGAGATTGCCGCCGCGGTGAAGGAAGTTCTGGCATAGGATTTTCGGCGTGTTTCAGATGGCTGCTGTAAATGGGTGATATTATTTGAGTGATGATATTTCAGGCGCTGAATAAATGCGGGTTGAAGAGGGCAGGCTGTACACCCGTGGGATGTCCGGTGATATGAGGAGATTCCACGGGCGTACCGGCATGCTTTATCGTGATATGGGAAGGCAATTATGGGATAAAAGGCATAAATGGATTACAAATGGGCATTTCCGCAATTCGGGAAACAGCAAAGGAAAATGCCCATGAGTATAAAACGCCGCGCAGGGCAGGCTCACACAAGGTCAGACGGGCATCGCTGCGCGTAAAAAAGGCATGCAGGACATGCAGAAAAGAGGGAAAAATGAACGCAGTATTAGAGCAGATCAGAAAAATCGGTATTGTCCCTGTGGTGAAGATAGACAGGGCGGAGGATGCGCTTCCTCTGGCAAAGGCCCTGTGCGCAGGCGGGCTGCCCTGCGCAGAGGTAACATTCCGCACTGACGCGGCGGCGGAAGCCATCCGGATCATGACCGCCAACTTCCCTGATATGTGCGTAGGCGCAGGCACGGTGCTGAATGCGGAGCAGGTGGACGCGGCGGTGGAGGCAGGAGCGAAATTCATCGTCAGCCCGGGTTTAAATCCCAGGACCGTGAAGTATTGCATTGACAAAAATGTGCCCATTACCCCCGGTACCTCCAGCCCTTCGGATATCGAACAGGCCATTGAGCTGGGGTTGGATGTGGTGAAATTCTTCCCGGCAGAGCAGTCCGGCGGCCTGGCGAAGATCAAGGCCATGGCGGCGCCTTATGTGAACATGAAATTCATGCCCACCGGCGGAATCAATGCCAAGAACCTGACATCTTACCTTGATTTTAACAAGATCATTGCCTGCGGCGGTTCCTGGATGGTTCCCGGAGACCTGATCAATGCGGGCGAGTGGGATAAGATCGAGCAGCTTACCAGGGAAGCGGTCCAGACCATGCTGGGCTTCGAACTGGTGCATGTGGGTATCAATTCCGAGAGCAAGGAAGAGGCGGATAAGACCGCCAACCGTCTGGCATTTCTGTTCGGCCTGCCGGTGAAGGTGGGCAGCGGCGGCAGTTTTGCGGGTACCATTGTGGAAGTACTGAATGCCCACGGAAGAGGCACCCACGGGCATATTGCCATCAGGACGAATTATATTGAACGGGCAATCAATTATATGAGCACGGTTCTGGGCGTGGAATTCGAGGAGCCCATTCTGCGTGCCGACGGCAGCATTAACGCCATCTACCTGAAAGAGGAGATCGGCGGTTTTGCGGTGCATCTTCTGCAGAAATAGGAAGGGGCATTGGCTGGCGGTCTGTGGTCTTTGGCGTATCCTGCATGGCGAATTTAGGAAGACGCACTGAACCATGATGGCAGATTCAGGTATGCATCCCATTGGGTGGTGGAATATCTGGGAGGACAACAAAATTGGCCGGAGGAAGTTCTGGAAGATACAGAGTGGAACCGTTCTGTAACAGACGCAGGAGCATCGTAAACAAAAAGGCCGCAGTGGTTCAGGCAGTACCTTGGCCTTGAATGGATATGCATATTACAGATTTAAGGTAAAATGATAAAAGAAAGGATTTAAAACAATGGCGAAGGTAATTACTATGGGGGAGATCATGCTGAGACTGTCCACCCCCAATTCCGAGAAGTTTATCCAGGCGGATGAATTTGATATTAATTATGGCGGCGGAGAGGCCAATGTGGCGGTATCCCTGGCAAATTACGGGCATGACGCTGAGTTTGTGACGGCGGTGCCGGACAATGAGATCGGTGAGTGCGCGGTGGCAGCTCTTCGGAAATATAATGTGGGCACAAGGCACATCGCAAAATGCGGTGAGCGCCTGGGTATTTATTTCCTGGAAAGCGGTTCTTCCATGAGGCCCTCCAAGGTGGTTTATGACAGGGCGCATTCCTCTATTTCCACCGCCACGGTGAAGGATTTTGATTTCGACGCTGTCTTCCAGGGAGCCGACTGGTTCCACTTTACCGGAATCACTCCCGCCGTATCCGATGCGGCTGCAGAGCTGACAGAGGAAGCCCTGAAGGCGGCCAGGAAGAATGGCGTGAAGGTCTCTGTGGATCTGAATTTCCGCAAGAAGCTCTGGACTTCCGAGAAAGCCCAGAAGGTGATGAAGAATCTGATGCAGTACGTGGATGTGTGCATCGGCAACGAGGAGGATGCGGAGCTGGTACTGGGCTACAAGCCCGGTAAGACGGACGTGACCAGCGGAGACCTGGAGCTGGCAGGCTACAAATCCATCTTTGAGCAGATGGTTGCAGACTACAACTTCGAATACTGCGTTTCCTCCCTGCGGGTGAGCCATTCCGCTTCCGACAACGGCTGGTCCGCCTGCATTTACTCCAGGGATACGAAAGAATTCTATCATTCCAAGGAGTACAGCATCCATCCCATCGTGGATCGTGTGGGCGGGGGAGATTCCTTCGCAGGCGGCGTGATCTGCGGGCTTCTGGACGGTAAGGATTTCAAGGCCGCCCTGGAATTCGGCGTGGCTGCTTCCGCACTGAAGCATACCATTCCCGGCGACTTCAACCTGGTATCCAGGAAAGAGGTGGAGACCCTGGCAGGGGGAGACGCTTCCGGGCGTGTGCAGAGATAAGAAATATAAAATGGATTTCCAGAACCGTCAGGCCAGCCCTGGCGGTTCTTTTGTAGGAGAAAGCTATTTTTTGACAGCCGGCTGTGCAGCCGCGATCTCCTGTAGCGACAAAAATAACAAATGATTCAGTATGTACAATTCAGATACACTTTTGTATAATACTTTTAAATATTTATGTAGTTTGATTGCATGATCGGAAAGAAGTATAATAAGCGGAGGTAGATGCTATGGCAGACATTCTGATTGTGGAGGATGACGAGGCGATTGCCGATCTGATCTATATGAATCTGCGTGCGGAAGGGTATCGCTGCACCTGTGCACATGACGGTATGGAGGGGGCAGATTGGATTGAAAAAGGGCGGTTTGACCTTGTATTATTGGATATCATGCTTCCGGAAGTGGATGGATATGAGCTTTTAGAATATATCAAGCCAACCGGGACACCGGTGATTTTTCTGACTGCCAAGGGGGCTGTGGAGGACCGGATCCGGGGGTTGAAGGCCGGGGCTGACGACTATCTGGCCAAGCCTTTCCAGGTGGGAGAATTATTGGCAAGAGTGGAGGCTGTGCTGCGCCGGATCGGAATCGGCGGGAAACAGATGGATATCGGGGACGTCTCCATTTATCCGGACTCTCGCAGTGTGACAAAAAACGGTTGTCCCGTCACGCTTACGGCGAAGGAATTTGATCTTCTGGTAGAGTTGGTGCAAAATAAAAACGTTGCGCTCTACCGTGACCAATTATATGAAAAAGTGTGGAAAGAACCTTTCTTCGGGGAGACCAGGACACTGGACGCCCATATCCAGAGGCTGCGCAGGAAACTGGGATGGGAGGATCGGATCAAAACGGTATTCCGTATAGGGTACAGGCTGGAGGGATAGAATGCGGCTTTTTACGAAATATTTTCTGTTCGGAATGTTAGTGTTGGGCCTGGCATTTTCTGCCTCAGGCTATTTTTTGCTGCGCTATTCCATGGAAAGCAGCCTGGCAAGGGAAGTAGATTTTGCGCTGAAACAGTATCAGTATGACAAATTTACAGTGCAGTCGGCAACGCTGTCCTATTCGGAAGTACTTTCCGGATGGACAGTGGGGGATTCTGTTTCGGATATGATAATCTGGAAGAATTATCCGGAGGAAAATGATCTGCCAGAGGGCGATGTGCTCTCTCAGGGGCAGTCCGGTGAACCGATACCGGACGATTCGGGAGAAGTCTGGTCCTTGCCGGGAGCGGAAGATTCGGCAGAGAAGCCGGATGCGGAGGGATTTCGGGAGATTGAGACTACATTTCTGGAAAGCCTGTTCAGCTCTCTGGCGGCAGAAATGGATGTACCGGTGGCCTTTTATTCGGAAGATAAGACGCTTCTATATTCGGAAATCGAAGGGTTGGATCCTGAATTTTTAGACAGCCTCTCCGAAGAATCCCACGCATATCAGTTTTGGAATGACAGAGGCTCCATTCTGGTGGGAAGTATGCTCAATTGTGCCGGTCTGGAATCCACTTATGAGACATGGCTGATTATGAAAGAAATACCGGAGGAAGGAGACGAAGCGGATGACAGGCAGTATGAATATGTTGTTGCTGACAGCCGTCCGGGCATCATCCCGCAGTCAGGGCAGGCCGATGAGGTCAAAATCAGCATGAAGGATGCTAAGGAAGGGGCGGCAGTCCTTTCGGAGAATTCGGAAAGGGCTGCGGAGCTTGGGAAGGTTTATTTTGTCAATCAGTGGGATATCAGCAAGACCATTAAGCAGCAGGGGACTTTGCGGCAATACTTTATACGCTGCTATCTGATTGCAATGACAGCAGGGATGCTGCTGTTGGGCATATTGTCTGCATTCCTGACAGTTCCGCTGAAGCGTATGTCGAAAGCGGCCCGCCGGATGGCGGAAGGGTATTACCAAGAACGTCTTGCCATATCGGGAAGGGATGAGATAGGAGAGCTGGCAGGGAGCTTTAACCAGATGGCCCATGCTGTGGAGGAGAAGGTAAAAGAGCTGTCCAGGGCGGCCCGGGAAAAGGAGGATTTTGTGGCGAATTTTGCCCACGAACTGAAGACACCGCTGACTTCCATCATCGGTTATGCGGATACCATATATCAAAAAGAACTTTCCAGAGAAGAGATCCGCAAAGCTTCCTGGCATATCTGGAATGAGGGGATGCGGCTTGAGGCCCTTTCTTTTAAACTGATGGAACTGACCGTATTGGGAAGACAGGAGTTCCCGCTGGTGGAGATGCCCGCGGAGGAATTGCTACAGGATGTGGCAGACGGATTTGCACCCTTGTTTGCAGAAGCGGGGATTGCGTTTGCGCTTCAGGCTCAGGCCGCTTATGTTATGGTAGATTATGATCTGCTGAAGACATTGTTGGTCAATCTGGTGGACAATTCCGTCAAGGCGGGGGCAGGGCAGATTGAATTGCAGGGACAAATGCAGGGAGAAAGATATGGAATCCGGGTCAGAGACAATGGCTGCGGCATGGAGGAGGCGGAGCTGTCCCGTATTACAGAGGCATTTTACATGGTGGATAAGGCACGTTCCCGGAAGCAGCATGGAGCAGGGCTGGGGCTGGCGCTGGCTGAGCGGATTGCGGAGATACACGGGGACAGGCTGGCCTTTGACAGCATAAAGGGAGAGGGGACCACGGTAAGGTTTTATCTGAAATGCAGGAAAGGAGGAACGCAGGATGGGGATGAGGAAGACGGATAAGGCCGGCAAAAGGACAGATCTGATATCCCCATGGAGGAAAGGAGGCCTGGCAATGAATCTCGCGGGCCTTGCAGCCGCGTTTGGAATTGGGTTCGGAGGTTTGTTTGTGGTACAGTACCGTTTGGAACAGGAGGAGGAAAAGTTGCTGCAGGGGGCCGGATCAGTGGAGATACCGGTATCTGTCGGGGTGGCGTTGCTTGACGCGGAAGAAGAGAGGGAGAAATTGACCGAAGTACAGCTTTATGAGGCGGTGCAAAGGCTGAATAACGGAACGGAAGCCTATCCGCATGAACCCTGGGAGGGACAACTGTCCATGACGGAGGCTTTGAAATGCGGCGTAGAGTGGATTGAGTATTTTCTGCTTCCATATATGGAAAACAGTGATTTTCTATTACAGGAGCAATCCGTAAACTGTTATCTCTGGACATGGCAGGAAGATTTGGAGGATGATGAGAGGGCGTTGCTGTGCAGCTATTGGAATGTATGGATAAATGCTCCGGAATTGGAGGCTCAGCTGACCTTGCAGGCATCAAGCGGTCAAGTGCTGCAGGCGATTGTGCATAGTTCTTTCCTGGAAGAGAGTCAGGAAGAGGACGGATTGAAAGAGATTTTGGCCGATTACGCTTCCTCTTTCGGCCTGCCGGGAACAACACGGATTCTTGACGGGGGAAAGGGCGCAGCGGAGAACACCGGTTTCTGGATGATACAGAGTGTCGGGGAGAGGGGGCTGTATGCCTCTGTGACCACCAGTTCCATCGTGATTTCCTGGGCAAATCCGGCCAGTTCGGAATACAAGGAGATTTTTTCCATGAATTTATCACTTTCCACAGGGGAAGGACTTGGACAATAGATTCCTTTCGATTTTACAACTTAGGCACAAGTAGGACACAGGCATTTGACATTTTTCTGATACCATATCAATATGAAAGGCTTGAAAAAAACATACAGGCCGGATTGGGAGGTAACGGAAAATGGTAAAAACCAAATGCAGAAGATGGCTGGCGGCAATACTTGCCGCGGCACTTTTCGCAGGGACGCTGAGCGCCTGCGGGAAAGCGGAGCAGGAAAATGCTGACGGCAAAAGCGAAAGTTCGGACAAAAGCACAGCGGGAGCGGAGGGAGGAAGCGGCGGGGATCAGCCCAGGGGGAGGTACGTGGAGTCGGTGGAGACCCTGCCCGGGGAACTGGAGGGGTGGAATATCGACCAGATCTTTACATCGGGGGAGCAGCTGCATCTGCTGGCCACAAAGCAGGAGAACGGGAAAACGCTTCTCAGCGAGTGGGCACTGCAGGAGGGCAGCTGCACGGATGTGACAAAGGGGTGGATGGCTTCTATGGATCTGCCTGCAGCAGAATGGATAGAGCTTGAGCTTGTTGAAGATAAAGATGGCAGTCAATATCTCTATGCAGGCTATTCGGAGGAAGGAGAAGCGGCATTCAGAGGGCATCTGTGGAAAGGAGAAGGGGACGCCGCCCGTGAGATCACACCCCAAAAGTGGACGGTTCCCAATGAAGAATACGGCGGGTATGAAATGGTGCAGGGAATCGGGGTTCTTGACAATCAGACCCTGGTGACCGTCTCCTATACCGGTCTGGATATTCTTTCTTCAGAGGATGGCAGCGTATTGGAGAGCGAGCAGATTTCCTCCTTTTATGAGGGCGGTATTGTGACAGACGGCGAAAATGTGTATTTGCGTTCCTCTGACGGAATGAGCGGCCAGATTGAGAAACGGAAAGAAGGCAGGAGCGCAGATGCTCTCACAATACCCTATCCGGCAGGCGGCGGAGACGACGGTTCTGTCACGGTGGGGGGTACGGGAAGTTTGGCGCTTGATATCCTGCAGGACGGAAGCCTCATCGGAGCCAGTGAGGACGGTATTTTCCGCCTGGCCGGAGGGAATCCTGAAGGGGAATGGGAGAAGCTCGTAGATGGCGTGGAGACAAATTTTGCAATGTCGGATTTCTGGTGTCTGAGCTTTGCCGCATTGGAGGACGGTAGTATCTATGCCCTGTTTCAGTCGGAGGGAGGGCAGCAGCTTTGCAGATATGTGTATGATCCGGAGGCGGTTTCCCAGGTGACCCGGGAGCTGAAGCTGTTTACGGTATATGAGAATTCCCTGTTGAAGCAGGCGGCAACCATGTACCACAAGGAGCATCCGGATACGCTGATCACCATAGAATATGAATACCCTCAATACTATTACGATACACCGGATTACGATGCTGTCTACCAGAAGCTGAATACCATGCTTATGGGGGATAACGCGCCGGATTTGGTGGTGATGGATCACCTGAATATGGATTCCTATGCGGACAAAGGGCTTTTGGCAGATCTGGAGGATGTGGTGAAGCCCATGGAGGAAAGCGGGGAAGTACTGTCCAATATTACGGGGGCGTATGTGCGGGAAGACGGAAAACGCTATGTGGTGCCGTTGCAGTTTAGCTTTTATATGGCCATGGGGCGGGACATTACCGTGCAGGAGATGAGTTCCATGGAGAAGCTGGCAGCATTTCTGCCCGGGGCGGATTCAAGCTATATGGGCGAGAGGACGGTAACGGAGCTGGTGGATGAGTTTTATCCCTATTTTTGTTCGGAGATTGTAGACGGCAAGCAGCTGGACAGAGAAGCGATGGGGAGGTATCTGGAATATCTGAAGGCCATTGCGGACAACTGCGGGATTATAGATTCCCGGCCGGAGGAAGAGCTGGCCTTCGGCATGTGGGAGCTGGCTGCGGAAGCGAAGCTGGCATTTAACAGAGTAAACGGATTTATAGACTGTATGTTCCCTATGTCCATGGTGAATTATATCAAGGGAAGTTATACTGCTTTCGAGAATCAGTTTGAGCCTTCCATGCAGATAGGCATCTGTTCGAAGACCGGGGAGTTGGAGGCGGCTAAGGATTTCCTGCGCTTTGCTCTGTCAAGTCAGGTACAGAGTACGGAGTCCTACAGCGGATTCCCGGTGAATGAGGCGGCGCTTGAGACGCTGGCGGCAAAGGATCGCTCCGACTATTCGGCGGCCACCATGATTAAGGCTGATTCAGGCAGCTATATCGAATTCTCCAGTGAGGCTTACGATCAGAAGACGGCGCAGGATCTGGCGGCGCTGTGCAGGAGCCTTGACCGGCCTGTAAAAGAGGATGCCAAGATCCGGGAGGTACTCATCGACAGTCTGGGCGGATATCTGGACGGTTCTCAGTCTGAGGAGGATACCATTCAGAAGATCGAGGATGGTCTGAAGATGTATCTGGCAGAATAAAATAAACTCCTTGACACTGTACTTTACAGCATTTATGATAAAAGGGATGTACAGTTGCCGCAGGAAAGGAGTAAAGTATGTTGGATATTTTGTTTGTGACGGATTTTGTATGCCCCTATTGTCTGGTGGCCAAGGTAGCTTTGGAGGAAGCGCTGAAGGAAACCGGGATCGAGGCCCAGATCAGGATACAGCCGCTGGAGCTGACACCGGAATCCAGGGAGCGGGTGGATGTGTGCCATGACGAGGCCAGGAAGAAGCGTTACCAGATTCTGGTGGAGCCGGCAAAGGCCCTGGGGCTTGATATGAAACTGCCGCCGGCGGTGTGTCCCCGGCCTTACACCCGTCTGGCTTTTGAAGGGATGTTTTTTGCCAGGGAAGAGGGAGAGGAAGCGCGCTATTCCGATTTGACCTATCGGGCTTATTTTGAGGAGGAACAGGATATCGGCGAATTGGATGTCTTATGCCGGATTGCCGATAGAGCAGGGCTGGATACAGGCAGATTCCGTCAGGCACTGGAAGCAGGAACCTATACGGAGCAGGTGAGGGAAGCGGTGGCGTATTCCCGAAATGAGCTGAAGGTGACGGGAGTTCCTTCTATTTATCTGAATGGGGAAAGCATTTCCGTGGAAACTTATACGAAGGAAGAGATGATCGAGATTCTGCAGGAAGGACAGATTGCGGCGGCGAAAGGCGTATGCTGCGGACTGGACGGCTGCGGCTGAGGACGGCGGATTCAATACAGGATAGAAAAGAATTACAGCATGTTTTTAGAGACGGCATTGACCAGAGATGGGGCAGGCCGTCTCTTTTTTCCGTACATGCCGCACATATATTTTTTGTTTAGGAGGTTTTCGGTATACTGTTGCTGCATATTTCCTAAGGTAATTAATGATTTCATAAGGAAATCTTAGCCGGGATTTTACGTATGGGATACATCTGTTTTTTATAATAAAAGCATAATAGAGAGGAGAAAAAGGCAGCAAAAAATCAGGGGAAATGAACCTGAAAAAGGCGCCGGAGAGGAGAAAAACAGATGCAAATACGAAGCAGATTAGCGGTATTTTTCGGAAAATTAGCATGTTCTTTCATTCATAGATTAGGGAGAGGAAATGGTTCCACATTTCCGGGAGTAATTGCGAAAAAGATTGATCCGGATATTTTGTCTGTGCTGTCCGGAATGGTGCGCAAACAGGTCATTGCGGTGACAGGGACCAATGGAAAAACCACTGCAAACAATATTTTGTATCATACACTTTCGGGGGAAGGAGAAAAGGTTGTATGCAACAAAATGGGTGCGAACCTGATGGAAGGAGTGATTACCGCCTTTGTTTTGGGCACAGACAGATGGGGGCGGCTGGATGCAGATTACGCCTGCATAGAGGTGGATGAACTTTCCTGTGTGAAGATATTCAGACAGCTTAAACCGGATTGCATTCTGGTCACCAATCTTTTCAGGGATCAGTTGGATCGGACCGGCGAGATCGATCTCCTCCGTGCCAGAATGCAGGATGCGATGAGGCTGGTACCACAGGCCAGGCTGGTAATAAACTGCGACGATATCTGTTCTGTCACGTTGGGAATGGAATGTATCAATCCGGTGCTCATGTATGGGATCAATGAAAAGATTGACGAAGGGATCCCTGTCGGAGCCCGGGAGAGTCCCTTTTGCCCTTTTTGCGGAAGGCGGCTGGTCTATGAATTCATTCAGTATGGCCAGCTGGGAGAATATTATTGTCCGGCCTGCGGGAGAAGACGGCCCTGTCCGGATGTAACTGCAGAGGATATCGAGATCAGCAATGGAGAGTATACCTATACGCTGGACGGTATGCGGATGGAATGGGGAGCCTGCGCTCCTTACAATATATACAATACGCTTTCTGCCTATGCTGCATTATGCGCGGCGGATGCTCCGAGAAAAAAATTCTGCCGGCTTATGCGCAGCTTTGATTATGGGAATAAACGAGAAGGGGTTTTTTCAATCAATGAAGCCCGCGTAGAGCTCTTTCTGGCCAAAAATCCTGTGGGATTTCAACAGAAATTGTTCCTGATTCTAAAGGATCCCAAGCCGAAGGATGTAGTAATCCAGATCAACGATACCAGGCTGGACGGGGAGGATGTTTCCTGGCTTTGGGATGTGGATTATCAGTATCTGGCCGGGGCAAATGCCGAGACAATTACTGCCGGGGGGGCACGAAGGGATGATATGGTACTGTGTCTGAAATATGGAGATATTCAATGCGGCTCCACGGCAGATCTGCGGGAAACCATGGAAATATTGACTGAGAAGGGTAGTAAAAACGTATATATCATTACCAATTATTCCGGTCTGTACAGCACGAATCTGATGCTGGATCAAATGCAGTCTGCATGGAAAGAGGGCATGACATCATGAAGCTGTCAATAGGATATTTATATCCGGATCTGTTTAACCTGTATGGAGACAGGGGCAATGTAAAATGTCTGGAGAAACGGCTTCAGTGGCGTGGGATTGAGGCAGAAATTCATCCGATTTTGTGCGGAGACAGAATCAATTTTTCCGGATTGGATATGATTTGCTGGGGAGGCGGTCCGGACAGGGGACAGGAGATTATTTCCGGGTACCTTAAGGCAATCCGGCATGATTTCAGGGCATATGTGGAGGACGGCGGTGTGGTGCTGGCAGTCTGTGCCGCATTTCAGCTGTTGGGGAGAACGTATACCATGCGGGAGCAGGTTGTGGAAGGACTGGGGATATTGGATATTCATACACAGTGGCAGCCGGCACGCCTGGTGGGGAACATCATTCTCCAAAGTCCGTATTTTAAGGCGGCAATTGTAGGATTTGAAAATCATGCCGGACGAACTGATATCGGTACATACCCTCCTCTGGGCAAGGTAGTCTTCGGACATGGAAATACAGAACAGAGCGGTTATGAGGGAATCGTTTATAAAAACTTAATAGGTACCTATCTGCATGGACCGTTGCTTCCGAAGAATCCGGAGGTATGCGACGGACTCCTGGAACGGGCGCTGAAGCGCAAGTATGGAGATCAGGTATCTCTGGGAGAGCTTCCGGATATATCGGAGCACAGGGCAAACCAT
Source organism: uncultured Acetatifactor sp. (assembly GCA_910584865.1). Lineage (GTDB taxonomy): Bacteria > Bacillota > Clostridia > Lachnospirales > Lachnospiraceae > Acetatifactor. The sequence continues at coordinate 146,171 of CAJUCE010000002.1, forward strand.
TATATGGTGGAACGATGCAGGAGCGCAGAGGAGAAACATACAGCAATACATTTTGGAGCTTTCGGCTTCGGCAATAGCAGAAAGGCCGGAAAAGACAATAAAAGAGAGTCTGCAAATACATGCAGGAAGCAGATGGACAGAACAGCTGACGGAGAAAAATATGACGAATAAATTTACAACTGAAGGAAAAGGATTAGCAGGAAAAAGGAAAGGGATTATAGCGGCTGCGGCAGTGGGCTGTGCGGTCTGGCTGGCATTTTTCGGTGCAGGGCAGGGACAGGATGCAGAAGAGGTGTTTTCGGAGCGGGGCAGCGGGTTGAAAGCAGAGCGCGGCGGGGAATTGCCTCCCGGTACGGGAAAGGAAGATGCCGGCTTTCGGAATGAGAGACGTGTCAGTTCCGGAAAATCCGGGCGTGTCGCCGTGGAAAAACCGATTTTGACGCAGGAATCGACAGGAGTGTCAGATATGACAGGAATGTCACAAGACACGGCCCGGGAGGGAGCGCCAGCCCAGCAACAAGCGTTGGCCCTTCAACAAGCGCAGACCCGGCAGCAGGCACAGACTCGGCAGGGAACACAGGCCCGGCAGCAAAAACAGCCTGAACGAATACCTGGCTCCGATTTTTTCCGACAGGTTGCAGAGAATATCTGGGGAAAGAACTATAGATCCATTTCCGCAGAAGAATACGGGCAGCTTACATCCATCCAGATCACCCGGTCGGAAAAACGTGTATCCTATCAACTGGAATATGGATATGTACAGACCATGACTTACAGGGAGGAGAGCGAGATGGCGCTGTCGGATCTGGCTGTTTTTTCGGGATTGGAGTGGATTTCTGTTGATGCTAAGCTGGGGAAGGAGGAGCTTGGCGGACTGGAGCATCTGTTTGGCGTCCATGCGCAAAATACGGCAAAAGAGCTGGCGGAGTGCATTCCCTATCCGGAGAAAATCACAGAGCTTGGGGTGACGGAAGATGGGGAGAATAAAGATTTGAAGGGAATTGATGCGTTTGAGAATCTGCAGTATTTATCTGTAACGAATCCCTGCCTGGAAGATATTTCCGGACTTTTGGCATATCCGGGTTTGGAGGGGCTGATGATTGAGGGAGGAGAGAATTTGGAGGATTATAGCCCCCTGGAGCATTTGACCAAATTGAAATGGCTGAAAATAGACTCTGCAGGACTTAAAAATGTGGACTTTCTTGCCAGGATGCCGGAATTGACCAGTCTGCGTATCTCCGGAAGCAGAATAACGGATCTGGAACCTCTGAAAGCCTGCGGTAAACTCGCTTTTCTTGCGTTGGAAAGGAATCCGGATATCATAGATTATTCCGCTATAGGGGAGCTGTGCAGTCTGGAGGAACTTTTGTTGGAAACGGCTCACGGCGGCACGTTGCCTTCTTTGGGAGGACTGCCTTTTCTGGAGAGGCTTTCCCTGAAGGGAGCGGACGATTTGACCTCATTGCGGGAAGCAACCGGTGTCATCTCCCTGTGTCTGGAGGATTGCCCGGAACCGGATCTGGAATTCCTTTCCGCTATGGGACAGCTTGCGTTTTTACAGGTGAAGGGAAATGCCGGAAGGAACGATGTCTGGCGGCTGCCTGATGTGCTTCCCGATCTGACGGAGCTTGCTTTGGAGGGGGTTACCATAGAAGGCCGGGGGGAGGAACTTTTTTCCATTCCCACATTGCATGCGCTGACTCTGGATGATTGTCGTGTGCATCTGGATTTGGAACGGCTTTCAGGCAGCGAGATGCTGGAATATCTGTCCATGAACAGGATTTCCATGTCATGCCAAACGGGCGAGGGGGAAGAAAAGGAGATCGGAATGCCTGAGTTTGACAGATTTTTCGGTTGTTTTCCGAATATAAAGGAATTGTATCTGGAGTCAATGCAGCTGGAGGAGATCGGGTTTGTGGAAAAATTGCCCCACCTGCGGCATCTGGATATCCGGGGCAACCGGATCAGCAGCCTCAAACCATTACAGAAGCTGGCAGAGATTGAGACGGTATGGTATGAAAAGGGAACAATCCTGTTTCCATGAAGGAGCGGGGGCATAAGGAAGCGCCATGAAATAAATTTGCAGGGGTTTGCCTGGAAACAGCCATATGCCCCTATATTCGGGAAAATAGCAGAAACCGCCCGGATACGCCACAACCAGGTTGCCGATTTCGGGGTTTTATGGTAAAATGACCTTATTCGAGGCATGGAGCGGCCGGATGGCCATCTGCCATGAGCGTCAGCTCATGGTAAAATGACCTTATTCGAGGCATGGAGCGGCCGGATGGCCATCTGCCATGAGCGGCAGCTCGTGGTAAAATGACCTTATTCGAGGCATGGAATTTACATAGGAGGCATACACAATGGTACTGTCGGACAAGACAATATACAGGATGCTGGAAGAGGGCTCCCTAAAGATCACGCCCATGGAAAGGGATCAGGTTCAACCGGCCAGCGTAGATATAAGGCTGGGCAGCACCTTCAGCATCGTGGAGGATTCTCCCACCGGGATCATTACACTGGATAAAGAGATACAATACAAAACCATCACCAGCGAGACCTATGTTCTGCTGCCCAACCAGTTCGTCCTGGCCACCACGATGGAATACTTTGAGCTGCCTAATGATCTGACCGCTTTTGTGGAGGGAAGAAGCTCCCTGGGGAGAATGGGCCTGTTTATTCAGAATGCCGGCTGGGTGGATCCGGGTTTCCGGGGAGAGATCACTTTGGAACTATATAATGTAAACCGCTGTGCCATTGAGCTGAAGGCCGGCCGCCGGGTAGGGCAGCTGGTCTTCTCGCGGATGGATGATGCGGCTCTGCATCCCTATTGCGGAAAATATCAGGGACAGAAGGGTGCCACCGGCTCAAGGGCATTTCTGGATGAAGAGGTGCGGGAATAAACGTTGCCCGCCCCACTTCGCGGTATCTTTGCCCCTCATTCGGTCAACGCAGCCCACTATGTCTTCTTCATTCGGTCAATCATGTGTAAGATGATTTTCCACCACAAATTGTGACGCGCAGCTGACGGAAAGCTATTTTCAAACATGCTCCAGCAGACTGTCCCAGCCGCAGGCCTCCTCCAGGAATGCGGCACACTGCTCCAGCCCCTTTTGATCCTCAGGCGAAAAACGATTGAATACAGGACTGTCGATATCCAGTACGGCAACAGGCACCCCCTTTCGGAAAAGCGGAAGGACGATTTCCGAATTGGAGGCGCCGTCGCAGGCAATATGCCCGGGAAAGGCATGGACATCATCCACACGCTGTACCATTCCGGATGAAATGGCGGCGCCGCAGACACCTTTTCCGAATTCGATGCGGACGCAGGCAGGTCTGCCCTGGAAGGGGCCTAGTACCAGCTGATTTCCCCTCACCAGGTAGAAACCGATCCAGTTAATCCGGTCAAGGTTCATGGAAAGAACGGCGGATGCATTGGACAGATTGGCAATCAGGTCTTTTTCGGATTCTGTCACTGCCTGCAGCTGCGCCAGGATGAGATCATAATCGGTTTGAATTTGCATGGGAACCTTCCTTTCTTTTCTTAAAAATAAGGTGAAATTCTATTCCACAGTTATCCGGACTGTCATTTTTTCAGGCAAAACGCCGTCATTTACCACAAAGACAATATCATATGCGCCCCTTTGGCAACAGGAGGGGGTCCAGGAGAAAACATGGCTGCAGGCATCGAAGACGGCGCCTTCCGGCAGGCATTCGCAGGAGAGGGTGAGCGCTACATCCATACCCTTTACACCGTAGTTGAGTCTTGCGATCTGCTCGTTATATATAATACCGTCGTCGGCTTCTTCCGAGATATCGCTGGCCGGGTTGCGCACAGTCAAAACCAGGTGGCAGGACTGTCCCGGGGCAATATGTACCGGTGCGATCTGACGGATAAAAGGGCGGTGCACGGTCAGCGGAAGAGGATAATCATCGGTGTCCACCTGAAAGCGATAGCCGGTTTCACTGCACGGAACAGTGGGATAAGGATACAGGCTGTCCCGGGGAGTACCCGGAGCAGGAGCATGAATTTCTACATTTTTGACCAGACAGGCCAAGTCATTGCCGGCCGGATCCGTCCCCGTCCGGGCAGTGTGTATTGCGGCAGAGGAAACGGGATAGTCAGCTTCCCGGTGAAGAACCGGGGGCTTCGCAATCTGCAGATTAGTCACCGTTGTGGTAAAATAAGGCTGCTCCGGCACGTTTTCCGCATTTGTGTGCCTTCTGAAATGGTCAGTGACCGCCGCGATAGGGGCAAGGCCTTTTTCACAATAAGCTTCCATACCGTCCACACACACATCGGCTGTATCATCTAAAACACATACATGCCTGCCGTCGGGAACCTTGCAGGAAAAACGTATGTTCTTGAGCGTTAAACCGTCCACATGTCTTGCGTAGAGTCCGTATGCCGGCAGAATCCCCCAGTTGCTGGGCTCGGGATATACTTCCGCAAGCTCCGGCACATTGTAAGGATCCTCCCGCCAGCAGGAATGCTCCCTGTCCCAGTCGGCCCGGGGAAGCAGCCCTTCGTTTTTCAGGAAGAAGGTGTTCACCAGCCAGGGGAGATTCTGGACATGCTCCGGCGCGTGGAACTGGGAGTACTTCCATTCGGTATTCAGCTGCCTCTGCTCTGCCGCATGCTCCATGGTAAGTCCGCCTCTGTATTCCACGGAAATGTTTTCCAGAATGACATTCCGGATACGGGAATCCGTCATCCCCATCAGCAAAATAGGATAACGGGGATCTGCATTGGTGACAGTCACATTCCGGATCAAAATATCAGACACCCGTGCCAGACACTCACACCCTATGCCATTGGCATACAGGGGCAGATCCTTTTCCGGAATTTCCAGGGAAAGATCTGTCTGATAACGGCCATGTACACTGCCTTCCCGGTTCTGCGCGCACTCTGCCGCATTTTCCGAAGCAGGGGACTCATGGGAGGCCGGCGGCAGGTTCCGGCAGCCATCGTCCCGCCAGCTTTTCAGATAAAAATGCCCGTCCCTCTCTTCATAATTCATGGGATTGGTTTCTGCAGGATTAGTCTCATCCAGGATTTCAAAGTAGGAATGTCCGTCCGCCGTGACGGTTCTGGTCCGGTTATAGCTGGGGGCATAGCGTCTGACAGGATAGCAGCCGTAAGCCTGATCATTGGGCAGGATCCAGCCACGGTTATCAAGGCGTACATCTTCCTTCGCCGCCGGATAGTCCGGGGAAGAAGAGAGGCCTGTCACCGGAAACCGTCCCCGATCCCCTGCCCGGAGGAAAAAGGGAGAGCTGGATACATTATCCAGTGTGCAGTCTTCAAATATGACATCCGTAAGAGAGGAACAGTCTACGGCTTCCATACAAAATCCCCTGGAACGATCGAATCTGACTCGCCGGATGGTCACCAGGTGATATCCGCAGGTAGATTCCGTGCCGAATTTTACCCGTCCGGTGGGACCACAGCGATCCAGGGCGATAAGCTTGTCCCGGGTATATTCGCCGGCATAGACGCTTCCGGCATCATAACCGCTGACGGTACAGTCCTCGATCAGGACATTTTCCAGAGGCTTGAAAATACCGGCGCCGAAAGAAGCCTTCAGGCACAGGCCGTCGTCGGTGAGAGAGTTGCATACGGTATGCCGCACCGTGACATTACGGCAGCAGTCGATATCAAATGCGTCTCTTGTAGTATCTACCAGAAGATGATCGGCCAGGAGGTTTTCACAGCCTTCTGCAATGACGGCGAAATGTCCCCCGATGGTGACGGAGAAATCCTTCAACACGATATTTTTGCACCGTACCAGAGCGATGCCCTTATTGCCGAACCATTCCTCCTGATGCCCTCTGGCATTCCGGGACAAAGGTTCCTTTGGGTCTCCGCCCTGGAGAACATACTCCAACATGCCCTCTTGGTCAAAGCGGCCGCCTGTGAACAGACCTTTCCCGTAAATCATGACGTTTTCCAGATCCGCACCATAGACCAGGCTGTTGGCGAAATAGGTATGTCCGTGGTCCTGGATTCCCACATAGGGATTGACCTCCGGTTCTTCGTAATTGCCGCCTTCTCCCTTCTGCTTTCGGTAGGAATGGACAATGTCCGTTTTGGCGGCAGAGATCACGGCGCCCTCCTCCAGAAAAAGGTTCACATTGCCGGATAAGAGAATGGTATAGACATAAAAAGTTCCCCTGGGGAAAACCACGGTACCGCCCTGGGCAGCGGCCTCTTTAATGGCCCGGTTGACAGCCCGGGTGTTTTGCGTGGGAGACGCCTGGGGGGAGGCGCCGAAATCCGTGATCGGGAAAAAGCGCGTCTGCATCAGGTCATCAGGGCGGATCGAAGCGCCGGTGGCTTCAGGAATGGTATATGCGGACATAGGAACTCCTTTCATAATGGAAAAAACATTCCATGGAAAAAACATTCCATGGAAGAGAATCACTCCATAGAAATAGGTTTTTTATAATATATTATACTTCATTTTAAAAATTTTACCAGCTCTTCTCTTGACATTTTCATTTTCGTGTTGTATGATTTTGAAAGTTTGAATATCAAATATTTTGATTATCAAATAAAATTAGTCGGAGGAAGAAAAAATGTTTGAGAAATTAAAAGCAGTGATCGAAGAGAAATTAAATGCGGAAGGTGTTAGCATTACGGAAAATACGAATTTTAAGGACGATCTGGCGGCGGATTCCCTGGATTTGTTCGAGCTCGTTATGGCTCTGGAAGATGAGTTCGGCATCGAGATTCCATCGGAGGATCTGGAGAAGCTGGCCACGGTGGGCGATGTGATGGAGTATCTTGCCAATAAGGGTGTAGAAATGTAGGAGTGGGGAATTTCAGATGAAGACGAGAGTAACACAGCTTTTGGAAATCGAATATCCCGTCATACAGGGGGGAATGGCCTGGGTGGCTGATTATCATCTGGCGGCAGCGGTCTCAGAGGCCGGCGGATTCGGCATCATCGGCGCCGGCGGAGCGCCCGCATCCTTTGTTCGGGAACAGATCATCCGCTGCAGGCAGTTGACGAATAAGCCTTTTGGGGTGAATATCATGCTGATGAATCCGCAGGCGGAGGAAATCGCCAGGGTAGCGGTGGAGGAAGGCGTGAAGGCTGTGACCACAGGGGCAGGCAATCCGGGGAAGTATATGGCTATGTGGAAAGATGCCGGTATCCGGGTAATTCCGGTGGTGGCAAGCGTGGCCATGGCGCGGATGATGGAGCGCGGGGGAGCGGATGCCGTGGTGGCGGAAGGCATGGAAGCCGGAGGACATATCGGCGCTGCCACCACTATGACGCTGGTTCCCCAGGTGGCGGACGCAGTGGAGATTCCGGTGATCGCAGCCGGAGGAATCGCTGACGGAAGAGGGTTTGCGGCGGCGTTCATGCTGGGGGCGGAGGCGGTGCAGATGGGGACCCGCTTTGTGGCGGCAAAGGAATCCACGGCGCATTCTAAATACAAGGAGAAAATCATCGCCGCCAGGGATATTGATTCCGAGGTGACAGGGATGAGTCACGGCCATCCGGTGAGACAGCTGAGAAACCCAATGACCAGAGAGTATCTGAGGCTGGAGAAGGCAGGAGCTTCTTTTGAGGAGCTGGAGCAGATGACATTGGGCGCGTTGCGCAAGGCCGTGGTGGAAGGGGACACCGTCAACGGGACTCTGATGGCAGGCCAGTCTGCGGGGCTGGTGAAAGGCGAGTTAAGCTGCAGTGAAATCATCCGCGAAGTGATGCAGCAGGGCGGGAACCTTTTGAACCCGGAATATAGAAAGAGTGAGTGGTAAAGAGAGAATATGAGCAAGACAGCATTCATTTTCCCGGGACAGGGCGCACAGTACTGCGGCATGGGAAAGGATTTTTTCGATCAGTTTGCCGCGGCAAGGGAAATTTATACAATGGCAGGTGAAGCCACAGGACTGGACGTGGCAGGTCTGTGTTTTACGGAAAACGAAAAACTGAATATTACGGAATACACCCAGATCGCCATGCTGACCACGGAGACGGCGATTCTGAAGGTACTGGAGGAGAAGGGACTGCAGGCATGGTGCAGCGCGGGGCTGAGCCTGGGAGAATACGCTGCGCTGGCCGCTGCAGGGGTGATGGAGCTGCCAACCCTTTTTCGCCTGATCCGGAACAGGGGAATTTATATGCAGGAGGCTTATCCTATAGGAGGGGCAATGACTGCGGTGCTGGGGCTTGAGACAGAGGTGATCCACCGCATCTGCCTGGAGAGTGAAGGGATCGTGTCCGTTGCAAACGATAACTGTCCCGGGCAGGCGGTGATCAGCGGCGAGGCCTGCGCCGTGCAGGCTGCATCCGAAAAGTTGCAGGCAGCAGGGGCTAAACGCTGCATCCCTCTGAAGGTCAGCGGGCCTTTTCATTCTCCGCTTCTGGCCGGGGCGGGAAAAAAGCTTGCCGCAGACCTGGAAAATGTCAAGGTCAGCGATCCGAAGATACCCTATGTGTGCAATGTGGAGGCGGAATATGTGCGGGAAGCGGCTCCCGTAAAGGAGCTTTTGGCCAGGCAGGTCTCCTCTCCTGTCCGGTGGCGTGAAAGCATGGAACGGATGCTGGGGGACGGCGTGGATACCTTTGTGGAGATAGGGCCAGGACGGACACTGGCAGGTTTTGTGAAAAAAATGAGCCGCCAGGTCAAGGTGATCAATGTGGGAACTGTTGGAGATTTGGAGCAAATTGAAGAAATTCTGTATTGACTGATGGAGTCAGACGGGGGGAGCGGAAGACTTCCGGAAAGGATGAAAAAGTGAATGAGAATAAAGAACTGACGGGCAAGGTGGCATTGGTGACAGGAGCCAGCCGGGGGATCGGCAGATGGATCGCCCTGACGCTTGCCAGGCAGGGGGCGATCGTGCTGGTCAATTATAACGGCTCCAGGGAATCTGCTCTGAAGGTAATGGAGGAGATGGAGAGTTTCGGAGGCTGCGGAGAGGCGGTGGGCTGTGATGTGTCCGACTTTGAAGCCTGCGGCAGGATGACGGAAGAAATCCTCCGAAAATATGGTCATGTGGATATTCTGGTAAATAATGCAGGGATTACAAGGGATAATCTGATTGTCCGTATGAGAGAAGAGGAATATGACAGTGTGCTGGACACGAATTTGAAAGGGGCTTTCAATACTATCCGGCATCTGTCCCGCTGTTTTTTAAAGCAGCGCAGCGGAAAGATCATCAATATTACGTCCGTGTCCGGTGTGACGGGAAATGCAGGGCAGGCGAACTATTCCGCATCCAAGGCGGGATTGATCGGCCTGACCAAGAGTGTAGCCAGGGAGCTGGCATGCAAAGGGATCTGCGTGAACGCCGTTGCGCCGGGATTTATCGACACAGATATGACCGGTGCGTTGACTGGAAAAGTCAAGGAGTCTGCAGTGGCTTCCATTCCCATGAAGAGGATGGGGAGCGGAAGGGATGTGGCGGAAGCAGTGGCATTTCTGGCGGGGCGGTGCTCTGACTATATCACAGGACAGGTGCTCTGCGTGGATGGCGGCATGGCAATGTAATGCGGCGGTGTGCAGCCGCCTGTAGTATTCTGAGATGCGGGAAAAGCAAAAATTCTGTAAGCAGCGCCGCGTTCTCAGGGGCAGAGTGCTTGGCGGGGGAGAACAGGGAAAGGAATGGATGTGACATGAAGAGAAGAGTTGTAGTGACAGGGATGGGAGCTGTTACGCCGGTGGGGAACTGCATGGAAGCATTTTGGAATGGGATCCGCAGGGGAGAAACCGGGTTTGCTCCTATTACCAGATTTGACACGGCCGGCTATAAATGCAGGCTGGCTGCGGAGGTGAAGGATTTCAGGCCTCAGGATTACATGGATAATAAGTCGGCCAGGCGAATGGAGCTCTTCTGTCAGTTTGCAGTTGCGGCAGCCGGGGAGGCCATTCGGGACGCAGGATTGGACATGGAGAAAGAGGATGCCTACAGAGTGGGATGCTTTGTGGGCAGCGGTGTGGGAAGCCTGGCGGCGATGGAGAGGGAATACGGCAGACTGACACAAAAAGGGCCTTCCAGGGTGAGTCCCCTGTTTGTGCCCATGATGATATCTAATATGGCCGCCGGGAACGTGAGTATTGCCTACGGACTGAAGGGAAAGAGTCTGAATGTTGTGACAGCCTGTGCCACGGGGACCCACTCCATAGGGGAAGCATTCCGTTCCATTCAATATGGGGAAGCGGATGCCTGTGTAGCAGGAGGGGCGGAGAGCGCGGTGACCCCGCTTGGAATTGCGGGGTTTTCGGCGCTGACTGCCCTTTCAGAGAGTACGGATCCGCATAGATGCTCTATTCCCTTCGATAAGGATAGAAGCGGTTTCGTCATGGGAGAAGGGGCGGGGATTGTTGTGCTGGAAGAGCTGGAGCATGCGCGCAGGAGAGGCGCCTTTATATATGCGGAGGTATTGGGCTATGGCTGTTCCTCGGATGCCTATCACATCACATCCCCCGCAGAGGACGGGGCGGGAGCGGCCAGGGCCATGCAAAATGCCCTGGAAGACGGCAATGTAAGACCGGAAGAGCTGACCTATATCAATGCCCACGGCACGGGAACCCATCACAATGATCTCTTTGAAACCAGGGCCATAAAGCTTGCCTTTGGGGCGCATGCAGGGAAGCTTAGGATTAATTCCACCAAATCCATGATCGGCCACCTGCTGGGGGCCGCCGGTGCGGTAGAATTCATCACCTGTGTGAAAGAGCTGCAGGAGGGTTTTCTGCACAGGACAGTCGGGCTGCAGGAGACGGAGGAAGAGATGGATCTGGACTACTGCAGGGAAAATTATGAGGAGAAGGTTCCCTATGCCCTGAGCAATTCCCTGGGTTTCGGAGGACATAATGCCAGCATCCTGATCGGCGGAGAGATTCGGGAATAAAGGGGTACTGGAGAGGATGCATGCGGAACTGGGAAACAGCATGAATCCGATCCAGTACCCGGAAGAATTACTGGCCCTGCATTTGGGACAGGAATTCTTCTGCCGTTATTGGTACTGGAGAGGATGCATGCGGAACTGGAAGAGGAGGAACACTATGGCTATTTATACGGCACAGGAAATCATGCAGATCATACCGCACAGATATCCCTTCTTAATGATCGATACTATAGAGGAACTGGAAGAGGGTGTGCGGGCTTTGGGAAAAAAATGCGTCAGCGGGAACGAACCGTATTTTCAGGGGCATTTTCCGGGCAATCCTGTGATGCCGGGCGTACTGATTATGGAAGCGCTGGCACAGGTGGGGGCAGTAGCCATTCTTTCCCGGCCAGAATGGAAGGGACACACGGCTTATTTTGCGGGGATTGACAAGGCAAAGTTTCGGAAAAAAGTCGTTCCGGGGGATGTACTTTTGCTGGAGACTGTCATCGTCAAGGCAAAAGGCCCCATGGGTGTGGGCAGAGCCAGAGCTTTCGTGGAGGGAAGACTTGTGGCGGAGGCGGAGCTGACTTTTGCCATCGGCGATTAAAGGGGACGGGAGGCATTCATAAATGAACAGATGGACCAAAAACGAGATCAGTAAAAAGCGGCTAGCTTTCTTTGCAAGACAGTCAGATCGAAAGAGCGGTACAAAGAAGCTTTTGACGGAGCCGGAAGGAAGGCAGGAACATCCGGGAGAGGACGCAGGGGAGGACGGGTATTTGATCCGCTGTCCGAAATGCGGCAAGATGGTTGACAGGGGCCGGGTGGCAAAGAGAAAATATATCTGCTATGAATGTGAAGGATATTTCAGAGTGAAGACACCTAATCGGATCCGCATGGTGGCAGATCCGCATACCTTCGAACCATGGTTCACGGATATGCCGGTGCGCAATCCCCTGGCCTATGAGGGATATGAGGAGAAGCTGGCCCAGGCAAGGGAGAAAACAGGTCTGGATGAGGCGGTTACCGTGGGACAATGTAAAGTATTCGGAGAGGAGATCCTGCTTGGAATCTGCGACTCCAGATTCCTGATGGCGAGTATGGGCCATGTGGTGGGGGAGAAGATTACCGCAGCGATAGAGCGTGCAATCGAGAAAAGCCTGCCGATTTTCTTCTTCTGCTGTTCAGGCGGAGCCAGAATGCAGGAGGGGCTTGTTTCTCTGATGCAGATGGCAAAGACCTCCGCCGCGGTTCAGAAGTGTGCAAAAGCAGGTCTTTTGTACTGCACCATACTCACCGATCCTACCATGGGCGGCGTCACGGCCAGTTTTGCCATGCTGGGGGATGTGATCATGGCAGAACCGGGAGCGTTGATCGGCTTTGCGGGACAGCGGGTGATCCGCCAGACCATCGGAGCGGAGCTGCCGGGAGGATTTCAGACCGCGGAATTTTTGTTGGAGCACGGTATGATCGACGGGATTGTGGAGCGCAGGAATCTGAGAAAGACCATCTATTTTCTCATCAAAGCCCATCAGTGCCGGGAAGGGGAATATGCCGGTTTTACACCGGGAAGAGATTTTCATTTTGTGCCCAGCGAGATTCTCAGGGAAAAGGAATGGACCATGAAACCTAAAAGCGCCTGGGAAAAGGTTCGGGGAGCCCGCAGACTGGAGAGAGCCGGAGCCCCGGATTATATGCGTTACCTGTTCGATTACTTCGTGGAAGCCCATGGGGACAGAAATTTTCGGGACGATCCCGCTATCGTGGGCGGTATCGGCTTTCTGGACGGTCAGCCGGTAACCGTGATTGCGGAGCACAAGGGCAGAGACGCAGAGGAATGCCGGAAGCGAAATTATGGTATGCCCATGCCGGAAGGTTACCGCAAGGCATTGCGGCTCATGCGGCAGGCGGAGAAGTTTCACCGCCCCATTATCAGCTTTGTCAATACATCCGGCGCTTTCTGCGGCATCGAGGCGGAGGAAAGAGGGCAGGGAGAGGCCATCGCCCGGAATTTAAGAGAAATGTCGGCTCTGAAGGTGCCGGTATTGTGTATCCTGATCGGGGAAGGGGGCAGCGGCGGCGCATTGGCTACGGCTGTGGGAAATGAGGTGTGGATGTTGGAAAACGCAACTTATTCAATTCTGTCTCCGGAGGGATTCGCCTCTATTTTATGGAAAGATTCCGGCAGGGCGAAGGAGGCCAGCGAGGTCATGCGCATTACGGCACAGGATTTGAAGATGCTCCATGTCATAGAGAAAATCATTCCCGAATTCGGCGGTGCGGATGCCGAAACGGCCCAGGCCATCGGCGGTTATCTGAAGGAGCAGATCAGAGGATTTCTGGAGAGCTATCGGGGGATGACCGGAGAGGAGATTGCAGCCAGGAGATATGAGCGTTTCCGGCGATTTTGAAAGGAGACGGCGGCCCATAGGATTTGCGGCCGAATGCCCTAAGCGGCCGGAAATTCTATGCGGGAAATGGCATTGAATAGGTAGTTGCGGAACTTAAAAATCAGCAACTACCTATTCAAGGCCCATAGGATTTGCGGCCGAATGCCCTAAGCGGCCGGAAATTCTATGCGGGAAATGGCATTGAATAGGTAGTTGCGGAACTTAAAATAAGAAAGGAACAGAAAAATGTCAATCAGGATAATGGGAACAGGAAGTGCGCTTCCGGTGAAAAAAGTCGCCAATGAGGAGCTGGCCAGGCTGGTGGACACTTCCGATGAATGGATCAGGGAGCGGACGGGAATCGGCAGCAGATACATATCCACAGGAGAAACCGTGGCCTCGCTGGCGGCCCGCGCCTGCAGCCTTGCGCTGGAGGATGCGGGAAAAAGGGCAGGGGAGGTGGAGCTTATATTGGTAGCAACCTGTTCGCCGGAGGATACTGCTCCCTGCACGGCCTGCCAGGTACAAAAGGAAATCGGAGCCGGAAATGCCGTGGCATTTGATTTAAATGCGGCCTGTGCCGGCTTTTTGTTTGCCCTGCATACGGCCTGGGCCTATGTGGAAAGCGGAATTTATAGAAATGTGCTGGTGGCCGGCAGCGAGGTCCTCTCCAAACTTGTGGACTGGGAGGATCGGGGAACCTGCATATTATTCGGAGACGGCGCGGGTGCGGTGTATGCGGAAAAATGTGAAGAGGGAGGGATCCGCAGCTTTGTGCAGCATTCCGACGGCAGCCGCGGAGCGGTGCTGTCCGGTGTGTGCCGTCCTCTGGCAAATCCCTATATTGCGCGGTCTCAGGAGGGTAATTATCTGAAAATGGATGGAAGAGAGATTTTTTCCTTTGCGGTGCGTCAGATCCCAAAGACCATTGAAGAAGCGCTCGGGAAAAGCGGAACGGATGTGGGAGAGGTAGATTTCTTTCTGCTGCACCAGGCAAACCGCCGGATCATCGAGGGAATCTCCAGGCGCCTGGAGGCGGATGGAGAGCGTTTTCCCATGAATCTTATGGAGGTGGGAAATACTTCTTCCGCATCCATCCCGCTTTTGTTGGATGAACTGAATCGCCGGGGAAGACTGCAGAGGGGGATGAAGCTGGTGTTTGCCGGGTTCGGGGCAGGGCTTACCTGCGGCGCCTGCGTTTTGGAATGGTGATGAACTTCCTATTGACTTTTTTCTGAAACTTGGTAAATTTATAGTAGGAACAATAAAGGGCATAAGATAGAAAACGTGCACGAGGCAGAGAGGATAGCAGTAGTGAAATGGCACACAATACAAAAAGCTCTATAAATGAATTGCTGGTCAGCTTGTTCAACCATGTGATGGATATGGAGGCAAAGGCAGTTATCACAGAGGAATACAGCGATATCACTAATAATGACATGCATATTATAGAAGCAATCGGCCTGGAGGAGCCCAGGAATATGTCGGAAATCGCCCACAGGCTTTCGGTGACTGTAGGTACGCTGACCACGAATATGAACGGGCTGGAGAGAAAAGGTTATATACGCAGATCTCGCAGCGAGAGGGACAAGCGGGTAGTATATGTACTACTGACAGACAAAGGGAAAAAGGCATTTTATCACCACCGTGATTTTCATAAAAAGATGATCCGGGCCATTGTCCGGGATTTAAATGAGGAAGAAATGGAAATACTGTATCGGTGTCTTGTCAATCTGGACAGATTTCTGGATCCGAATACAGAGTCAGGCAAATAGGGAAAGCGTTGAGACATATGAGAATGAAAAGTACAATGAGTATGGGGGAAAGAGTCAATGCCACAATCGGTGGAATCAAGACGGTAATATACGGCAGGACGGCCATGATTCTTCTTGGATTTCTGGCGCAGCTGGTCATGCTGTGCGTGGGCTATATTCTGCTGCGCAATTACAGCTTTCTGTTTTATATCTTTTTTCTCTCTGTCTCTGCTGTGGCGGTGGTATATATTTTCAATGCGCCCGGCAATCCGGATTTAAAGCTCTCCTGGATGCTTCCCATAGCGATTTTTCCTGTCTTCGGCGCCATCTTCTATGTGACCATCGTAAGTCAGCCGGGAGTCAAGGTTCTATATGCAAGGCTTCTGACCCAGGCAGAGATTACGAAGAAATATGTGTTCCCCAGGGCGGAAACCAGGGAGAGACTTCGGACGGAGAGTCCCCACATGGGGCAGCTGGCCCATTACTTGGAAAACTGCGACAACAGTCCCGTCTATGACGCTACACAGGTAAAATATTATCCCCTGGGCGATAGTCAGTTCGTGGATATGAAGGAGGAACTGAAGGCTGCGGAGAAATATATTTTTATCGAATTTTTCATTGTGTCCAGCGGCAGGATGCTGGGAGAGATTCTGGATATTTTAAAGGAAAAAGCCAGACAGGGCGTGGAGGTGCGGTTTATGTATGACGGCACCAATGTGCTGTGGAATCTGCCCAGCTTTTTTCCGGCCATGTTGGAGGAGGAAGGAATCCGATGCAAAATGTTTGCCCCCATCAAGCCGATCTTTTCGCCCCATTACAATAACAGGGATCACCGCAAGATCATGGTGATCGACGGCAAGGTGGCTTTTACGGGAGGCATTAATCTGGCGGATGAATACATCAATCAGAAAAAACGCTTCGGCCATTGGAAGGATGTGGGAGCCATGGTGAAGGGAGACGCCGTGGAACGCTTCACGTATATGTTTCTGGAGATGTGGAACGAGTCGGAGCGGATTCCGGATCAATATGAAAAATACCGGCTGCCTGCGGACGCCTCTGTGGCCAGCGACGGATATGCCATTCCCTACAGTGTCTGTCCTCTGGGGCCGGAACGGGTGGGAGAGATGGTCTATCTGGATATTATCAATACGGCACATACCTATGTGCACATTATGACACCCTATCTGATACCGGATGACCGGATGATTATGGCGCTGACCTATGCGGCCAGGAGAGGGGTGGAAGTTGTGATTATCATGCCCCATATTCCGGATAAGAAATATGCCTTTATGCTGGCGAAAACCTATTACAATCAGCTTTTGGAGGCAGGGGTGAAAATCTATGAATATGAGCCGGGATTTGTCCATGCGAAGGTATTTGTCTCGGATGATGTGAAGGCGGTGGTGGGAACGGTGAACCTGGACTATCGAAGCCTGTATCATCATTTTGAGTGCGGCCTGGTACTCTACCGGAATTCACAGATTGCCGTGATGGAGCAGGATGTACAGGATACCCTGCAGAAATGTATTGAGATGAAGGTGGAAGATTATAAGAAGCTGAAACTGACGGAACGGGCGCTGGGAAGGATTATGAGGATTGTGGCGCCGCTGATGTGAGAGAGGGATCCCGGGAGGGGATCCTTTTTTCTTACAGGTTTTTTCAGAAAATAAGAAACCGGAATAAAAAATTGTCGTCTATAGAGACAGTAGAGGCAATGTCCTTCAAAACAGGATCGGGCATGCCTTGCGGACCAAACATAAGAAAAGGGAGGGCGAACATTGTTAGATGCGCAGATATTGGATCTATATTGGGCCAGGGATGAGCGGGCGGTTTCCGAGACGCAGCGATCCTACGGAAGCTATTGCTACAGTATTGCCTGGCATATTTTGTATGACAGAGAGGATTCTGACGAATGTGTGAACGATACCTGGTTTCGGGCGTGGAATGCCATACCGCCGAAGCGGCCGAACCGTCTGGCATTGTTTTTGGGAACGATCACACGGAATCTGTCTCTGGACAGATGGAAGGAAAGGCATACTATGAAGAGAGGAAACGGGGAAATGATGCTGGCGCTGGATGAACTGGCGGAATGCGTACCTGATCTGCACAGCACGGAGGATGCGGCGGAAGCTGCGGAGCTGGAGCGGATGATGAACGATTTTCTTCATACGCTTTCAGAGAGGGACTGCAATGTGTTTTTGCGCCGTTACTGGTATGTGGAGGAATATGGTGAGATTGCAAAGCGGTATGATATGAAGCTGAATACGGTGAAGACCAGCCTGTTCCGCACCAGGGCAAAGCTGCGGGAGTATCTGGAGAGAGAGGGTGTCATACTATGAAAGACAAAAGGAATCTGGAAGGCGCCATGCGGATTCTGGAGGCGCTTTCAGGAGCAGAAGAAGAACTGCTGGAACGCTCCGAAGGGACGGCGCCCGGCAAGAAAAGCAAGATTCGCATGTTCTACCCCAGGGCCTGGGCGGCCGTGCTGGTCCTGGCTGTTGCGGGCGCCATGAGTTGGGGAGGATATCGGTTGACTTTAAAGGTCAATGACAACGCAGGCAGCTCCGGAGGCAATGGTATGGCGGCGGACGTGGAAGAATACGCCGCTGCGCATTCCGGTGAGGAAGGGGCGGAGACCGGGGAAGAGACGCCTGTGGGGGCTGTACAGGAAGGAGGAGAGGCGGCAGACGGAGCAGCGGATGCGGGACCGATGCAGAGTGACCGCAATGGTCAAGGTACGGCCGACACCGCCGTCAACTCAGATGACACGGCCGGCGGCGGAGGTGACGCTTTTGCATCCGGGAAAGGTACGGAGGCGGAGGGTGCACAAGAATCGCCCAACGAATCGAATTCGAAACTTCAGGCCAAGGAAGAGAGCGGCAAATCGGAGGCAGAAGGCGCACAGCAGGAGGCAGCGGAAGGAAATCTGGATTCGGACGGCTGCCCCAGGGTGAACATGGAGGAATATACCCTGGAGGAGGCGGAAAGTCAGGAGATTTTGGGGGATTATATTCCGGGAGAGGTTCCGCAGGGCTATGTATTCGAGAAGGCCGGACGGAATCTGGACAGGGAGGAGGAGAATCTGACAGTTACCTGGAGCAGAGGGATGGACTATATCATGTGGACAGTACTGCAGTCAGGAGAAGTACCGGAAACCGTGGATGTGGAAAAAACGGAAAGCTATGATGAGCGCCTGTATGAAATTCCCCACGCGGAGACTGTGCCGGAGGAATATCGCCAGAGCATGGACAATCCGGTATTTGCCTGGGAAGAGTTTAGCCTGGACACGGTCAGAAGCAGAATGGTACAAAGGGAGGATAGCGGAGATACGGATACCCCCAGAGGAAACTTCTGTGTCCTCTATCCGGACGGGGTACTGATTCAGTTCAACGGACGGGGTACACCGGAGGAAATCTGGGAGATGTTTGCATCCATGAAATCAGCGTCCGATTCTTAAAAATTTAAGTATCTCTTGCGCCCGTTTTTAATGACGGATATAATAGGAAGAAAGAAAACGGCAGTTTTGAAACGGGAATGGAGAGAAGGATGAACGAGCGGGAGACTTTTCTGGATAAATTGAGAGTGACGGCCACCTGTGCGGTGGTAATGCTGCATACGATTACCGGTGTGATGGATCATACGGATATGAGCGCTTATCCTATGGAGAAAAAGGTGTTTTTGGCGGCATTGGATTTGATTTGCTGGTGTGTTCCGGTTTTCCTGATGATTTCCGGATATTTGTTTTTAGATCCGAAGCGGAATCTGAATCTGAAGAAAATGTTGACAAAATACTGCAGAAGAATCCTGCTGGCCCTGTTCCTGTTCGGGGTTCCCTATGCCTGCCTGGAACAGATTGCCATAGAAGGGCGTTTCGAACTGTCGATGGCGGGAAGCGCTTTTGTGATGGTGGCGCGGGGAGAGAGCTGGTCGCATATGTGGTATTTATATCTGATTTTGGGCTTGTATCTGCTGACACCTGCGATTCGGGTGCTTATGAGATATCTGCCCCGCCCGGCCCTGTACGCCGTCCTGGCGGCATTGTTTACAGGCAGCAGTCTCCTGCCCTATTTCGCCAAGCTGACGGGTCGGGAGCTGCCCGTGCTGCCGGATGGGGGAATTTATCTTTTCTATTACATAAGCGGCGGGCTTTTTTGCAAAAATGCGGCAGGATTTCGGGACGTGGCCGGAAAAAAAGCAGGGAAATACCTGGGGACAGCCGCGCTGCTTCTGGCCGCAGCCATGATCTGCAGCAGGCTGTCGGGCAAATACACTCTGCAGATGGCCTATAATTATCCTTTTACCACTGTGCTTTCGTTCCTGTTGTTCGGATGTGGATGCGCAGGGCAGGAGAGTGCCGGACAGGCGGCGCTGTTCTGGAGACGGACAGGGGAACTGTCCTTTGCCGTTTACCTGGTCCATCCGGTATTTTTGAATGTGGCCTATAAATTTCTGCATGTGACGCCGCTGTCTTTTCCGCTGGGCGTCTCCCTGCCGCTTTTCTTTTTGACTACAATACTTTTGTCGGGCGCTGTCGCCTGGGGACTTAGGAAAATTCCTCTGCTGAGGACTTATGTTTTGTAATGATAAAGGGGAGAGGCAGCATTTTACCGCTGCCAGCGCCCCGATGCCCCGCAGGGGAGGATGAGGCCGCTTTGTGCTACGGGAAGGCCGATTTCATCCGCCTCCACATGGCCGCCCAGCTTTTTTGCCAAAGCCTGGTTCATCATGTAGGATAGTACGGCGGGCTGCAAGCCCGTGGTATAAGAATTGACGAGAAAAAACAAAGCCTCTTTTGACAACAGTTCTGCGGTCGTCTCGATAAAAGGCCAAATATTTTCTTCGATTTTCCAGATCTCCCCCTTCGGGCCTCTGCCGTAGGAGGGCGGGTCCATAATAATCCCGTCGTACCGGTTCCCGCGCCGCAGTTCCCGCTCTACGAATTTTACGCAATCGTCCACCAACCAGCGGACGGGCGCTTCACCCAGCCCGGATGCGGCCGCATTTTCTTTCGCCCATCCAACCATGCCCTTGGAAGCGTCCACATGCACCACGCTGGCTCCTGCGGCCGCGGCCGCCAGCGTAGCGCCTCCCGTATAGGCGAATAGATTGAGTACCTTGACCGGCCTGGTTTTCGCCTCCCGGCTTATGTGATGGGAAAACCACTCCCAATTCACGGCCTGTTCAGGAAAAAGTCCCGTATGCTTGAAGCTGAAGGGCTTGAGCCGGAAGGTGAGAGCGCGCCCGTCTGTACTGCGCTTTCCGTCCGCGCTTTCCCGGCCGCCCGTACAGGATGCTGCCCCTTTTAATAAGTAAGAAATGCTCCATTCATCCGGCAGACGGAAAAATTCCCATTCGCCGCCGCCTTTTGCGCTGCGGTGGTAGTGGCCGTTTTTGCGTTTCCAGCCCTCATGGCTGCGGGGGGTATTCCAGATGACCTGCGGGTCCGGACGCACCAGGATATAATCCCCCCATTGTTCCAGCTTCTCGCCGCCGGAAGCGTCCAGCACCTGATATTCTTTCCAGTAATCTGCAGTCCACATATGATCTCTCCCGCCTACATTATAATGCCAGGGAACTCTTGTACAGGAATACGATGTACAGAATTCCGGCGATAATGGTGACAACCGGGATGATGATGCCGGCCGGAACCGCCAGGACATTCAGGAGAGGGATGTGGGCGAGGAAGGACATGACAATCTCCACGGCGTAGCATACGAGATTAATCTTCCAGACCAGTTCTCCTTTGGAGGCGATGTCGTCATGGGAACGTGTGCGGAGTACGTCGGCAACCGAGGAGCAGACGAAATACAGGGCGAGGAAGCCTGCCACGGAGCTCGCGGCCGAAATAAGCGTCCCCAGGATGCCGCTGCCCAAAATACCTGACAGGATGTTCAGGATAAGCTCCGCAGCCGTGAGCTGGAAAGCGGTTTTGCAGCCTGCGATGTCCTTTCCCGCTTCATTGAGACCCACCAGGCTTAAGATCAGGAAACCGAGAATCGCGAGCAGTGCGATGAGGTTCACTATCGGAATCAATAGCAGGACACTGGATACCACAGTGCCGATCTGGGCGATGAACAGTTTATTCAGGCCGGAGCCTGCATTGTTATACTGCATATGAAACCTCCTTCTTCTATATAAAAATTTTAGGATGGTCTTATGATAAAACACATTTGCGGTAAAGTCAATCATTGAAGTGTTACATGCGGAATAAAGATTGTATTGAAAAAAATACAAAAAAATGAAAAAATATCTTGCAAAGTCAGGAATTCCCATGTATACTAGGTATTGCTGTGGCATGATAGCTGTGAAGCGTGAGGTTGCTGATTTTCAGTGATGAAGATCAGGTTTTCCGTGGAGCGAATGTCAAGTTACAAAACTGACGACAAGTCACTGTACCAGATTATGGCTGCGAAGGCAGCACAAACGATGTGTCGGGTCCCGGAATCAAGACAAGTTGCGTGAGAATCCAGGACACACACGGGAGAGTGTACAGTCACCGCTTGTCGTACTAAGATGAATTCAGTACGTTCATCTTCTTAAAAGTGCGAAAAGGAGGCGACTTTTTTTATGGCAAGTCAAGTAATGAGAATCACACTGAAGGCATATGAGCACCAGCTGGTGGATGCATCCGCCAGGAAGATTATCGAGACCGTGAAGAAGACGGGATCTGAGGTCAGCGGACCGGTGCCCCTTCCTACTAAGAAGGAAATTGTGACCATCTTAAGGGCGGTACACAAGTATAAAGATTCCAGAGAGCAATTCGAGCAGAGAACCCACAAGAGGCTCATCGATATTATCGCACCCACCCAGAAGACGGTGGATGCCCTGCAGAGACTGGAAATGCCTGCCGGTGTATACATTGATATCAAAATGAGAACCAAATAAAACAATATAGCCTCTACTTAGACGTAAGAACACACCCCGGGTACGGGGAGGGGCGTCAGAGACGTTCCCCGGCGCGTAAAGCGCAGCGGTTATAAAAGAATGTAAATAAACATTCTTGAATGTGAACTTATACATTCTTTTCGCAACGGTAACCGTGTGGTCCGCTATGTAGACGAAGCCTGAAAGGCAGAAAGAGAGGAAAAATGAAGAAAGCAATTTTGGCGACAAAGGTCGGAATGACTCAAATCTTCAGCGAAGACGGCACACTGATCCCTGTAACCGTCCTGAATGCAGGACCCTGTGTGGTGACACAGATCAAGACAAAGGAAAATGACGGATACAGCGCAGTGCAGGTTGGTTTTGTTGACAAGAAAGAGAGAATCATCAACAAGGACGCAGGCGGAAAGAGGGAATTTATCCACAGACACGGCGCAAATAAGGCCGAGATGGGCCATTTCAAGAAAGCCGGCGTCACCGCTAAGAGATATGTGAGAGAGTTCAAATTCGACAATGCCGAAGAATATACTTTGGGTGCGGAAATCAAGGCAGATATTTTTGCCCAGGGCGATAAGGTGGACGCATCCGCTATCTCCAAGGGAAAAGGTTTCCAGGGCGCTATCAAGAGACTGGGCCAGCACAGAGGACCTATGAAGCATGGTTCCAAATTCCATCGCCATCAGGGTTCCAACGGCGCCTGCTCTTCACCCAGCCGTGTATTTAAGGGAAAAGGAATGCCCGGCCATATGGGATGTGTGAAGGTTACGGTACAGAATCTTGAGATCGTGAGAGTGGACGCGGAGAAGAATCTGCTGCTGGTGAAGGGTTCTGTGCCCGGACCGAAGAAGTCGCTGATCACCATCAAGGAAACCGTTAAGGGATAACGCAAATTTCGTGCGAAAGGAGGGCCAACAGATATGGCAAGCGTAGCTGTTTATAATATGGAAGGCAAGGAAGTTGGTACGATCGAATTAAACGATGCGGTATTCGGTGTAGACATTAACGAGCATCTGGTACACATGGCGGTTGTACAGCATCTTGCAAATAAACGTCAGGGAACCCAGAAGGCAAAGACCCGCGGGGAGGTATCCGGGGGCGGAAGAAAGCCCTGGAAGCAGAAAGGAACCGGTCACGCAAGACAGGGATCCACAAGAGCTCCTCAGTGGACAGGCGGCGGTATGGTGTTCGCACCCGTTCCCAGAGATTATTCTTTCAAGATGAACAAGAAGGAAAAGAGAGCGGCGTTAAAGTCTGCTTTGACCAGCAAGGTACAGGACAGCAGGCTGGTGGTGGTAGATGAGCTTAAGTTCGACGAAGTGAAGACAAAGAACTTCGTGGCAGTGATGAAGAATCTGAATGTGGAGAAGGGATTGGTTGTCATTGACGGAAACGATGCCAATGTAGTATTGTCCGCAAGGAACCTTCCCGATGTAAATACCACACAGGCAGATAAGATTAACGTATATGATATCATGAAGGCGAAGACGCTGGTCCTGACAAAGGATGCAGTTGCGAAGATCGAGGAGGTGTACGCGTAATGGCAGATATTAAATACTATGACGTAATCCTCAAACCGGTGATTACCGAGAAGAGTATGAATGGCATGGCGGATAAGGAATATACTTTTCTGGTTCATCCCGAGGCCAACAAGTCTCAGATTAAGGAAGCTGTGGAGAAGATGTTTGAAGGCACAAAGGTTATGCGTGTCAATACCATGAATTGCCAGGGCAAGGAGAAGAGACGCGGCATGGTGGTAGGCAAGACGGCCAAGACCAAGAAAGCTATCGTCAAGCTGACAGCTGACAGCAAGGAAATTGAGATTTTCTCCGGACTGTAGGACAAAAAGTTGTTCTAAGGCGTCAGAGGACGCCGCCTAAGAACAACGATGTTTTGTCCGTGTGGAGTAAGGTCAGATTTAGGTATGCGGCAGATGGCAGCCGCGCAAAAAATCATTGAAGAAAAGGAGACAAAACAATGGGAATTAAGACATATCGTCCCTATACACCTTCCAGAAGGCATATGACAGGTTCCGACTTCTCCGAGATTACCAAAAACGAACCGGAGAAGAGCCTGTGTATTTCCCTGAAGAAGAATGCGGGCCGCAACAATCAGGGAAAAATTACTGTGAGACATCGCGGAGGCGGTTCCCGCAGGAAGTACAGAGTCATCGATTTCAAGAGAAATAAGGACGGCATTCCGGCAACCGTTATCGGTATTGAATACGATCCCAACCGATCGGCCAATATCGCACTGATCTGCTATGAGGACGGAGAGAAGGCATATATTCTTGCCCCTCAGGGCCTGACAGACGGAATGAAGATCATGAACGGACCTCACGCAGAGGTGAGAAACGGAAACTGCCTGCCTTTATCAGAGATCCCTATCGGTACACAGCTGCACAATATCGAGATGTATCCCGGCAAGGGCGGCCAGCTGGTTCGTTCCGCAGGCAACAGCGCTCAGCTGATGGCTAAGGAAGGAAAGTATGCTACGCTTCGTCTTCCCTCCGGCGAAATGAGAATGGTTCCGCTTGTGTGCCGCGCCACAGTCGGTATCGTGGGCAACGGTGATCACAACCTTATCAATGTGGGTAAGGCAGGACGCAAGCGCCATATGGGCATCCGTCCCACTGTACGTGGATCTGTCATGAATCCCAATGACCATCCTCACGGAGGCGGTGAAGGCAAAACCGGTATCGGACGTCCCGGTCCCAGCACCCCTTGGGGCAAGCCTGCGCTTGGTTACAAGACACGCAAGCCCAAGAAAGCTTCCAACAAGATGATTGTAAGAAGACGCGACGGCAGGGCAATCAAGTAATAATTGAGGAGGAAAGACAATGGCTAGATCACTTAAAAAAGGACCTTTCGCAGATGAAAGCCTGTTAAAGAAAATAGATGCTTTAAATGCTTCAGGACAGAAACAGGTTATCAAGACCTGGTCCCGTCGTTCTACAATTTTCCCTTCTTTTGTGGGACACACGATTGCAGTTCATGACGGAAGAAAGCATGTGCCGGTATATGTTACCGAGGATATGGTTGGCCACAAGCTGGGTGAGTTTGTTGCGACCAGGACATACCGCGGTCACGGCAAGGACGAGAAGAAGTCGAAAGTCAGGTAACGGCGCTCCGGGTTTTCCCCGGGCTGCTGGCCGCAGAGGCTGGACAGACGCCGGATGAGGGCGGAGACGGAGAAAACCGATAGTCGGGTAGTAGGATAAGGAGGGTAAAAATCTATGGCTAAAGGGCATAGAAGTCAAATTAAGAGAGAAAGAAATGCGCAGAAGGATACAAGACCTTCGGCAAAGTTATCTTATGCAAGAGTATCTGTGCAGAAGGCATGCTTTGTGCTGGACGCCATCAGAGGCAAAGATGTGGATACGGCGCTTGGTATCCTGGAATACAATCCCAGATATGCTTCCGGTCTGGTCAAGAAGCTGCTTGAATCAGCGATTGCCAATGCTGAGAACAACAACGGAATGAACAGAGAGAACCTTTATGTTGCGGAATGCTACGCAAATAAGGGACCTACAATGAAGCGTATTCAACCCAGAGCACAGGGCAGGGCTTACAGGATTGAGAAGAGAACAAGTCATATCACTGTTGTGCTGGACGAGAAGGAGTAGGGAAAGGAGCGGACGAATAAATGGGACAGAAAGTTAATCCTCATGGCTTAAGAGTCGGAGTTATTAAAGAGTGGGATTCCAGATGGTACGCTGAAAGTGATTTCGCGGATTATCTTGTGGAAGACCATAAGATCAGACAGTACCTGAAGAAGAAGTTGTACAGTGCAGGTGTCTCCAGGATCGAGATCGAGAGAGCATCTGACAGAATCAGAGTGATCATTCATACGGCAAAACCCGGCGTTATCATCGGCAAGGGCGGCGCTGAGATCGAAGTTACCAAGACGGAGCTTTCCAAGCTGACTGACAAGAAGGTACTGATCGACATCAAGGAGATCAAGAGACCCGACAAGGATGCGCAGCTGGTAGCTGAGAATATTGCGCAGCAGCTGGAGAACCGTGTTTCCTTCAGACGTGCGATGAAGTCCTGCATGGGCAGAACCATGAAGTCCGGCGCTCTGGGAATCAAGACATCCTGTTCGGGCCGTCTGGGCGGAGCCGATATGGCGCGTACCGAGTTCTACAGCGAGGGGACCATTCCTCTTCAGACTCTGAGAGCCGATATTGATTACGGTTTTGCAGAGGCCGATACCACTTATGGTAAGGTAGGCGTTAAAGTGTGGATTTATAAAGGCGAGGTACTTCCTACAAAGGGAAACCAGGCGGAAGGGAGTGATAAATAATGTTAATGCCGAAAAGAGTAAAGCATCGTAAACAGTTCCGCGGCAGCATGGCAGGAAAAGCCAGCAGAGGCAATACCATCACTTACGGTGAGTACGGTCTGGTGGCAACAGAGCCTTGCTGGGTTAAGTCCAACCAGATAGAGGCGGCACGTATTGCGCTTACACGTTACACCAAGCGTAACGGCCAGGTATGGATTAAGATTTTCCCGGATAAGCCCGTTACCGCAAAGCCGGCTGAGACTCGTATGGGTTCCGGTAAAGGATCGGTGGAATATTGGGTAGCAGTTGTGAAGCCCGGCCGTGTCATGTTTGAAATTGCCGGTGTTCCTGAGGATCAGGCGAAAGAAGCGCTGCGTCTTGCAATGCATAAACTTCCCTGCAAGTGTAAAATCGTTGCGAAGGCAGATTTGGAAGGCGGTGTTGAATAATGAAATCTAGTAAATTTGTAGAAGAATTAAAAGGCAAATCCGTGGAGGAATTGAACAAGGATCTTGTTGCCGCGAAGAAGGAGCTTTTCAATTTGAGATTCCAGAACGCAACCAATCAGCTGGATAATACTGCAAGAATCAAGGATGTCAGGAAGAATATTGCACGGATTCAAACAGTTATTACCGAGAAGGCCAGGGCATAAAGAGAGTGCCTGGCGGCACTCTTAAAAGAATTGCCGGCGGCAATTCTTACGGAAATGTCTATGGCAGTTCCAATGAGCAGAGCGGCGATGAAAGGAGATCAATCGTGGAAAGAAATTTGAGAAAAGTCCGTACTGGTAAAGTTACCAGTAATAAAATGGATAAGACAATTGTTGTAGCTATTGAAGAGCATGTAAAGCATCCCCTCTACAATAAGGTTGTGAAGAGCACCTATAAGCTGAAGGCACACGATGAGAAGAACGAGTGCAATATTGGGGATACCGTTAAAGTGATGGAGACCAGGCCGCTGTCCAAGGACAAGAGATGGAGGCTTGTGGAAATCGTAGAGAAAGCAAAATAACGTAAGGGGATTGGAGGAAGATCATGGTTCAGCAGGAAACAAGACTGAAGGTTGCCGATAACACCGGTGCGAAAGAATTGCTCTGCATCCGCGTTATGGGCGGCTCTACAAGAAGATATGCACGTATCGGCGATGTAATTGTTGCTACTGTGAAAGATGCAACACCAGGCGGCGTTGTAAAGAAGGGTGATGTGGTGAAGGCGGTAGTCGTACGTACCGTGAAGGAAACCCGCCGCAAGGACGGTTCCTACATCAGATTTGATGAAAACGCTGCAGTGATCATCAAGGAAGACAAGACACCCAGAGGAACCCGTATTTTTGGGCCGGTAGCCAGGGAGCTTCGTGAAAAACAGTTCATGAAGATCGTATCCCTTGCTCCCGAAGTATTATAAGGAGGTGCCGTATGTCAGCAATGAAGATTAAGAGAGGCGATACCGTGAAGGTGATCGCCGGTAAGGACTGTAACGCAGAGGGAAAGGTAATTTCCGTTGATATCAAAAAGCACAGGGTGATTGTAGAGGGCGTGAATATGGTTACAAAGCATGCAAAGCCTTCTCAGGCCAATCCCAACGGCGGTATCATCCAGAAGGAAGCTCCTATTGATATTTCCAATGTAATGCTTGTCTTTAAGGGAAAGCCCACCAGAGTCGGATTCAAGGTGGAGGGAGACAAGAAAGTTCGTTTCGCCAAGGCGACAGGCGAAGTCATTGATTGATCAAACTGTGAACTTTACAGTCCAGGAAGGAGTAAGAGAAAGTGGCAAGATTAAAAGATATGTATAACGAGACCATCGTGGATGCCATGATGAAGAAATTCGGATACAAGAATATCATGGAAGTTCCGAAGCTCGATAAGATTGTTGTCAATATGGGTATCGGTGAAGCGAAGGAAAATCCCAAGGTTCTCGATAATGCCGTGTCCGATATGGAGACGATTACCGGCCAGAAAGCGGTCCTTACCAAGGCGAAGAAATCCGTGGCGAACTTCAAGATCCGTGAAGGCATGAATATCGGATGCAAGACCACGCTTCGCGGCGAGAAGATGTACGAGTTCCTTGATCGCCTGGTAAATTTGGCATTGCCCCGTGTGCGTGACTTCAGAGGCGTCAATCCCAATGCGTTCGACGGCAGAGGAAATTATGCGCTCGGTATTAAGGAGCAGTTCATTTTCCCGGAGATCGAATATGACAAGATTGACAAGACCAGAGGTATGGATGTTATTATCGTAACTACCGCCAGGACAGACGAAGAGGCAAGGGAACTTTTGACTCTGTTCAATATGCCTTTTGCAAAACAATAAGGAGGTAAATTTTTCATGGCAAAGACATCAATGAAAATAAAGCAGCAGCGCAAGCCGAAGTTTTCCACACAGGCTTATACACGCTGCAAGATTTGTGGCCGTCCCCACGCTTACTTGAGAAAATATGGTATTTGCAGAGTTTGCTTCCGCGAATTGGCATATAAGGGGCAGATTCCCGGGGTCAAAAAGGCGAGCTGGTAAGGAAAGTGTAACCAGCCAGACAATTCGCTCGCCTGCAAGCTGGTAAGGAAAGTGTAACTAGCAGGGCAAGTTGCTCGCCTGCAAGCTGGTAAGAAGGAGGAAAAAAGAATGACATTGACAGATCCTATTGCAGATATGCTTACAAGAATCCGTAATGCAAATACGGCCAAGCATGACACTGTGGATGTGCCCGCTTCCAAGATGAAGCTGTCCATCGCTCAGATTCTTCTGGATGAAGGATATATTAGTAAGTACGATATTATTGATGACGGCAATTTCAAGTCCATTCATATTACGCTGAAGTACGGCGGAGATAAGAACGAGAAGATTATCTCCGGGATCAAGAGAATTTCAAAGCCGGGTCTGCGTGTGTATGCAGGCAAGGATGAACTGCCGAAGGTACTTGGCGGCCTGGGAATTGCTATCATTTCCACGAACCAGGGTGTAATTACTGACAAGAAAGCACGGGAGCTGCAGGTTGGCGGCGAAGTCCTGGCTTTTGTATGGTAGATTTTATTTTAACTTAAAATAGGAGGTACGGGCATGTCACGTATAGGTAGAATGCCAATCGCGGTTCCCGCAGGCGTAACTGTGGAAATTGCAGAAAATAACAAGGTGACCGTAAAGGGTCCCAAGGGCACTCTGGAGAGAGTTCTGCCCTCTGAAATGGAAATCAAGATGGAGGGTGCGGTGATTCATGTAAGCAGGCCCAACGACCTGAAGAAGATGAAATCCCTTCACGGCCTGACCAGGACCCTCATCAACAATATGGTGGTAGGCGTCACCCAGGGGTATGAGAAGAAGCTGGAGGTCAACGGCGTAGGCTACAGGGCCGCCAAGGCCGGCAAGAAGCTGACACTGAACCTCGGATACTCCCACCCTGTGGAAATGGAAGACCCTGAGGGCATCGAGTCCGTGGTAGAGGGGACCAATGTCATCATCGTCAAGGGCATCGACAAAGAGAAGGTCGGCCAGTTCGCCGCTGAGATCAGGGACAAGAGGAGGCCTGAGCCTTACAAGGGCAAGGGCATCAAGTATGCCGATGAGGTCATCAGGCGCAAGGTTGGCAAGACCGGTAAGAAATAACAGATAAGGAGAGTATGAAGATGGTTAACAAGAAATCAAGAAAAGAAGTACGTGTGAAAAAACACATGAGAATTCGTAACCGCTTCAGTGGCACTGCCGAAAGGCCCCGCCTGGCAGTCTTCAGAAGCAATAATCATATGTATGCTCAAATTATCGATGATACTGTTGGGAATACATTAGTATCCGCTTCCACCCTGGAGAAGGACATCAAGGCAGAGCTTGGGAAGACCAATGACGTCGCTGCGGCAAAATATATCGGTACCGTCATTGCCAAAAGGGCAGTGGAAAAAGGCATCACCACCGTCGTCTTTGACAGAGGCGGCTATATCTATCACGGTAAAGTTGCAGCATTAGCCGACGCAGCCAGAGAAGCTGGCCTGGAATTCTAGGAAAGGAAGAGGAATACACCATGAAACACACAATCATAGATGCAAGCCAGTTCGAATTGACTGACAAGGTTGTAGCCATCAAGCGTGTAACCAAGACTGTAAAAGGCGGCCGTAATATGCGTTTTACAGCTTTGGTGGTAGTAGGCGATGGCAACGGACATGTAGGTGCGGGACTTGGCAAGGCTGTAGAAATTCCCGAGGCAATCCGCAAGGGAAAGGAAGATGCTATGAAGCACCTTGTCAAGATTGCATTGGACGAGAATAATTCCATCACACACGATTTCATTGGTAAGTATGGCTCCGCAAATGTTCTGCTCAAGAAGGCTCCCGAAGGTACCGGTATCATCGCCGGCGGTCCTGTCCGTGTAGTATGCGAGCTGGCCGGTATCAAGAATATTCGTACCAAGTCTCTTGGCTCAAACAATAAGCAGAATGTCGTCCTTGCAACGATTACCGGCTTAAGCCAGCTGAAGTCTCCTGAGGAAGTGGCAAAGAGCCGCGGCAAAGCCGTTGAGGAAATTATGGCGTAAATGCATGTAAAGCATTTGAAAGGAGATCAGGAATGGAAGAGAAGAAGTTGAAAATCACTTTGGTAAGGTCCACCATCGGCGCCGTGCCAAAGAATAAGGCCATCGTTGAATCTATGGGACTTCGCAAAATCGGAAGAAGCGTCATTCTGCCCGATAATGCAGCCACAAGGGGACAGATCCGTCTGGTTGGCCATTTGTTGAAAGTGGAAGAAGCGTAATCGAGAAGGAGGTGTGATCAATGGAATTATCCAATTTAAGACCTGCGCAGGGATCTAAGCACGGTGATAGATTCAGGAGAGGCCGCGGGCATGGTTCGGGAAACGGCAAGACTGCCGGAAAGGGACACAAGGGTCAGAAGGCTCGTTCCGGAGCTCCCAGGATTGGTTTTGAAGGCGGCCAGATGCCTTTGTACAGACGTCTCCCCAAGAGAGGCTTTAAGAACAGGAATACAAAGGAAATTGTGGCCATCAATGTGAGGGATTTGGAGCGTTTTGAGGACGGGGCATATGTGGATGTCAATACACTCATTGAGGCCGGCGTCATCAAAAATCCCAGGGACGGCGTGAAAGTGCTCGGAAATGGAGAACTTACCAAAAAACTCAATGTAAAGGTAGATGCATTCAGCGCATCTGCAAAGGAGAAGATTGAGGCGCTTGGTGGAACTGCAGAGGTGATGTAATGCTTACAACGCTGAAAAACGCATTCAAAATTAAAGATCTCAGGGACAAGATTTTATTTACCTTCGCCATGTTAGTTGTGATCCGTATCGGATCACAGCTGCCTGTGCCGGGTGTAAACGGCGATTTTTTTAAGAGCTGGTTTGCGTCCCAGTCGAATGGTGCATTCAGCTTTTTTGATGCAATTACAGGCGGTTCGTTCATTAATATGTCGATCCTGGCTCTGGGTATCAATCCTTATATTACTTCTTCCATCATCATGCAGCTGCTTACGATTGCAATTCCGAAGCTGGAAGAGATGCAGCGTGACGGCGAAGACGGAAGAAAGAAAATTGCCGCGATTACAAGATATGTGACCATAGCGCTGGCGCTGATCCAGTCTACTGCAATGGCTGTGAGCTTCGGACGTCAGGGATATCTGGTTTCGTATAATGCATTAAGTGTGATCAGTGCAATTGCAACCCTTACGGCAGGCAGTGCGTTTCTGATGTGGATCGGTGAGAGAATCACGGAGAAGGGAATCGGAAACGGTATCTCCATCGTCCTGGTAATCAATATTATTTCCAGGCTGCCTGAGGATCTGGGCAATCTGTTCCAGCAGTTTGTATTCGGCAAGGCGCCTGCTACGGCAGTGCTTGCGGTAGTGATTATATTTGCGGTTATCATTGCCATGGTAGTGATGGTCATTATCCTTAATGACGGTGTCCGCCGTATTCCGGTACAGTATGCCAATAAAGTACAGGGCAGAAAGATGGTGGGAGGGCAGACGTCAAATATTCCCCTGAAGGTGAATACCGCAGGCGTGATTCCTGTTATCTTTGCTCAGTCCCTGCTGCAGCTTCCGGGTATTATCTCGGCTTTTGCCGGATACAACGGAACCGGCGTGTGGAGTGAGATATTAAGATATATGAATTCAAACTACTGGTGTAATCCCGATCAACTGAGATATACGGTTGGACTGCTGGTGTATATCGTATTGATTATTTTATTTGCGTATTTCTATACATCCATCACATTCAACCCTCTGATGATCGCGGATAATATGAAGAAGCAGGGCGGCTTTATACCGGGTATCAGGCCGGGTAAGCCTACCAGTGACTATCTGAACAAAGTCTTGAATTACATTGTATTCATCGGCGCCGTGGGACTGACCATCGTGGCGGTTCTGCCTTATATATTCAGCGGTGTGTTCAAGGCAAGCGTATCCTTCGGCGGTACCAGCCTGATCATTATCGTCAGCGTGGTTCTTGAGACCATGAAGCAGGTAGAGTCGCAGATGCTTGTCCGGAATTACAAGGGCTTTCTGGAGAAATAAAAGTCCCGGAATGGCCGGAGTGCTGAAGTGAGGCATAAAGCTTGTAAAAGGAGCTTTCCCGTGGAATGGGGAGGCTCCTTTTGTTAAAATGTTTTCGAAAAGATATTGCAAACTTGCCGGAAAATAGGTACAATAAAATTTGCGAGAATGAAAATAAAGAAAGGCAGAAAATGAAAATTATCATGTTAGGTGCGCCTGGCGCCGGTAAAGGAACCCAGGCAAAGATGATTGCTGAACAATACAAAATTCCACATGTTTCCACGGGAGACATTTTCCGTGCAAACATTAAAAACGGCACGGAGCTTGGCAAAGAGGCAAAGCAATATATGGATCAGGGGCTTTTGGTGCCGGATGAGCTGACCGTGAAGATCCTGCTGGACAGAGTGGCACAGGATGACTGCCGCGGCGGCTATGTGCTGGACGGTTTCCCCAGGACGATTCCCCAGGCGGAAGTTTTGGACAGTGCGTTGGAGAAGCTGGGTGAGAAAATCGATTATGCGGTGGATGTGGATGTGCCGGATGAGAATATCGTGAAGAGGATGTCGGGAAGACGTGCCTGCCTGAAATGCGGAGCCACATATCATATAGAGCATATTCCGCCGAAGCAGGAGGGAGTCTGTGACAGCTGCGGAAGCGAGCTGGTGCTGCGGGATGACGACAGGCCGGAGACGGTGCAGAACCGTCTGAAGGTATATCACGATCAGACACAGCCGCTGATTGCGTATTATACCGAGAAGGGAATCCTCAGGACCGTGGACGGAACCATGGATATGCAGGATGTATTCCGGGCGATTACGGATATTTTAGGATAGGGAAGTCAGGTTATCATGGCGATTATAATTAAGACAGAGGAACAGATAAAACTGATCAGGGAATCCTGCCGGCGTCTGTCGATTGTGCATCAGGAACTGGCGGAAATGATACGCCCCGGCATATCTACCAGGGAGATCGATATCAAGGGGGATACCCTGATCCGAAAGCTGGGGGGCATTCCGAATTTTCTCCATTATAACGGATTTCCTGCGAGTATCTGTGTGTCCGTGAACGATGAGGTGGTACATGGCATTCCCAATAAACGCCGCATTCTGCAGGAGGGCGATATCGTCAGCCTGGATGCAGGGATGATTTATAAGGGGTATCATTCGGACGAGGCCAGAACCCATGGGGTGGGGAAGATTACTCCGGAGGCACAGAAACTGATCGATGTGACGAAAGAAAGCTTTTTTGCAGGTATAAAAATGGCAAAAGCCGGAAATCATCTATTTGATATCTCTAATGCCATAGCCGCGTATGTGAAGCCATATCATTATGGTATCGTGCGGGAACTGGTGGGACACGGCGTGGGAACAAAGCTCCATGAGGATCCGCAGATCCCCAATTTTGCTCAGCTGAAGAGAGGCCCCAAGCTGCGGCCGGGGATGACTTTGGCGATTGAGCCCATGATCAATATGGGAAGGGCGGATGTGGAGTGGTTGGACGACAATTGGACCGTGGTGACGGAGGATGGATCTTTGTCGGCGCATTATGAGAATACCATTCTGATCACAGAGGGTGAGCCTGAGATTCTGACAGTCTGTCAGTGAGGCGTAGGGCTGCGGTCATGAAAGGATGGAACAAATGGGTATGACAGGACAGCTGGCCACATCTAAAGCCGGACATGACAAGGATACGCTGTATGTCATTGTGGCGGAAGAGGGAGATTTCGTATTCGTATGCGATGGACGGTTAAAGCGGCCGGAGAAGCCGAAGAAGAAGCGCAGAAAGCATATACAGCCCATTAACTGTTTTGTGGATGAAGTGCTGCGAAAGAAGCTTCAGGGCAGAGAAAAGGTCTACGCGGAGGAAATCAGATATGCGCTTAAGCAGTACAATGCGCGCATATTACATAAGGAAATGGAACAAGATCATTTCAAGTAAAAATGGAGGAAACTATGTCTAAAAGTGATGTCATTGAAATTGAAGGTACTGTAGTGGAGAAATTGCCCAACACTATGTTTCAGGTGGAGTTGGAGAACGGACACAGGGTATTGGCTCACATCAGTGGGAAGCTCCGCCAGAATTTTATCCGTATTCTTCCCGGGGACAGGGTTACCTTGGAGCTTTCTCCCTATGATCTGAGCAAGGGAAGGATTATCTGGAGAGATAAATGAGAAGGGATATAAAATAACTGAAAAACACCTGAATTTGTAAAAAAGGGCTTGCCAAGTGCAGGCCCTTGTGTTAAAATATAAAATGGTCTTTTTTGAAAGGAGGGTTTAACGTGAAGGTTAGATCATCAGTAAAGCCAATGTGCGAAAAGTGCAAGATTATTAAAAGAAAAGGACGCATCAGAGTGATCTGTGAGAATCCGAAACACAAGCAGAGACAAGGATAATCACCGCCCGGCCCTGATTTAAGGGTAGGTTTAGTGAGTGCTTGTCCGGTTTTTATGCGCGGCTGAACAATGCGGAAGGAAGTATCCTGCCGTATTGATTATCATAGAACTGGGATAGGGCTTACGGGAGATTACTTCTTGATACCAGGATGAAGCAATTTCGGACATTCTGGAAAGATCGGATGGGACAGATTGTGTCCGGTTGGGTGAAAACCCCAGTCAATTAGTAACAGGAAGTGCGCACAACAATAACAGACCAAAGCGTGCGCAGAAAGTGGAGGAATTGTAAATGGCTCGTATCGCAGGTGTTGACTTACCCAGAGAGAAACGAATTGAAATCGGTTTGACCTATGTCTACGGAATCGGAAGAACCACCTCTAACAAGATTTTGGCAGAGGCGGGCGTGAATCCGGATACCAGGGTCAGGAATATTACCGATGACGAAGTTAAGAGGATTTCAGAGGCGATTGAGAAGCTGAACGTAACGGTGGAGGGTGATTTGAGACGTGAGATCGCCCTGAATATCAAGAGGCTTCAGGAGATCGGCTGTTATCGTGGGATTCGTCACCGCAAGGGATTGCCGGTTCGCGGTCAGAATACCAAGAACAATGCAAGAACCCGTAAAGGACCCAAGAGAACTGTTGCAAATAAGAAGAAGTAACAGCGAGTCCATGTAACTGTAAAAAGATGAGAAAGTAGGTTAGTTTAAAAATGGCGAAACAGGTTGCAAAGAAAGTAACAAAGAAGCGCGTTAAGAAAAACGTTGAACGCGGACAGGCACATATCCAGTCTTCTTTTAACAATACGATTGTTACATTGACGGATACCGAAGGGAATGCCTTAAGCTGGGCAAGTGCCGGTGGTCTGGGATTTAGAGGTTCAAGGAAATCTACTCCATATGCTGCACAGATAGCGGCAGAGACAGCTACAAAGGCTGCGCTGATACATGGGTTGAAGTCCGTGGATGTATTTGTAAAGGGGCCTGGTTCAGGAAGGGAAGCTGCCATCAGGGCACTTTCTGCATGTGGGCTGGAGGTTGTAAGTATCCGTGACGTGACGCCCGTTCCGCATAACGGATGCCGTCCTCCCAAGAGACGCCGCGTCTAATACTCAGAAGCTGAGCGGTGAAAAGAATTTCTAAGGCGCGGAGAGGGTGTATGCACACCTCTTTAGGACGCCGCCTAAGAAATTCTAAGTTTCGCGCTATTACAGCAAGTTATGATTGTATTTGGAAAATATGCTGGAAGAAGGTGCCGCGGCGGCATTGTAAACAGACAGGAAAGAAGAGGAAGATAAGCAATGGCAGTAAATCGCGTACCCGTATTAAAGAGATGCAGGGCCCTGGGCCTGGAGCCTTCCTATTTGGGATATGATAAGAGCTCCAAGAGACAGAATACAAGGGCAGGCAAGAAGGTAAGTGAGTATGGCCTGCAGCTTCGTGAGAAGCAGAAGGCAAAATTTATTTACGGAGTTCTGGAGAAGCCTTTCCGCAATTATTATAAGAAGGCTGACAGAATGAAGGGAATGACCGGTGAGAACCTGATGGTTATGCTGGAGAGCAGACTTGACAGCGTTATATTCAGGATGGGATTCGCCAGAACCAGAAGAGAGGCAAGACAGGTTGTCGGTCACAAGCATGTGCTGGTAAACGGCAAAGTAGTGAATATTCCTTCTTATTTGATTAAGGCAGGCGATGTGATTGAAATCTCCGAAAAGGCAAAGTCACTGCAGAGGTACAAGGATATTGTAGAAGTAACTGGCGGCAGACTGGTACCTGAGTGGATGGATGTAGACATCGAAGGGTTGAAGGGAAGTATAAAGAATCTTCCCACAAGAGAGATGATTGATGTTCCTGTAAATGAAATGCTTATTGTCGAGT
This sequence comes from uncultured Acetatifactor sp., assembly GCA_910584865.1. GTDB lineage: Bacteria > Bacillota > Clostridia > Lachnospirales > Lachnospiraceae > Acetatifactor. The sequence continues at coordinate 183,092 of CAJUCE010000002.1, forward strand.
TGTACTCTAAGTAAGCCCTGCTGGCCTCTGAGGCCATATACCTTTTTCGTAAGGGTATATGGCTTTGGAGCGCTTGTGTCTTAATACAACGAAGAGTGCCGTCAGAGGGTTTTCGTTGTCATGAATAACATGAATAGGAGGGTATTCGAGTGTTTGAATTTGAAAGACCTAATATTGAGGTTGCTGAAATTTCAGAAGACAAGAAGTACGGCAGATTCGTCGTCGAACCTTTGGAAAGAGGGTACGGAATCACACTTGGCAATTCCCTGAGAAGAATCATGCTTTCCTCATTGCCCGGAGCGGCGGTGAGCCAGATCAAGGTAGAGGGAGTATTGCATGAATTCAGCGCGATTCCCGGTGTAAAGGAAGATGTGACCGAGATTATTATGAATCTGAAGAATCTCGCCATCAAGAACAACAGTGAGACGAATGAAGCGAAGACCGCATATGTAGAGTATGAAGGGGAAGGCATCGTACATGCTTCTGATATTCAGGCAGATCAAGATATCGAGATCTTGAACCCGGAACTGGTGATTGCCACACTGAGCGGCAAGGATGCAAAGCTGTATATCGAGCTTACCATCACCAGAGGACGCGGTTATGTAAGTGCCGAGAAGAACAAACACGAGGATTTACCCATCGGTGTGATTGCAATCGATTCCATCTATACGCCGGTGGAAAGGGTAAATGTTACTGTGGAGAATACCCGCGTGGGTCAGATTACTGACTATGACAAGCTGACGCTGGATGTGTTTACCAACGGAACATTGGTGCCGGATGAGGCTGTCAGTCTTGCCGCGAAAGTATTAAGTGAGCATTTAAGTCTGTTTATTGATTTGTCTGAAAATGCCAAGACCGCAGAGGTCATGGTGGAGAAGGAAGACGATGAGAGAGAGAAGGTTCTGGAGATGAGCATCGACGAACTGGAGCTTTCCGTGCGTTCCTTCAATTGTCTGAAGAGAGCCGGTATCAATACGGTGGAAGAATTGTGTAACAGAACCTCGGAAGATATGATGAAAGTCCGTAATCTGGGCAGGAAGTCGCTGGAAGAGGTGCTGGCGAAGCTGAAAGAGCTGGGGCTGCAGCTGAATCCCAGCGAAGAATGAGTTAAACAGAATTAGTTTGAAACGTGGGCGGTAAATCCAAAGAGTACGCCGGCGCATCATCTCTGATAGAGCAGCTCCGAAGAGGAGCAGCCTGCATTCGGTAAGTAAGTCCAAAGAGCGTGGCCGGATGTCCCATGAAAGGAGAAAGGAAAAGAAATCATGGCTAAATACAGAAAACTTGGAAGAACATCTTCACAGAGAAAAGCTTTATTAAGAAGTCAGGTGACAGCGCTGCTGCATCATGGAAAAATCATCACCACCGAAGCAAGAGCCAAGGAAGTGAAAAAGATTGCAGAAGGTCTGATCGCGATGGCGGTGAAGGAAAAGGATAACTTTGAGACTGTGACCGTTACGGTCAAGGCTCCGGTAAAGGACAAGGACGGCAAGCGCGTCAAGGAAGTGGTAGACGGCAAGAAGGTTACCAAATATGAAACTGTGGAGAAGGAAATCAAAAAGGATCTTCCCTCCAGGCTTCATGTGAGACGTAAGATTTGCAGTGTGCTGTATCCGGTTGTGGATGTGCCTTCTGAAGCTGCCGGAAGGAAGCGCAATACCAAGGAAGTAGATCTGGTTGCGAAGCTTTTCGATGAGTATGGAACCAAGTATGCCGACCGTAAGGGCGGATATACCAGAATTGTTAAGATCGGTCCCCGCAAGGGTGATGCGGCAATGGAAGTCGTTTTGGAATTAGTATAAATATTGCAGGGCGTTGTAAAACGGGAGCCAATGTGAAAGCATTGGTTCTCTTTTTCGGTACAGAAAAGTCTTCCACAGAGGAGGTACCCGGAACAGGAGGCAGAATGAAGATATTTCGGTATAATGGAGATGACATTAAGAAGACTTTGGATATGGCATGGCCGGCGATGCTGGAGTCTTTTTTTGCAGCATTTGCAGGTTTGATCGACTCTCTGATGGTCAGTTCACTGGGATATGATGCGGTGGCTGCAGTAGGACTGACTACACAACCCAAATTTATGGGGCTATCCCTGTTTATCGCAGCAAATGTATCCATATCGGCATTGGTGGCCAGGAGAAACGGGGAGGGGAAACGGGAGGAGGCCAACCGTATTTTTTCTACATTTCTTGCCTTTATCACGGTGACGGCAGTCGTTCTCAGTGTCCTGTTGGTGCTGTTTGCGGATCCGATTATCCGGCTCTGCGGGTCGGAGGAGATGACGCATGACAACGCCGTGCTGTATTTCAAGATTATTATGGGCGGAATGATTTTCAACTGTATTCAGATGGGTGTGAATTCTGCTCAGCGGGGTGCAGGAAATACCCGGATTACCATGCGGACGAACCTGGTGTCCAATACGGTGAATATCGTTTTTAATTACCTGTTGATTCAGGGACATTTCGGATTCCCGGCATTGGGGATCCGCGGGGCTGCGCTGGCTACGGTACTGGGAACGGTAGTGTCCAGTATTATGAGTGTCCTGTCCGTTTGGAAGAAGGATTCTTTTATCAGTATACCCTACATATTAAATGAGAAAATAAAACCGGCTTTTGAGGCGCTGAAGAACATTATCAAGGTGGGATACAGTGTGTTTGCCGAGCAGCTGCTGATGCGGATCGGCTTCATGCTGACAGCCATTATGGCTGCGGATCAGGGAACTTCCGCCATGGCGGCTCATCAGGTGGGCATGAATATCATGGGCCTGTCTTTTTCCTTCGGAGACGGACTCCAGGCTACGGCTGTAGCGCTGATCGGATATAGTCTGGGGGCAAAGAAAACGGAGAAGGCGAAGGAATACGGACGGACCTGCCGTATGATCGGCGGCGTTATTTCAATGATATTGGCTGTCATCTATTTCCTGGGGGCAGGAACGCTGATGGGACTTTTCTTTCAGGAAGAGGAGATTATCGCTATCGGTGTAGACATCATGCATGTGATCATCTTCGTAGTGATGTTGCAGATTGCACAGGTGATTTATATGGGCTGTCTGAGAGGGGCCGGGGATACCTTCTATACGGCCGTGGCTTCTACGGTCAGCGTCACCATCATGCGGACCATAGGATCTTATTTCTTCGGTTATGTGCTGAATATGGGAATTATCGGAATTTGGATGGGAGTTGTGGCGGATCAGCTGTCCCGTTTTCTTTTCGCAAGCATACGGTTCCGAAAAGGAAAATGGACGGAAATCAAAATATAGGGACAGCTGCAGGACTGCTCCTTAACGGATTTTCTGGAAATGCTGATAATCCTTTACATTGTTCCAGTGACCGCCCCAGGTAAAGCCATGTTGGGTAAAGAGCTTGTAACACAGATCCTCTTCATCAATTTTATAGGGAAAGGAAAGAGAGCGGTCTGCGTAGGCAGCTGCCGAGGCAGGCGCAGCCTTCTCCGAGCCGTCTTCCTCATAGGTGATATAAGGATTATAGAGCGGATTGATATCCACGGCCAGTCCCAGGGCGTGTTTTGACAGCCTGGTACTCCCTTCCACCGGACGATAATTGAAGCAGGAGGTATTATTGTCTTCCATGGAGGCATTATCGTCCCCGTCATATTCGTCGATCAGCAATACCTTTTCCAGCTGATATTCACTGCAATAGAGTTCATAAAAAATTTCTGCCAGATCCTGGGCGATATATACGTTGCAGATAAGTTCTCCTTCTGTGGGAAGACCTTCAAAATTATAGTGCAGGATATGCAGATACCGAAGATCTTCCAAAGAAATCTCCGGTTCTTCCAGATCGCCCTCCGCGACGGAGGCGGGATAGGAGACACCGGTTATATAGCGGCGGAGATTATCGGAGAGAGGTTCATAATAAAATCCCTCCTCCAGTAATACGCGCTGCTGCAGCTGGGAGGTACCATTCAGGGAGGCGCCGGTCAGCTGGGCGGGGGCGGGTGTGGCCGTGGGAGGAGCGGAAGGCCCGGGAGAGGGCGTCTCATCTTCAGGGGCGGAAGGCTTGGAAGAAGGTGACTTGTCCTCAGGAACGGAAGCCCCAGGAGAGGATGCATCATCCGCGGGCGCGGGAGTGGACGGCGATGCTGCAGGCTTGGGGGAGGGCTGGGCACTCCGGTCCGGGGAGGCGGTTCCTTCCGGGACGCCAGAGGCAGCGGGCGTGTATTTTGCCGGATCAGATGTTTGGGAATCGCCCTGCAGGCTGGCGTATTCGCGGATGCTCATGGAATCCTTCCGTATGACTCTGGAGAGGCTGGTGGCTATGACGACGATGGCCGCCAGGATGACTACCATTTTTACGATTTTATTTCGATCCATTGCGGGCTCCTTTCAAGAAGACAATTCCTTAGGAAATGTGAAACAATTCCTTACAAAATTAAGGATAACATAAGGAAGTTATTTTGTAAATTATTGTTTCTTTTTAAAACAGTTGTAATTGCGGCGGGAATCGAATATAATGTGAGTCAGCAGGAAAAACGGAGTGGTGAAGCAGATGGGAATCGTCAGGACGGAGAACTTAACTTTCGAATATATCAGGCGCGACGAAGAGGGAAATGTAGAAGGGATAACCACAGCTGTGGATCAGGTAAATCTGGATATTGTACAGGGAGAATTCATTGCGATACTGGGACACAATGGTTCTGGAAAATCCACGCTGGCCAAGCATATCAACGCCATTTTGTATCCCACGGAAGGGACTGTATGGGTGGACGGAATGGATACTGCCGAGGAAGCGCAGATATGGAATATCCGGCAGACGGCAGGCATGGTATTTCAGAATCCGGACAATCAGATTATCGGCCAGGTGGTGGAAGAGGATGTGGGCTTCGGCCCTGAGAATATGGGGATTCCCACCAGGGAGATATGGGAGCGTGTGGAAGAGAGTCTGAAGGCAGTGGGGATGTATGAATACCGCAAACATTCACCGAACAAGCTTTCCGGCGGGCAGAAACAGAGAGTATCCATCGCAGGGGTACTGGCCATGCATCCCAAGTGCATCGTGCTGGACGAGCCCACGGCCATGCTGGATCCCAAAGGCCGAAGGGAGGTAATCCGGGCGGTTAGAGGGCTGAATGAGGTGGAAGGGATCACGGTGATACTCATTACCCACTATATGGAAGAAATCATCCATGCGGACAGGGTATTTGTCATGGACAGCGGAAAGGTGGCCATGGAAGGAACCCCGCGGGAGATTTTTTCGCAGGTGGAAAAGTTGAAAAGTCTGCGTCTGGATGTTCCGCAGGTGACGCTGCTGGCCTACGAGCTTAAAAAACGGGGGATCGAATTGCCGGACGCAATTCTGACCACAGAGGAACTGGCAGACGCGCTGAGCGCATTTTCACCTGCCGGGAAGAGGTAAGAGATGTCGATTATTTTGGATCATATAAGCTATGTGTACGGAGAGGGAACACCGCTGGAAGTCAAGGCATTGGACGATATCTGCCTTCAGATTCCGGACGGACAGTTTGTGGGAATCATAGGGCATACCGGTTCCGGCAAATCTACGCTGGTGCAGCATATGAACGGCTTGATGCGGGCCAGTGCGGGACATCTCTATTTTAACGGAGAAGATATCTACGACAGGGATTTTTGTATGAAAGATCTGCGCGGCAAAGTGGGGTTGGTTTTCCAGTATCCGGAGCATCAGCTTTTCGAGATCGACGTACTCAGCGACGTGTGCTTCGGACCCCAAAATCAGGGCCTGACTAGGCAGGAGGCGGAGCTGAAGGCTTTTGAGGCTCTGCGCAGGGTGGGCATGCCTATGGAGCTGTATTATCAGTCGCCGTTTGAACTCTCCGGAGGGCAGAAACGCAGGGCGGCCATCGCCGGCGTGCTGGCCATGGATCCCCAGGTGTTGATCCTGGATGAACCGACGGCCGGGCTGGATCCCATGGGAAGAATTGAAATATTGCATCAGATCAAGCAATTGCAGCAGGAGACAGGTCTGACCATATTGCTTGTGTCACACAGCATGGAAGATGTGGCGGAATATGTAGACAGAATCATAGTCATGAATAAGGGAAAGATTCTGTTCGATGATATACCGAGGGAAGTATTTTCTCATTATAAAGAGTTGGAAGAGGTAGGATTAGCCGCGCCGCAGGTCACGTATGTACTCCATGCGCTGAAAGACAGGGGATTTGATGTGGATGTTAATGCTACCACTGTAGAGGAGGCGGCCCGGACCGTGGAGAGAGCCGTATCGGGGAGGACGTGAAAGAATTCCCGGAGGCAGGATCGTTTCAGGAGGGGAAAAGCCGAGGCTGCATTGCAAAAGAGAGCGGAGACCGGGCAGATACGGAGGCATAAGAAGCATATGTTGAGAGATATTACATTAGGACAATACTATCAGACGGAATCGCTGATACACAGACTGGATCCCAGAGTAAAGCTGGGGGGGACAGTGCTCTATATTGTTTCCCTGTTTTTCTTTCGGAATTTTCTGGGATACGGAATCGCAATGCTTTTTCTGGCCGCGGTGATTCGGCTCTCCCATGTGCCGTTTCGATTTATGGTGAAAGGGATGAAGTCGATTCTTTTCCTGCTGCTGATCACGGTGGTATTCAATTTGTTCCTGATACCGGGGACGGAGTTGGTTTCTTTCTGGAAGCTGACCATCACTGTGGAGGGACTTCGTACGGCAGTGACAATGGCCATTCGCCTGACGCTGCTGATTGTGGGGTCTTCTCTGATGACATTGACCACTACGCCCAACAACCTGACGGACGGACTGGAGAAGATGATGAAACCGCTGAAGGTATTTCGTGTGCCGGTGCACGAAGTGGCGATGATCATGTCCATTGCACTGCGCTTTATCCCGATTCTGCTGGAAGAAACGGACAGGATCATGAAAGCCCAGATGGCCAGAGGGGCGGATTTTGAAAACGGGAATTTGATAAACAGAGCCAGGGCGCTGGTGCCGCTGCTGGTGCCGCTGTTCATCTCGGCATTCCGCCGGGCGAACGATCTGGCCATGGCTATGGAAGCCAGATGCTACCGGGGAGGAGAGGGCAGGACAAAGATGAAACCGCTGGTATATCAGAGACGGGATCGGCTGGGGTATCTGTGCATCTGTGTGTATCTTATCGGAAGTATCGCTGTGGGAAGACTGGTATGACAGGGAGACGGCTGAGGTTGGGAGGTTTATGAGGATTTGATTTCCGAAAGTCCCGGGACCTGCATGGGAAGAGCCCGGGAGGAAGACGGGACAGATATGGGAAGTGCTTGACAGAAAGTCGGATAGACTTGGGAAGAGCCAAACAGGAAAGTGGGACAGGCATGGGAAGAGCCTGACAGGAGAGCCGGGTAGACTTAGAGGGAGCCTGACGGGAAGGCGGGACCGGCATGGGAAAAGCCCGGGAGGAAAACGGAAAAGATACAGGATAAAGAAACAGGACGGGAAAACGGACGGAGAGGAATCAGGAGGATCGATGGAGAAGAAGCGTATCCGAATCATCGTTGCATATGACGGAACAAATTATCATGGCTGGCAGCTGCAGGAAAACGGTATTACCATTGAAGCGGAGCTGAACAGATGCCTTACGGAGCTGCTGGGGGAAGAGATACGGGTCATAGGAGCCAGCCGAACGGATGCGGGAGTACATGCATTGGGAAATATAGCAGTATTTGACACGGTAAACCGTATGCCGGCGGGGAAGATTTCCTATGCGCTGAATCAGCGGCTGCCGGAAGACATCCGTATCCAGAAGTCGGAGGAGGTGCCTTCAGACTGGCATCCCAGACATTGCGCCAGCCGCAAAACTTATGAATATCGGATTTACAGGGGGATTTTTCCCATGCCTGTCAAAAGATTGTACTCCTATTTTGTATATACGCCGCTGGATGTGGGAAGAATGCGGGAAGCGGCGGCCTATCTGGAAGGGGAACATGATTTCAGAAGCTTTTGTCAGACGGGAGCCCAAGTGGAGAGCACGGTGCGGATGCTCTATTCGGTGTGGGTGGAAGAACAGGACTCCGATCTGGTAATCAGGGTGTGCGGTAACGGATTTCTCTATAATATGGTGCGCATTCTTGCCGGGACATTGGTGGAAGTAGGACAGGGGAAACGGGAGCCCGAGTCCATGGCGGAGATTTTGGCAGCTTTGGACAGAGGCGCGGCAGGACCCACTGCGCCTGCACACGGCCTGACATTGATAAAATACGAATTTTTTGGAAAAAACGATTGACATGGAAGAGTGACTATAGTAAAATAAGCAAGTGTGACAACGTTTCGAAATGCTAGGCCAAAGCCCCGGTGAGGCATTTGAAATAGAAGAGACAAGCGTTGCGGATATATCATGGGACGTAGCCGGACATCTGCGGAGCATGGTGGGAACGCAGCAAGGATGAGTCTGCTGAAACTGACTCAAGAAAATTGCAATACGGAGGGAACATAATGAATACATTTATGGCTAGTCCAGCTACAATCGATAGAAAATGGTATGTAGTAGACGCTGAAGGCATGACTTTGGGCCGCCTTGCCTCGGAGGTTGCGAAGGTTTTAAGGGGAAAAAACAAGCCCATTTTTACGCCTCATATGGACACAGGCGATTATGTGATCGTTGTTAATGCAGAGAAGGTGAAAGTGACAGGCAAGAAACTGGACCAGAAGGTATATTATCATCATTCCGGTTATGTGGGCGGCCTGAAGGAAGTGACTCTGAAGGAGAAGATGGCCAAGAAGCCTGAGCAGGTGATCGAGCTGGCAGTCAAGGGCATGCTTCCCAAGGGACCTTTAGGAAGACAGATGTACAGGAAGCTTTTTGTATATGCGGGACCTGAGCATAATCATGCGGCTCAGAAGCCGGAGACACTGACATTCTAAGGGATAGGAGGATAAAGAGAAATCATGGCTAAGACAGAAAAGTTTTATGGTACCGGAAGAAGAAAGAAATCCGTGGCAAGAGTATATCTGACACCCGGCAAGGGGGATGTCATCATTAATAAGAGAAGCATGGACGAGTATTTTGGACTGGAGACTTTGAAAGTAATCGTACGTCAGCCTTTTGCAGCTACCGGAACAACGGAGAAGTTTGATGTGCAGGTAAATGTACGCGGGGGCGGTTTTACCGGTCAGGCGGGCGCCATCAGACATGGTATTGCAAGAGCTCTTCTTGAAGTGGATGCTGATTACAGGCCTGTATTGAAGAAGGAAGGCTTCCTCACCAGAGACCCTCGTATGAAGGAGAGGAAGAAGTACGGATTGAAGGCTGCAAGACGTGCACCTCAGTTCAGCAAGCGTTAATCGGCGGGACTTTTTTACAATCGAAAAGTTTGGAAACCCTGGGAATGTTGTATTTCCAGGGTTTTTTTGTGCGCGGATCTACACGTATCTGCCTATTTTTTGGAAAAGTTGTATCTTAGACGTGAAAGTCCCTTTAAAAGGTAAAAAATATCAAAAAAAGTCCCTTTAAAAAGTTGATATTGCCAGATATAATAAAAGCGATTTCAGGATAAGGAGATCGGACTGCTATGTTGAAGAGGAAAATCGAGCAGAGTTTGACGGAGCAATCTTTGAAAATCTGATTGCAGATATTTTTGCCAAGATGGGACGTAAATTATATTATTTCCACAAGGACAGCGGTTTGGAAGTGAACTTTGTGATCCGTTACAAAGGAGAATGTACGCTGGTTGAAGTAAAAGCGGTTACCGGGAATACAAAAAGCACAAAGACGATTCTGCGGCATCCGGAGAAATATCATGTGTACAGTGCGATTAAATTGGGGGACTACAATGTGGGAAGGACGGAGCAGATTCTTACGCTGCCGCTCTATATGGCTTTTTTGTTAAGAGGATTCTAGTTTAGGGATACAAGTTTATAAAATCAACAACAATCAACCGAAATCCACAGAAATATGAAACAAAATAGTGTAAGATTTATTGACATTCGGTTGAGATAGGCATATACTGGACAATAGAAATCATTTTGGAAATATGGATGGAAAAAGGACTGGAATTTATACAGGAGGAACTCCGAATGAAAGTTTGTCAAATCACTTTGAACGGCAGACAATATGCCATGTTGGAAAAGATGCTGTGTTCCTCCAGAGCCGGACAGTTGGCAGGAAATCAGCATATCAATGGATATGAATTGTTTTCTGACATGCTCGATGATATCTGCGCACCTGTAACAGACGGGTGGAGCACAGTTGAGGTAGTTTTGAAAGAATCCGGAGAGCAGTTGGATTTGCTGAGGTTTCTGACAAGGGCGGTATTTCCGGAAGATGAGGATTATTTTGTAAGACAGATTGGGAGAACTTTTCAGTGCAGTAAAAATTTTGAGTTTCAAATCAGGCTGTGTTTTTGAAATCCCGGTTTGCCGGAACGGTATGTGATGAAACCATGTCTTCGGAAAAAGTGTATATAAGAATGTACGGCAGAAGAACATAAATCAAAAGACTTGAAAATAAAAGTGCATAAAGCCTGCTAAAAGCTAAAGTGAAAGAACAAAAAATTTATAAACAAAAAGCGTAAATAAAAGCATATGAAATTTGTAAACACAAAACGAAAATGAAAGCACATGAAGCGTTTAGAAGGAAGCGGCAGATGACAGCAGGAACAATTCAAAACGGTTCATACGGAAAGGAGCAGCAATGGCAAAATATTACACAGAAGAAATCCCCAAAACAGAGCGAATCCCCAGACTGGTGGCCCATCTCTACGCGAAAATGCCGGAGATCGAGTCCGCCAGGGCGAGGCTGATTACGGAATCTTACAAGGCGACGGAGGACAAGCCCATTGTCATGCGGCGGGCCCTGGCCTTTGAGCATATTTTGGACAACATCCCAATCATCATTAGAGAAGATGAACTTGTAGTAGGAAGCAGTACTATTGCGCCCAGGGGCTGCCAGACCTATCCGGAATTTTCCTATAAATGGCTTGAGGCCGAATTTGAGACCGTGGCCACCAGGAAGGCGGATCCCTTCTACATAGCGGAGCAGACCAAGAAGGAGCTGCTTGCCGCGGATGCCTACTGGGAGGGGAAGACCACAAGCGAGCTTGCCACCGCCCTCATGACCGAGGAGACGAAGAAGGCCATGGAGCACAATATTTTCACCCCGGGCAATTATTTCTACAACGGCGTGGGGCATGTGACGGTGCAGTATGAAAAGGTTCTGGCTATAGGCTACAGGGGGCTGATTCAGGAGATGCAGGGGGAACTGGACAGGTGTAATCCGGGAGACGGGGATTACTGTACCAAGAGCCAGTTTTTGAAGGCTGCCATCATCAGCTGCGAAGCGGTCATCCGGTATGCCCGCAGGTATGCACTCCTGGCGGAGAAGGAGGCAGCTGCCTGCGGGGATTCTGACAGGAAGCGGGAGCTTGCCCGGATTGCGGCCAACTGCGCACGGGTGCCGGAGTATGGGGCGTCCACCTTTTATGAGGCCTGCCAGAGCTTCTGGTTTGTACAGCAGCTGATTCAGCTGGAGTCCAGCGGGCACTCCATCTCCCCGGGGCGTTTTGACCAGTATATGTATCCATATTATAAGAAGGATCTGGAGGCGGGAAAGCTTTCCAGAGAGTTTGCCCAGGAGCTTATCGACTGTATCTGGGTGAAGTTAAATGACCTGAACAAATGCCGGGACGCCGCCAGTGCGGAAGGTTTCGCAGGCTACAGCCTGTTCCAGAACCTGATTGTGGGGGGCCAGGACAAAGAGGGCGCGGATGTGACCAATGACCTTTCCTTTATGTGCATCACGGCTTCCAAGCATGTGTTCCTGCCTCAGCCCTCCCTGTCCATCCGGGTGTGGAATAAGTCGCCTCATGATTTATTGATGAAGGCGGCTGACCTGACCCGCACGGGGATAGGGCTTCCGGCTTATTACAATGACGAAGTAATCATTCCTTCCCTGATGAGCCGGGGGCTGACCCTGGAGGATGCCAGGGAGTACAATATCATCGGCTGTGTGGAGCCCCAGAAGGCGGGCAAGACGGAAGGGTGGCACGACGCGGCTTTCTACAACATGTGCCGTCCTCTGGAACTGGTGTTCTCCAACGGATGGGACAAAGGGGAGAAAATCAGCATAGAGACCGGGCCGGTGGAAAACATGGCCACCTTTGAGGAATTTTATGATGCTTACAAAAAGCAGATGGAGTACAATATATCCCTTCTGGTGAACGCGGACAATGCCATCGACGTGGCCCATGCCACCAGATGTCCCCTGCCGTTTTTGTCCTGTATGGTGGACGACTGCATTAAGCGGGGAAAGACCGTCCAGGAGGGCGGGGCGGTCTATAATTTTACCGGTCCCCAGGGCTTCGGCATCGCCAATATGGCGGATTCCCTGTATGCCGTTAAAAAACTGGTATATGACGAAAAAAAGGTGACCATGGCGGAATATAAGCGGGCACTGGCCATGAATTACGGGCAGGGCTTCGACGCTGTCAGCGCAGGGGAAATCGTCGCGGAAATCCTTCGGGAAATGAATAAAAACGGCATGTCCGTGGACGAGGTCCAGGTGGCAGGCATGATTAGGGCTGTGATGGAGACGGAGGCTCCTGCGGAGGAGAAGAAGCGATATGAGGAACTGCGTGCCATGATTGACGCGGTGCCCAAGTTCGGAAACGATAACGAAGAAGTGGATATGTTTGCACGGGATGTGGCGTATACCTATACAAAGCCTTTGTTGAAGTACCGCAATCCCAGGGGAGGCCAGTTCCAGGCGGGGCTGTATCCCGTGTCCGCCAATGTGCCACTGGGGGCCCAGACCGGGGCCACTCCGGACGGCAGACTGGCCCACACTCCTGTGGCGGACGGGGTTTCGCCCTCTGCGGGCAAGGACGTACTGGGGCCCACCGCGGCGGCGAACTCCGTGTCCAAGCTGGACCACGGTATTGCGTCCAACGGTACTTTGTTTAACCAGAAATTCCATCCCACGGCGCTGAGCGGGGAGAAGGGACTGGAGAATTTCGTGGCGCTGATCCGCTCCTATTTTGACCAGAAGGGCAGCCATATGCAGTTCAATGTGGTGGACAGGCAGACGCTTCTGGACGCCCAGGCCCATCCGGAGAAGTACGCCCACCTGGTGGTGCGGGTGGCGGGGTACAGCGCGCTGTTTACCACGTTGTCCAAGTCGCTGCAGGATGATATTATCCGGAGGACGGAGCAGGGGTTCTAGGGATGTGGCTGCAATACCTGGGTGCCGGGGACGGCAGGAAAGCCCGCGGCGGCTTTGTTCGCCGGCGCTAAGGGCGTTCCGAGAAGCCTTGGCATCGGCAATGCGCGCCATTGGACGCGCATCGCCGAAAGTCTCCTCTCCACAACGCACCCAGTGGTTTCACAAAGCCGCCGCGGGCTTTCCTGCCTGTTTTGCGGCGGACGGGAAGAGGAATTTGCAGGGAATGGAATGTCGTCCAGGGGTGCAGGCGGGAAAGTATTGCAAAGACTTTGTGAATGAAGAGTTGGCGTGAAGGGGATTGGAAGACATGGCAAAACGGTAATCAGCGAACAGTTTAACGTAGAAATTTATTGTGGCATAGTGAAATGTCATCGGATGAAATAGTGGAAGTCATTAAAAAGTGTGCTGCATGGCTTACTTGCGGAATTAAGCAAGGATAAAGCTGAAAGGCACATTCTGGAAAAGCGGTGAAAGCAATATGGCAATACAGACTTCTTTACAGGAAACCATAAATGCATTGAATGCAATTTTTGAAATACATAAACAGGAACGCATCTGCGTTTTGGGGACGACATGCTGCGGGAAGACTACTTTGTTGAAACAGATACCCGGCTGCGTGGATTTAGATGATGAACTGTGGCCGCAGTTAACCGGAGAGGAAGCAGAGTTCATCAGCCGGAAGCCATGGACGAAGGAAATCGGCGATTTTATAGACAATCTGGTCTATGAGAGAATTTCCGTACAGCCTGGTCATCCGTTATTCACTACAATCATTGTCGATTGTGAAGTGGTAGTGTATCTTGACATTAGTGATTCACTTTTAGCAGAGCATTGTAAGAAAAGAGGAAACAGTTTCACAGATGCTAAAAATGTCAAGGATTCCGTGGAAGAGGACTGGAATCATCACAGGGAAAAGGGCGGGAAGACTTTTTATTATCTATGTCTCACAGAATAGTGAGGCTTACCGGAAGAGGATTATGGAAAACCAAAAGGGTGAAGCTGTAGAAGTTCAGAAGTGGAATGGATATGATAATGAAACCGAGGCACCTTGAAAAAATATACCATCCTACAGATCAGGAAGGATGTGACGGGGAAATTATTTGCCAGTGCGGATGCAGGGCATTTAAAATACGGTGTTTCGGTGAATTTTGTGGCAAATACAAAATGGCAATTCACAAATATGAGAACAAATATGCCCAGGCGGTAAGGGCAGTCTGCGGGGACTGCGGGGCGGATTATCTGCTGTATGATTTTGCGCAGCATGGGTATGACGGACTCATCTGCGGAGAAGGGATTGCCGTTCCCGATGAGCTGTTTGATGATTTTATAACGGAGACGGACAGTCTGTTTGAAGTGAAAATGTTTCTGGAATACCAGGGGGAAGCGGATTTTGTTGAGGATGTTGTGAACGATACCTGGCTTCTGCAGGAGGGGTTTCATTTTACAGCGGATGACAGAGTGAATGTCTGGGACTCGGTTGCGATTGATTTGAAAGGGGTGCAGTCGGGAATGGAGTATAAAGATTTTGTGATGGAAGAGCTGGCGTGACGGGGCCTTGAAATAATGTTTAGACAGGTACAGGGGGATGGCGATATGATTATTTTAGAGAAACGATATACAGTGAAAGAACTGAATGGAATAAACTTTTTTGCAAACGGATTTGTGAAGGGAGTTGTGGATTTAAATCAGGAACTGGTTGCTCTGGATGCGGATATGCATTATGATCTGGCTGATTATCTGAAGGAATAGCGGGGATCAAGGGAAATAGATATGTGGGGATTTAATCTGTGGCTTGAGAACCAGTCAATGGATGAGATATTGGAATAGGATTCCTTTATCAATATCCATAATAATCAGCTTCATGGTTTTCCGCGTGGCGGAATGGGGATATTAGATTCGGATATCATGGCAAGAGCAACGGAGGTAATTTGTAAATGGATTCAGTTTTGAATGAAAAGTGGTTTGAATTATCTCTTGTACAGCAGATGATAAACATTGGAAATGAAGTAAAGCGGGCACTGAAATTTTCTTCGGATCCGGATAAGAGAAATATGTTTTTTGACAGAGCGATTCGGTATACAAATTTTACAATGGAAGATCCCAAAAACGCTCATGTGTTGTCGGAGTTATTGATTAGTAAAGAAGTGTTGGAAGATTACCGTGGAGAACATAATCTTGCCTGCACCGGGGAACAGATTAATGCTTATTACCAGGCTTATCAATATCTTTTGTAGCATTTTCTGCGGCAGCATCCTGGCAACAGAAAATCAGAAAACTATAAGAACCGGTGAATGTGTAGCAGCATGAATTTTATGGAGGAAAAACAATGAGGAAGTTTGCGGTTTTGCTATATCCGGATTTTTCTTTGCAGGAGATAACCTGTCTTACTTCTGCGCTCACCATATGGTTCGGGGAGAAGATTGATTACATTGCAGGTGAGGACAGGGAATATAAAAGCGAGGAAGGGTTTCGTATCCTCCCTACCAAAACAACGGCAGAGGCAGAGATAACGGATTACGACTGCGTGATTCTGCCCGGGACAATCAATCCGCTGCCTGCGCTCTTCGATGACAGACTGATTGACTTTCTCAGGGGCGGCATGAATTCGAAGGTTGTCTTTGCGGCGATTTCCTCCTCCCCGATTCTGCTGTCGAAGGCGGGAATCCTTGACGGCAGGAAATTTACTTCGGGTTATTTCATGCAGATGGCGGACGTTTTCGGGTTTGTGGAAAAGCAGAATTTCGTCCACAGGGCTGTCGTGGAAGACGGGAATGTCATAACGGGTATCGGGATGTTTTTCCGGGAATTTGCGGAAGCGGTACTGGGAAGGTTCGGGTATGATATCGGGGACAGTTTTATGCGTTACAGGCCGGAGGATTTTACGGAAGAGGAGTTGACATTTTATTGGTCTGAGGAGGAATACCAGGAATTTTTGGAGGAACTGAAGGACTACACCGGAGAATAAAAATCCCGGTTGATTTGGGGAAGGGCTGAAACGGTTCGCCTTTACCGTTTGTTTAGAAAAATGATACTTGCTGATTTGAAAGGAGCGGAATATGGAAGAGTTAAAAGCTATTATGGAGAAGTTTGCCGCGTCGGGTTGGGATTTGATTTCGGTTCCCGCACGGCAATGGCTGGACGGAAAAGCTGATAAGGACGCTTTGATATCCGCAGTCAGGCAGGCGGACGAGGAATGCGGGAGCTGCGGCTGCGAACTGGATCCGCTGTATAAAAGGGCTTTGGAATTGATTTGACAGCGCTGCCGGGCGGTATTGGATGAATTGACATGAATGAAGTTGGATAAAACAATATGGATATGGTAAACAGGAATTGTGGAGATAGATATGAATACGGTCTGGTCGGAGTATGTGCAGGGTATCATGACGCTGTATCTCAGCAGAAAGTTAAGATTTGACGATATGTTCTTTGAGCAGTATAAAAAAACGTTTGACCTGGACCGGAGCGCCGGGATGAAAATTCTGGAGATCGGCTGCGGTCCGGGAGCGTTGGCGGAATCCATGCACAGATGGTATCCCAACGCGCACATCACCGCAATCGACAGGGACAGCAATTTCATATCGTTTGCGAAAGAAAATATTGCGGGTGTCGATTTCAGGGAAGGCGATGCCGTTCATCTCCCATTCGGGGATGATTCCTTTGATGTCACCATTTCCAATACAGTTCAGGAGCATGTTGAGCCTGCCGCCTTCTGGGGCGAACAAAGACGGGTGCTGAAACCGGGAGGCATAGCTTTGTGCCTTTCCGCGAGAAGAGGTCTTCACTGTGTCGCGCCCTGCCTGGAAAAAACGGAAAAGGAAAAAGCCTTTTGGGAGAGCCTTCCACAGTCGGAAGATGAGTTGGAGAAATTCAGCGTGTGCAGATTTCCCATGTCCGAGGCCGAAATTCCAGCATCCATGGAGAAAAACGGCTTTACGGACGTTACAACCGGATATGCCGTTATAGATCTCACTCCGGACGCGCCAAAGTATCCGGCAGAGATGGCAGAGCTTATGATTGAAGCAATGCGTCAAAATGATGTGGAGGCTGTAGAATCGGTCCGCTCCGGTCAGGCCGGCGAGATAATATCCGTGATTCATTCGAAATATGAGGAACGGCTCCGCCTCTACAGAGAGGGCATAAAGCAGTGGGACACTTCCGTTTCCGTAACCATGATTGTCCGGGGAAGGAAGGGACAGCCGTCTGCTTAAACATATAAGATCCGTACTTTGTGAGGCTCCTGTTGTCGTGAATAATAGAATTTGCACTGGTTTACCAAACCGTTTCAGAGCAGGGAAAGCAGATGCCTGAATTTATGGGGAACAGTATGAAAAAATACTTTCTGCCGATTAGTATGCTGGCAATATTTGAAACCGTGGCAGTCACATTATGGCTGACACAGGATAATCTCTTTTATTTGTTTAATTTCAGCTATATCGGAATATCCGTCTCTCTCGGAATATTCCTTTTCATCAGAAAATACAGGTATGCCCGCAGGGTGGCGCAGCTTTTGGTGGGGCTTTACATGCTGATTTACCTGGGTCTCATCTGCGGCGAAAATATGCAGATTGAAGGTTTCTGGTATTATCTTTTCACAGGCGTGTTTGAAGCCGCTACAATCCATTATGCGGTGGCAAAGATTTTCGGCCCGCTGCTCTTTGGCAGGGGGTGGTGCGGATATGCTTGCTGGACGGCAATGGTGCTTGATTTTCTCCCTTACAAAGTCCCTGAAAAGCCGGGGAAAAAGATTGGGTGGATAAGGTATCTCACCTTTGCGGCCTCCCTTGTATTTGTGGCGTCGCTGTTTCTTGCCCATGTGGGAAATATGGAGAAGATTATGTTTTGGGCGTTTATCATAGGAAATGTTTTGTACTATGTCGTGGGAATCTTGTTGGCTTTTGCCTTTCAGGACAACCGCGCATTCTGCAAATACATATGCCCTGTGACAGTATTTTTGAAACCCATGAGTTATTTTTCACTGCTTCGGATTCAGTGTGACAAGAGTAAATGTGTATCCTGCGGCAAGTGCAAAAAAGTGTGTCCCATGGAAGTGGACGTGACGGACAATTCCAGGAGACGAAAGAACGGCACGGAATGCATCCTGTGCTTTGAGTGTGTGAAGAACTGCCCGAAGGATGCGCTGTAAACGGGAAGGACGGAAAACACAGAAAGGTTTGAGCGGCGAAAAACCGCAGGAGGGCGTGATTTATATGATTAGCCGGGAGATATTACAAATTGCGATGGAACAGTCCGCAGAAGATATCGGCTGCAAAACGGAAGATTTTCTGAAAAGCGGGAATGTTATCGTTCCGTTCCATTTGGGAAAAAAGGCAAGAAAATATCTGAAAGAGCCTATTATAGCAAATTTCGTTTCTTATGGGAACAATGTGGTTGCGGCGGCCGCTGAGGATGTCAGGGACACGGTGGCGGAATATGTGAACAAATATGAATTCTATCACCTTTTTGAGACGCCGAATATGCACTGGCTGAGTGAACGACTGGCCGGGAGCGGATATAAAATATGCTTTATGGCGGAATATTTTCTCCCCGACACCAACCGTCTTCGCCCGCTTTCCTGCGATTATGAGACGCGGATTCTGGAACAGCGGGATTTTGAAAATCTGTATCTGCCGGAATGGGGCAATGCCCTTTGCAAGGACAGAAAACAGTTGGATATACTGGGTGTCGGCGCTTATGAGGATGGGAAACTGATCGGGCTTGCAGGCTGCTCCGCAGATTGCGAGAGGATGTGGCAGATAGGGGTGGATGTACTGCCGGAATACAGAAAAAACGGAATTGCATCCGCGCTTACCGGCAGACTGGCCGTGGAAATACTGGAGAGAGGGAAAGTGCCGTTTTACTGCTCGGCATGGTCAAACATCCGTTCTGCAAGAAACGCCGTAAAAAGCGGTTTTGTTCCCGCCTGGGTGGAGATGACGGTAAAGCCGGAGTCCGTTGTGAATGAGATGAACGGAATGCAGAATGGTTATTGATTTCAGCAGGACAGAGAAAGTTGCCAGAGAAAAATATCAGTGTTGTCCAACTAATGGCGATAGAAAGTAATGAAGTATTCTATGGGAAATGCGGATTGAATAAGGATGATGTTTCCGTATTGTTTAAGCGTTGTTAGGCAGCGCTCACAGGGGATATAAATATGATACTTGAAACAGAAAGACTATACCTGCGGGAAATGAACCAGGCGGATTTCAAATCATTGTGTAAGATACTGCAGGACGAAGAAACAATGGTCGCATATGAAGGGGCCTTTCATGACAGCGAAGTGCAGGAGTGGCTTGACAGACAAATTCCCGTTATCAGAGGTGGGGGCGGCTTATGGGCGGTCATTTTGAAAGAAACGGATGAGATGATTGGCCAATGCGGGCTTACCATGCAGCCGTGGAAAGACAAGGAAGTGCTTGAGATAGGTTATCTTTTCGAGCGTTTACACTGGCACCAGGGGTATGCCATCGAAAAAAAACGAATTTCCTATTTTGGAATACAGTACGGACAAAGTCGCCGTCATCAATCCGGACAGAGATGCCGCCAAACCGGATCGGGACGGCCAGGGCGGGGGCGGATTCGGGCGGTTTCCCCGACTCTGCCTGATGACATTCTTCGAGGAAGTGCTTGCCAGGGCAGTGGAGCGGTATGGGGGAGAGAAGATAGGGGCCTATGCCTCCGAGATGAAGGATTTTCCGGTATACCGTTTTACTGTAAACGGGACGGAAATTTGCGTCGTTCAGGCAGCAGTGGCGTCCGGATCCATCGCCATGATGACGGAGATGCTCTACGGCTGCGGGGTGGAAGTAATCGTCTGCTGCGGAGGCTGCGGCGTACTGGACGACATTCCGGAGGGGGACGTGATTATCCCGGTGCGGGCTTTGCGGGACGAAGGGGCTTCCTACAAATACCTGCCCCCTGCCCGGTTTATTGAGCTGCAGCCAGGCCCAATAGAGAGCTTCCGGAAGGTTCTGGAGGGGCACGGCATTCCCTACATAGAGTGCGCAACCTGGTCCACGGACGGTTTCTACCGGGAGACTCAGGAGATGGTTGCCTTCCGGAGGGAGGAGGGCTGTAAGGTGGTGGAGATGGAATGCGCCACTATGGCCGCCATTGCCAGTTTCCGGGGCAAGACCTTCGGACAGCTCCTTTACAGCGGGGATATCCTCATCGGCGGCGCGGAAGACTATGACGACAGGGCCTGGTACAATAATGTTTCCGCCAGGGAGAGATTGTTTTCCCTTGCCCTGGAGGCGCTGTGCAGGCTGTAAAAATTTGATTTTTTTATCCGGCAAGGTACCTGCGTTTCGGAATGTGATCAGGTGACTGACGGAGGTGCTGTCAGTCGATATTTGTCATTTCTGCTCTTATCTTTTATGTTGAATTATAACAAAAACAAAGTTATAATACAAATATAAGTAAAGAAAGAGGCGGGCACAATGGAATATTTACATTATGTTTTGGGTATCTGCGTTGCTTATATAGATGATCCTCCGAAATCCATGCCGAATTATATCCATGCCCGGTATCGGTTTCAAAAGGTTACGTTGGATGGGAAGGCGGCTGTCTTCCTTTATCCCAAAACGGAACTGGACGCGGCGAGCGCCGTCAAAAAACATGTTGACAGGGTGCAGAGAACGGAAGGAGTGCCGGTAGTCATTGTTCCGACGCAGCTGACATACAGAGAGAAAGAGTATCTTCTCCGTGATCATATTCCGTTTATCGTAGAGGGCAGGCAGATATATCTTCCCTTTCTGGCAGTTTATCTTCAGGAACGGGGAGACGGCGAGCGGCAGGGGACAGAGGTCATGCTTCCGTCTGCCCAGCTGCTGCTTCTCAGCTATATTTATCAGGGCTGTGGGGAGCTTTTGACGAGCGAGGCATCCTGTCAGTTGTCGCTCACCCCTACGTCGATTTCCAGAGCCTCCAGACAGCTGGAGGATATGGGGCTTATACGAACGGAAAAAAGAGGTGTGCAGAAGGTTATTTTTTCTGAAAAGACCCCGGAAAATCTTTTTAGGGATGCAAAAAAATTTTTGTGTAATCCGGTAAAGCGGAAGATCTATGTGCCAAAAGTGAAAATAAAGCAAAAACTGCCTATAAGCGGTTATTCTGCCCTTGCCGAGTATTCCATGCTGAATCCGCCTGTAGTGGAAAGTTTTGCCACGGACAGTGTGGCGATGTGGGATAGTGTTGCTTCGAAAAAACTGTATGATTCGGATGACCAGTGCGCGGTGGAGCTTTGGCGCTATGATCCGAATAGGCTGGCGGAGGGCGGAGCCGTGGACAGGCTTTCCCTTGCTCTTGCGCTCCGCGACGAAAGGGATGAGCGGATAGAAGAGGCTATAGAGGAAATGCTTGCGGGGGTATGGAAGGATATTCATGGTAAGAGGGATTGAGAGTTTCAAAGAATGGTTTCGGGGATATGAGGAACAGTATGCGATCATAGGTGGAATAGCCTGCGATTTACTGATGGCCGGTGAGGGACTTGACTTCCGCGCGACAAAGGATATCGATCTTGTGCTGATCGTGGAAGCGCTGGATGTAACATTCGGAAGAAGATTCTGGGAGTATGTCAATAAAGCAGGATATGAGCACAGGAATAAAAGCACGGGAGAGCCTCAGTTCTACCGCTTCGCGAATCCGTCCTTACGAGAATACCCGGCGATGATTGAGCTGTTTGCGAGAAAGCCGGACATTATTATGCTCCCGGAAGACGCGGTGCTTTCTCCGCTTCCGATAGAGGGAGATGTATCCAGTCTTTCGGCTATTCTGCTAAATGATGATTACTATGAATTTTTAAGACAGGGAAGAGTCCGGGTGGATGGTGTTACCGTTTTGGATACGCCGTATCTGATTCCCTTTAAGGCTAAGGCGTGGATGGGTTTATCTGACAGAAAAGCCGCCGGCGGGCAGGTGGACAGCAGGAATATACGAAAACACAAAAATGACGTATTTCGATTGACAGAGCTGCTTGATCGGAACAGGAAGACGGCTATGTATGTTCCGAATGCAGTTTTGGATGATATTAGAGCATTCATAGAGAGAATGGCATTGGAGGAAGTTGATTTGAAGCAGCTTGGAATCCTGGGAAAGACAAAGGAAGTCATCCTGGAGGAGTTGCGTTCTCTATATGGATAAGACAGGGAGGGAATCGATGTTTATCAATACTGATTTTTTAAGGAATGACGAAATACGGTTGGAATTGGAAAAGACGGTTGACGGCGATTTGGAAAAGGACTGGGTTCCCGCGTATCATTTTTTCATTGCAAATAAGGAAGGCGCCAGGATGGGGAGCTGCGATCTGCGTATCGGCCATAATGAAAAGTTGTACTTCGGCGGAAATATAGGATACCGTGTGGAAGAGGAATACAGGGGAAACCATTATGCCGGGAAAGCCTGTCTGCTGCTGTTCGAACTGGCGAGGAAGCATGGATTGGAATATGTGATTATAACATGCAATCCGGATAATGTCGCTTCAAGAAAAACCTGCGAATATGCAGGAGGCAGGCTCCTGGAGACTGCGCAGCTGCCTCCGGACAACGACATGCGCGAAAAGGGAGAAACGGAGAAATGTATTTTCCGGTTTGATTTATAGACAGTGATTCGGGTTTGAAGTTTTTTGGAGATGTATTGTCTGCAGTAAGGTGAATGTTTTTTTCTACAACAAGTTAAAGAAATGCAGCAGTTACTTTCCGGCAACTCCAAGAATAAAGATTGGGTGAAAATTGCGATGTCAGGCCGGACAGGCTGCCGGAAAAGGCAAATAGGGAACCCGCCGAAGCGGGCAGAGGTAACGAAATGACAACAGATTATTTACAGACAAAAGGAAGAATCTTCGACATACAGCGTTATTCCATCCATGACGGAACGGGAATCCGCACAATCTGTTTCCTGAAGGGCTGCGTGCTGCGGTGCAAATGGTGCTGCAACCCGGAATCCCAGGAGTACCGTATCCAGGAGATGGTTGTCCAGGGCAAGACGAAAACCATCGGCCGGGACGTGACGGTGGCGGAGGTCATGGAGACCGTGGAGAAGGACAGGCCCTATTACAACCGCTCCGGCGGAGGACTGACCCTGTCCGGGGGAGAAAGCCTCTGTCAGCCGGAATTTGCAAGAGATCTGCTTCACGCGGCGAAGGCGGTGGGAATTAATACAGCCATGGAGAGCATGGCCTGTGCCAAATGGGAGGTAATTGCGGAGATCCTGCCCTGGCTTGACCATTACCTGTGTGATATCAAACATATGGACAGCGCCAAACACAAGCTCTTTACCGGGAAGGGCAATGAGCTGATGCTTGAGAATGCCCGGAAGATTGCCGAATCCGGCCAGACGTATCTCAGTATACGGGTGCCCGTGATTCCCACCTTCAATGATACGCCAGAGGAAGTGAAAGCCATTGCGCGGTTTGCGGACTCCCTGCCAGGGGTGGAGGAAATCTACCTGCTGCCTTACCACAGACTTGGGCAGGATAAGTACGCGGGGCTTGGCAGGACTTATGAGTTGCCGGACATCCTGCCGCCAGAAGCGGAGCATATGGAGCGGCTGAAGAGGGAAGTGGAAAGTTGCACGAAATTAAAATGTCATATTGGCGGCTGAGCGTAAATGCAAATGGAAGCGCCATATTGACGGTTGAAAAGAAGCGCTCTTTTTGAAATTGTGTATATATTGAAAGTAAGGCAATAATTTGGAGAACAAAAGCCAATTTTGAGCTCCTGGGCTGTGCCGCCAGGGAATCAAAAGAAGAAACGGGCGCTGAAAAACGCGGGGGAAGGAATAAACGGTATGGCAGTATTTTATCTTGTAAGGCACGGAGAGGCAGATTATGATCATATGCTTGAAAAGGGATTCTGGGGTTTTGGAAGGGATTTTGCCCCTTTATCCCCCAAAGGAAGACAGCAGGCGGAGACGGCGGCCAGGGATGGCCGGCTGAAATCTGCGGAGATTATCGTATCCTCTCCCTACACCAGAGCCCTGCAGACAGCCCAGATCATTTCGACAGAGACCGGGATACGCGTTGAGGTGGAGGTGGACTTACATGAATGGGAACCGGATCAGGACAATTTATATACCACGTCGGAGGAAAGCTTTGCATTTGCCCGGGAATTCACGGAATGGAAGGGTGAGTATCCGCCGGGCGTGAAGTTCAGATGGGAAACGCTTACATCCATGAGACAGAGGATGAGGGGTGTGGCGGACAGATATTCGGATTACAGTAAAGTCATCCTTGTCGGCCATGGGATGGCGTTTCGGTGTCTGACTTATATAGAGAAAATGCACCCGGGAGAAATAGTCGAATGTACCTACCGGAAAGGACAGCCGGAATGCGAATACTCTTTTACTTAAAAGCGCAGGCGGGCAGGAGGAAGCAATGAGGAATACAGACAGGATTGTCCGATGCCTTCTGCCGGAGATAGAGGGCAAAGAAGTATTGGAAGTTGCCTGCGGCACGGCGGAGTTCTCGCTTTCTGCGGCCAGATGGGCAAAGCGGGTTACTTGCATCGACATAGAGGAAAGCCGCCTGGACGAGAGGGTGAAGAAACAGGATAATATCTGCTTTCGGGTTATGGACGCGTCCAAAATGGATTTTGAAGGCGAAGCCTTCGATACGATAATTGTATACAACGCCATTTACCATATAAAAGATCAATATGATGAGATTTTGGAGGAATGCAGGCGGGTTTTAAAGCCGGAGGGGCATATCTTTCTGATCTCCACATGGAAGTTGGATCTTGCCCTTATGAGGGAGAAGTTCGGCGGAACCCAGGGACCGATGGAAGGGGAGCATTTTGTCGGGGAAGAATATTCGAACCAGGGGAAAGGCATCCGGGAAGGCGGGATCATACGGCTTGGAAAATAAAGGAAGGAAATTTGCAGGTGGTCTTGAGTATAGACTGAGTTTGTGGAGGTCCACATGAATTATATAAATACAATGGAAGATATTTTTGAAATATAATAAATTACCGGATAAATGTGTCGTTGAATTTATGAAAAAGCATAAGATAAAAAATGCCTGTGAATTTGGTTGCGGAGAGGGACGGAACGCCATTTATCTTGCGAAGAACGATGTTGAAACAGAAGCATATGATTTGTCGGAAATCGCAATAGAAAATGCAAGAAGGAACGCAGGAGAAAGCAGGGCAGAAAAAGTAGTCTTTCAGGCGGGAAATATTTTTGAGTTGGACTTAACGGATAAGCGGTTCGATTTGGTGATAGACAGCGGCATTTTTCATCATTTGACACCGCATAGACGTCTGCAGTATAGGGATATTGTTTCCGACATATTAACGGAAAATGGCTATTTTATTCTGTTATGCTTTGCGGCAGGAGAAGACGGTGCAGACGAGGTGGATGATTATGAGTTTTACAAGAGAAGACAGACAGGAGCCGCATTTACGGAAGAAAGGCTGAAGGCCTTTTGGGGAGAAAAGCTTGATGCTGCGGATATACGCAAAGGGGAGAACATTGCGGATAATGAGATGTGGGAGAGCGAATATCTGTATGTATGCGTGTTCCAAAAAGCTTAAAGCCGGAGCCCCCAGAAATTTTCCATTTTATGCAATATTTCGTTCCGAAGTGTTAAAAGGAGAAGTATGAGAATCATAGACGATATTACAAATTTTATTTTTCTGGAAGACATAAGTCCGGAGTGTCCAATGGAAGAGGGGAATTTCACGGAAGAGAAACACTCCACGGAAGAGAGGCGTTCCATGGAAAAGTACCGTTCTATAGCCCCGGGCAGAAAAGAAAATCCTGCGAAAGCCGATGCCATCTTTGTTCCGGGCGGCTCCTATCCGGAGCTTCCGGAACGGGCAGCGCAGCTTTGGAAAGCGGGATACGCCCCTTATATCGTGCCGTCGGGCAAATATTCCGTAACTATGGGTAAATTCACAGGCGTGAAATCAAAAGCGGATATCTACGGAAAGAATTATGCATTCGAATGTGAATTCTATACGGATGTTATGGTGTCAAAGGGGGTTGACCCGGATAGCATCATCCCAGAGGCGGAGGCACAGTTCACCGCCGAGAACGCCAGATTTTCCAGAAAAGTCCTGGACGCAAGAGGAATTCGTCCGAAAAAGGCCATTCTCTGCTGCAAGGGCTACCATTCCAGAAGGTGCCTCATGTATTATCAGCTGAACTTTCCGGAGACGGAATTTCTGATTGCGCCGGTGTACCTGGACGTGGCCAGGGAAAACTGGTATCAGACGGACCGGGGACAGAGAAAGGTTCTGGGGGAACTGGCAAGGCTGGGGACACAGTTTACACCGGAGCTTACGCCGGAATGGCAGGCTTTATGGAGACAGGATATTAAGAAAGGATAAGTCTACAATATTTTGCTTCAGATAATCGCATAAACAGAGCGGAAACAGGTATGCCGTGAAGCTCTTAAAAGCCATGACAGAATTTTGCACAGGCAGAAAGAATGCGGCAAGGAAACATGAATCCAGTATCCCTCAAAGCGTTCAACGAAGGGATGAAATCGAACCGTATTACAAGCGAAAAATCCAGTAAAAGCAGGAGGTATTGCATGGGAATTTATCTGAATCCGGGAAACGAGGGCTTCAGGACGGCTATCCGTTCGGAGATTTATGTAGATAAAACGGGACTGATCGGTTGTACGAACAGGTATCTGAATACAGAACAGAAATACATGTGTGTCAGCAGGCCCAGGCGTTTTGGGAAATCCATGGCGCTTAAGATGCTTGCTGCCTATTACAGCTGCGCCTACGACTCCCGGGAACTGTTTGAGGGGCTGAAGATTGCGGAAAGTCCGGGTTTTTCAGAGAATCTGAACCGGTATGATGTGATTTTTCTGAATATGCAGCAGTTTGTGATTAGAGCCAGGGAGCATGGGTTGACGGAATATTTGGAAAGAGCTGTGTTGGGGGACATTTGTGAGACATACGGAAATCTGTTTCCGAAAGACACGACTATTTTGGCCGAGGCGCTTGAAAAAATTTACGCAAAAACCGGAAAACAGTTCGTCTTCCTGATCGATGAATGGGACTGCGTGATGCGGGAGCGGCAAAAGTACGAGGACATGCAGAAGCAGTACCTGGATTTCCTGCGCAACCTTCTGAAAGACCAGCCCTATGTGGCGCTTTCCTACATGACGGGCATTCTTCCTGTGAAAAAGTACGGACAGCATTCCGCATTGAATATGTTCTGGGAATACTCCATGACGGATCAGAGCTTTTTCGAGGAGTACACCGGCTTCACGGACAAAGAGGTGCAGGAACTCTGCGAGCGCTTTTCCATGGATTACGCGGAGGCGGCCAGTTGGTACGAAGCCTGCCATGGTGATAGAATTAAAGTATGATAAATCCGCCCAGGCGGCCATTGGGCAGATAAAAGACAGGCATTATACACAGGCCCTGGAAGGATATTCCGGCGACATTTTGTTAGTGGGGGTTAACTAGATAAGGACAGCAAAGGCAAGCCCCACAGCTGCAAGATTGAGAGACTGGCCATGTAAAAGGGGCTGACAGGAGGCATCATGGATTTAAAAACAAATTATCCGGCAGGGTGGCTGTCAGACATTCAATTTGTAGTTATTTTTGCAAGCTATCATGGAAAGTGGGTTTATTGCTGGCATAAGCGCCGCGGGAGCTTCGAGCATCCGGGCGGGCATGTGGAACCGGGGGAGACGCCCATGCAGGCCGCAAGGCGGGAGCTGTATGAAGAATCAGGAATCACGGACTGCCGTATAATGCCGCTGTGGGATTATGAGCAGATATGGGGCGACGGTGTGGGGAAAAATAATGGCAGGGTCTTCTATGCCGAGGTTTATTCCCTGGGAGAACTGCCGGAGAGCGAGATGGCCCGCATCGAACTGTTCGAATCCGTGCCGCAAAACTATACTTATGATTCCGAAGAGGAGGCCCTGGATTTGGAGCGCATCGGGAAAATGCTTCGGGCATACAGGGAATGAAGCGAACAAAATGACGGGAGTTGAAGGTGTTGTCAAAGAGAAAATGGAAAAAATCGTCAGCCAGCTGTTTCAGGGAAATGAAAAGGTATAAAGCCTCAATCATTCAATAAAAGCTTTACACCTCCGGTTATCAGTTGCGATTTAACTGTAGTTAGTTACCGTCCTCCAACATTGACTGGAAGATATCCTTTAACTTTTGTAAATCCTCGTTATCGGGTGTTTTCATTAGAGCCTTATTCATTAATTCTAAAGCGAGCCGGATAAAACCCTGAAACTGTTTATTTGTCATACCCATATCTGAATTCATCCTATCACCGCCTTTCTGATACAATCAGTATAGCGGATTTGAAAGAAGATGTAAAGCCTTTATTCAATTATCAAGGTATTGTCTGTGGTTGTGCATTAGCATTGACTTTGCTGATGAAATGCCGATAGACGGCATATATAGTGGATAGAAGCATGTGGAATCTTTCCAGAAGGTATTGTACCATGGACTGTTTTGGTTGTAAATAGTCTGGGGTTTGTTGGTTTAATTAATCCTTGGCGGAGAGGCTGCAGTTATGGAAAGCATAGAACAAAATGTGGCGAAAACGCTTTTGCGCGGCATTTATTATAAGAAAGGATAGAATATTTGTATGAGAATCGGTGAAATCAGCCTGTTGACAAACGATGTAATCAGGCTTGCGGATTTTTACAAAAGGCTGTTGGAAATTGATAACGAAAGCAATGACGGGGTGCACCAGACACTGATTGCGGAGGAAACCATGCTGACCGTATATGACGACGGCTCGGAGAAAGACAACCGGAACCGGAACATTTGCCTGGCGTTTACCGTGGATGATATAGAGAAGGAATATCGGAAAGTTCTGGCTTTAGGGGCCGAAATCATAGAACCGCCCACGCTGCGTCCCTGGGGAGCGGTGAACATGAGCTTTTATGACCCGGACGGAAATATCGTTTATTTGAGGTGCTTTTCAAAATAGGCAGGTCCTTGATTCTGTGAAGCAGCTCTGTGGCCTGTTCGCTTACTATCTGGCTAATGGCGGCTGGTTTGTTGCGTTCCGGCGAAAATTTCTCTCCAATACCTACAAACCGGCAAAAGGCAAAATGAAAAATGGGCGCAAAAAAACAGGAAATCTTTTCTTGATTCCCTGTTTCAGCGTGCCGTTTTATATAGCGGCGGTTATTCAGTTTTCATGTGAGCCGGATTCTGTTTGCCCCAGTGTTGTTCCCTGCCTCAATTACAGCAAATAATTATTTTCCCGGTTTGCAATCTGTAAACCGACTAATTTGTAGGTTGCATATCCTCCCATAACCAGCGGTTCCGATTTGCAAATATCTTCCGCTTCTTCACGGCTCTCTGTTTTTAGGATATACATACCTGCCATTCCCGGATAGCCTTTAAAGACACCGCAGATTTCCAGCTTTCCCTCATCGTCCAGCTTTCTTATGTTCTCAACGTGTTCCATAACTACCTGTTTTGTCATTTTATTATAGGTCTTGCTTTTCTCAATCATCATCATGTACATCAGTTTTTCCATACGATTTTCTCCTTTACATTTTTCGTAAACTGCAAATTACATTGGCAACACTTGACTGGCAACTTTCACGTTCCATGCTCCATACGGCTTCAAAAATTTGCGCCTTTGTAAATACCCTCCCCGGACTGGCAGCAGAGTGCGCCATATTGCATTTGGAACATAGATAGTTTATCATAGAATAGTGACAAGAGCTGTCACCATTCGGAAAGGAGTTGAAAAATGTCAAAAACAGAACGGCTGATCGAAATGATGATAACAATAAATGCAAAAAAGGATTTTACTGTAGGTGAATTGGCAAATGAATTTTCCGTATCAAAAAGAACGATACTGCGTGACTTGCAAGAACTGGAACAAGCTGGTTTTCCCCTTTACTCCGAAGTTGGGGCGGCGGGTGGGTATCATCTTTTAAAAGAACGCATTTTGCCGCCGATTGCTTTTTCAGAAAGCGAAGCAAAAGCTATTTTCTTTGCCTGTCAAGCCTTGCAATACCACCGTGACCTGCCGTTTGAACAGGAAACCATATCCGTCCTGAAAAAATTCTTGAATTGTCTGCCGTTAGATATGCAAAACAGTATTGTGCAGATGCAAAACAAGGTTGTTTTTTGGATTCCGGACAGACATTGCGATTCGCCATTGCTTAAATCCATGTTTCTTGTTGCCATAAACCGCCGTGCCGCAACAATACGGTATTCGTCAACATATTCTGAAAGCACGCGCACAATTATACCTGTCGGCTTATATGCTATGAATGGACTTTGGTACTGCCCCGCCTATTGTACAACAGCAAACCAAATCAGAGTGTTCCGGGTTGACCGTATCAAAGAAATCTTAGAGGAAAAGCCCTATCCAAAAGGAAAATACCCTATTCCTGCGTCAATTCAAGAATATCTGGAAAAAACAGAGGCGAAAAACGATTACCACATGAAAATCCAACTGACGGATATCGGTGTCAAGCGCTGTGAAAGTGAATGTTTGCTTGCAAGCGGATTGAAAACATTTTCAACAGGCGGCGGGATAATCGACATGGAAATAAACCATACTGCCTTAGAATGGGTTGCTGATTATATATTGCCGTTTGGAAATAATGCCACTGTGTTAGAACCAGTGGAGTTAATAAAACTAATGCAGCAAAAAATATACGAATTACATCAGCACTATTGCAAATCAGAATAACAAGTATGTATGAATGAGGGGGATTCCGTCGTAGTCGGCATTGTGGGAAAATCCAAAAGTCACATAAGGATCCGTTTCTTATATCGATTTAAAGCACTCAGGGGCCGCTTTGTGCTCATGTCATGCGAAGGCCGCAGGAAGGAAAACCACAAAAATAAAACAAAAACTACACAATCCAACAATTATTTGTTGACTTGTGTGGTGGATAGGCTTATAATGGAGGAAAAGCCAGAAAGTGTTGCAATGTAACGCTGCCGTTCCAAAAAAGGACAGGCTCCGGAGGGCGGCAGGCACCAAAAAACGAATCAGGAGGAATCAAAATGCAGAACGAGTACGAAGTAAAAAAAGAGATTTGTGACATCGGCAAAAGGATTTACAACCGGAATATGGTTGCCGCCAACGACGGAAATATCTCCGTGAAAATCAGCGACAACGAATTCTTATGCACTCCCACCGGCGTGTCCAAGGGATTCATGACCCCGGAGTACATCTGTAAGGTTGACGCTCAGGGCAATGTGATCCAGGCCAACGGCAATTTCAAGCCCTCATCCGAGATCAAGATGCATATGAGGGTGTATCAGGAGAGACCCGACGTAAAGAGCGTGGTACATGCCCATCCCGTATATGCCACCAGTTTCGCCATTGCAGGCATTCCCCTGACTCAGCCCATCATGCCCGAGGCAGTTATCGCCCTTGGTTGTGTTCCCATCGCAAAATACGGCAGGCCCTCCACCATGGAGATTCCCGATGCCGTTTCCGAGTATGTGCAGCATTTTGACGCCGTCCTTCTGGAGAACCACGGCGCGCTGACCTATTCCGATTCCCTGCTTGCCGCATACCTGAAGATGGAGTCCGTGGAATTCTACGCACAGCTCCTCTACCAGTCCAGAGTCCTAGGCGGGCCCAAGGAATTCACACCTCAGCAGGTGGAAGACCTCTATGAAATCAGGAGACAGTTCGGCATGAAGGGACGCCATCCCGCCAACCTCTGCCCCAATGCGAAGGAGGGCAAGCCCAGTTGCCACACCTGCGGAGGCGGGTGCCACAGCGGCAAGGACAATGGAACCGTGTCCCCTGACATGGTGGCGGAGATTACCAGGAAGGTACTGGAGCAGTTAGGCAAATAATAATTTCCATAGGAAATGACGGATACTTCGGAAAATAATATGGAAGAAATATTCCATAGACGAAGGGCGTTTTATATGGAAGAATGTAAGAAAGACATTTTAATGGAAAACAGAGAGATAGAAGCAATCGTCCGTGAAGTAGTCCGGAAGGCTGTGGAAGACGGAAATCTGGGAGTTGGAAATGATGCAG
This sequence comes from uncultured Acetatifactor sp., assembly GCA_910584865.1. GTDB lineage: Bacteria > Bacillota > Clostridia > Lachnospirales > Lachnospiraceae > Acetatifactor. Next base: position 215,189 of record CAJUCE010000002.1, read on the forward strand.
CGGCAAGTGGCAGAGCCCCCGGAACAGGAGACGTTGCAGCGGCAAGTGGCAGAGCCTTCGGAACAGGAGACACTGCAACAGCAAGGGGTAGAACCCTCGGAACAGGAGACATTGCAGCGGCAAGTGACAGAGTCCCCGGAACAGGAGACATTGCAACAGCAAATGGCAGCTTCCCGGGAACCGGAAACCTCACAGCAGCCAACGGCGGCCTGGTTCCGGTGACCATGCCCCTGGCCCTTGCCGTAAAGCTCATCGAAGGCATTGAGGCAAAGGCGGCAGAATGGGGCATGCGGGTAGTCACAGCCGTTTCCGATGCTACCGCAAGGCCCGTAGCCATACACTGCATGGACGGCGCCTACATAGGAAGCTTTGACGTAGCACTGAACAAGACATATACATCCATTGCGTTCCAGATGTCCACCGCCCAGTTGGGAACATTGAGCGGGCCGGGAGAAAGCCTGTACGGCATACAGTTTACCAATGAAGGCAGAATCGTTATTTTCGGCGGCGGTGAAGTACTGAAACGAGGCGATGTCATTGTGGGAGCATTGGGCGTCAGTGGCGGGAGCGCCGAGCAGGACACCGCACTGGCGACTTACGGGAAATCCCTTTTCGAAAACATATAACCGCAGATGCGGAACTAAAACAGCATCTGTCCGCGCCAGTGCCCAGAGGATTTACGGACGCATGCACTAAGCGGCCGGAAATACTCTGCCATGTCATGGTACTGGGCGGACAGATGCGGAACTAAAACAGCATCTGTCCGCGCCAGTGCCCAGAGGATTTACGGACGCATGCACTAAGCGGCCGGAAATACTCTGCCATGTCATGGTACTGGGCGGACAGATGCGGAACTGGAATGGAGGTAAAAGCGTGCTTGTAAACGAGAGTCTGGTACAGGATATCGTACAGGAAGTCGTGGCGAAGATGCAGATTGCGGAATCTGCAGGCGGCAAACATGGTATTTTCACGGATATGAACGAAGCCATCGCAGCCGCCAAGACATCCCAGGCAACCGTACGCAGGATGTCCCTTGACCAGAGAGAACAGATTATCAGCAATATCCGCAGGAAAACCCGTGAAAATGCAGAGCTCATAGCCCGGATGGGCGTAAACGAGACCGGCATGGGCAATGTGGGACATAAAATTTTAAAACATCAGCTGGTTGCAGACAAAACCCCGGGCACGGAGGATTTGAAGACGACAGCATGGTCAGGGGACAGAGGTCTGACCCTCATTGAGATGGGCCCTTTCGGTGTTATCGGCGCCATCACACCCTGCACCAATCCAAGCGAGACCGTGATCTGCAATTCCATCGGCATGATTGCGGCGGGGAATACGGTGGTGTTCAACCCCCATCCCCAGGCGGTGAAGACCACCATCTTCGCCATCAATATGATTAACGAGGCATCCCTGGAGGCAGGCGGCCCGGACAACGTAGCCTGCACGGTGGAGAACCCTACCCTGGAGTCTAGTGACGTGATGATGAAACATAAGGACATTCCGCTCCTGGTAGCCACCGGCGGCCCCGGCGTGGTGACGGCGGTGCTTTCCTCCGGCAAGAGGGGCATCGGCGCAGGCGCAGGCAATCCGCCCGCTGTGGTGGACGAGACCGCGGATGTCCGGAAAGCGGCGGCGGACATCGTCAACGGCTGTACTTTTGACAACAACCTTCCCTGCATTGCGGAGAAGGAAATCGTGGCGGTGGAGTCCGTGGCGGACGAGCTGATGCATTACATGATATCCGAACAGGGCTGCTACCTGATCTCCAAAGAGGAGCAGGACCGGCTCACCAAGACGGTGCTCACTCCCAAGGGGCTGAACCGGAAATGCGTGGGACGGGACGCCAAAACCCTGCTTGGCATGATCGGCGTAACCGTGCCCGACAACATCCGCTGCATCGTGTTCGAGGGGCCCAAGGAGCACCCCCTGATTGCAGAGGAGCTGATGATGCCCATCCTTGGCATGGTAAGGGCAAAGGATATCGACGACGCCATAGAACAGGCCGTATGGCTGGAGCACGGCAACCGCCACTCCGCCCATATCCACTCCAAGAACATTGACAATATCACCAAGTACGCCAGGGCCATAGACACGGCCATCCTGGTGAAGAACGCCCCGTCCTACGCGGCACTGGGTTTCGGCGGGGAGGGCTACTGCACCTTCACCATCGCAAGCCGCACCGGAGAGGGCCTGACCAGTACCAAATCCTTCACCAAGAGCAGGCGCTGCGTCATGGCCGACAGCCTCTGCATCCGGTGATCAGTAGAATTGAATGATTGAAAGAGGCGGCTGAATGCTGAACTGGATAAATTATTAGGTGAGAAGCAATAAACAGAAAGGAGATTTTAACATGGCAGATACAGCACAGATAGAAGAGATTGTGAAACAGGTGCTTGCCAGTATTTCAGGAACCGCCGTCACGGCGCCCGCAGGAAACGGCGGGGCAGGCGCAGCGATTCCAAAGACGGCACATGTGGCAATGCTCACCAGTCTGGAGCATTTTGACGTAAAAGAATTCCCCATGCCGGAAGTCGGCGACGACGACATACTGGTAAAGGTGGAAGGCTGCGGCGTCTGCGGCACGGACGCCCATGAATTCAAGAGAGACCCCTTCGGACTGATCCCCGTAGCCCTTGGACACGAGGGCACCGGCGAGATTGTGAAGATGGGGAAAAACGTAAAGAAAGACAGCGCAGGCAAGGATCTGAAGATCGGCGACAAGGTGGTTACTTGCATGATTTTCAAGGATAACCCGGACATCACCATGTTTGACCTGAACAAGCAGAACGTGGGCGGCGCCGATGTGTACGGCCTGCTTCCCGATGACGACATTCACCTGAACGGATGGTTTTCCGATTATATCCTCATTCGGAAAGGCTCCACCGTATTCAACGTAAGTGATCTTGACCTGTATTCCAGAGTCCTCATTGAGCCCTGCGCGGTACTGATTCACGCGGTGGAGAGAGCGAAGAGCACCGGAATCCTGCGCTTCAACAGCAGAGTGGTGGTACAGGGCTGCGGCCCCATCGGGCTGATCTGCATCGCCATCCTGCGCACCATGGGCATCAACAAGATTGTGGCGGTGGACGGCGAACAGAAGCGCCTGGACTTTGCGAAGGAGCTTGGCGCATCCGATTCCGTGAACTTCAAGGAACATAAAGGCATCGAAGCGCTGACGGCGGCGGTTGAGGAAAAATGCGACGGACACCTGGCGGATTTTGCCTTCCAGTGTACCGGCTCCCCTGCGGGACATTCCAATATCTATAAGTTCATCCGCAACGGCGGCGGGCTTTGCGAACTGGGATTCTTCATTAACGGCGGGGATGCCACCATCAATCCCCACTTTGACATCTGCTCCAAGGAGATTACCACTGTGGGTTCCTGGGTTTACACCTTAAGGGACTACGCAACCACCTTTGACTTCCTGAAGAGCGCGAAGCGGATCGGGCTTCCCATAGATAAGCTGATTACCCACACCTATCCCCTGGAGGAAATCAACGAGGCCCTGAAGACCAACCTGGCCATGACAGGCCTGAAGATTGCAATTATCAATCGGTAGGATAAAAACGCGGGAATCTTTTCCTGAAATTTTCCCGAAAACGGGGGACTGAATTTAATTCTGACAAACCACAAACGGTAATGCGTTATGGCCAGAATGAGAATGAAACCGATTAGAAACAGTTAAGACAAGGATGAAGACTGTTTTATGTAAAATCGGGGAAGCGAGGGAAATATGGAAAAAAGACTTTCCACGGAGGAAAAAAATTCCACAAAAAAAGCTCTCTCCATGGAGGATAAGCATTTCATGGAAAAAGAACTTTCCACGGAAGAAAAGAATTCTATGGAAGACGGAAATTCCGCGGAGGAAGCGGTGGGATTGTTGGAAGTGTTCGGCTTGGTCTGCGCCTTCATGGCGGCTGACGCAGGATGCAAGGCGGCGGATGTGAGGCTTGAGGTTTTTGACAAAAATAAACCGGCAAATGCGGATGCGCTGCCGGTTCCCCTGTTGGTGACCGTGAAGTTCCGGGGAAGCGTGGCGGCTGTGGAAGCGGCCATGGAAGCGGCCGAAGCGGTGGCAAAATCCCTCACCGGAGTGGTGCAGAGGCATATTATCCCCAGGCCCACCGGGGACACCGGAAAGATGCTGAAGATCAGCGCATTTGATAAAAACTGACTCGGATTCCGCTGCAAAAGGAACCACTGCAGGATGAGCGGGAAGAGATGAATCACCGGATGCAGCAGGACATGGGCAGGAAGGAAATGTTACGAAATAACTTTTGAACTTTCGGCTGAGGTCAGTGCGGAATACAGCAATTCAAAAGCTGTTTCTGCATCAGCGGCCAGGTGATAGCAATAAAAGATTTTGAACTAAGAATAAAAGATTGGTAAAGGAATTGCATAGAACGAAAGGAGAGCATTATGGCACAGGAAGCATTGGGAATGGTAGAAACAAGAGGTCTCACGGCCGCCATTGAGGCAGCGGATGCGATGACCAAGTCCGCGGAGGTTTCTCTGATCGGCACCGAGAAGATCGGTTCCGGACTGGTAACCGTAATGGTGCGCGGCGATGTGGGAGCCGTGAAGGCATCCGTGGAGAGCGGTTCCGCGGCAGCAAGCAGACTGGGCGAGCTGGTGGCGGCCCATGTGATCCCCAGGCCTCATTCCGACGTGGAGAAGATTCTGCCGAAGATCTGAACCGGCATATCGCAAAATCCTGCGGGAAGAATGCGGCGTGGAGCAGATCAGAATCGCAATATCAGTAAAGGAGCCGGCAAATGAGCAATACATCATTGGGCTTTATCGAGATTACAGGTGTGGTTGCCGCTGTGGATGCCCTGGACATCATGTGTAAGACATCGGGCGTGGAGCTGGCCACCTGGGAGAGAAAACTGGGCGGAAGGCTTGTGACCATTGTGGTCAGGGGCGACGTGGCATCCGTCACGGAAGCTGTGGAGACTGCGGCGGCCAAGGCGATTAAAAAGCCTGTGGCCAGGGGCGTCCTGGCGAACCCCCACGATGAGATCGTGCGTCTGGTGAACCTGAGCGCAAGCCGCTTTATGAACAACGAGGCACAGCCAGGCGGCTTGGACGCCAGAACCATCCAGGAAGTGTAACAAGCGTAAAAAGCACTAAAGTGCAGAGAGCGGAACTGGAATAAAAGAGACGGAACTGGAAAAAGAAACTAAACAGTCTCGGAACGGAAGTGCCCGGAAGAAAATATCAGCTGCGCCCTATGCAGATGAAATTTTCTTCCCCACAAGGGCACTGGAGTGCAGAGACGGAACTGGAATAGGAGGAAAAGAAATGGCACAGGAAGCATTAGGAATGGTGGAAACAAGAGGTCTGGTAGCGGCGATTGAGGCTGCTGACGCTATGTGCAAGGCTGCAAACGTAAGCCTGGTAGGCACGGAGAAAATCGGCTCCGGACTGGTAACCGTAATGGTGCGCGGCGACGTAGGAGCCGTGAAATCTTCTGTGGAGGCAGGCGCATCCAGTGCGTCCAAGCTTGGCGAACTGGTAGCAACCCATGTAATTCCCAGGCCCCACAACGACGTTGAGATGATTCTTCCCAAAGTAACGGCTTAAGAAGCCAGAATTTTCCCGACAGAAGGATAAGATAGGGTTTGCTGCTGTAGGCAGGTTTCATATGACAGAGCCAGGTCAAACCTGCAATCTCAGGGGCGGGGAACACACTTCTCAGAACGGGGACGGCAGGTTTGGGAAGAAAATGACACTTACAGTCCGGCAGGGCGGGAAGAGCGGCGATGGAGGAAGAACATGGAACAACAGACAGTGGAAATGATTACCCAGATGGTACTTCAGACCATCCGCGGAATGGAAGAGGAATCCGGTGGCTTTCAGGTGCCGGTGGGCGTGTCCGCGAGACATATCCATCTGACTCAGGAGCATGTGGAAATCCTTTTCGGAGCAGGATACCATCTGACCAGGAAAAAAGACCTTATGGGCGGCCAGTATGCCTGCAATGAGACAGTCACCATAGTAGGCCTGAAACTGCGGGCCATTGAAAACGTGCGGGTTCTGGGCCCGGTGCGGAAAGCCTCCCAGCTGGAGATATCCGCCACGGACGCCATGAAGCTGGGCGTTGCGGCCCCCATCCGGGAATCCGGCAATGTGGCGGGCAGCGCACCCATAGCGGTAGTCGGCCCCAAAGGAGTGATTTACCTGGAGGAGGGCTGTATCGTCGCCATGCGCCACATCCATATGTCTCCGGCAGACGCAAAAGCGGCAGGGGTCAGCGACGGCGATATCGTCTCGGTGAAGGCGGACAATGAACGGGGAACCGTTTTTAATCAGGTGAAGATACGTGTAGACCAGAGCTTTACCCTGGAGATGCACATCGATACCGACGAAGCCAACGCCAGTAAGATCAAGACCGGCGATAAGGTGACGATTGTAAAATAGCGCAAGGAACTGCCGTTGAAACATTTCTGTAAGGACATCATAGGACGGACAGAAAATCGGTAAGCTCTGCATGCGCCGGGTCTTGTTGTTAAGCGCTAAAAAGGGCGACAAGAACGATATAAGCATATCTGCAGGATCGGACTGCAGCTGAATTCAATTGCAAAACTATACTTGCGAGTATAATGTATTGCAATAGGAGCTGTCCGCAGTTGCTAAATCTGGCATGACTGCGGCGGCTCCGTGGAGCGGATGGCGGGCGGGATTGACATCACAGGTAAGACAGCTTTGGCCTGCCCGTCTGTCTGTTTCATACTCAGGCAGGAACGAGGCATCTGCTTCCGGTGTCCGGAGGATTCCGGGCGCAGGGATTGCCTTTGTCTGGAAAGACACTGTGGCTTTTGGGTGGCGGGTAAGGGTATTATGCAGGATGACGGCAGGCGCAGTGCAAAATGGACAGCGGGCGTTGTGCATGACGGATAACGTGTACCATGCATGACAGGCAGCCGCCGCCATACAGAATCGATGACAGAAGACACATACCGACTGACAGGAGATACATACCATGGTTGTGGGAAAAGTAGTGGGAAGCATTGTTTCCACCCGCAAATGCGAAAATCTGGTTGGAAATAAATTCATGATTATAGAGCCCCTGGAAGAAATGTCCGCCGGAGGCGCCTGTTTTGTCGCCATTGACAACATAGGCGCGGGAATCGGCGAGACGGTCCTGGTGGCCACAGGGAGCGCCGCCCGGGTGGGGATGGAAAATGCACCGGTGGATGCCGCCATAGTGGGAATCGTCGACGAGTGAGGCTGCAATGATGAAATCTTGTGCGTTGCATTATGCGTTGCGTCGGAATTTTGGTTCAGAAGAATGATTTTGGAGAATATGGTATGGAGATGCAGGCATTGAAGCAGGTTTTGCAGGAAAACGGCATTGTCGGCGCAGGCGGCGCGGGCTTTCCCACCTATGCGAAACTGGATGAAAGAGCGGAAATTATACTGATGAACTGCGCGGAATGCGAACCGCTGCTGAAGCTCCACAGACAGCTGATGGAACAGCGCGCGGAGGAAATTCTGCGGACCTTTGACGGGATCGCCCGGGCTGTGGGAGCAGGGGAAGCCGTCATCGGGATTAAGAGAGAATACAAGTCCGCCGTAAAGGCGATTGAACGATATATAGACAGATACCCCCATATGAGGGTGCAGCTTTTGGACAGCGCCTATCCCATGGGGGATGAAGTGGTGCTGATTTACGAGGCCACGGGAAGGGTCATCCGCCCCGGCGGCCTGCCCATAGAGGAAGGAGTGGCGGTCTTCAACGTGGAGACGGTCTACAATGTGTACCGCACCCTGGAAAAACAGGTTCCCGTGGTGGACAAACTGGTCTCCGTGGTGGGGGAAGTGGCCCATCCCATAACAGTGCGGGTGCCCATCGGCGCTTCCATCCGGGATGTGGTGGTCCACGCAGGGGAGATCCTGGTGAAAAATCCTGCATACCTGATCGGCGGTCCCATGATGGGGAACCTGCAGGAGGAGACGGATGTGGTGACCAAGACCACCAATGCGGTGATCGTCCTGGACAAAAGCCACAGCCTGATACAGCGCAAGAACCGGAACGCGGCCATTGACCTGAAACGGGCGGCTTCCGCCTGCTGCCAGTGCGAGACCTGCACCAGTCTCTGCCCCCGCCATGCCCTGGGACATCCCATAGAGCCCCACAAATTTATGCGCAGCGCCGCAAACAAGGATTTCCAGGACACCAACGTGTTCTTAAATACCTTTTTCTGCAGCTCCTGCGGGCTGTGCGAGAATTTCTCCTGCCCCCAGGGACTGGCGCCCAGGAGCCTGATTGCGGATTACAAACTGGGCCTGCGCAAGGCAGGGGTGAAGGTGCCCCAGGACGTAAAGCCTGCCCCGGTGAACAAAGGCAGGGATTACCGCAAGGCCCCGGAGGAGAGACTGGAGGCAAGGCTTGGGCTTTCCAAATATAATGTGGACGCGCCCCTGCAGGAGGACGATTACTGGAAAAGGGAAGACCTGATCCACAAGGTAAAAATTCTGCTGAGCCAGCACATCGGCGCCCCGGCGGTTCCGGCGGTGGAAAAAGGCGCATCCGTCCGCACCGGCGACTGCGTCGCGAAACCCGGGAAAGGCCTGAGCGTGGGAATCCATGCTTCTGTGGACGGCATTGTGCAGGAAGTCACGGAGAAGTATATAACGATTGTGCGGCAGTAAATATGCGCGTAACCGCACAATGCTGAAAAACTCCCTTTTTGGAATTGCGTACCCAGAGGGAAATAACTTATAAAAATACATTGTAAATGACAGATAACGATTTTACAATCAAATATATAACAAGTATATAAATCGCAATTTGACAAAAGAGGTTTTTAAGTATGGAACAATGGCGGAAGATTTCGCTGATAGGTATTCTTATAGGCAATGGCGCATTGCTTATTGATTATTGTGCAATAAGTATTCCTTATATAATAATGACTCCCATACTGATTGTTGCTTTTATTTTAATTATTACCGGCCTGATTATAAGGAAGAAAAATTTATGCATCGGTAACACTTTTCCGAAAAGAGAGATAAAAAAGGCAGATGCAGAACCGGAATAAAAACAGCATGTGCCCATACTGTACCCCCATAGAATTTATGGACGCATCACTTAGCGGCCGGAAATTCTAAGCCGGATTCTGGGTGTGGTATGGATAGATGCGGAACTGGAATAGGAGGTACCCTCATGGGCAAAGCTTTGGGCATGATAGAATTTAAGACGGTTTCCGCCGGAGTGACGGCGGCGGATGCCATGGTTAAGACGGCGGCTGTGGAACTGGTGGAAGCCCAGACCGTATGCCCCGGTAAATATATCGCTCTGATAACGGGAGACTTAAGTGCGGTGGATGCTGCGGTTGCGACGGCAAAGGTGCAGTACGGCGAGAATCTCATCGACAGCTTTGTACTGGGCAACCCCCATGAGGGCATTTTCCCGGCAATCTACGGAACCACCCATGTGGAACATATCAGTTCCCTGGGTATTCTGGAAACCTTCGACGCCGCGGCCATTATCGTGGCGGCGGATGTGGCGGCCAAGACGGCGGATGTGGAGCTGATCGAGCTGCGTATTGCAAAGGGCATGTGCGGAAAGTCCTATGTATTTCTATGCGGGGAGGTTTCCGCCGTGGGTGCGGCCATTTCAAAAGCGAAAGCCAGTGTGTCCGAAAGCGGCATGTTCCTGGATTCCACGGTAATTGCCCATCCGGATCCCCAGATCTGCAAGTCTATCCTGTAGGGTAGAAGGGGACGTGAAGAGATATGAATATATAAGAGTCATATGGGTGTTTTTTTCGGCGCAGAATCAGAGGAACACAGAAAAATAATAGATAAATATGCGGCAGACGGATACCGATATGTGGGCTATATTCCGGTTTATATCGATATGAACGGAAAGCTGAAGGAACTGGATTTGATCTTTGAGACACACTGCCGAAGGGCGTAGCTTTGATCTTTGAAACAGGCAGCTGGAGGCTCTGGATCCTATTTTTAGAGGAGCATTATGAAATTCAAAGTTGCAATTTTACAAATGAAATCTTTGGATCGCCAATATCAGGAAAGTACACATGTCGTTATAGATAAGATGAAGGCAGCCGCGGCAGCAAAGGCGGATATTCTTCTGCTGCCGGAGGTTTTTTTGACAGGATATGAATTACCTTTTTGTAATAACGAGGCGTTGGCAGACGATAATCCATATCTGCGGCAGATTTGTGACGCTGCGGGTAAAATGCATATCGGAGTCATTGCAACAGCCATCACAAAGGGAACAGGAAAGCCCCGGAATTCGGCATATGTAATTAACAAACAGGGGCAGATACTGATGAAATATTCCAAAGTTCATACCTGTGATTTTGCGGATGAATCCTGTTTGGAAAGCGGTGATACGTTTCATGTATGTGATTTTCATGGAATTAAACTTGGCGTTATGATTTGCTATGACCGTGAATATCCGGAAAGTGCAAGGATATTGATGCTGAAAGGCGCCGAGATCATTTTAGTACCTAACGACTGCGGTGCGATGAAACCGCGGCTGTGTGCCTTATCAACACGGGCATATGAGAATATGACAGGTATTGCGATGGCAAATCCAAACGGCGAAAACGCGGGGAATTCCTGTGCATTCAGCCCTATTTGCTGGGATGAAAACGGAAACTGTGTGGATAATGTCCTTTTGATGGCAGATGACTTAACAGAAGGATTATTTTATGCGGAATTTGATATGGATGAAATTCGAAGATACCGGGAAAAAGAAATGATGGGAAACACTTATCGTAAAGTGAAAGCGTATGATTTGCTGTTAAATAAAAAGATAGAATATCCGTTTATACGAGATAATCAAGAGAGATAAACATCGGCATAGATTCAGGCTGATCTTTGAAACAGACATCGAAAGGATTTGGAGCCGATATCCGGATTGTATGTTTGAAAGGACTGTAAAAGAGAAAAGAGGCGGGGAGTGAAGCGTGCATGCTGGCGGTAGAGCGCAGAAACATGATTTTGGAAAAACTACAGGACGAGCGCAAAGTGGTGGTCAGTGAGCTGAGCACTCTTTTTGATGTGTCTGAGGAGACCATACGCCGTGATCTGGATAAACTGGACCGTCAGGGTCTGGCCATCAAGAGCTACGGCGGGGCGGTTTTGAATGAGAATTCCACCCTGGATATGCCCTTTAATGTCCGCAAAAACCGGAATATCAAGGGGAAGCAGCAGATTGCGGAGCTCATCAGCGGCCTTGTGAAGGAGGACGAGCATATCATTGTGGATCCAAGCACCACGGCGGTGGCCATTGTGAAAGCCCTGAAAAGCAGGAAAAAGCTGACGGTGATTACCAGTTCCATCGAGGTTCTCATCGAACTTTCGGATGTAAGCGGGTGGGATATCATCTGCACGGGCGGAACGCTTCGGGAGAATTACCTGACTCTGGTGGGTTCCCGGGCAGCGGACATGATCAGCTCCTTCTATGCGGACAAGGCAATCATATCCTGTAAGGGCATCGATATGAACAAAGGTGTTACCGATGCCAACGAAGCCCTTTCCCAGGTAAAGCAGGCCATGCTCCGGTCCGCAAAGCAGCGCATTGTTGCTGCAGACCACACCAAATTCGGAAACGTGGCTTTTTCCAGGATCTGCGAGCTGTCTGCGGTGGACATGGTGGTGACGGATGTGTGTCCGGGCCGGGAGTGGATGGATTATTTCGGGGAGAAAGGAATAGAGTGCATCTATGGCAGGGAAGAAAGCTGATAAAAAGACGAAGACCATAGCCTTTGCGAATAACAAGGGCGGAAGCGGCAAGACTACTACCTGTGCCAATGTGGGTTATTCCCTTTCCTGCCTTGGCAGAAAGGTGCTGCTCATCGACGGAGATATGCAGATGAACCTTACCCTTTCCTTTTTCGGGGAAGATGAGGTGTTGGATTTTTCCGCAGGGGAAAAAAATCTCTACGCCGCCATCAGGGCGGAAGGGGACCTGGCGGACTATGTGCTACGGACGCCTTATGAAAATCTGGACCTGATTCCCTCCTCGCTGCTGATGAGCAGTATAGAGTATGAGCTTTTTTCCAGGCAGGACAGGGAGCGGATTCTGGGAAAGGCCCTGTCTAATTTGAAAAACAGTGCAGAATATGACTATATTTTGATAGATGCTCCGCCTACCCTGGGAGGCTGGGTGATGAATATCCTCTGTGCGTCGGATTACTGCATCCTTCCGGTGGAGGCCAGTCCATGGGGGCTTTTCGGGGTGGCGAACATGTTTGATTTCCTGGAGGACATGAAGGAACTGGCACCGGAACTGACCCTGATGGGGGTGGTGATCACCAAGCTGGACGCCAGGAAAAATTACGGCAGGCAGACACTGGAGGCCCTGCGGCAGTTTGAAGAAGTGAACATCTTCGACACCGTTATCCGGGTGGACAGCGAGATAGAGTGGGCCCAGGACAATTCCAGGCCCGTTCAGGCATATAAGAAATCGGCCAGAAGTGCCGGAGAATACATGGAACTGGCAAAGGAGGTGGAGAGATATGTCCGTAGGAGCAGGTAGTATCAGGAGGGCCGCCAGGGCGGCGGGGAAGAAATCGGAGACATTGCCGGATGCCGGGACAGCCGGAAAGAAAACGCAGACACCGCCGGATGCCGGGATGGCTGTGAACGAAACGGCGGCGGAGGCGGAAACAAGGGCAGTATTGAACCAGGAGACAGAGCCGGCAGCGGCAGGCGTGAAGAAAACAGAGGAAGAACCGCAACCGGCAGGCGCGGGAAAAACAGAGAAAGAACCGACATCGGCAGGTGTGAAGAGGGCAGAGGAAGAACCGAAATCAGAGACAGGTACGGGAGAAGCAGCTTTGGAACCGGCAGCAGGTACGGGCCGGAAGAAAAGTACATCGGCGAAAACCATGACAGCCGGAAAGGAAACTGCAGTGAGCGGAACCGGAAAGAAAGCAAAATCGGGAAAGAAGAAAAAAGAGACCGACACAGCCGAAGGGAAGAAGGCAGCAGGCAGAAAGGGAAAGTCATTCAAAGAGGAGGCTGCAGAAATCAAACCCACAGGGGAATCCGTGAAAGAGTCTGTTTCCGGAAATTCCGTGGATAAACATTTCGGTAAGAAGGAAAAGCAAAAGAAATTAGAGAATGAAAAGAAATCGGAAGCTCCGAAAAAGTCTGCAGGTAAAGCTGCAAAAACCGCTTCAACGGAGAAAAATATACCGAAAAAGGACGACACTTATGAGGCTTTCGGAATTGGCCAGCAGCTTCCCACATATCTTCTGTAATCTGTCGGGATTTTTTTGGAGTAACATGTTCGTTAAAAAGACCTTATTTCAGGAGAATCATAGCATCTGCATTTTTCTTCCAGGAGAGGGAAATTACAGCATCGGACCGCTAAAGCGGAGAAAGGATTTTCGATATATTTATGATAGAGCTTTTTTGCTTTTGATTCCAGAATGGGAGCAATCCTATCAATAATGGCTTTCTCTTTTTGAAGGAGGTATATGTAGTCTGTTTTTTCCTTCTCATTGCTAAAACTTCGGTAGTTGGCAATTTCGTTATATTTCAGCAGTGCAGCGCATTCTCTGGGCACAGGAATCATATTATAGGAAGCAAGTGTAGCTTCCTATAATCGAATGCGCCGCAAAGAAACGTGCCTTTTATCAGAAGCAAAGTGCATGCTTCTGATAAGTTATATTGTTGATATTCAGAACAGCATACAGTTTTCCGGACGATTCATCAACAAGTTTATGAAAGTCAAGACTGTTTGACGTTTATCGAGTTTTATCAATTCATTTGTATAGTCTTTGTGAACCACATACCAATCCATAAGACCTCCTGATATGTAAAAGTGGGTGGAATACCCCCCGCACTTTTAAACGATTGTTTTGACTGGACAATCTAACCGCTTAACAGATATACTGCATCTGTATTTACTGTATATGTGATTCTACCAAAAAAATCAATAGAATTCCACTTTCTTAGAACCTTTTTATATTTTCCAGATTTAGAAAGCCTCCCCTATAGAACTCCCTGTAGAACGGCTCTATAGAGCAGGTAGAGAGAAGCAGGTAGGGAGAAGGGCAGGTGGAAATGAATCAAGCCGTTGACAAGGGGCAGTCCCCCATATATACTTAAACAGGAGAAGAAACAGGCAAACCAATTGACACAAAAACTTTAAAAGATATAGTAAATGACAGTTCATTTTGTATTTCAATGTTTTGATGATACCATGGAATATACGCTTTCCGGGTAATGCGGTACCGGGACTCCTGTCGTTTACTATAAACCCGCAAAAGGGGTAAGGAGGTAAAAAATGGAATTAGAACAACTGAGAAAAGATATGATGACAGCAATGAAGGCAAGGGATAAGGATCGCAAGGATGCTATCTCCTCTTTGGTTTCCGCAGTGAAAAAGGCGGCCATAGATGCGGGCTGCCGGGACGACGTGCCCTCGGAGATGGTGGACAGGGTGATTACCAAGGAACTGAAGACCGCGAAAGAACAGCTGGATACCTGTCCGGCGGAGCGTGAGGATCTGCGGGCGGAGTATCAGAAGCGTTATGATGTAATCGCGGAGTATGCCCCCCAAATGATGTCCGCGGAAGAGATCAAGGCATATATTGAAACCCATTTTGCGGAGTTGGCGGCTGCCAAAAACAAGGGCCAGATCATGAAGGCGGTAATGGGGGATTTAAAGGGCAAGGCTGACGGAAAGCTGATCAATGAGATCGTGGCACAGTTGTGTAAGTAAGATTCCGGATCAGGAAACCGCGGTTGGAGGTAAAACGGATGCAGAACAGACCGGAAGAACCTGTGGATGCACTGGAGAATATTCAGATGCAGGGGAAGCTTGGGGAGGCCACGCGGCCTCTCAGAAAGCAGCAGAATCCCACACGTCCCAAGGGGGGCAAAAGTGCGGGGGCAGGATATGCGCAGCAGGAGTGGCGTCTTGGAGAGTATTATGTGGAGAAGGGGGCGCCTGCTTATCCGGAAGGCGGGCAGGCGAAGATTTATCCTTGTCATAGAGACGGAACCGGCGAAGAGTTTGTGGCGAAAATTTATAATACCGACACTGCCCAGGCATTTGGACTGGATCTGGAAAAACTGAAAATAGAAATCAATGACAAGATTGCAGGCATGAATTGTAAATCCCTGGTCTGTATTCGGAAAAACGGCTTTACGGATGACGTCAAACATTATATCGTTGTAATGAAAAAATACGGGAAAATGACAAGTGATTTTCTCAATTTTGAGCAACATGGACAGGAGCCGGGATATGAGGGACGATTTTGCGACGCGGTATATGATCTGTTTGAGGCGCTGCGGATGATTCATGCCCATGGGATTCTGCACTGCGACATCAAGCCGGAAAATATTCTGACAGACGGAGAGAGACTGGTTTTGATCGATTTCGGGGCAAGTGCCAGGAGAGAGGGTCGGGGAGGAAAGGGGGAGAGCATCCCTGCCGGGTTCGTGAGTTTTGGCTATATGGCTCCGGAAATGGATGGAGAGAAGGTCAGCGTCAGCAAGGCCACGGATATTTACGCCATGGGGATGACACTGGCCAGGTTCGTGGCGGGCGTCTATCCCAAGGGCCTGGGCGCCGGCAGCGGTAAAAAGGAAGAGAGGGCATATTTTGAGCGCAACAACGGCAGGGGAGCGCTGCTTTACGGCAGGATATTGCTTCCCCGGGGGTTGCCTGCCCATATGGTCCGTCTTTTCGAGGGAATTTTGTATGAGGGAAGGAATAAAAATGATGCGTTCCTGAACCGCTGGGGAACGGACACCGTGGAGAAGTGGCTGGATTTGGTAGGCATGGGAGATGTAAAAGGCGCAGCCTCTCTTCCGGCAGGGCAGAGTAATCTCCAGGGGACTGCAGGCCCCGCTCTTTCTTCTGGGCAGAAAACAGCCGGGGCGGAGCATTCGGTTATCAATATTCCCTACAGCAGCAGGACGGAGACCTTCTCCACGGAGATGGGGATGCTGGAGGTATTTCAGAAAAACTGGCTGGAGACAGTCAGCATGATGGCTGACAGGGATGTAGAGCGCGGACTTCCGAGATTTTTCCAGGGCGAGAGAGGCTGGAATAATGTGCATGCCAATCTGCAGAGCGTGAGGAGGATGATGTGGGAGAAGCCGGCGGAGGGTGAGGAGCTTTTTTTTGACAGAATCGTTCTCACGTACTTGCCGGAAGAAATCAGGAAAAGCCAGCTCTGGTATAAGGGACTGCGTTATCGTACCAGGAAAGATTTCGGCAATGAGCTGGCGGCCATTCTCCTGGCATGGAAGGAGCGAAGCAACGGAACTTATATCCGGAAGAAGACAAGGGGGGATAAGCTGCTGCCCGTGCTGCAGATGTTTACGGCAGGCAGGGTGTCCGGATTTTTGGAACAGGCGGATGCAGCGTGGCGGGTCAGCGGGGAGGACATGGCCCGGGTTCAACGCATCGAAGCCTTTCTAAAGAAGAATCAGGAGCTTACGGAGACGGTGAAAAAGGCCTCTTTTCTGGAAGATTTGTACATATTGGCATACCGTATGCAGGATAGGCCCTGTTACCGCTTTGAGAGCAGGATTTTCGACAGCTACGCAGATTTCCTGGAGGATGTGAAGGCCGGAGGGGACCCGGATGCTGTCATGAAGAAAGCAAAAGCGGTGCAGGAGAAGCTGATGACCGCCGACAAAAAGTGGAGGGTGGATTTCCATGCGTGGCTGCAGGTTGCCCAAGGTGTCAAACGGGCGCCTGGATCTGAACTGCTGGAGGATATCTGAGAGAGGATAGAAGGACAGTGAACGATAATTACATATGCGGGATAGAATGCCTCCGGGAACAGATCCGCAGTAAACGGAGAAAGCTGCAGGGGCAGGCGGGTACGGACAAAGGAAACAGAAGACGGCATCAGAGTCTGATGGAAGAGATAAAAGAGCTGAAGCGCAGGGGAAAGGAATTTGACCAGAACAGTGCCTTCCTGAAGGAGACAGTGGGAAGGTTGGTGTCCTATGGCGGAGAGGTATTTCAGGATCCCTTTGTCAGGGAGCAGAGGCTTCTGAACGAACAGCGCAGGGAGCTGGAGACGGAAGTCTCCGGTCTGAACCTGATAGGCGCGCAGGCCCTTTCCGAGCTGCAAGGGCAGCTGAAACGCTATGACTACGGCGAGGAAGTGCTTTCCGCCTATCTTGAGACCGGGATCCGTCCGGAGAGAACAGACAAGAACTGGAAGGCGCTTTTTATCCGGGATGACATATTGGGATATGTATGCCGGATCGCATTCCCTTCACAGGAGGAGAACGGGGCATTTTGCCAGGCATTTCTAAGTTCCCCGGAATACGGGAATATCCCCGCGGGGAGAGGCAAACGCTGTGTAGACGGAATCCTGATCGATCATCTGTGCAGAAATCACGCCGGTGAGTCCGGGGACTGGTTGGAGCTGCCTCTTGTCTGGGATGCGGACTGCCGCACAGGGGATAAATTTCTCTATGCCTATGAGCTGCAGGAGGCAGGGCTGCTTACTTCCGGATTGTTGGCCTTAGGGGCTTCACCGGAGAGGGAGAATCTGTTGGGCTATTTTGAGGAGGTGGCAGCGGGGCGGGTGTCTCCCAAGGCGGATAGAATCATGCGCCCCTTGGCGGAGAGCGGATTGCGGGGGCTGCTGAATCCGCAGGGCGAGGAGTTTTTCGCCAATGTGGAAGCTCTGCGGCAATGGGAGCACTCGGAATGGTTTTGGGAATACAGGCAGATTGCGGAGGAAGAACTGGACAGAGAGCGGACACGCAGCCGAGTGGAGACGCTTTTAAGGATGACGCTGGGAGAGATGTTGCAGCGCAGGCGCTTCGGGAAGGTGGCGGACGAGAGAGACTTTGCGGAGCAATTTGTCCGAAAATACTTCGAAGGAGAACTGGAGGATTATCTGGAGGCGCCTCACGGGGAGTGGAAGGCCACGGCCGGCGAGGTGCGCCGGGCCATCCGGAAGTCTCCGGCTGTCTATGCACAGAGGGAAAACTGGTTTCAGCAGCTTCAGGACGGGGATCCGGAGGCAGTATTTTTCTATTTTGAATCCGGGATGTATGCGGAAGAGCAGGATCTCGAGAGACAATCTCTTGTTATGGAGACCATGAAAAAGCGCCTGACCGAGGATACTGATCACTGTGCGGAAGTCCTGGAGCGGCTGGGCAGATGGAAGGAAAGGGAGGATTTCGGACCCTATGAAAAACTGGTCCTTTCTCTGAGCAAAGAGCCGGCAGTTCAGACAGCGCTGCAGCAGTCCATAGAGACGCTGTACCGAAACTATCTGATGAAAATCACGCCGCCGGTGGCGAACCCGGCGCTGCTGGCAACACAGATGGCGGAGGTATACCGGCGGCGATATCTCAATCTGAATGTCGGAAAGTGGGATGTGAAATCCTCCGCCCTGAAGTGCATTGAGACGAAGGAGATGCAGAAGCTCATTGAGGACGGGCGGAAGCAGAAGAACCTGGAAGCGGAGAACGATAAGAGGATGAAGCGTCTCAGAAGCGGGCAGGATCTGAGCAAAAAAGACATTTTGTGGTATTTTCGGGAGGTGCTCCCTGAGAGGGCAGCGGACGCAGAGTTGATCCGCAACATCGGTCCGAAGCTGAAAAAGCTGCTGGAGGCGGAGCTGCCCGGGACCACGGAGACGCTCAGGCTGCTGAAAGAGAAGAGGTATTCTCCGAATTTTAAACCATTTGAGGCCGCTGTGTCGCAGGCTCTTGCCGGGAAGAAGGATGAAATCCGTGGGGTGTGCGTCAGCCAGGCGGAGGCTGTATTCTTTGAAAAAACGGACAGCATCACAACGGACAGGAAATCATTTTCAAACCTCCTGGCAGAGAAGTATCTGGAGAAGTATTTTGAATTTATCCTTGGAGAATGGGATTGGTACAGCGTCGCCGCCCGTGAGAGAGCGCTGAAATGGCTGGATACGGACACAGTCCGGCAGCTGATTTCCCGGGAGGAGAAGCAAAGGCAGGAGGCGGACAAAAAGGAGCAGGAGAGTGGGGAGAGTCGGAAGGCAGGGGAAGGGCGTTTTCTCTTCGGACTTTGGGATCTGCTTCTGGTTTTGGCGGGCGGAACAGGGATCGTACCTGCCTTTGTGTGTGTGCTTTTCATGGAGATAAGGGTGGTTTGGAAGCATAAAGAGGGATTTTTAAAGCATTTGTCTGCTTTGGGGCTGCGGATTGTTTTGCTGCTGGCCGTCAGCGCCGTGTATCAGGCCACAGGTGGATACAGCCTGTTGTCGCATCAGCAGAGCTTTCTGGGCACAGGAAGCATGGCGGAAGCGCTTTGGCGGGGAGGATACATATGCTGCCTGACGGCGGCAGCGGGGTATTTGCCGGCTGTCTGGATAAGCGGCCGGAGGCCACGAAAGAATAGGCTCTCGGAATCCTGAGTGAGTATAAACTATGGAGCAGGAAAAGCGGGAAACCGGTGAAGAAGGTTTCCGGAAAGCTCTACAGAAAGCGGAAGGGAGATTCCGAGAGCCTATAAGATAAAAACGGAGGGCAGAAGAGATGAGCGGACCGAAATGTGACGCGATAGAGCTGAGGCAGCGGGAGAAGCAGCGCAGGAAGGAAGAATACCGCAAAAGGCTGGCCGCCCGGCAGGAGAAGATCAGAGCCAGGGAGCAGGCGGAGCGGGAAAGAGCCAGACAGGAAGAAGAGCGGCTTGCGTCAGAGCGGGAAAGAAGGCGTCAGGAGGAAGAAGCCGTCCGCCGGGAACTGCAGCGGGGAGAGGACTTCAATGCCCGGGCAGAGGAGGAATATCTGGCGCTGCAGCGGTTCCAGGAGGAACAGGAGGAGAGACGCCGGCGCGAGGAATTTTCCGGTCAGCAGCGGTTCCAGGAGGAGCAGGAGGCAGATACACGCCGCCGTGAGGAACTTTCCGGCCAGCAGCGGTTCCAGGGGGAGCGGGAGGCAGACGGCCGCCGCCGTGAGGAGCCTTCCGGTCTGCAGAGGCGTTTTGAGGAGGCCCGCTGCCTGTATCTGGCGGCTGCGGAGCTGGCGGGAAAGCCTGCGGAAGTCTATACCTTTGCTTCGGAAACAGCCGGGGAGCAGATTGAGAGGATGGAGAGAAGCGCCCGGGCTTTGCAGGAACAGACGGTGGAAAAAGAATGCCGCGCCCAGGTGAATGCCCTCATTGACAAGGTTATCTCGGATATGGGATATGAGCTTATGGCGGAGAAGATCTCCGGCAGGGAGGAAGAGACCAGGGCCGGGCTGTACCGCTATAAGGGGAACACTGCCATCAGCGTCATTGAGTCCGGCGGTCAGTTCACCATGGAGGTGGTGGCATTGGACAGTCAGGATCGCCTCCCCCGGCCGGATGAGGCCCAGGCGCTGTATGAGACCATGGGGGATTTCTGCCGGGATTATGAGAAAATCAGGGAAAAGCTGGATGAGACCGGACAGGTGGTCTCCACAAATATCTTCCATATGCCTGCGGACAAAAGGCTGGCCAGAGTGATTAACCGCGAGACATATGAGGCGCGCAGAAAGAAACGGAAATATGACGATGAATATATGATGACAGAACAGGCAAAAACAGCGCACAGAGAGCAAAGGTAGGATTCGACCCAGGAACCTTGGGTGATGCGGACGGGAGAAGGCATGGAGAAAAGACATTTTGAGACGGGGGATTCATATCATATCTGCGAGGATTGCGGAGCATGGGTTCCGGCGGACAGGTATAAATGCGATGAGTGCGGCGGGGATTTCAGTCCCATGGCTTCTATATATACCTTTTCGGCAAAGGAGACTGTATCGGAGGAGCCGGGAGGAGTAAAAAAGGCCGGGACAAAGACGGATGAGGCACGGAAAGAACCCGGGCGGGGTACAGAGGAGGAATTTCACCAGGGACAGCCTGTCATGCGCTGTACCTTATGCGGAAAACGTTTTGCCTTCGGCCCGGGCAGCTGTCCGGATTGCGGAGGAACCGCCGTGCCGGAATTGTTCGGGGAGAGGGCGGCGAAGGAGAAAGCGGTGAGCCCGGCGGCGGAAAGGAGAGGTGATGACTGTGCCTATTGCTATACGGCCTATCTCTATGATGACTACGGGAGACGCAGCAGAGCCAACCATGCGGTGAAGCTGAAGGAGGGAGACAATCTTCTGGGCAGGAACAGCTTTCTGCTGGATCCCCGTCTATTCTTCACCGCCGCAGAGCTGACGCAGCGGATTCGGGATCGCTACAGCGGCATCAGCAGGGAGAATGTGATTCTGACTGTGGACAGGGACGGGCTCACCGTCCGATATGCCGGGGAGGGGAAGGCACCTGTGCGTATCAACGGCAACGAACTTCCTGAGGGCTGCAGTGCGGTTTTGGAGGAAGGGGATCTGCTTCACTTCGGGGACGACGACAGAGAGGGCTGTATAGAGGTGGAAATCGGCAGGAACAGAGCCTTTGCCGAGAGCAGGATGCACCGGACCCTGGAGGCCATCCGCCAGGAAAGTCAAAAGAGCCGGCAGCAGCTGGAACGAATCGAAGAGGAGACTGCCAATATCGGCAGGAATATGGAAGAGGTTCTGCGGGGACAGGAAGCCCTGCAGGAGGCCATGCGCAAAATCACAGCCGACGAACTGCGGGTGCGGGAGAGCGACAGGGAGGAGGAATCCGTCTGGGAGCTTTACGAGACGGAAGGCAGCTGGCAGATCCGCAAACGCGGCGGAGAGAGCGGCTATACGGCGCGTCTGGGGGCCCTGATGCCGGAAGGGGAGACGGAGGAAGTCATCCGCAGAACCATACGGGATTTCCTGACGCGCAGAGCAGGCGGCGTATCGGAGGAATATTATGGGCAGGTGGAGAGATCCCTGGCCAGCCGTCAGTTTCAGCTGTATCTGTATCAGGCGGCTTTTTTCGAGGGATCCTGCGACAATATTCTGCGCGTCGCGGGAGTGGAGGATTATGCGGCGCCGCTGAGCTTTCTGGGCAAGGCGGTGGAGGAATTTATCTGTACGGAGTATGTGGGGGTTATTTTTAAGAGTCAGCTGGAGGAATTTAAGGCATTTCTGGAGGAAAATGGCAGGCAAATGGGCGGCTATCTGCCCCAGGGCCTGTTGGTGCAGTATCTGGGCCGGGGGAGACTGGACACGGAGACCGATACTGGGAGGAAGCAGGAGCGTGTGCGGTGCGTCGTGGAGAAGGCGGGATATTCCGGGGAGGATGAGGAACGGGTGAATGCGCTGAAGGAAGCGGCAGACCGGATCGGGGCCATGACGCAGATCCGGAATAATGCCATTCATGCCAAGGCATCCGAAAGTATGGCGACTCCGAAGGCCAGCGCCAGGTATATGAAGAGAAGCAGCAGAGCCGTATCCAAGGTGATTACGAGAGAAGCATACGAGCGGCAGAAATGGGAGATTTTCTCAGGCGGCGCCCTGAAGCTGATGCATGGTTATTATGAGGCGGTCTGTCTCAAAGCCTCCGGGGCAGGGAAAAAGGGCAGATTGTCCGGGGAGCCGCACCCGGAGGAGAGAGCATGAGGATAGCGCGAATATTGTATCCGGTGCTGACGCTGGGGCCGGGAAGAAGGCTGGGAATCTGGGTGCAGGGATGTAAGAGGGCCTGCCCGGGCTGCGCCAATCCTGAACTATGGGATCCGGAGGGAGCGGGTGAGGTGGGCGTGGATTTCCTTGCGGCTGCGGTGAATCGGCTGTCCCGACAGGGAGCGCCCGGAATAGAAGGGGTGACCATCTCCGGCGGGGAGCCGTTCCTGGATCCGGCGGGACTTGGGGACATGATGGATTTTCTGTGTACCGTGACCTCGGATATCCTGTTATATACAGGGTTTCGGCGGCGGGAGCTGGCGGCTTATGAGGAGCGCATTCTGAGCCGGGCGGCGGTGATAATCGACGGCCCCTATCTTCAGGAGCACAACTGCGGCCATCCGTTGAAGGGATCGGAGAACCAGACAATCTACTATCGGGATGAAGAGACCCGGGCCGTATATACGGCATATGAGGAAGAGATGCGGGGAAAGCATCGGGTTCAGAGCTTTTCGCTCAGGGAGGGAAAAGCGGTTTTGGGGATTCATGAGAGGAATTTCAGGGAGGATTATGAGAGACGACGAGATCTATATCTGTAAATGGCATAAAGAGCTGGAAATATTTTATAAACTGAAACCACTTCTGATTTTGGAAGGAAATATACTGGATGTATTTACCTGGCCGGGAGAGCGGCCGCAGGATCGGATGGATATGCCCCTGCCGCTGTATCTGTACACTTTTCTTGTACAGAAAGGATACCGGAATATCGTGAAATTTGATGCGCTGGAAGGGTTTTCCGCCGTGGGATATACAGGGGAAGACAGCCTGGATACCTTTGCAGAGATCTGCGGCGCAAAGGGAGGCAGGGAGAGTCTGAATGTGCCTTTTGCGGGATCGGAAGAGACAGGAGCCGAATATGCCAGGAATGCCATGACCCAGAATAGAGTCTCTTCGGCGGTAATTATGGATCTGGCCAGCAGATACCTGGTCTCTCCCGGTAATCTGAGCCAGGCGTTGGTGGACGCCTACACGAATCTGCTGAAGGGAGCGCAGGAGGGGCGCAGGGTGCGGAACCGGGAGGCCGGGGTGAGCAATAACAATCTGTTGATTCTGGTGGTGAATAAGCTCAATGATATTCCGGCCTGGTTTTATCTGGACAATCCTTTCGTGAGGACGCTGCATGTCTCCCAGCCCACGCGGGAAGAGCGGGAATTCATGATGCGGGAAGAGCATTTCAGAGAATTCTTCGTCCCCGATATCTATGAGGAGGACATCAGGGAATACCGGGAGAAGCCCGGAGAACTGAAGAAATTAAAGGAAAGATTTGTGGGGATGACCGAGGGCTTTACGAAGATCGAGCTGCGTAATCTGATGAAACTATGTACGGAAGAGCGATATCATATCGGCAGGATGACGGACATTGTGGATCTGTACCGCTACGGGATACGGGAGAATCCCTGGGAGAACCGCAGGCTTCAGGAGACTCTCAGAACCGGGGAAACCGCGCTGCAGGAGCGTGTGATTGGACAGCCGGCGGCGGTGGAGAGGACTTTGAACGTGATCAAGCGGGCAGCGGCGGGTATGAGCGGTCTGCAGCACTCCTCTCACACCAAGCCAAAGGGGATTTTGTTCTTCGCAGGCCCTACGGGAACGGGCAAGACGGAGACGGCCAAGGCGCTGGCCCAGCTTTTGTTCGGGGATGAGAGCCGCTGTGTCCGCTTTGACATGAGCGAGTATTCCCAGGAGCATTCCGATCAGAAACTTTTGGGGGCGCCTCCCGGGTATGTGGGATATGAGGCCGGAGGAAGATTGACCAATGCGGTCAGGGAGAATCCCTTCAGCATCCTGCTGTTCGACGAGATAGAGAAGGCCCATGGCTCCATACTGGATAAATTCCTGCAGATTTTAGAGGACGGCCGGATGACGGACGGTCAGGGGAGGACCGTGTATTTCTCGGAGACGGTGATCATCTTTACCAGCAATCTGGGTATCTACAAACGTCTTCCCGGGGGCGGCACGGCGCTGAATGTGACGCCGGGAGAAACCTATGCGTCCATGGAGAAAAAGGTCCGGGGAGCCGTGGAGGGGTATTTCAAATCCGAATTGGGCAGACCGGAGATCCTGAACCGGATCGGCGAAAATATTGTGGTATTTGACTTTATCCGCCAGGAGGCCGCCGGGGAGATATTGGATCATCAGCTGCGCAGCATTGTGGGAAAGCTTCGGAATGAAAATCATATCGAGCTGGTCATAGAGGAATCGGTGCGGAACGTTTTGCTGGAGAAGGCTTTGGGGAATCTGGAAAACGGCGGACGGGGCGTGGGAAATATTGTGGAGGAATTTCTGCTCAATCCGCTGTCGGCCTGGATGCTGGATGAGGATCTTTTGAAGGATGCAGAGATTACAGTGAAGGCGCTGGATGCAGAGGCGCATCCGGTCCGAATGGAAGCAGAGGGAAGGGTCAGATGAAGACATACAGCATATACAGCTATGTGCAGAAGGGAATCCGGCACGGGGCAGGCGCCTGCGAAGATACGGTTCTGGCCGGCCGGACTGTGCTGAGAGAAGGATACGCACAAACGGCTGCGGAGGACTTTTTTCAGGCCGGGGTTGCGGACGGCATGGGCGGAATGCCGGCGGGAGACCTGGCTTCGGGAGAGGTGATGGAGCAGCTGTCCCTGTTGGACCCTGCAGGCATGACCATGGAGGATTACGGGACAGAGCTTCAAAGGCTCAATACCCGGATCCGGAGGATGGGGGAGAGCTGTCCTGAGAGGTTGGGAATGGGAAGTACTCTGGCGCTTTTTTGCAGCTGTCTGGACGGGATGTTTGCAGCATGGGCGGGAAACAGCCGATTGTATAAGATTTTCGGAGCAGGGATGGTGGCTTTGACCGTAGATCACAATGTGGGCAGGGAGGAGGCATGGGGACTTGGGACTTCAAGGGAAGGCGCTTATCTGACTGCCTATATGGGGATGCCGGAGGAGGCGTATTCGGAGAAGGCGCAGATGCGGAGCGTGCGCGCGGCGGAGGAAGATGCTTTTCTGCTGACTACGGACGGGCTTCATGACTGGCTTTCCTATGAAGAAATGCTGGAGACGGTACAGGATGTGCCGGAGCCTGACAGATTGCTGCCTCTGCTTGCCAGGCGTGCAAGAGAGACAGGGTCGGAAGATGATATCTCCATTGTGCTGATCAGGCAAAAGGAGCGTGCAAAAGAATGAAAATACTGCTCTATATTGTAATTACCATATTGTTTATCTTTGGTAACGCGTTTTTGAGGAGCCGGATAGAGAAAAGGAATTTCGATCCATTCCAGGTCCGTATGGAGTCGCCGGAAGTGTCCGAACCCGCAGAGAGCAATTCCTATGGAGAAGATATGGAAGAATCCGGTCCGTCTGAACCGGATTTACCGGGGGAGGCCGCCGTACCGTCGGGCGAGGATTTTTCGGGGGAAGCTGGCGGGGAATCCGTACCATCGGGCGAGGGCTTGACCGGACAGGACGCAGACGCTCCGTCTTCTTCGGAGGGGATTTTTGGGGAAAACACAGATGCACTGGGAGTGTCTCAGGAGAGCCCTGTGCGCCGGCAGGACCCCTCGCCCTGGGAGACGCTGCAGCAGGCAGTTTTGCAGCTCCGGAATTCCTATACGGAGTACGGAGAGCTGGAGGGGCTTGGGTACCAGATTCGGGACGGAAGAGCCATCATTACCGGATACGGCGGAGAGGAGGAAAATATCACGCTTCCCGCCGTGATCAATGGTTTTGCCGTGACGGAGATCGGCGCAGGGGCCTTTTGGGGCAACACCCGGCTGAAAAGCCTGGTCTCCAAGGGAAATATAGAGATCGTAGGAGACAGAGCCTTTGCCGAATGTGCTGAATTGGAGAACGTGGAGATCGGAGATCGGATTTCCAAAATGGGCAGAGATGTACTCAGTGCTACCAGGCTGCGCTCCAGACAGCAGATGGAGCAGGGATATGTAACGCTGGGCAACATGCTGGTGGAGCCGCCTGTGTCGGGGGAGTTTTTCATTCCGGATAATGTGACGGGAATCGGCGCAGACTGCTTTCGGGAAAATGAGAATGTGACGCAGGTTGTACTTCCGGAGGGCTTTCTGTACCTCGGCGAGGAAGCCTTTGCCTTCTGCCCCAATCTTACACGGGCAGTCTTTCCTGCCGGGATGGAGGAAATCGGAAACGGCGCTTTTTCCTG
This sequence comes from uncultured Acetatifactor sp., assembly GCA_910584865.1. Lineage (GTDB taxonomy): Bacteria > Bacillota > Clostridia > Lachnospirales > Lachnospiraceae > Acetatifactor. The sequence goes on from CAJUCE010000002.1 coordinate 241,856, forward strand.
GTGTGAAAATATTGTCGAAATTACGTTCGAAGGAAGCGTAAGGCGCATCGGCGATTCCGCTTTTGAGGGCTGCGGGCAATATGGGGACATTACCTTTCCGGAGGGACTGGAAGAGATCGGAGCCAGGGCATTTTGGGAATGCGGGCAGATGACCTCCATCGTCATTCCCGGAACGGTGAAGAAAATCGGCGACGGCGCTTTCTGTAATCTGGGAATGCTGGGCACGCCCCAGAAGATAACCAGGCTGGAACTGAAGGAAGGTGTGGAGCAGGTGGGAAGAGAGGCTTTTCAATATATTATGGCCCGGGAAATCCTGCTGCCGGACAGTCTGGTTATGGCCGGGGAAAACGCATTTACCGTGACGGAGGAGATGGAGGCGGCGCCGGGAATGTATGTGGCGGACGGTGTATTGCTGCAATATACGGGAGAAGAAACAACCCCGGCGGTTCCGGAGGGTGTGCGGATGATTCTGGGGAATGCTTTCCGCAATAACCAGAATATTGTATCGGTAGAACTGCCGGCGGGGCTGCGGTGTATCGGCGGCAGTGCTTTTGAAGACTGCGCCGCACTTTCCTGGATGACGATTCCCGATTCCGTGGAGGTCATAGGAGACAGAGCGTTTGCAAATTGCAGGAGTCTGACCGTTGTGGACGGATATGAAGAGGTGGCGCGGAAGGGAAAGGAGATCTTTGCGTCCAGCGGTATGGCCGGAGGAGAGTGAATCAGATGGTGAGAAAATATACATTATATTTGGATGAGAGCGGGGATTTTGACAGGGATTTGGAGGCATCCTGGAAAAACGAATGTCTGATCGGGGGGCTGCTGCTTCGGGAGGGACGGCCGCTGAGGGAAGAGCGGGCCCGGGAGATTGTGGCCGGTGCCTGGAAGAAGGCGTTTCCGGAGGATGCAGGACGGTCTGCGGAGGTGCTTTTTGCTAGGGCAGCCCATGCCACGGAGCTTAGGGAGAATAAGGCGAAGATCGTCCGCAGTGTGCTGGAAGAGGCAGAGCGGTATGGGGATTTCGTGATTTTTGAAAATTATAATAAGACCAGAATCGTAAATAGCACATTGACTTATATCAATATCATGGTAGACGGCATCATACAGCTGGCCGGGAGACTGGCGGCAGAGCATCCCGGGGATAAGGCGAAGCTGGAGGTGATCGCAGGATTCCGCAAAGACACTACCGTTTCCGTGTCTGCGGACAGGACCGAGGGGTATATCAGAAAAGAGGAATTCACGGAGAGAATCAGGGAGAGGCTGAGTCTGGCCCAGGTGAAAAATCATCTTCTGAGCAACAGAAATGGGGAGATTTTATTCCGCTGCGACGATGACAAGGCGAATCCCTGCCTGGTTGTCTGCGATTATATCTGCAATTTCTATATCACAAGAACCGCAGCTGTCTACAGGGAAAGCTATGACGGGAGGATTTCCCTGGGGGAATATCTGCTGGTTAAATACAAAGAATGCAACAGATTCAGTCTGCAGGGAGATGTCCGGAGAGAGCGGGTGGCAGATTATATCAACAGGCAGAATTACGACATTGCGCTGTATGATATCTGTACCGGAATCGTGGATAAAAAGGAGAATGCGGACAGAATCCTGAACGCTTTTCTATGTCTGCCGGAGAAGGCCAGGGAGAACTATCTGCAATCTCTGGGGAATTATTTCAACAATCTCATCGGAGGAGAGAGAAATCTTGCTCTGGGAGGAAGGGCGCTGAAAGCCGGGGAGGAGATTGCTGAGGCAATGCGGGCGGCCGGGAAGGAGGACATCCGGTTTACATTGAATATCGTTCTGTACAGGCTGGCGGTCTGCAATCACCAGGGGCGGCTGGATGAGATGGAGGAGCTGTTCGGCCGCTGCAGGGAATTGTTGTCCCGGGCGCTTAACAGGACGGAATATCTGGATTACGCATTTCTTTATTATAATCGCTATGCGGTGTATCTGACGGATACCTTGCGGGTGCAGGAGGCGGTAGAATTGCTTGAGCAGGCGGAGCGCTGTTTTGAAGCCTATGAGCTGATCATTGAGGAGCTGCCGGGACTAAAGGCGGCCGGAGAGAAAATCCGCTCCGAACAGCTGGGCAGGCTTTTGGGAACCAAAGTACAATGTATGAGATATCTGCTTTCCCGGGGAAAATGTACCTATGAAGAAGCGGCTGCAGTGAGCGGGAAGGCTTTGGAGAATTTCAGCAGAGAAGCGGACTTAAGGCGGCAGTATCAATACCGCGGGCAGATTGAAGCGGCGGCGGGGAGATATGAGGAGGCGCTTTCCTATCTCTGCAAGGGCTTCGGTGTACAGACATGGCAGGAATTATTTGTGCCCGAAGTTCTGAGGGACGAATTTGCGGCATATCAGCTGTCCTTTTTCGTAAAGGAATTTGCCGGGAAGGAGACGCCGGGGGAGTATACGGAGATTCTGAAGAGACTGCGCAGTCAGGAGAGTGTATTCCTGGGCAAAAAAGGCTATCCGGAATTTGCCGTCTGCGGGAATTGTGCGTATGCCATGGAACAGTCCGGGTTTGACGCTAATGCGGCAAAACGTTACTACAAAAGCGTAATAGAAGGCGCGGTCCTGGAGGAGGACGGACCGCTTCTGTTCCTGTTGAAGATGATGATCGGGGCGGACTATGCGGCCATGGTTGCCGGGCGGCAGGAGACTGAGGCCCGGAAGGCCGCAGACAGGCTGAGGGAAGGGGCGGGGATGCTTGGAAGCGTCATACTTCCGGAAGGACTTAAGGGTCTGCCCGGGCAGCTGGAGGAAGCCTGCCGCCGGGAAAAACCGGAGGAATTCAGGAGATTTGCGGCTCTGCGGCAGTATTGACAGGCGCTCGGTTTTTGTACCGGAGGGTTGCCGGAGAGGAGTATTTGGCAGCTTTTAGTAGTTTTATACAATTTTTATTGACACAGAGCATGGGAAAACGATAGAATAAAAGTAAGGCTTGATTTGTTTTGACAAAAAAGAGGTATCTGTTGTGAGAGGGTTTTAAGAAGTAAGGAGGACTGTTTTATTGAAGAAAGATGAAATGATTTTGAATGATTATGCACAGTTATGCAGACAGGCGGATCATCTGGAGCCGGAGATGTTCGACAAATACGAGGTTCAGAGAGGCCTGCGTGACAAAAACGGCAACGGTGTGGTCACCGGGCTGACCAACATCTCCCGGATCGAGGCCTTTAAGATGGTGGATGGGGTGAAGACGCCCTGTGAGGGTAAATTATGGTACCGGGGCTATGACTGTATCGATCTGGTTAAGGGATTCCGCAATACAGGTTTTGGATTTGAGGAAGTGGCGTATCTGCTGCTCTTCGGGGAATTGCCGGATGCAAACCAGCTGAAGCAGTTTCGGGATATTCTGGCGGCCAACAGGAGGCTGCCCACTAATTTCACCAGGGATGTGATTATGAAGGCGCCCAGCAACGATATCATGAATTCGCTGACCAGGAGCGTATTGACACTGGCTTCCTATGACGATAACTGCAGTGATACTTCCATTGAGAATGTACTGCGGCAGTGCATGAGTCTCATCGGAGTATTCCCCATGCTGGCGGTCTATGCATATCATGCGTACAATCATTATCAAAATGATGACAGTATGTACATACACAGGCCTTCCGAGGAACTGTCCGCAGCGGAGAATCTGTTAATGATGCTGCGGCCGGACAGGGAGTACACGGAACTGGAAGCCAAGGTGCTGGATATCGCACTGGTTCTGCACATGGAGCATGGCGGCGGTAACAACTCCACCTTCACTACCCGCGTGGTCACATCTTCCGGTTCAGATACTTATTCCGTGATCGCGGCGGCGCTGTCCTCTCTGAAGGGGCCCAAGCACGGCGGCGCCAATATTAAAGTAGTGGAGATGATGCGGGATATCGAGAGCAATGTATCCGATTGGGCGGACGAGGATGCGGTCAGGGCTTACCTGAAGAAGATTTTGAATAAGGAAGCCTTTGACCGGAAGGGATTGATCTACGGCATGGGCCATGCGGTATATTCCCTTTCCGATCCCAGGGCCCAGGTATTCAAGGGATTTGTGGAGATGCTGGCGTCCGCCAAGGGCAGGGAGAAGGACTTCGCCCTGTATTCCATGATCGAGCGTATGGCGCCCCAGGTCATCGCGGAGAAGGCCAGGATCTACAAGGGTGTCAGCGCCAATGTGGACTTTTACAGCGGATTTGTTTATAGTATGCTGGAGATCCCGCTGGAGATGTTTACTCCCATTTTCGCCATTGCCAGAATCGTAGGCTGGAGTGCCCACAGGATAGAGGAGTTGATCAACATGGATAAGATCATCCGTCCTGCCTACAAGAGTGTCATGGCCGAACAGGAGAAGTATATCCCCATGGAGAACAGATAAGAGAATAAAGGGAGCCGGGATGTCCGGCAGAATGCGTGCAAATATTGAAGACAGCGAAAACCATTTTTTTCATTATCATGGCATTGATTATGATACTCTGCACCGGAATTCTGGTATGTGCCATGTCGCCTTCTCTGACGAAAATTCTGGCGGAGAAGGTGGCGGAGATCACATCCGAAGAACCAGGGGAAAATGACGCCCTGCCGGAGCAGCCGCCCGGGGACGGAAGCAAGCCTTCCGGTACGGAAGACAAAACGGGATCCCCTGGTCAGACAGAACCGGACGCCGGCAGCGGCAGCCCGGATCAGACAGACGCTCTGGGGAAGGATAGCGATTCCGCTTCGGAGGGTATGGGCGGGGATCCGTCGGGGGAAGACTCCCCGGACGGAACGCCCATGCCGGGAATCAGCGCGGACTGGATCAGGGACGGGAATCAGACAGGTTATGAGCCGCCCGACAGCCAGGACGTGGAGACGCCGGCCTCGGTCAGCGGGCGTGCAGGTTATGAGCCGGTTCAGGAGGAAGCGGAGCAGATTTTGCCGGAAGAGGCGGATGAACTGGCGGATTCTGCAGGGAATACAGGCAGCGATTTAAGCTTTGATCCGGAGATTTACCCATATTACGCCATGCTGGAAGAGGATATGCGCGCATTGTATAATCAGATTTATGCCAATGCACAGGCGCTGGAGACACGGTTTGCACCGGTTACGGATGTGAATGTCAGCCGGCTGAAGACGGTGTTTGAGGCGGTTTACAATGACCACCCGGAACTTTTCTGGCTGGAGACCGGTTACTCCTGTAAATATTTACGGAGCGGAAAATGTGTGGAGATCACCCTGAAATACAATGAGACGGCAGAAAACCTGGAACAGGCGAAAGCGGAATTTGAGAGCCAGGCCGGGGAGGTGGTGTCGCAGGCTCAGGGCAGTACTTCCGAGAAAGAACGCCATATCCATGACTGGCTCATGCAATCGGTGGAATACAGCGTCGCCGCGCCCATGAACCAGAGCGCTTACAGCGCGCTGGTGGAGGGGAAGAGTGTCTGCGCCGGTTATGCAAGGGCATTTCAGTATCTGATGCAGCAGCTGGGCGTTCCGTGCTATTATTGTACCGGATTTGCGGGGGAGGATCATGCCTGGAATATTATAAAGCTGGAGGACGGCTACTATAATGTGGATGTGACCTGGGATGATACCGAGACGCCTACCTATGATTATTTCAACAAATCGGACCGGGAATTCGGACCCACCCATATTCGGACAGGGCTGTCTGTCTATCTGCCTGCCTGTCAGAGCGGAGACGCTTTGCAGGGAGAGACATCCCCCGGGAATCCCCAGGAGAGCGGAGCGGATCAGGCAGAAGAGACGTTGATTAATCCTAACCCTTCTCAGCCGCTGGTATGGCAGAGCAGAACGCCGGAGACGGATTTGACCCAGGAGGAACAGCGGCAGGAGAACCTGGAGCAGGCCGGTATCAGCGAGTCGGATATAAGAAATACGATGCAGGAATATTACGAAGACTGCCGGAAGTTGCTGGAGGAAGTGGGAACGGGAGACCGACAGTTTACGAATGTAATTCCGGAATCCCTGTGGAGCTCGGTGGAACGGGCCTATTATAACGGAGATTATTGGAACGGATATGTGGAAGAAGCGCTGAAAGAGCTGGGGGCAGACGATTTTGTGATTCAGCTTCAGGTAGAGCGGCTGGGAGGCGGATATTACAGGCTCTACCACAATGTATATACAGATTAGGAAAAGGAGTATACAAAAGTCAGAGGAAGATTTTCCTCTGACTTTTTTCTTGTCAGGAATATCCTGGAGGTTTGCTCATATATTTGAGAAAGGAGGACATGTGGATGGAAAATTCGATCTTGCAATTGTTTCCGCTTTCAACCAGATGTCTGTGGCAGAAAACAGCCCGGGAACAGGAAGCCATTCAGGAAATCCGGCTGCGCGCAGGCAGGCAGGCGATCCTGTACAGAGACGGAAGAGAGGTATTTCTGGACAGACAGGGGGAATTTACAGATTCTCCGGAACAGGCCCGGATAGTGCCGCAGAAGGAGCTGGAAGAGCTGCTGGAACATATCTGCCATTATTCTCCCTATGCGTTTGCGGAGGAGCTGCGCCGGGGATTTGTCACTGTGGCAGGGGGACATCGGGTGGGTGTGGCGGGACAAGCCGTCATGGAAGGGGACGGGAGTATTCGCACGCTGAAAAATATCTCCTATGTGAATATCCGGGTGGCACATCAGAAGAAGGGAGCGGCAGACGGAGTTTTAGCCGCAATATATGCAGGAGGGATTCCTCAAAATGCCCTGATTATTTCTCCGCCGGGCTGCGGGAAAACCACACTGCTGCGCGATTTGATCAGACAGATTTCCGACGGCAATTCCTACGGGCGGGGAATGACAGTGGGTGTGGTGGATGAGCGCTCCGAGCTGGCTGGCTCCTTCCTGGGCAGACCGCAGAACGATATGGGGATGCGGACGGATGTGTTGGATGCATGTCCTAAGGAGATCGGGATGCTGATGCTGCTGCGATCCATGTCGCCCCGGGTGATTGCCATAGACGAGCTGGGCAGCGAGGGAGAGCTTAAGGCGCTGGGACAGGCGTCGGCTTGCGGATGCAGAATCCTGGCTACCGTTCACGGGACGGACCGCAGGGATGTGGAGCGCAGATTCGGCGTGGATACAAAGGAATGGGAGAAAATGTTTGATCTGTTTTTCATTTTGGGGAAAGAAAAGGGGAAATGCATCGTGCGCCGGATCGAGGAAAAGGGGGGAAGGATTTGTTAAAAATTCTGGGGGGCTGTATGATCTTCGGAGGGTGCCTGGGGCTGGGGGTATGGTATCGGTTCCGGATGAACGGAAGAATCAGGGCATTGCGCAGCCTTCGGTATATTCTGGAGCTGTTGGCCGGCGAGGTACGGTACGGACAGGCCACGCTGCCGGAATGCTGCGGCCACATTGCCCGTTACCTTTCGCCGCCCTTTGACACCGCTTTTGAAGAAATCGGACGGCAGATGGCGGAAAATACAGGAAGAAGCTTCGGAGAAATTTTCCGGCAGGAGATGGACAGGGTCTTTATGAGCCTGCCCTTGACAGAGGAAGACAGACAGGCTTTTTACGAATTTACATTGCAGACAGGGTTTGCTGACGCGCAGATGCAGCTGCGTATCATCGAACAGTGCATGGAAAGGCTCCGTGTCACACAGGAGCAGCTGGAGAAGGGAAATGCGGAAAAGGGCAGAATGGCCGTGGGGCTTGGGGCAATGGGGGGATTATTGCTGATATTAGTGCTTTGGTAGAATGCGAGGCGTTATGGGAGTAAGTCTGATATTTAAGATAGCGGCAGTGGGAATACTGGTGACCATACTGAGTCAGATCCTGAAACACAGCGGCAGGGAGGAACATGCCTTCCTGATCAGCCTTGCGGGATTGATCCTGGTACTCACATGGATTGTGCCATATATATATGAGCTGTTTGAGACAATACAGACATTGTTTGCATTGTAGGGCGTATGAGGGACAAACTATTATGACAGAGCTTGTGAAGGTAGCATTTTTGGGAATTGCCGGCGTATTGCTGGCAGTACAGTTTCGGGGGAGCAAGGCGGAATATGCTTCTTATATAGGACTGGCTGTCAGCATTTTGATCTTTTTCTTCAGCATACGCCAGGTGGAGGCCGTGACGGCGCAGTTTTCCAGGATTAGGGAATATCTGGGAGAGGCGGAGGAATATCTGACCATTTTGCTGCGTGTAGTCGGAATTACATATATATGTGAATTTAGCTCCGATATATGCAGGGATGCAGGCTATCAGTCGGTGGCCGGACAGATCGAGATTCTGGGAAAGCTGACCGTGATGTTTGCAGGACTGCCGGTTTTGTTTGCAGTCATCGAGCAAATACAGAGTTTTCTATAGGAAGGGCGGACTTATGGATCTGAATCTCATTTGGCAGGATTATGGGCTGGATCAGCTGCAGGACGGAATCGCCAGACTGTTTCCGGAGAAAACGCTGGATTTGGGGCAGCTGTTGACACAGGTGATGTCGGGAGACCTTGCCGGGGCCTTTCGGGGACTGTTTCAGGGGTTTACATCGGATATTACAAATCAGTTTCTGTCTCTGCGGGATGTGTTCATATGGCTGCTGATCCTGGGGATTGTGTCTTCGCTGCTTACCCATTTTGTGGAGATTTTTGACAGACAGCAGGTTGCGGACATAGGATTTTACTTTATGTACCTTCTGTTCACCGCGGTGCTGCTGGCCTGTTTTGCCCAGGCGGCGGATACGGCAAAAGCTGCCATGGAAAATATCGTATTATTCGTAAAACTACTGATCCCTGCTTACCTGCTTTCCGTGGGAGTATCTTCCGGAAGCGTCACTGCAGCCGCGTCCCATCAGCTGATGCTTTTTACCGTATACGGGGTGGAAGCCGTTCTGGCTTCAGTCCTTCTGCCTTTGATCCGCAGCTATAGCATGCTGTCAGTGATTAACGGAATATGGATAGAAGAAAAGCTGAATTTCATGATCGACTTATTGGGGAAAGTGACGGGCTGGGTCTTAAAAGGAGCCCTGGGGGTGGTGACGGGCATCGGGATCTTCCAGCGGCTGATCGCGCCGGTGCTGGACAGCGCCAGAACTTCGGCTCTCCAGAAGCTGATTTCGGCCATACCGGGGGTAGGAGCTGCGGCAGGAGGCGCGGTGGAGCTGGTTCTGGGATCGGCGGTGGTTATCAGGAACAGCATCGGCATGGTTCTGCTATTATTACTGTTGCTGTTATGTGCGGTGCCGCTGTTAAAGATCGCAGTGCTTTCCTGTGTCCTGAAGATCGCAGCGGCTTTTATGGGAATTGTCAGTGACAGAAGGATCACGGTCTGTGCCGACAGGACAGGCAATGCGTGTCTGCTGCTGTTTCGGACTACCGGAACGGCTATGCTGTTGTTTCTGATCGCCATAGCGGTGACGAATTGCTAGTACTGCTTTCACTGAAATTTCCGCAAGGTAGTGCTGGAGCTTCTTTAAGAACAGGGGGTGGAGCGTGGAGGCTTTATTTCAGGCAATCTGCAAAATCGGAATTTTTGTGATCTGTGCCCGGACCATCGTGCATTTCAGAGCCCGGGAAACCTATGAGAAATATCTGAGGCTCCTGGTGGGGATTATGGTTTTGATCCAGTTGTTTTGGCCTGTGGGAACACTGCTGCTGGGCAGCGGCGGACAGAAAGGGGCGGAGGCGCTGACCAGGCTGGGGAGGGAGCTGGAGGAGGGGATGCGGCAGGCACAGGAGGAGGCAGCGGCGGCAGATGCTTTGCTGGAACAGATGACTCTGGAGGAGGTGAACAGGCGCATGGAGGCGCAGAGGGAAGGGGAGACGCAGGAGGCGGGCGGGAATGCACAGGATGCCGGGAGCGGGATGCAGGAGGCGGGCGGGAATGCACAGGATGCCGGGAGCGGGATGCAGGAGGCGGGCGGGAATGCACAGGATGCCGGGAGCGGGATGCAGGAGAAGGAGTGGAATGCACAGAACCGGGAAGAAGGGACGCAGGAGACGGGCGGGAATGCACAGAGCCCGGACGGTGGGGAGCAGGAGCCGGAACGAAATGCACAGAGCCCGGACGGTGGGGAGCAGGAACCGGAACGGAATGCACAGATCCCGGGAGGAGAGGCGCAGGACCAGGGCAGTGCCGCAGCATCGGATGAGATCATTATAGAGATAGCGCCGGTGGAGCCCATTGTCATCAAGGAGGACATCGGCGGATCCTGAGCATCCGTTTTTCGGATGAGGGGAGAGGGAGTGTGGGAGAAAGGCTGAATATGGTATGAGCAGGGATTGGAAAAAATGGGCGGAGGAAAAAGGCATACAAAAGTGGTTTCGCAGGGATAATCTGATCGTCCTTGTGCTGGCGGGGATCCTGCTGGTCATTATTGCGCTTCCCACAAAAGAGGGCGGGCAGAAGACGCAGGAGAACGCAGAGGGGGTATCCGGTATCCTGAATGAAGATAATCGCAGCACCGGGCAGCAGGAAGAAACGCAAGAGGAGGAAAGCTATGCGGCATATCTGGAAGAGCGGCTGACCCAGGCACTGTCCAGCATGGCGGGAGTGGGGAAAGTGGAGGTGATGATTACGGTAAAGTCTTCGCGCGAGCTGGTGGTGGAGAAGGAGCAGCCGGTGAACCGGTCTTCTACAAATGAGAAGGATGCACAGGGCGGCAGCCGGTCTGTGAGCCAGGTAGATTCTCAGGAAAATACGGTTTATCAGACCCAGTCAGGCGCAAGCGCCCCTTTTGTCGTAAAGACGCTGCCGCCCCGGATCGAAGGCGTACTGGTGGTGGCGGAGGGGGCGGGGAACGGTACGATCGACCGGAATATCGTGGAGATTGCCCAGGCTCTCTTCGGCGTGGAGGCACATAAGGTGAAGGTGGTGAAAATGGAAGCGGTCCGGGAGGAATCCCGATAACTTCTGTGCATATATCATTTGGAAGGCTCATACAATGAACTAGTAAAACGCAAAGAGGGGAATCAAAGTGAAAAGCTTAGTGAAAAAAAATCAGCTAATGATAACCGCACTGGCAATTATGATTGCAATCGCAGGCTATCTGCAGTTTGCGGGGACCGGACTGGAAGAAGATTATGTAAAGACGGATGAGGAAAACGTAAACAATGCAACAAGTCCGGTGGATTCCGGCGGTATTGTAACCGAGAACTTTACATTGGACGGATTGCTGGATCTGTCAGAGGAGGATCTGGTGACGGGGAACGGGCTGACAGAGATTGAAAGCCTGGATTCGGATGCAGATGTGATTGCAGACGATTATCTCGACGCGGATATGTCCGTTCTGGACGCAGCAGGGACAGCCGCCGGGGAAGGTACGGACACGGATTTGGCGATGGCAGAGGGGACACAGACTGCAGACAATGGGGATGAGGCCGTAGGCGTGTCTGGTGCAGCCGAGGGAAAAGTGGAAGGGAATACGCCGGAAGAAGGAGAGATCCCCGGGGAGGCAGTGTTTACATCCACATCGGGTGTGGCCGTGCTGTCGGAGGCAAAGCTTTTAAAGGAGCAGACCAGAGCGAAAAATAAGGAGACATTGCTGGAGATTATCAACAGCTCCGGAATCAGCGATGAACAAAAGCAGGCGGCGGTGGACAGCATGGTGGAAATGACGGCCGTTGCGGAGAAGGAATCCGCCGCGGAGATCCTTTTGGAAGCCAAGGGGTTTAAGGATGTGGTAGTCAGTATCAACGGGGATGCTGTGGACGTGGTGGTGAATGCCGCGGCGCTGGATGACATTATGAGAGCGCAGATCGAGGATATTGTCAAGCGTAAGACAGAAGTTGCGGCGGAAAATATCATCATCAGCACCGTGGCGCAGTAAACAGACGGCAGACAATCGGATTTTCCGCAAAAATATGTTTGTTTTACATAGGGGATATGGTATAATGTTGACACACAAGGACTTCCGGAAAGGACAAAAGAACCTATGAAGAGAATATTTTTAATCGTTTTGGACAGTTTTGGTATCGGCGCTATGGAGGATTCGGTTTCTTACGGCGACGTGGATGTAAATACGCTGAGAACCGTCTCTTCCAGCCCGTATTTTCATATGCCTCATATGCAGGAACTGGGGCTGTTTCAGATAGACGGCGTGAAGCTTTCCGGCCCGGCGGGGCAGGGGGAGCGGGCCGCTGCCCATAGAGCGGTGATTGCCAGGATGGCGGAGCGCTCCAGGGGAAAGGATACCACCATAGGCCATTGGGAGATTGCAGGCGTTTTTTCTCCGAAACCGCTGCCCACATATCCGGACGGATTTCCGGAGGAAGTGCTGGATGCCTTCTGCCGGAAAACGAAGAGAGGCATATTGTGCAACCGTCCCTATTCCGGAACCGCGGTGATTCAGGATTACGGGGATGCCCACCGCCTTAGCGGTGATCTGATTGTCTATACCTCGGCGGACAGTGTGTTCCAGATCGCCGCTCATGAGGAGGTGGTTGCGGTGGAGGAACTGTATGAATACTGCCGCATGGCCAGGGAGATTCTGCAGGGAGAACATGGCGTGGGGAGAGTTATTGCCAGACCTTTTACCGGTCCCTGCAGGGGACAATATACGCGCACGGCCCGCAGACATGATTTTTCCATCGTGCCGCCTTCGGTTACCATGCTGGATCAGCTGTCGGATGCGGGGAAGGATGTGATCGCAGTGGGAAAGATCCGGGATATTTTCGCCGGAAAGGGAATCACGGAATCGGTGTACACGGCGGGAAATGCGGAAGGTATAGACAGGACTCTGGAATATCTGGACAAAGATTTTGAGGGATTGTGCTTTATTAATCTGGTGGATTATGATATGCTGTACGGGCATCGCAGAGATGCGGACGGTTATGCGAAGGCCCTGCGTTATTTTGACGACAGGCTGCCTGCCCTGCTGGATAAGCTGGGGGATGAGGATCTGCTGATGATGACAGCGGATCACGGCTGCGATCCGGGTTATATGGCTACCACGGATCATACCAGGGAATACACGCCTTTTCTGATGTACGGAAGGAAAGTGCCGCCGAAGAATCTGGGAACGAGGAAGACCTTTGCGGATATAGGAGCTACGGTGCTGGATTATTTTGGCATAAAGCCCGCCTTTGAGGGGGAGACTATGCTGGAGGGATCGCTTACGCCGCCATAGAGCGGGAACCGGATTATGGACTTCTATAGATACATGGGTAAACTAATGGAGGTTATTAAAAATGAGTGATTATACAGAAGAAATCAACCGCCGCCGTACGTTTGCGATTATTTCGCATCCGGACGCAGGAAAGACCACATTGACGGAGAAATTCCTGTTATACGGCGGCGCTATCAACCTGGCAGGGAGCGTCAAGGGAAAGGCTACGGCCAGACATGCCGTCTCTGACTGGATGGAGATAGAGAAAGAAAGGGGAATTTCGGTCACTTCTTCCGTATTGCAGTTTGAATATGACGGTTTCTGCATCAATATTCTGGATACGCCGGGGCATCAGGATTTCTCTGAAGATACGTACCGTACTCTGATGGCGGCGGATTCTGCGGTGATGGTGATCGACGCATCCAAGGGGGTGGAGGCCCAGACCAGGAAGCTTTTCAAGGTCTGCGTGATGCGCAAGATCCCTATTTTTACCTTTATAAACAAATTGGACCGGGACGCAAACGATACCTTTGATCTGTTGGATGAGATCGAGAAGGAGCTGGGGATCGCTACCTGTCCGTTAAACTGGCCCCTGGGTTCGGGGAAAGAGTTCAAGGGCGTGTATGACAGGGAGAAGAAATGTGTTATCTCCTATTCCGATACGGAGAAGGGCACAAAGGAGGGAACTGCCACGGAGATCCCGCTGGATGAGGAGGCGCGTCTGCGGGAGACAATCGGCGACGGAGCGGTGGACAGGCTTTTGGAGGAGATGGAGCTGCTGGACGGCGCAGGAGCCGATTTCGATCTGGAGGCAGTACGCGCCGGGGAATTGACGCCGGTATGTTTCGGTTCCGCACTGACGAATTTCGGCGTGGAAATCTTTTTAAAGCATTTTCTGGCCATGACTACCACGCCCCTGCCACGCAAGTCGGATAAAGGAATGATAGAACCGGCAGAAAATGAGTTCAGTGCATTTGTTTTCAAGATTCAGGCCAATATGAATAAGGCTCATCGGGACAGGATTGCATTTATGCGCATCTGCTCCGGCAAATTTGACGCTCAAATGGAAGTGCGCCATGTGCAGGGGGGCAAGGTGATGCGTCTGTCTCAGCCCCAGCAGATTATGGCCGACGAGAGGAAGATTTTAAGCGAAGCCTACGCGGGTGATATTATCGGTGTGTTCGATCCTGGCATTTTCTCCATCGGGGATACCTTGTGCAGCCCCAAAGAGAAATTTCAATACGAGGGGATACCTACCTTTGCGCCGGAGCATTTCGCCAGAGTGCGGCAGATGGACACTATGAAGCGGAAGCAGTTCGTGAAGGGAATTCAGCAGATTGCCCAGGAAGGCGCCATCCAGATTTTCCAGGAGTTCAATACGGGGCTGGAAGAGATTATCGTAGGGGTAGTTGGCGTTCTGCAGTTTGACGTGCTCAAGTACAGGCTGGAAAATGAATATAATGTGGAAATTCGGCTGGACAACCTGCCTTATGAACATATCCGGTGGATTGAAAATAAAGACGAAGTGGATATCGCCAGACTTACGGGCACTTCGGATATGAAGAAGGTAAAGGACATGAAGGGAAATCCTCTGCTGCTGTTTGTGAATTCCTGGAGCATTGGGATGACCCAGGAGCGGAACAAGGGATTGGTGCTGACAGAGTTTAGCAGGAATTAGGTTCCCGGCGGCGTATAGTTGGGCAGGGGAGAGCGGCCGCAGGAAGAGACAGGCTTCAAGGAGGACGTAAGAAACCGACAATGAGAAAAAGAAGACGCAGACAGAAAAGCTGGCAGAAGAGTTGCTTCTTTTTGCGGATGGTGTTCCTGTGCTTTCTGCTCACAGGTTGTGCAGGCAGGGAAGTGCTGGACGAGATTCCCAAAGACTTTATTTTGTCATGGGGAGAGACAGAGACGGTTTCCGAAGAGGAAGAGGAGGAGAGTTCTTCCGAGGAAGAAGAACCGGCGGAATGCTTTCTGATGGAGGAGGCTTCTTCCTTTGCCTACAAGAGCTTAAATGAGGCGGAGAGAGCCTGGTACCGGGATATGGAACGGATCCTGGGAGGCTTTCAGGAGGAAGGCGTGCTGAGCAGGACCGGGCTGGAAGGCGGGTTGGACGACACTTGTATCGACAAAGTTTTTCAGTGTGTGCTCAGTGACCATCCGGAGCTTTTCTATGTGGAAGGTTACTCCTATGTCAAGTATGCCATCGGCAATAAGATTACCGCTCTGCATTTTTCCGGAACCTATAGTATGGACCTGGAGACTGCCGTTGTCCGAAGGGAGGAAATCCGCGCTGCCGTGGAGGAGCTTGCTGCCGGGATCAGTGAAGATGCCTCCGACTACGAGAAGGTAAAATATGTGTATGAGACCCTGATCCGCAATACGGATTATGACCTGGAAGCGCCGGACAACCAGAATATTTACTCCGTCTTTGTCCGGCATTTCAGTGTCTGCCAGGGATATGCCAAAGCTACCCAGTATCTGCTCAATTTCCTGGGTGTGGAGTGTACGCTGGTGCTGGGGACAGTGGAATCGGGAGAGGGGCATGCATGGAACCTGGTGAAGGTGGACGGCGATTATTACTATGTGGATACCACATGGGGAGATGTATCCTACCGGACGGACGGCAGCGGGGAGAACGGGGAGATCTCCATGCCGGAGATCAATTATGATTACCTGAATGTGACCACGGAGGAGCTTCTCCGCACCCATTCTATCGGCGGAGAGGTTCCCATGCCGCTGTGCACTGCAAAAACCGCCAATTATTATGTGCAGGAGGGGGCATTGTTCACGGCCTATGACAGGGAGCAGATGGCGGCGCTGTTTCAAAAGGCGGCCGGGAGCGGGCAAAACGACATTACGGTGAAATGTGCCGACGCCGCCTGCTATGAAGAAATTCTGAGGATTTTGATCGAAGACCAGGAGATCTTCCAATTCCTTGCGGAAGGCGAAAGCCGGATCGCCTATGCCCAGAACGAAAAACAGTTATCCTTGACATTTTGGGTGACAAATGAATAGAAGATGTGGTATAATGTTGACTCAAAGAGCATTGAGACAACTTTTGATTCCATATGCGCTGACGCGCATGAAATTAGGGTATACTGAAAATATTATAGTGAGATAAGAAAAGAGGTAACGGAAGCATAATTGCGGAACTGGAAACAGCAATTATGCTTACGGGACCTCGGAGGATTTACGGACGAATGTATTTGTCGGCCGGAAATTCTCCGCAGAAAAGAGGTAACGGAAGCATAATTGCGGAACTGGAATAGGAGGTTATACATGGAAAGGGAAAAGGAGAACAGTACAGTATTGAGAGAGGCGGAGAAAGTCGGCGTGGTTCAGATTGCCGATGATGTGGTGGCAACGATCGCGTCCCTGGCGGCCACGGAGGTGGAGGGCGTCAGCTCTCTGGCCGGGAATATTACAAATGAACTGATCAGCAAGGTCGGCGTGAAGAAGCTGTTCAAATCCGTGCGTGTGACCGTGGAAGAGCGGAATGTAAAAGTAGATCTGGCACTGATTATGGAATATGGGTACGGGATTCCGGCAACATGCCATCAGGTACAGGCCAAGGTCAAGGCGGCCATTGAAAATATGACGGGATTAGGCTGCAGCGATGTAAACATCCGCATTGCAGGCGTAAAGGTTAGGTAAATATACACGATGGGACGACACGAGCAGAGGGAACAGATATTCAGACTTTTGTTTCAGGTGGAATTTCATACTTCGGATGAAATGCCGAGACAGATGAGGCTGTTTCTGGAAGACAATGAAGAGATCGGAAGCCAGAAGGACGCTGATTATATAGAGAGTCGCTGTCAGAAAATACGGGAGAAGATCCCGGAGATAGACAGACTCATCGACGACAACACAGTAGGCTGGGAGACTTCCCGTATGGGGAAAGTGGAACTGGCCGTACTGCGTCTGGCTGTCTATGAAATGCGTTACGATGAGGACATTCCTGCCGGGGTGGCCATCGACGAGGCGGTAGAGATTGCGAAAAAATACGGTCAGGAGAATGCGGGCGGTTTCGTGAATGCCATTCTGGCCAAAATCGTAAAATTAGGATAGCTGTCTGCTTTTTTGGCAGTCATGAGACGGGTGATTGAGATTCGGAATGTTTATACCGTAGGACAATTGAATTCTTATATTAAAAATATGTTCACGCAGGATTATCTTTTGCGGAGCCTCTATGTCAAAGGCGAGGTGAGCAACTGCAAATATCACTCCTCCGGTCATATTTATTTTACGTTGAAGGATTCCAAAGGGACCATAAGCTGCGTGATGTTTGCGGGCAGCCGTGCAGGTCTCTCTTTTCGTATGTCTGAGGGACAGCAGGTGATCGTAGGAGGAACTGTTGACGTATATCAGAGGGACGGAAAATATCAGCTGTACGCGAAAGAAATTCTTCTGGACGGCAGCGGCATGCTGTATGAGAGATTCGAGCAGCTCAAGAGAGAGCTGGAAGAGTGCGGTATGTTTGCGGCACAATATAAAAGGCCCATTCCCAGGTTTATCCGTACCTTGGGCGTGGTAACTGCGGATACCGGAGCGGCCGTGCGGGATATCATCCAGATCGCAGGCAGGAGAAATCCTTATGTCCAGATTATCCTCTATCCGGCCATCGTACAGGGAGCCGGGGCAGTACCCAGTATCGTCAGGGGAATCCGCGCCCTGGAGGCGCTGGGGGTGGATGTGATGATCGTAGGCCGGGGCGGCGGTTCCATAGAGGATCTGTGGGCTTTCAATGAGAGAGAGGTGGCGCAGGCGGTATTCGACTGCCCGGTGCCGGTGATCTCTGCCGTGGGACATGAAACGGATACGACGATTATCGACTTCGTGGCGGATCTGAGGGCGCCTACGCCCTCTGCGGCGGCAGAGCTGGCGGTGACGGATTTCCGCGAGATCCTGGGCGGATTGTACGCCCGCCAGGAGGCATTGAACCGGCTGATGCAGCAGCGGATCCAGGAAGCGCGGGAGAAAAGCCGGCATATGGCTCTCTTGATGAGGGTGGTGAGTCCTGTGGGCCGGATCCGGGAGGAGAGGACGACACTGATTTCGGCCCAGGAGCGTTTGCAGGAGAGGATGAAGCGTTTGCTGGAAAAGAGGCGCCATACTTTGGCTCTTTATATCGAGCGAATGCGGGGACTTTCTCCTTTGGAGAAGCTAAACAGCGGATTTTCCTATGTGGAAAATGAACAGGGGAAGAATATCGCTTCCGTGGAACAGGTGGAGACAGGACAGGAGCTCCGGATCTTCGTGCGGGACGGCATCATCAGGGCGAAAGTGACGGCAGCGGAAGGAAATGAGGAGCTGCCATTCGGAGAGAGAGGCCCGAAGGAAGAAGAGCCGTGCAAAGCGTAGCCTGGAAGGAAACGAGGATCTACTGTTCGGAGAGAGGTCCGGAGGAAGAAGAGGAGCCGTGCAAAGTGCAGCCTGGAAGGAAATGAGGAAGGGCTTTCGGCGGTGCGGGAAAGGAAAAGGCAGGAGCGGAGAATGGGTGAGGAGAAGAAGGAACTGAGCCTGGAGGAGAACTTTGCCAGGCTGGAGGAGATCATAGAACGTCTGGGAGAGGAGATTGCTCTGGAAGAAGCCTTCCGGGTCTATGGAGAGGGAATGGCGGTCTTAAAGCAATGTAACGAGCAGATAGACAGAGTGGAAAAGCAGGTGCTGAAGATGAGTGCGGAAGGGCAGCTGGAGGAGTTTGAGCATGGATACGAGGGAATTTGAAAGCAGGCTGGAAGAAGCTACAAAAATAGCCGGGGAGGCAGTGCTCCGCCATCTTCCGGAGGAGGCAGGGCAGCAGAGCCGGCTGACGGAGGCCATGAATTACAGCATCACGGCAGGGGGGAAAAGACTGCGCCCCATATTGATGCTGGAGACATATAAAATGTGCGGAGGCTGCGACGGGGAACTGATCGGTTTCTTTATGGCGGCTATTGAGATGATCCATACGTATTCTCTGGTACACGATGATCTGCCGGCCATGGACAATGACCGGTACCGCAGGGGCAGAGAGACCACATGGTATGTGTATGGAGATGCCATGGGAATTCTGGCCGGAGACGGGCTGCTGAATTACGCTTTCGAGACAGCACTGAAAGCGCCGGAATATTGTTTGAAAAAAGATGATATAACGAATGAAGAGAAACTGGAGATATCAGGAAGAATATGGCGGGCACTGTCGGTATTGTCCCGGAAAGCCGGAATTTACGGCATGATCGGAGGACAGGCTGTGGATATTATGACTCAGGGCCGGGAGGACGAGGAATTGCTGACAGAGACGCTTCTGTTCATTCATGAGCACAAAACGGCGGCTCTGATAGAGGCGGCCATGATGACGGGGGCGATTCTGGCAGGAGCCGGCGAGAGACAGATTCAGGAAATCGAGAAGTGTGCCAGGAATATCGGGCTTGCATTTCAGATTCAGGATGATATTCTGGATGTGACGGGGGACAGCCGGGAGCTGGGGAAGAGCATCGGCAGCGATGCCTGCAACCGGAAGGCCACCTATGTCAATCTGAAGGGGCTTAAGCAGTCGGGGGAGGATGTGGAGGCATTATCACGGGAAGCGGCGGCGATTCTGGACGGCTTCGAGGGAGAACACGGGTTTCTGCAGGAGTTGATTCTGAACCTGATATACAGACGCAAATGATGCGGAAACGGAAAGGATATGGTGGATATGTTTCTGGAAACCATAGAACAGGCAAATGATATCAAGAAGATAAAAAAGGAAGATTTGAACGCCCTGGCAGCGGAGATCAGGGAATTTCTGATCCGGACGATCAGTGTGACAGGCGGACATCTGGGCTCCAATCTGGGGGCCGTGGAATTGACCATGGCGCTGCATCTTAGTTTGAATCTGCCGGAGGATAAGATTATCTGGGATGTGGGTCATCAGTCTTACACTCATAAAATTCTCACCGGGCGAAAGGAAGGTTTTTCTTCTTTGCGCCAGTTTCATGGGCTTAGCGGTTTTCCGAAACGAAAAGAAAGCGAATGCGATGTCTTCGATACGGGGCACAGCTCAACCTCTATTTCCGCAGGTCTGGGGTTGGTGAAGGCCAGAGATATCACGGGCGGGAAGCAGACCATTGTGTCTGTCATCGGCGACGGATCCCTCACAGGCGGCATGGCTTATGAGGCTTTGAACAATGCTTCCAAGCAGGAGACCAATTTTATCATTATCTTAAATGACAATAATATGTCCATTTCCGAAAATGTGGGCGGTGTGTCCAAGTATCTGAATAATATCCGTACTGCTTCCAGCTATCTGGATCTGAAAAAAGGAATTTATAATGCGCTGCAGGGAACCAAGAGAGGCGACAGTACCATCAACCGGATCCGCAGGGCAAAGAGCAGCTTTAAACAGCTGGTGATCCCGGGCATGCTGTTTGAGGACATGGGGATTACGTATCTGGGGCCGGTGGACGGTCATGATATTTCCTCTATGGTGTCGGTGATCAATGATGCCAAGCGGGTGGAGGGGCCGGTGATGATCCACGTACTGACCCAGAAGGGCCGGGGATATCGTCCGGCGGAGCGGCATCCGGCCAGATTTCACGGGGCGGAGCCCTTTGACATTGAGACCGGCATTCCCTCCCATCCCAGAACCGTGGCAAACTATACGGATATTTTTTCCACGGTGATGTGCAAGCTTGGGCAGCGGGATGAAAAAATCGTGGCCATTACCGCGGCCATGCCTGACGGAACGGGGCTGAAGCGCTTTCACAATATGTATCCTGACCGCTTTTTTGACGTCGGGATCGCGGAGGAGCACGCGGTTACCTTTGCGGCAGGATTGGCGGCAGGAGGGATGAAGCCCATCGTAGCGGTGTATTCTTCCTTTCTGCAGAGAGCTTATGACCAGATTTTACATGATGTCTGTATCCAGAACCTGCCGGTGGTATTTGCCATAGACAGGGCAGGGCTGGTGGGCAGCGACGGGGAGACCCATCAGGGGATTTTTGATTATACATACCTGACCGGTATTCCGAATATGCATGTCTGCGCGCCCAAGAATAAATGGGAATTGTCCGATATGATGAAATTTGCGGTGGGTCTGGGAAAGCCCATAGCAGTGCGCTACCCGAGAGGGACGGCCTATGCGGGATTGAAGGAGTACAGGGCGGAGGTGGAACTGGGCAGGGCGGAATGGATCTACCGGGAGCGGGAGATCGCGCTGTTCGCCGTGGGCAGTATGGTAAAGACGGCGGAAAGGGTGCGGGATGCGCTGAAGGAGAAGGGCTTCGCTGTGAGCCTGATCAATGCCCGCTTTGTGAAGCCCATCGACGAGACGGCGGTGGAGGAAGCCTGCAGAGATCATGAGCTGATCGTGACTATGGAGGAGAATGTGGCCTGCGGTGGTTATGGGGAGAAGGTGCTGGACTATATGAACCGGCAGGGACTTGGGAACCGGCTGCTCACCGTGGCGCTTCCGGACGCCTATGTGGAACATGGCAATGTAGAGCTGCTGAAGGCGGAAATCGGCATCGACGCGAAGGGGATTGCAGACAGAATTTGCGGTATAATGGGGGGCAAATGAAGGAGAGATTGGATGTGATCCTGGTAAAGCGGGGCTATGCGGCGTCTCGGGAGAAGGCGAAAGCCATGATTGTATCGGGAAATGTCTATGTGGACGGGCAGGAGGCGCGTAAGGCAGGAACTTTTCTGGACGAGCAGGCGGATGGGCTGGAAGTGCGGGGGGATGTGCTCCCTTATGTGAGCAGGGGCGGGCTGAAGCTGGAGAAAGCGGTGAGACAGTGGGGGATTGTCATGGAAGGAAAGGTCTGTATGGATATCGGGGCTTCCACGGGAGGATTCACGGACTGTATGCTGCAAAACGGGGCTGCCAGGGTATATGCGGTGGACGCGGGACGGGAACAGCTGGCGCAGAAACTTAGAGAAGACGAAAGAGTAGTCTGCATGGAGGAGACGAATTTCAGATATATGGCGCCGGAGGAGATCGGAGAGAAGCTGGATTTTATCAGTGCGGACGTGTCCTTTATCTCTTTGACTAAGGTGCTGATTCCTGCCAGGGAACTGCTGGGGACGGGGGGAGAGATGGTATGCCTGATCAAACCGCAGTTTGAGGCTGGCAGGGAGAAGGTGGGGAAAAAGGGTGTGGTGAGGGATAGCCGGATTCGATGTGAGGTGATGGCGAAAATCGTGGATTATGCGGACATGATCGGTTTCACCGTATCGGGACTGGACTATTCGCCGGTGAGAGGGCCGGAGGGAAATATTGAATATCTGCTGTATCTGCACAAAGACAAGACCGAGGAGGAAATTGCAGGGCTTTCGGAACGGGAAGCAGAGGCGGCGCTTGAGGTATTGAGGGCGGAAGCAGGGGGACTTTCCTGCACCCCCGGGTGGAAGGCGCTGATTGCAAAAGTGGCGGAGGAATCCGTCAGGGGGACAGAATAATGGCAGGAGGGGATATGAAGCATTTTCTGGTGTATGTCAATCGATATAAAGACAGGGATCTGTTGATGACCAGGCGGATTTCGGATTTCCTTCGGCTGAAAGGACAGCGTGTCACTGTAAAGACAGTGGGGGGAGAAGAGGAAGGAAGCAGCGAGGATTTTCCCCGGAATATAGACTGTATGCTTGTTCTGGGTGGGGATGGCACCGTGCTGCAGGCCGCCAGAGAGACGAAGGCAGGGGGAATTCCCATTATCGGCGTCAATCTGGGGACGCTGGGCTATATGACGGAGATTGAGCCGGCCAATCTGGAGGAAGCCCTGGAGCGGCTGCTGGAGGGGGATTATATCCAGGAGAGGCGTATGATGCTGGACGGCAGGGTGTGTTTTGCAAACGGCGCTACCCGGGAGGGCTGGGCCCTGAATGACATCGTGATATCACGCAGCGGTTCGTTGCAGATTATCCGGTTCCACATCTATGTAAACGGCCAGTTTCTGAATCGTTATCATGCGGACGGCATGATTGTTACCACGCCTACCGGTTCTACGGGTTATAATTTGTCGGCAGGGGGGCCGCTGGTGGAGCCGGGGGCGGAATTGATCATGCTGACGCCTATCTGTCCCCATTCTCTGAATCAGAGGAGCATCATCCTCTCTCCGGAAGACACCATTGAGATCGAGATACCGGCATGCCGGGAGGGCAGGCCTCAGACCCTGGAAGTGAATTTCGACGGAAGCCTGGTGATGCCTTTGCGGACAGGAGATAAGATCCGTATTGTACGATCGGAGAAAGCGACGGAATTTATCAGATTGAATCAGGTAAGTTTTCTGGAAGTACTGCACAGGAAGATGGAGGAATAGCAGACAGGGATTATGAAAAAGAGCAGACATGGTAAAATAATCGAGATTATCAGGCGTGTTGATGTGGGAACCCAGGAAGAACTGGCAAAGCGGCTGAAGGAGGAGGGATTCTCCGTGACACAGGCCACAGTGTCCAGGGATATCAGGGAGCTGAAGCTTTCCAAGATGTCCACGGAGTCCGGGGGTCAGAAGTACATATATCTGGAACAGGGCGATCAGGTGGAGAATAAATATATTTATGTGCTGCGGGAAGCCTATTTATCATGCGAGGCGGCCTCGAATATCTTGGTGCTGAAAACGGTGTCAGGCATGGCTATGGCGGCTGCGGCAGCCCTGGATGCGCTGAAATTTCCGGAGATTGTGGGAAGCATAGCCGGAGACGATACGATATTCATAGCGGCTCATACGTCGGAAGAAGCGGGCCTTCTGGCGGACAAGATAGGCAGGAAGTGTGAGAAGGATTTCTAGGACGTCGAAGGGCATCAGCCTGGAAATTCTAAATCTCATTCATGGGTTTGGCTTGTGCCGGCTGAGGGCGGCATGAGGGGAAAACAGAAGAAGGCGTAAGCCTTGCGGGCAGTAGATCGGAGAGGGTACATTCTGGCATATGCCGGGGAGGAGAGAAGAAATGCTGCAGAGTTTACATGTGAAAAATCTGGCACTGATGGAAGAGACAGAGGTGGAATTCGGCGAGGGGCTGAATATTCTCACCGGAGAGACCGGGGCGGGTAAATCCCTGCTCATCGGAAGCGTCAGCCTGGCTCTGGGAGGGAAGTTTGACAGGGAGATGCTTAGGAAGGGAGCGCAGAGCGCGCTGGTGGAACTGGTTTTCACAAGCGGCGACAGGCGTGTAGAGCAGAAGCTTACGCAGTTGGAACTGGAACCGGAGGAGGACGGCACCGTTATCATCAGCCGCAAGATGCAGGTGGGAAAGAGCGTCTATAAAGTGAACGGGGAGACTGTGACAGCCAGGCAGGTGAAGGAACTGGCGGAACTTCTCATCGATATCCACGGACAGCATGAACACCAGTCGCTTTTAAATAAAAAGAAGCATATGGAGATACTGGATGCTTACTGCGGAGAGGACTTCCAGGAAGCAGTCTCGAAAGTGGAGACTGCCTATAAGGAATGCAGAGAGATTGCCAGGGCGCTGGAAGAGGAGGCCATGGATGAGGAAACCAAGGCCAGAGAACAATCATTGGCAGAGTTTGAGCTGGAGGAGATAGAGGAGGCCTGCCTGGTTCCCGGGGAGGATGAAGAGCTGGAAAAGCAATATCACTTCATGGTGAACAGCAAAAAAATAGTCGAAAATTTGACTGAAAGCTATCAGTATACCGGAAGTGACTTTGAGAACGGCGCCGGAAATGCCCTAAGCAGAGCATTGCGGGCCCTGAGCAGCGTATCTTCTTTGGATGAAAATTTGGAGAATCTGGAGGAGCAGCTGGCCGAGATCGATAATCTGCTGGCAGACTACAACCGGGATCTGGCAGAATATATGGATGATTGTGAATTTGACAACGAGGACTTTACCGCCGTGGAAGAGAGGCTCAATCTTCTGAACCGTCTGAAAGGGAAATACGGCCAGTCTATCGAAGAAGTGATAGCTTATGGAGAGGATAGGGCTGCATTTCTGGAAAAAATCAGTGATTATGACGCCTACATGGCCCAGCTGGAAGCAAAAATGGAGAGAGCACAAGCGCGTCTGGAGGAGGCTTGTGCCGGACTGTCCGCGCTGCGCAAAAAGAATGCGGTGGTGCTTACGAGGCAGTTAAAAAAGGCGCTGGTGCATCTGAATTTTCTCACTGTGGAATTCGAGATCGCGGTGAACCGTGCGGCCAATCCCACGGCAAAGGGCTACGATGATGTGGAATTTCTGATTTCCACAAATCCGGGAGAGGAATTGAAACCATTGAGCCAGGTGGCCAGCGGCGGAGAGTTGTCCAGGATCATGCTGGCAATCAAGACCGTGCTGGCAGGCAGGGATTCCATCGACACCTTGATTTTTGACGAGATCGATACCGGAATCAGCGGCAAGACGGCATGGCGGGTGTCGGAGCAGCTTGACACCGTGGCCCATGCCCATCAGGTACTCTGTATCACCCATCTGCCCCAGATTGCGGCCATGGCTGACCGGCATTTTGTGATCGAGAAAAGCAGCAGCAGGGATAATACGATCACGGACATCCGTGTGCTGGAGGAAGAAGAGAGCCTGGGAGAACTGGCCAGACTGCTGGGCAGCGATGCATTGACGGAAGCGGCATTGTCCAACGCCAGAGAGATGCGCATTCAGGCGGCGGAACACAAGCAGAAGCAATAAAAAGAAAAATCAATGCATTTTTACCGGAATGAAAAAATAAAAAATTCACATACTAGTGTGAGAGAAAGCGACACGAGGAGTATGTGGATATGGGATGGCATATAGGCGGAAAATTCGGTAAAAAGGCAGAAAACAAGCAGAACGATACTGCAGGAAATGTGCAGACCACCGGGGAATGGAACAGACGGGCGGCGGAAAGGAACCAGAAGGAGACGAATGTCCGGGAACCGGTGAATTTTGAGAATATACGGTGCAGCAGAGAAGCCGGCGGCGTTACCGGCAGGGCAGATTCGGTGAAAAAGCAGGCAGGCCAGGATATGGTCATTTTGCTGCAAAATTGGAAGAGCAGGGTAAAGCGTTACAGGATTTACCGTGCTCTTCTGGGATTGACCCTGGCGGTCAGCTGTACGGTGCTGGTGGGGATGCTTTATTATTATGTGGACAGCAGCATTCCTTCCGTTATCAATGTCCGTGCCGGAGAGGTGGAATCCTTTCATCTGGGAGTACCGGCCACAGGGGAGATTGTCAGTGCCAGCGATCAGGGCGCCAGCAATATTCCCAAAGGCGCGGTGGACATCGATCTGAGCAAAACGGTTACACTGAAGGCAGCCATGGAATCCAGCTACCAGATGCAGGTAAAGCTGTTCGGATTCCTGACCATGAAGGACGTGGATATTCGGGTCATTCAGGATCAGGAGCTGATTCCGGTGGGGACGCCGGTGGGGATCTATGTGAAGACCGACGGCGTACTGGTAGTAGGCACGGGAGAATTTCAGGGAGAGGACGGCGTTACCTATTCTCCGGGGAAATATATATTGAAATCCGGCGACTATGTGCGCAGGGTCAACGGAATACCGGTGTCCCAGAAGGATGAATTCATCAGCCGGGTAGAGGAATGCGGCGGCGAGGAGATCAAACTGGAAGTGGAGCGGGACGGAGAGCTGATGGAGGTGGAGATCACTCCCGTGCGTAATGCCGCAGGAGACTACAAAATCGGTGTCTGGGTGAGGGACAATGCCCAGGGGGTAGGCACCATGACCTACATCGATTCTCAGGGAAATTTCGGCGCGCTGGGGCATGGCATTACGGATGTGGACACCAGTACACTGATGCATATGGAAGGCGGTACGCTTTATCAGACGGACATCGTGGATATCCAGAAGGGCAGCGCAGGCAATCCGGGCGAAATGACGGGGATGATCATCTATACGGACGAGCGGATTCTGGGCGATATTACGGATAACAGCATACGGGGAATTTTTGGTGTCTGCAATGACAAGGCTCTGGAACTGGGGGCGAGGGAACCGCTTCCTATCGGGCTGAAGCAGGAGATCGAGCTGGGAGTGGCCCAGATTCTGTGTACCGTGGACGGTTATACACGGTATTATGATGTGGAGATTACGGGGATTCACTTGGACCATGACAATGTAAACCGGGGGATCGAGCTTACCGTGATCGATCCGGATCTGCTGGCGGTGACAGGGGGGATTGTCCAAGGGATGAGTGGGAGCCCGATTGTGCAGAACGGGAAGTTCATCGGAGCCGTGACCCATGTGCTGGTGCAGGATTCGCGGAAGGGGTATGGGATTTTTATTGAGAATATGTTGGAGCATTGAGGGAGTTGATAAAAAAGGAGAGCGAAGCTTTGGCGGGTTTGCCTGCCGGAGATTCGCTCTTTTCTTTATATGATGTCAGTATGGGCAGATGCCTTACAGTTGTACCTGTTCTTTTTTTGCATCCTGGAAAAGTTGGGATAGCAGGTTTTAAAAATTTCTTATCCTGCTATGAGAAGCGGTTTTCAAAGGATTTTAGAGGGTGACATTTTGAAGAGGAATTCTTAGTTGTGCAGACATGGACGATATGGTATCATTGTTTACAATAGCAGAATCCGTTCTGTGTGAGGAAATTATGTGAATATTCTTCTGACATTGCTCAATGATACTCAATATAGAGAAAGGAAAAGATGATACTTTATGACAATAGAAGAAATCATGTCCGGCGAGTCAGAATATCTCGAATTAAAGCAGATGGTGGCGGAAAAAAGCGAAACTTACATGAAGACAGTAGTCGCGTTTGCAAACGGCAGCGGAGGCAGGATTGTATTTGGCGTGGAAAATGGGACACGGAAAGTAGTCGGAGTCAATCAGGAAAATGCTTTTACCCTTATGGACGGGATTATTTCGGCGATTTGCGACAGTTGTACACCGATGATTACTCCCATTGTGACCTTGGCTTCCGTTGAGGAAAAAGTGGTGATTGTGGTGAATATAATGCCGGGAGGCCAGCGCCCGTATTATCTTACTTCAAATAGAGGAAAAGGGATCAATAACAGATAGTGAAGTCCAGAATCTGCTGAATGTGAAGGACTTACGTGCCCTGAAGATTCTGAAGGAAATGATCGAGGCAGGAATCCTGACAAAAGAAGGAAAATCGAGAGGAAGCCATTACAAATTAAGGGAGGACAAATCGTGAAAGTTGGTATTGTATGTTGCCCTGCTAACGGAAATCGGGGAGGCGCGGGAAGAGTAACTTATTTCAAGAAAGAGGAGGCCTAAAAAGGGCGGAGATTATTCAATGAAGGAAAGAACGATTTATGTCTATGAAAACTGGAGCGGGGAAAATCCTGTTCTGATTGGAAGACTATATATTGCTTTTGTCAGAGGCAAAGAGCAGTTTTCTTTTGAATACGATACAAAATGGCTTGGGTTTGAATCGGCAGGTTATTTCCTGGATCCTGATTTAGCCCTGTATGGGGGAAGACAGTATGTGCCGATGGATAAAGCCTTATTCGGCCTGTTTGCGGATTCCACGCCGGATCGATGGGGGCGGGGCCTGATGAAACGCAGAGAAGCCGTACAGGCAAAAAAGGAAAACAGAAAGCCGAAAACATTAGGGGAGAGCGACTTTTTGTTAGACGTATACGACAGGACGAGAATGGGGGCTCTGCGTTTTAAAGTGAGAGAAGACGAGCCGTTCTTGTCGGATGACGGCGGCATTGCAGTTCCGCCGTGGAAAGCGCTCCGTACATTGGAGGCCGCCAGTCTTGGATATGAAAATGACGGGAACGGATCGGGAGAAAAATGGCTGAAGCAATTGCTGGCGCCGGGATCCTCCTTAGGCGGCGCCAGGCCGAAAGCAACCGTGCAGGATGAAAAGGGAAGTCTATGGATTGCAAAATTCCCGTCGAAGCATGATGAAGTAAATATCGGAGCATGGGAAAAGGCAGTACATGATCTGGCAGAGCTGTGCGGGCTGAACGTACCTGAAGCAAGGATGGAGACTTACTCAAAAGCAGGCTCTACATTCCTTGTAAAAAGATTTGACAGAGACGGCGATAGAAGAATCCATTTCGCGTCAGCGATGACTTTGCTTGGAAAAACGGACGGAGCTTCCGGTCAGGACGGCAGTGGCTATTTAGATATTGCTTCTTTTATCGGACA
The DNA here is from genome assembly GCA_910584865.1 of uncultured Acetatifactor sp. GTDB lineage: Bacteria > Bacillota > Clostridia > Lachnospirales > Lachnospiraceae > Acetatifactor. The sequence goes on from CAJUCE010000002.1 coordinate 270,917, forward strand.
GTGGAGTGCGGATCCCGAACAGGATTTAAAGGAACTCTGGAGACGGATTGTTTTTAATATGGCGGTATCAAATACGGATGATCATTTGAGGAATCATGGTTTTATTTGGACAAAAACCGGGTGGAGGCTGTCCCCGCTTTATGATGTAAATCCGGTTCCTTACAGGGATGCTCTGGCTTTGAATGTAAGTGCGGATAATAGTTCCATTTCCATGGAGCTTGCGGTCAGCGTTGCAAAGTATTTTCATATACATAAAGAGGAAGCTGATAAAACCGTAAGTGAAATCAGGGCGATTGTGAGGGATAACTGGGTAAGGATTGCGGATAAATGCGGATTATCAAGAAGGGATTGCGAGTATATGAGACCGGCATTTGAAATGTGCTGTTTGGATTGAAAAGAAGTAGATTTGGGGATTATTATTTTCCATGAGGAATTCGTCAGTCAAGTTTACATAGAATCGACAAGACGACCATAACGAATAATATCAAACCGCGGAAAAAAGTATACATTTTTCCGCGGTTCTTTTTAACGTGGATTAAAAGAAAAAAAGTAAAATAATCTTTTGTTTCTCGGTAATTTCCCGGCAATTTATACAAAAAATACCCTCAAAAAGGCTAGTCCCTATTGTATCATACTTAGATTTCTTTTGCAAGATAAACCGCGGAAAAAGTTATACGTTTATCCGCATAATTTTCCAAAAAACAGGGATTTCCTGGCTTGAGAAGAAGAGAAAATCACAGGTTTGCGCGGCAATGAAAGATGAAAAGGCCGTATTTGCACCGAAAGGAAGGTGACTCGGAAATGCATTTTATGTGGTGCGCAGTGCATGTGGGAGACGGATATGAGGCAAAAACGGAATCATTCGTGTCCGGGTTGCTGCCCGCAAGCCTCAATGCCCATTGTTTCCATCTGACCAGAAGCAGAAGAAAAAAGTATGGCGGACAATGGCAGACCATACGCGAGAAGCTTCTGCCGGGTTATATTTTCATCACTACGGACAGGCCGGAGGCGGTGTACAGAGAGTTGAAGAAGGTTCCGGAGCCCAAATTGCTGTTCAGCAGAGAAGACAGCGTGTCTGTCCTGGAGGAACAGGAATCGGACTTTATGGGGAAGATTGCGGACGAGAGCGGCGAGATTGGGATCTCCAGAGTGAAAGTCAGCGATGAGGGTGACATTGTTTTCCTGTCCGGCCCGCTTTTACAGGTAGGGGAGCTGGTGAGAAAAGTGGATCTCCATAAGCGGATTGCAAAAGTAGAAACGGATTTTATGGGAAAACGGCAGACATTGTATTTAGGGATTGAGATTGAGCAGTGAAAGGAAGAGCGGGAAGAACATCGGAAGAAAGTAATAACCGGAACGGGAGCTGGAGGGAATGTGGTATGTGATACAGGTATTCACTGGCCGTGAGATGGAAATCGCAAAACAGTGCCGGGAGCGGGTGGCAGCGGAATACGAGAATGTGTTTGTCCTGCTGGCAGAGCGGCAGACGAAGATCCGCGGACAGCGAAAACTGATCAGGACCAGGCTGTTTCCCGGATATGTGTTTATAGAGACAGAAGCAATTGAGGATTTCTATAAGCGTTTGAAACGAATTCCGGCCATGACAAAGATTTTGAAGACAGGAGAATACATGACGCCGCTTCACAGAGACGAGGAAGCGTATTTGCGACAGCTCGGGGGAGAGGAGCATATTGTCAGGTATTCAGAAGGGTACCTGGAAGGGGAGAACCTGATCGTGACAAGGGGGGCTCTGGCCGGTTATGAAGGAAGGATAAAGAAGATTCTCCGCCATAAGAGGTTAGTGGTACTGGAGGTGCCGCTGCTTGGCAGGATGGTGGAAGTGACACTGGGGCTTGGGGTGGTGGAGAAGCGATGACAGGAAGTCACAGACTGCAGTTGACGCTGCGCGCGCAGTGCAGAGAGTGACGGACAGAAAGGACATAGGGAGCGCCCCGGGATGCGTTTGCATGTCGGGAGGGCGAAGCTATGTCCTTTTTGCCATGTAATAGAGTGTATTCATTTTAGACAATGGAAGTGCCGTAATTGGTAAATGTTTTAGGGCGTGTTCGTAAATTAGCAGAAAGTAACAGGAGAATAAACAGAAGATGGCAGGAGAAAACGAAACCGGGACAGGGCGTCATATTGACTTCAGTCCGCCGGATATAAGTGAGCTGGAAATAAAGGAAGTGGCAAAAGTACTCCGTTCCGGATGGATCACGACAGGTCCCAGGACAAAGATGCTGGAACAAAATCTAGCCGGGTATATAGGAACGGGAAAGGCTGTCTGCCTGAATTCTGCCACGGCAGCGGAAGAACTGAATCTTCGGATTGCCGGAATCGGAGAGGGTGATGAGGTCATTGTACCGGCGTACACATATACTGCAACGGCCGCCGCCGCGATTCATGTGGGCGCCAAAGTGGTGTTTGTGGATAGCCAGCCGGACTCTCCGCAGATGGACTATGATGCCATGGAGAGGGCCATAACATCGAAAACAAAAGCAGTGATTCCGGTTGACTTAGGCGGTGTTATTTGTGATTATACCAGAATATTTCAGGCAGCGGAGCGTCAAAGGGACAAATTTTCCGTGAGTGCTTCCACCGAATTGGGAGAGAGAATACAGAATGGCATTGGGCGGGTAATGGTAATTGCAGATTGTGCTCATGCCATGGGCGCGAAGAAAAAGATGGAAGGAAGCTGGAAAATGGCAGGCAATATTGCGGATTTTTCTTCCTTTAGTTTCCATGCGGTGAAAAATCTTACGACAGCAGAGGGCGGGGCTTCCGCCTGGAAACCGGTACCAGGTGTGGATGATGAGGAGATCTATAAATGGTTCCAGCTTTATAGTCTGCACGGGCAGAGTAAGGATGCTTTTTCTAAAATGCAGTTGGGCGCATGGGAATATGATATTGTGGCTCCTTTCTATAAATGCAACATGGCGGATATTATGGCTGCAATCGGATTAATACAGTTGAAAAGGTACGGACAATTGCTGGAACGCCGCAGGGAGGTGATAGAAAAGTATGACGAGGAGTGCGATAAATTGGGAATAAGCCATTTGGCGCACTATTCAGATGAAATGATATCTTCCGGCCATTTGTATATTACAAGAATACCGGGGATAAAGGATGCACAGAGGAGGGAAATCATCTTAGCCATGGCTGGGAAGGGGATTGCGTGCAATGTGCATTATAAACCGCTTCCTCTGATGAGCGGATATAAAGCGCTGGGATATCATCCGGAAGCATATCCAAATGCGTTTAAATATTATGAAAATGAAATAACGCTTCCGCTGCATACATTGCTTACGGACGAAGATGCGGAATATGTGATACAGCAATATATAAATATAGTCAAAGGATATTTGTAAGAGAGTAGATGAACAGGAGAGAGGTTCTTAGAGAGTGGGACAGGCTTCCGAAATTTATGAGGATTCCGGAGGTACGCCCCTATTATGAAATATTGGATAAACATAGGACAAGCCTTGTTCTGAAGCGGAGCTTTGATTTTTTCATGGCGGTTTTTCTATTGGCAGTACTGGCGGTTCCCATGGCTTTCATGGCCTTGGCGGTCAGATTTGATTCTCCGGGACCGGCAATGTACAGGCAGGAGAGGGTAACGGCTTACGGAAGGAAGTTCAGAATCCATAAGTTCAGGACAATGACAGTGGAAGCGGAATCGTCCGGGACGCAGGTAACCGTAAAGGGGGATTCCCGGATTACAAGAGTGGGAAAGTACCTGAGAAAGTACCGGCTGGATGAGATACCTCAGTTGATTGACATATTGGAAGGTTCCATGTCCTTCGTCGGGACAAGACCGGAAGTTCCGCGATATGTGAGACAGTATACCGGGGAAATGAGGGCTACCCTGCTTTTGCCGGCGGGGATAACTTCCCAGGCCAGCATCCGATACAGGGACGAGGCGGAGCTGCTGGATGGGGCGGAGGATGCGGACAGGGTTTATGTGGAAGAGATATTGCCGCAGAAGATGCGATGGAATCTACATTCCCTGAAACGGTTCAGTCTCTGGAATGAAATCATAGTAATGGGGCAGACGATAATGGCAGTCCTGAAAGGAAATGGATAAAATGAATATATTGCTGATTAACCATTATGCGGGTTCAGTGGAAATGGGGATGGAATTCCGGCCGTATTATTTTGCCAGAGAGTGGTGCAAAATGGGGCATCATGTGGATATTATAGCAGCGGATTATTCCCACTTGCGGATAAAGAATCCGAAGGTGTCCAAGGATTTCCAGTCCGAAGAGATCGACAAAATCACCTATCATTGGGTCAAAGCAGGGGAATATAAGGGAAACGGTGTAAAGAGAGCCTTTTCCATGTTTCGCTTTGTGGGAAAGCTATGGCTGCGCGCAGGAAAGATTGCGAAATGGTATAAGCCGGATGTGGTGATCACCTCCTCAACTTATCCCCTGGATACCTATGCAGGGCAGCGGATTGCAGGAAAAAGCGGAGCCAGACTGATACATGAAGTACATGATATGTGGCCGATTTCGCCTATGGAGATGGGAGGCATGTCCAGATTTCATCCCTTCATTGTATTAATGCAGCTGGCGGAGAACTCATTTTGCAGAAAATCAGATTGTGTGGTATCGCTGCTGCCAGGCGCCAAAGCATATTTTATGGCCCATGGCATGAAAGAAAATAAGTTTGTTCCCATTGCAAACGGCGTGGTGTTAAGTGAGTGGGAGGAAAGGAAACCGCTTCCGGCCGGGATAAAGGAACAGCTGGATAAAATGAAAGAAAGCTGCGGCTTTCTTTTATGCTTTTTCGGAAGTCACACCAGATCTTATGCGATAGAATACCTGATCAGCGCCGTAAAACAGTTTTCTCCGAAAGAGGTTGGGCTGGTGTTGGTAGGGGACGGCGTAGACAAAAAAAGGCTGCAGAGGATGAGTGAAGGCAGTTCCAATATCTGGTTTCTTGATCCGATCCCGAAAGCATCTATTCCGGCGTTTTTGGAAATGGCAGACGGAATCTATATAGGTGCGGTGAGAAACAGAATGCTGCGTTTTGGAATATGCATGAACAAGCTTTTCGACGCTATGATGAGCAGAAAACCGATTTTATATGCTGTGGAAGCACCCAATAATTATATCCGGAAATTTCATTGCGGAGTTTCTGTTTTGCCGGAGGATACAGATGCCTTGGTTGGCGGGATTCGAAAGCTTGTGTCCATGTCCGTCGAAGAAAGGCAGGAGATGGGCAGGCGGGGAAAACAGGCAGTGCTGGACCATTTTACATATGATGTTTTGGCGAGAAAGTTTGAATGTTTATTCAAATAGAAATATCGGAACAAATGAACGGAAAATGCAAACCAGTACAGGGGAGGAGAATAGAAAAATGAAAGACGAACTGTTAAAAAAGATTGAAAGAAGAGAGATTGTTGCAGGCGTTGTAGGACTTGGCTATGTGGGGCTGCCGCTGGCAGTGGAAAAAGCAAAAGCCGGATTTAAGACGATTGGTTTTGATGTGCAGGAAGAGAAAGTCAGGATGGTGAACGGCGGCCAAAATTATATAGGAGATGTGGTGGATTCCGATTTGGTAAAACTGGTGGAGAACAGAACTCTGTCTGCAACCAGTGATTTCTCTTTCATCAAAGAAGTGGACTTTATTGCAATCTGCGTTCCCACACCGCTTGATATCCATCAGGAACCGGATATCAGTTATGTCCGGGATTCCGCTACTGCGGTATCGAAATATTTGAGAAAGGGAACCATGGTGGTATTGGAATCGACGACTTATCCGGGAACCACAGAGGAGCTGATAAAGCCTATTCTGGAAGAAGGATCCGGTCTCAAATGCGGCAGGGATTTTTATCTGGGCTTCAGCCCGGAGAGAGTCGATCCCGGTAATCTTATTTATAAGACAAAAAATACGCCCAAGGTAGTCGGCGCCTGCTCCGAAGATGGCGCGGAGGTGATTTCCGCTATGTATAAAGCCGTTTTGGACGGCGAAATATTTACCGTATCATGTCCGGCAGTGGCGGAGATGGAGAAGATTCTGGAAAACACATACCGTAATGTCAATATAGGTCTGATCAATGAGATTGGGCGTCTGTGTAATGAGATGGGAATCTCCGTGTGGGAAGTAATTGATGCGGCAAAGACAAAGCCATACGGCTTCCAGGCTTTCTATCCCGGTCCCGGGCTTGGAGGGCACTGTATCCCGCTGGATCCTTATTATCTGACCTGGAAAGCAAGGGAATACGGTTTTCATACAACGCTGATTGAAAATTCTATGGTGATTAATGACGGGCAGCCGGAATACTGTGTGGAGCGGGCCATGCATATCCTGAACAGACATAAAAAGGCAATCAATGGGGCAAAGGTGCTGCTGTTGGGAGTGAGCTATAAAAACGACATCGACGATTATCGGGAGTCTCCTGCAATCAGGGTGATGAGAGAGCTGAGGAAGGTGGGGGCGGATGTGGCCTACTACGATCCATGGGTACCGGAATTTAAAAACATGTATGGCCAGAGTGCGGAGAGTCTTGAAGAGCTTACGCCGGAGGTGGTCAGGGAATTTGATCTGGTGATGGTTACGGCAGCCCATCATAATGTGGATTATAGCATGGTACAGAAGAATGCAAAAGCGGTATTTGATACAAAAAATGTGATGGCAGATTTAAAAGACCGCGAAAATATCGAGGTGCTGTAGATGAAAGTGTTGACAGTAGTAGGAGCGCGGCCCCAGTTTATCAAAGCGGCAGTCGTATCCCATGAACTTAGAAAAGCGCACACGGAAATCCTTGTACATACAGGGCAGCACTTTGATTATAATATGTCCGGCTGTTTTTTCGAGGAACTGAATATTCCGGAGCCGGATTACAACCTTGGCCTGTCGGGAGGAAGCCATGCGGAAATGACGGGGCGGATGATGATCGCAATCGAAGAAGCACTTATGAAGGAGAGACCGGATTGGCTGCTGGTTTATGGCGATACCAATTCTACTCTGGCTGCCGCGCTTGCAGCGGCGAAGCTTCATATTCCAATATGCCATGTGGAAGCCGGAATCAGAACGCACAGTAAGACAAATCCGGAAGAAATCAACAGAATTTGTACAGATCATGTTTCCACGCTCCTTCTCGCAAGCACACAGAGCAGTTTGGAGGAAATGGAAAAGGAGGGACTTTCCGACAGAGGATTTATGGTAGGGGATCCCATGTATGATGCCTTTCTAGCCTACAGCAGGAAGAAAACGGTGGAGGAAGTGATACTCCGGACACTGGAAGGGGATACCGTGAAGGTCCCTGCAGCGTATTATTATCTGACCTGTCACAGAGAAGAGAATACAAAAAGAGACGAAGAACTGACAGAAATATTTATAGCAATGGAACAGTTGGATGCGCCTGTGATATATCCGGTGCATCCGAGAAACAGAGAACGGGCAGTGCGGATCAGGAAAGAGAGGAAGTTTCAAAATCTCATTCTGACACAGCCGCTTGGATATCTGGAAAGTATCTGCCTCGTAAATCATGCGAAGAAAATTATAACGGATTCCGGAGGGCTTCAGAGAGAAGCCTTTTTTGCGGGAAAAAAGTGTGTGACGATACTTGATTTCGTATGCTGGCCTGAAACCATGACAGGAAAAAGGAATGTGCTGGCGGCCCCCAAGGCGGAGGATATTTTGGAAAAGCTCTCAGAAGAGCAGAGAATAGAGGAGGGATATCAGCCTTTTGGGGACGGCCACTGCGCAGGGAAAATTGTCAGGATGCTTGAGAAGACTTTGTAAGGAAATTTCGGAAGGGAGATAAATCATTATGAGATATGCATTAATTGGCTGCGGAAGGATATCGCCGAATCATATCGCGGCTGCAAAGGCCAACAAACTTGAGTTTACGGGGATCTGCGACATAGATACAGAAATGCTGCAGGATAAGGTATCAAAATTTGACTTGAAAGGTGTTCGGCAATATACGGATTATCATGAGATGCTTAAGAAGGAGAAGCCGGAGCTGGTGGCAATTGCAACAGAGTCCGGGAAGCATGCAGCGATTGCCCTGGACTGCATAGAAGCAGGCTGCAATGTGATTATTGAAAAGCCGATTGCATTGTCGCTGGAAGATGCGGATGCGATTATCAGGGCGGCGAAAGAGAAAAAGGTCAAAGTCTGTGCAAGTCATCAGAATCGGTTTAATAAATCTGTGCAAAAGATAAGGGAAGCGATGGAAAACGGGCGTTTCGGGCGTATGTTTTATGGGACAGCGCATATCCGCTGGTGCAGGAACGAGAACTACTATACACAGGCAAAATGGCGCGGTACATGGGAGCAGGACGGAGGAGCCCTTATGAACCAGTGCATCCATAATATAGACCTGCTTCGGTGGATGATGGGAGATGAAGTGGAAGAGGTAACGGGAATAACGGATCAGCTGAATCATCCGTATATACAGGCAGAAGATCTGGGAATAGCGCTTATTAAATTCAAGAACGGGTCATACGGGATTGTGGAGGGGACTACAGATATCTATCCTAAGAATCTGGAGGAGACGCTTTATTTATTTGGTGAAAAAGGAACTGTAAAGGCAGGAGGCCAAAGCGTAAACAGAATCGAGGAATGGCGGTTTGCGGATGAGGCGGAGAAGCCGGAGGACGTGATTGCAGAGTTTGCGGAGAATCCTCCCAATGTCTACGGATTCGGTCATACGCCATTGTACGCGGATATGATCGACGCAATACAACAGGACAGAGAACCTTATATCAATGGAGAGGCCGGAAAGCGGGCCCTGGAACTTGTTCTTGCCATCTATCAGTCGGCGGCGGAAAAAAGAAGTGTAAAGCTGCCTCTGGAGCGCTGTTCTACAATGGACTTCCAGGGACGGTTCGAAGCGGGTAGGTAAAAATCCGTCATAAGCATGGAGATAGAATATGTGTGGAATATGTGGAATTGTAAACTATACCGGCATTACTCTAAAGGAAAAAGGATTAGTCAATCGGATGAATGAGTGCCTGTTTCATAGAGGCCCTGATGACGGCGGGACATTTTTCGATGAAAAACTGGGGTTGGGCCATCGTAGACTGTCCATTTTAGATCTTTCAGAACGCGCACATCAGCCTATGTGCTATCGGGAAAAATATACGATTGTATTTAACGGGGAGATATATAATTTCATCGAGATACGATCAGAATTGATTCAAAGAGGATATACATTCTCCTCCGATTCCGATACGGAAGTGATATTGGCGGCCTATGATTGTTATGGGATAGATTGTCTGAAGCTTTTTAACGGAATGTGGGCATTCGCCCTATGGGACAGTGCGGAAAAGCGGCTGTTGCTGTCCAGAGACCGGTTTGGTGTGAAACCTCTGTACTATTATAAAAATGACGGCTATTTTCTGTTTGCCTCTGAAATAAAGGCGCTTTTATGTGATGAGAGAATTTCCAGGGAAGCGAATGACAGGATTGTATATGATTTTCTGGAGCAGGGACTGGCAGATCATACAGAGGAAACTTTTTTTCGGAATATTTATAAGCTTCCTGCAGGGACCTATATGTATGTAAATTGCGAAGGAAAAGGGACGGAGTACTGCAGGTACCATGAACTGGAATTTTCTTCAAAAATGGTAGAAAGCAATACGGTATATCAGAAAATATTTAAGAGCCTGTTTTTCAAAAGCGTACAGCTACGGCTTCGTTCGGATGTTCCCACAGGAAGCTGCCTGTCTGGCGGCCTGGACTCTTCGGCCATTGTATGTACGGTCAGGAAGGCGGCGGAGAAAGGGCATGAACAGCATACCTTTTCCTTTTGCGCAGAAGAAAAAGGCCTGGACGAAAAAGAATATATGGAGGAGGTCGTAAAACAGACAGGAGCCGTTCCGCATTATGTGTATGGTTCAGGAGAAAATCTGAAAGAACTCTTTGAGAAATTGGTTTTCATTCAGGATGAGCCCTTTGCTTCTACAAGCATTCTGGCCAGCTATCTGGTCTACAGAGAGGCGGGGAGTGCGGGAGTCAAGGTTTTATTGGACGGACAGGGAGCAGACGAGTTGTTATGCGGGTACAGGAAATCGAGAATCTATTATGTGAAAGGGCTTTTGCAGGAAGGATATTTCTTCAGGGCCTTATTGGAGCTGGTATTGTCGGTTTCACAGATCAAAACCAGCTTTGATATAAAAGACGATCTGGGCAAACTGAAAAGAATTCTAAATATGGACAGGAAAAGTGAGGAGAACCGATATCTCCGAAAGCGTTCCGAAAAAGAGGACTCCCTGGCGGAACAGGGCAAAGAGAGAGATTTTCAGTTCCGGGATATATATAGAATTTCCCTGCCGGTTTTGCTCAGATATGCGGACCGCAATTCCATGGCCGCTTCGGTGGAAAGCCGCCTGCCTTTTCTGGATTATGAATTTGCAGAATTTTGTACAGGGTTACCGCTGTCGGAAAAAATAAAAAACGGATACTCGAAAGTGATTCTGCGGCAGGCCATACATTTGCCGGAAAAGATCAGGAAGAGAAAGGACAAGCTTGGGTTTATTGCACCTGAAAGGAAATGGCTGAAAACGGAAGAGGATTATTTTAAAAGTTTTTTTGAAGCCTCTGATTTCAGAGCGGAGAAGTATATAAGAAGAGAAAAAGTATTGGAAGACTGGGATAAGTTGCTGATGGGAGCAGATGAAAATCTTTTGTTCCGCATGATATCCCTGGAAGCATGGATGAAGGAATTCAATGTTCGACAGGCGCATTAGCGAAATGACAGAAACTGCCATGGGCAGATGCAGGAAATGGAGGATTGATATGCTGAAAGTCGCATTAATCGGATATGGTTATTGGGGGCCGAATGTTGCAAAACAGTTGTACAGAAATAAAAATTATATCTTTAAAACAATTTGTGATCTGAGACCGGACAGGCTGGAGAAGGCAAGGGAATTGTATGCAGACAGCATTGGGTATACAGGCGATTATACGATGGTGCTGAGGGATCCGGAGATCGATTTGGTTGCCATTGCGGTAGAAACCAGCGCACATTATAAGCTTGCAAAGGAAGCGCTGCGTTCCGGAAAGCATATTTATGTGGAAAAACCGTTTACGGACAATGTGGCCCAGGCAGAAGAATTAAAGAAGCTTGCATTGGAAAGAAAGCTGTATATCCATGTAGATCATATTATGGTATATCATCCGGCGGTGAGGAAGATTAAGGAAATCATAGAAAACGGGGATCTTGGCGATATTTTATACGTTTCCTGTTACAGACAGAATCTGGGCAATGTAAAAAATGATGTGAGCGCCATGTGGGATTTAAGCGTGCATGATCTTTCTGTTATCGATTACCTGACGAATGGAGCAAAGGTAAGGTTTGTCAAGGCGCTGGGAGAAAAGGTATATAGTTCCAGGGAGTCTGTTACCTTTTTGTCCGTTCAGTATGACAGCTTTATTGCCAATATAACTGCAAATTGGATATCGCCGATTAAAGAGCGCAAAATGATCATCGCGGGAACCAGAAAGATGCTTGTCTATGACGATGTGGATGTAATCAATAAATTGATTGTATACGATAAAGGGTTCGACAGAACGCCTATTAAGGACATGGAATATGATGAGTTTGTTGTAAAATCACGCATCGGCGATGCTGTTATTCCAAAATTGGAGCAGTCGGACGCTTTGTTTAACAGTCTGGACCATATCAGGAATTGTATAGAAAAGGGAGAGGAATCCCTTACGAACGCGGATGCGGCCATCAGGGTGATTAAAATACTGGAGCTTGCGGATAAGGATCTGCTGGAAGCGGATGAGACAGTGCAGGTACGTAAGGAGGAGAAATAAAATGATGAAGTTTATTGATTTGGACAGGCAATACAATATCGTAGGGAAAGAAATCGAAGAGCGGATGAGACATGTGATAGAAAACAAACAGTTTATCATGGGACCGGAAATCGGAGAGCTGGAAAATGCGCTGGCCGGATATACGGGAAGAAAACATGCGATTACATGTGCAAGCGGAACAGACGCGCTTGTTATTCCGCTGATGGCATTGGAATTAGAGAAGAAAGACGCCGTGTTTGTACCTGCATTTACCTTTTTTGCATCGGCGGAGAGCGTTGTGCTGGCAGGCGCCACACCTGTTTTTGTGGACTGTGACAGCTCTTATAATATGGATACGGACAATCTTATCCTTCAAATTGAAAAGGTTTTAAAAGAAGGGAAGCTGGTACCCAGAGGAATCATACCTGTGGATTTGTTCGGTCAGCCGGCCGATTATGAAGCGCTGGAGAAAATTGCAGAGAAATACGATCTGTTTATTCTGGAGGATGCGGCACAGGGGTTTGGCGGAATTTATAAAGGAAAGAAAGCCTGCAGCTTCGGAAAGGTGTCCGCGACATCCTTCTTCCCTGCAAAACCGTTAGGCTGTTACGGAGACGGCGGGGCAATTTTTACAGATGATGATGAGTTTGCCGAAAAACTGAAATCAGTCCGGGTCCATGGGATGGGTACAGACCGTTATGATAATATCCGCATCGGATTAAACGGGAGGATGGATGCGCTGCAGGCGGCTGTGGTGATTCCCAAACTGAAAATTTTCGATGAAGAGATGGAAAAGCGGAATAAAGTTGCAAAAAGATATACGGAGAATTTGAAGGATGATTTTATCGTACCGGTTATATCGGAAGATAAAGTGTCCTCCTGGGCACAATTTTCCTTGTTGGCGGAAACGAAAGAGCAGAGAGAAAAAATCCTGGAAAAGATGAAAGAAAAAGAGATACCCATAATGATATATTATCCGATTCCCATGCATTTGCAGACTGCATTTCAGTATTTGGGATACAGGAAAGGAGATCTTCCGCAATGTGAGGATTATGCGGATCGGATTTTCAGTATACCGATGCATCCGTATCTGACAGAAGAGGAAATCGATTTTGTGAGCGAAGCGTTGATTGCGGCAAAACGCTGAATACAGTGATACGCTGAATACAGTAATACGCTGAATACAGCGATACGACGGAAACAGCGATACGACGGAAACAGCGATACGACGGAAACAGCGATACGATGGAAACAGCGATACGATGGAAACAGCGATACGACGGAAACAGCGATACGACGGGATACGTCGATACGACAGCCAGGAGGAAGAATGCAGCTGATATGAAAGTATTACATGGTATGGATGACATAGCCGGACAGGCGACCTATTCGGTAGACGGATTGAGAAAAAACGGAGAAGATGCGGATCTGGCATTTTGGAGAAAAAACAGTATGGGATATCCCGGTATTGGATGGGATATGCATATAGGAAAAAAGAAACTTTTCTATCCGTATTACATACTGAAAATATTCTCTTTTTTTCTTTTGTCCCTTTTTCGGTATGATGTTTTTCACTTTCATTTCAGCTGTTCTCTGCTTCCCAGAGCATGGGATTTGCTTTTGCTGAAAGTATTGCATAAAAAGACATTTATGGAGTTTCACGGCAGTGAGATCCGGTTTTGCTATAATAGAGAGAAACCGGACTATTTTTATACAGATACCATAAAAGAGGCAGGGAAACTTCAGGTCAGGATCAATGACCGCATTTTCAGGCATATAGGCGCCTGTATAACCCATGACGAGGAATTAAGAAAGCATATTCCGGCAGAAAAACTCTATATTACCCCTTTACGCATAGATTTGACGAGATTCGTGCCGCATTATCCAAAACCAGACTGTAAAAAGCCGGTCATCGTCCATGCTCCCAGCAATTATCTGGCGAAAGGTTCTAAATATGTAGTAGAGGCCATGGAAAGATTGGGAAAAAACTATGAATTTGAATTTATCCTTGTGATGAATAAATCACAGGAGGAGGCTTTAAGGATTTATAAAAGGGCTGATATTGTTATAGACCAGCTGTTTGCCCAGACATATGGTGTTTTTGCAGTGGAGGCGATGGCACTGGGAAAGCCGGTCATTACTTATATTTCGGATGAAATCAGAAAAACATTTCCGCCGGAACTGCCTATTTTCAGCGCAACGACAGATAACCTGGAGGAAGTTGCAGAAAGGCTGATTCAGAACGGAAAAATGCGGGAAGAAGCAGGAAGAGCGGGACGGAGCTATGCGGAGAATTATCATGATAACAAAAAAGTGGCTAAAATGCAGGCGGAGATCTACCGTGGGATGATTGAACCGATGTCTACTTTGGATTCCTTTTTATATGTAAAAAATATAGACAACGAAAATGTATAACGAGTGAGTGCATCCATACTATGGGGTAACGGATCGGTAAATGTATGCGTTCACGAGGATAAAAATAAGGAATAAAGATCAATATGAAAATATTACATGGTATGAGCGATGTGGCCGGACAGGCAACCTATTCTGTAGACGGACTGAGGAAAAACGGGGAGGAAGCGGACCTGGTATTCTGGAGAAGGAATGGAATGGGCTATCCTGAGATCGGACGGGATATGCATATCGGGGGAAAGAAAATACTGTATCCTTATTATGCATTAAAGATGCTGGCCTTTTCTGTTCCCGCAGCGTTCAGATATGATGTTTATCATTTTCACTTCGGGCATTCTCTGATTCCCTGGGCGCTGGATTTGTTCTGGTTAAAGCTGATGAAGAAAAAGACATTTATGGAATTTCACGGAGATGATATCCGCTATTTTTACAATAAAACCAGACCAAAATATTTTTATGCAGATACTGTTAAGGAACCGAATATACTACGTGTTATGAAGAATAACCGTATTTTGAAGCATATAGGAGCCTGTATTACCCATGATGAGGAATTAAGAAAACATATTCCGTCCAAGAGGCTGTACATTACGCCGTTACGAATTGATATCCGTAAACTGGAAGCCGAATATCCGAAACCGGATAAGAAGAAGCCTGTGATTGTCCATGCGCCCAGCGATTATCTAACCAAAGGTTCCAAGTACATAATAGAAGCGATGGAAAGGTTAAGAAAGAGATATGAATTTGAATTTATCCTTGTGATGAATAAAACACAGGAAGAAGCTTTCAGGATATATAAAACGGCTGATATCATTATCGATCAGATGTATGCCCAGACATACGGTGTTTTTGCTGTAGAAGCCATGGCTCTGGGAAAACCGGTTATTACCTATATTTCGGACGAAATCAGAAAGACGTTTCCGCCGGAACTGCCCATTTTCAGTGCAGCAATTGATAATTTAGAGCAGGTGGCGGAACAGTTGATCAGAGATGGAAACTTAAGAGAGGAAGCCGGGAGGGCCGGCCGGCGTTACGTTGAAGATTATCATGATAACAGAAAAGTAGCAAAAATGCAGGCGGAGATTTATCGGGGAATGATAGAACCAATGTCAACATTGGATTCTTTTATGCATGTGAAAGAGATCAGTTTATGAAAACAGACAGTAAAAAGCAGGGAATAGGGCAATTTGTAAGCGGCAGCATCGTTTTAACCCTTTCCAACGTTATCATCAAAGCCGCTAATTTTCTGTTTCTGCCGTTATATACACGTTATTTATCGTCAGAGGAACTGGGGATTTCAGATTTGATTTCCAACCTTACTGCATTTATTGCGCCGTTGCTGATCTGGGGATTTGATTCTGCCTTCAGCGCTTTTTATTATGACGAAGACAGCGATGTACA
The DNA here is from genome assembly GCA_910584865.1 of uncultured Acetatifactor sp. Lineage (GTDB taxonomy): Bacteria > Bacillota > Clostridia > Lachnospirales > Lachnospiraceae > Acetatifactor. The sequence goes on from CAJUCE010000002.1 coordinate 286,487, forward strand.
CAGAGAAAGGGTGTTTAATACTGCTTTTTTCTTTTTGGCGGCATCGAGCGGTATGATAGTTTTCCTGATGCTTCTTTCGCCCGGATTTTCCGTGATTTTGTTTGGAAATGAAGAATATAAAAGTGCGATTATGATCTCGCTTCTGGCGATTGCGGTAAGTATGTGGTCATTGCCTTTTTCATTAAGCCTCAGGATGGAAAACAGGATGATGCAATACTCTGTTGTTTTGGTGACATCCTCTTTGGCATTGCTGTTTTCCAATGTGTTTTTTGTAGTATATGTCAGATTGGGTTATTTCTCCCTGATCGTCAGTTCGCTTTTGGTGAATGTTCTGCAATTTGCACTATTCTGGAGACTTGGAGGAGATCATGTCCGGATACGGTATTTTGATAAAAACCTGTTAAGAAAGATGCTTGTTTATGCGACTCCCATGGTGCCGCTTACCGTTTTAAACTGGCTTTTATCATTATCCGACAGATATATAGTGAATTATTATCACGGACAGGATGCCGTAGGGGTATATGGAATTGGAACCCGCTTTGTAAATGTATTGAATGTGATAACAAACAGTGTTTTCGTCTCATTTACTACATTTGCCTACGCAAATAAAAATGAAGAAGGAGCAAAAGCGCAATATAGCAGAGTTCTGGATGGAATTTATCTGATTATCGCAATCATCGCATGGACGGCAGGTTTATTTGGAAAAGAAGTCGTTTTGCTGATGACAACTCAGGAGTATGCACAGGCATATACAATTCTGCCCGCACTAATGTTTGGGCAGGTGTGCTATGCAGTAAGCACAATCGTTGGTTATGGAATCGGATTTGCAAAAAAGACACAGTATTTTTTATGGTCAACAGCAGCAGGGGCAGTTACCAATATTCTGCTGAATCTGATTTTCATACCCGACTGGGGAATACAGGCAGCAGCAACAACGACGTTTCTGGGATATTTTATGGTAATGCTTTGGCATTATTTCCTGGGACAGAAGGTATATCCCTGCAGATATGGATTTAAGAAAATCATGATCACTCTTATGGGCCTGTATGCAGGATGTCTTATATGTATGCAAGTACAATTTTTACTGAAACTCGTAATTTATACCGGAGGCGTAGCAATACTTGTTTTTTTGTATCGGGGCATCCTTTGTGAGCTGGTCAGTGCGGTATGGTTAAAATTGCATAAAAGAGGATAATTTTTTATGGGGCGTTTAAGCAGAGAGAAGCAATTGGTCATTTTATTTGCGGCGATTATTATCCCTTCTTTATTTAATATTGATGTAATGGGGATACATTTTACTTTATACAGGGTTGCGATACCATTGATTACAATTCTATGTGTGGCAGTAAAGAATGGGAATTTGACATTTGAGACAGGAATGGAAAAGCAGTATTTTATAACATTTGCCGTCTGGATCGGATACGGCACGGCACTCATGCTTTTAAGAGGCGGAATAAACGCAGGAGCCATAAAGGAACTGTTGGGACTTTGTTTTGGCACATTTTCTATCTATAGTATGGTACATTTGATCGGGAATTCTAAGGAACGGTTTCTTTATGCAGTCGGTGTTATAAAGATATTGGTTGCAGTATGCATTTTATTGGGACTGTTTGAGATTATCAGCGGTATACATTTAAACAGTTCTATTTACAGTAATCCCGAATTTATGAAATCACAGCTGGAAAGATACGGTTTTGTAAATATAAATATGGCCACAGGATTCCAGTATAATCCAAATGATTATGCTTCCTTCCTGGCCTTTCTGGCTCCTCTGTATTTGATACCGACGGGAAAGAAACGGCGTTTTCTGGATTGGATTATGATAGGCGTGATTTTCCTGATCTGCGCGAAGAACAATGCGACGCTTTGTATTCTGGCATTGGGAGTTGGTTTTCTGCTGTTTATTTTATTCGCCAGAATTCCGCTTACCGGAAAGCGTATGTTGGTTATTGGGGGAGTTGCCGCAGTTGCCGCAGGGTTTGTTTTGTTCAGGATGAGCGGAGACATAGGTGAGAGTGGGTATTCTCTGATATTTGAACTGAAAAACCATTTACATACTTATCAGTTGAAGCAGGGCTCTTCTTATGTGAGGATCATGCTTTACAGGGATAGCTTAAAGGCTTTGGCAGACAGCAGATTTTTGGGATTGGGGCCGAGTTCTTTTTCGGCATATTTTACCGAACATCCATCTGTATCGAAGCTGGTAGATCCGCATAATTACTGGCTGGAAATCTTAACACAATATGGAATTTTTGTTTTCCTGTTTTTTGTTTTTTTGTTGCTGCAATTGTTCAGAAAAGCGAAAGCCTTGTATAAAAGGGAACATTGTATGGAGGGATTGGTGCTGGCAGTTATGTTTGTTGATTATATCATTATTGGGCTGGCGCCAAGTTCCTTTATCAACTATACGTTTCAGTGGATTGTTGTTGCACTGACGTTGGCGTTATTAAGAATTTATTTGCCATCGGAAGATAAACAAAGCTGTCCCTATGCAGAAACAATAAAGCATAAATGAGGTCATTACATGATTCGCAAGCTGTTATATCTAACATATATATCATTGGAGGATGCGCCAACCAGCGGCTCATCCGTCCGTCCGCTGAAGATGAAAGAAGCGTTGGAGAACCTTGGCATAGAGGTGAAGACCTTCGGCGGGATCGATAACAACATAGGTCTGAGGAAAAAAACGGTAGCCGCCGTGAAGAAGTTATTGAAGACATGGCGGCCGGAGGCATGTTATATAGAGCCTCCCTCGGGACCAATGTTCTATTATGGGGATGTCAGGCTGATCAAACAGCTCCATAAGGCTGGGATACCGATTTCAATTTTCTACCGGGATGCGTATTGGAAATATCCGGAATACAGCACGGAAAAGAAATTGTCCGTGACAGAAGGGCTGAAACGCTTCCTTGTTAAGCGGATGCAGATACATCAGTGGAATGTATTTAAGAAGAATATTGACATCATTTATTTTCCGTCTGCGACAATGGCAAAGGAATTTGACTGTCCGCGCAAAGAGGTGCTTCCGCCGGGGGCTTTCATGGCAAGAGCAAAGGAAAAGACCAGATTATCACTGCCTTTGCAGTTTATCTTTGTAGGGGGCGCAGCGCGGGACCATGGAACTTTTTTGACCATCGAAGCTTTTGAAAAACTGAATAAATCAGGGGTTCGGGGAAAGGTGATTTATATCTGCCCCCGGGACCAGTGGGAGGGCCTGGGCCTGGATAAAGAGAATTACCGCGAATGGCTGGAGGTTATCCATACATCAGGCGATGAAAATTTGAAACCATTGTATGAAAAGGCGGATATTGCGCTGCTGACAGCACCGAGGACATTTTACAGAGATTTTGCCGTGCCGATCAAGATATTTGAGTATATGTCCTATCTGAAACCGATATTGGTGACAAATTGTACTGAGACAGCCAGGATTGTGGAGGAGAATCAGGTTGGATGGGTTACCAGGGATGATGTGGAGAGTGTTGTTCATAAGCTGGAAGAACTGTGTGATCATCCTGAAAAAATCATAAAAGTGCGGAATCATATGGAAGAGGCCAGAAGGAATCATCTATGGACCGGCAGGGCGGAGAGGGTTGTCAGGGAACTTGGACAGATAAAACAGAGCATATAATACGGCAACATGCCAGTACCTATTTTCAGCGAAAAAAGAAGGGAGAGGTAAACAATGTCTTATTTTGTACATGAAAGCAGCTATGTGGATGATGATGTGGTAATCGGCGAGGACACGAAAATCTGGTTTTTCTGCCACATCCAAAGCGGAGCAAGAATCGGAAAAAACTGTTCTATGGGACAGAACGTGAATGTTTCCAATAATGTAAAGATTGGTGATAATTGCAGGATACAAAATAATGTTTCCATCTATGAAGGGGTTACTCTTGAGGACGATGTTTTTTGCGGACCGTCCTGTGTATTTACAAATGATCTGACACCGCGGGCAACTTTCCCTAAGGGACATGAAAACTACGGAAAAACAATTGTCGGAAAAGGAGCCAGTATCGGAGCGAATGCCACAATTGTCTGCGGCCACAATCTTGGAAAGTATTCTATGGTAGCTGCAGGTGCGGTGGTGACAAAGGATGTTCCCGACTATGCATTGGTAGCCGGAGTGCCTGCAAGGATTGTCGGCTATGTGGACGAGCAGGGCGATATAGTGAAACGCTGTGAATAGGCGCTTGGAAAAGGAGTTATTGGTTACTATGGAATACACATATGCCGCGTATCGTAATATGATGAAAAGCTTAAAGAATAATGGTTATACACCGATCCGGTTCTGTGACGTATCCGATGAAATAGACTATCCGGCAATTATCCGTCATGATGTGGATATGGATTTGCAGGAAGCCGTAAAGCTTGCCGGGATTGAAAAGAATGAGGGTATCAGGTCTACCTATTTTGTGATGCTCTCTTCTGAATATTATAATCTTCTTACGGGAAGAAATTTAAAAAGTGCCCGGGAAATACTGAGACTGGGACATGAGATCGGCCTTCACTTTGACATTACGGCTTATGATGCAGAACTTACCATAAACAAGCTCGGGGGGGTACTTAAGAAAGAGATATCTCTTCTTGAAAGCATTTTAGATATCAAGGTTAAGAGTATTTCCTGGCATATTCCAAGAGAGGATTTACTTGGTATGCATCTTGATTTCCTTGATGAAATGGGTATTTGCAACGCCTATGACCCATATTTTTATTCCGGTTACAAGTATGTATCAGACAGTATGATGCGCTGGCGTGAGCCATTGGAAGCATATATCGAAAAGAAACAGTATAAGAAGCTCCAGATTCTCACGCATCCCATTTGGTATAGAGAGATACAAAATATGGCAGATGAAGAGATTCTGCGTGAGAACCGGGATAAGAAGATAGATATCATCGGGAGATATTTGGATACTATCAAACCGGGCTGCTATTCAGGAAATTCGTCTGTGGATTAACTGTGGTAAATATTGAAATGTATGTATAACATACATTGGTATGCGTGCAGGAGGCATAGAAATGATTTACGCAAAGGACATTGTAGATTTTTTGCAAAATATGGGGGTAAACGCTATCTGCTGCGGAAATGAGTATCTGCGGGTGAATGGATTTTCAAGTATTTCAAATATGCAGCATGGAACTGTTACCTGGTTACGGAAGTTTGATAAAGGAAATATTCCCGCTTTCAATGAATTTCACAATATACTTTTGATTACGACGCCAGAAGTTTATGAACATTTAAAAGGAATTCATGAAAGTGCAATACTTGTAGATCATCCTAAGATGTGTTTTTTTGAAACTGTAAAAAATTTTTTCTTACAGGAGCCGCAATATTATATTTCCCCTACTGCAGATATCAGGACGATAAATGTTGGGAGAGATGTAGCAATTGGAAGCCATTGCTCAATTGGCGAAAATGTTATTATTGGGGACCGGGTTATTATAGAAGACCATGTACAGATCGAAAACCATGTACAGATAGGAAACGATTGTGTAATTTCTTCAGGTGTGGTTATTGGCGCTAATGGTTTTGGTTACTATAGAGACATTGACGGAAATAACAGCGCAGTTCCGCACATAGGGGGTGTCCGTATTGGGGATCATGTTGACATTGGTTCAAATACCTGCATCGACAGAGGGACGATCGAAGATACCATAATCGGGGATTACACCAAAATTGATAATTTGTGCCATATAGGACATAATGCAAAAATCGGTAAAAACGTCTTTATAATTGCGCTGTCTATGATAGGCGGAAGTGCAGTTTTGGAAGATGAAGTATATGTAGCCCCTGGCGCTAAAATTATGAATCAATTACATGTCGGAAAAAATGCGTTTGTCGGAATGGGAGCTGTTGTGACAAAAAGTGTTGGAGAAAACGATGTTGTTGCCGGTGTTCCGGCACGGGTAATTCGTAAGAGATTGCCGGAAGACAGAGAATAGTGAGTTTGATGCATTGTCTACAGAGGAGAAAATAACATGACGAAAGAAAAGCACAGAATTTTTGGTTTTGATATTTTGTTTCTTTGTTATGCTGTTTTCTTATGTCGGTGATAATCTATTATTTTTTCGACAGGCCAATACAGAGAGCTGTATTGGCGGGATACAGGACAGGGAAAGAGAAGTAAATTCCTCATTTTCAATATAGAATATGAAAAAGGCCAGATATAAACAGTATTTTTTTGTTTTATATCTGGCCTTTGTTTTGCTCTTTATACAAACACCCAAACATAAAAATCCCGGGCCTGCACCAACGCGAAGCCCGGAATAAAGAGGTGGCCTGTGGCCCCTCTTAAAGAGGTGGTCAGGGCCCCTCTTAAAGGGGAGGATAAGGTCCCGTTTTCCGGGGCCTAAGTATTACTTTTTTCTTTCGTATGATCAAAGGAGGGGGTTCCTTGACAATAACTATTGTTGCCGGAAAAGAAGGAATTATTCTTTTTTTGAAAAATTTTTTATTGTGTTCGGAGATAATCTGTTATATACTGATAGAAGCGGGTATAATTTCCGCCGGCGGAGGGCGTATTTCGGGACATTGCCCTGTTTTGAGATTGGGAGATTCCCGGGGCAGCTCCCGGTGACGGGGACGCCGGTTGGGATGGATACTGCAGAAAAAATGGCCGGCGGGCGAGACCGGCAGGATTTGAAAAGGTGGTAGAGTATGGCATTATTGGAAAAATGGAGAGACATAGCATACAACGATGCAGTGGGAAAGGACAAGCTGCAGGCGTTTTGGGCGGCATATTTTCAGGAAGAGAAGGATATTTATGCCCGGCTTTTGAAAAATCCCGACGAGGTGGTACGGGGGACGGTGAAGGAGCTGGCCGATCGATATGAAGTATCGGTGATGACCATGACCGGTTTTCTGGATGGCATCAATGACAGTTTAAAGGAGTCCAATCCCATCGAGGAGATGGAAGAGGATACGGAAGTGAATCTGGGCTTTGAAAAAGCACTTTTGTATAAAAATATGGTGGCTGCGGACGCGGACTGGCTGTACAATCTGGAAGAGTGGAACGATATTTTTGACGAGGATACCAGGAAAGCTCTGTATAAGGAGCAGAAAGCTTCCACCACGATCGTGAAAGGGGCAAAGGTATATCCCAATGATCCCTGTCCTTGCGGAAGCGGCAAAAAGTACAAGAAATGCTGCGGCAAAAAGTAAGGACCGGTATTTTCCACAGGTAGAAAAAGGACTCTTTTCGCCGAAAAGGGTTCTTTTTGCAAAATGAAGCTCTACTGTATTACCGTTTTCTATGTGGGAGGCAGGTTGAAAGAATATTTGGACAAAGTACAGGCCGTAGACGCATCTTTCGCGGAGGCGGTGGATGAGGACGGGCGGCCAAAACGAAAGCATGGTAAGGACAGTTCGCCAGAAAAAGAGAATGAAGGAGCAGAACAGTGAACATTGCATCATTTTTATTGCCCAAGGCGGAAGTGGCGTACCTGAGGGATGATATGACGCTGCGGCAGGGGTTGGAGAAGCTGCGCAGAAGCGGGTTCACGGCCATACCGGTCATAGACAAGGAAGACAGATATGTAGGTGTTGTCAGCGTGGGAGATTTTCTCTGGAATATTCTTGCATATAACCAGACGCTGGAGGATATCACGCTGAAAAAGCTGGAGCATATGACAGTGCGGGATTTCCTGCAGAGCGGAAAGGTACAGCCGGCCTGTATTGACACGGCGATGGAAAATCTGCTGGAATGTGCGAAAAATCAGAATTTTGTGCCGGTTATTGACGACAGAAATGTATTTATCGGAATTGTTACCCGAGGTGATATCATAAAATACTTTGTGGATAAATATAAAAGATGAGCATAATTTCATTTAAAAATACATAGGAGAGGTATAAATATGAAGAAATTGGAAGAATATGTAGTAAGCATTCCGGATTTCCCCGAGGAAGGCATTATTTTCAGGGATGTGACCAGCGTACTGCAGGATGCGGAAGGATTGCAGCTGGCCATCGATACCATGCAGGATAAGGTGAAGGATCTGGAGTTTGACGTAGTGGTGGGGCCTGAGTCCAGAGGTTTTATATTCGGTACTCCCATTGCCTATAATCAGAAAAAGCCCTTTGTTCTGATCCGCAAGGCAGGAAAGCTTCCCAGAGAGACGGTTTCCGTGTCTTATGAGCTGGAGTACGGAAGTGCCACCATCGAGATGCACAGGGACAGTATCCGTCCGGGTCAGAAGATTTTGATCGTGGATGACCTGATTGCCACGGGAGGAACTACGGAGGCTATGATAAAGCTGATCGAGAGCCTTGGCGGGGAGGTTGTGGGAATCGTAGTGCTGATCGAGCTGGCCGGTTTAAAGGGACGGGAGAAGCTTTCAGGATACCGGCTGGAGTCGGCGATCTGTTATGAGGGCAAATAAAACGGCGCGACGATAAGTCTCAGGAGAAGAGCCCGGGCAGGTTGGGGCCGGCAGGGTAAATGTTCAGCGTACAGGCGCCGTGCGGAGGGAGCCGGCTGCTGCGGCTCTCCGGCGGCAGATTTCGGGCAGCGGACCCGGCAGGTGTAAAAACGGGAATAGAAAGCGTGGATGGCTATGGCAGAAGAAAAGAATGACGAGATTTTTGATGACGGAAAAATGAGTGAATATCATGAATTTGTGAATCCTGAAGATTTGTATCAGGAGCTGATTCATCGTGTGCACAGATACCATCCCAGCGATGATATTTCCCTGATTGAGAAGGCATATAAGACTGCGGCTCAGGCACATAAGGATCAACTGCGCAAGTCAGGGGAGCCCTATATTATCCATCCGCTGAATGTGGCGATTATTCTGGCGGAGCTGGAGCTGGATAAGGAGACCATCGTGGCGGGGATTCTCCATGATGTGGTGGAGGATACCATCATGACGGAGGAGGATCTGAAGCGGGAATTCGGGGACGATGTTGCACTGTTGGTGGATGGGGTTACGAAGCTGGAGAGGATCCCTCTGTCGGCAGGAGAAAACCAGCCGGATGAGAAGCTGGAGATGCAGGCGGAGAATCTGCGGAAGATGTTTCTGGCTATGGCAAAGGATATCCGTGTGATTCTGATCAAGCTGGCGGACCGGCTCCATAATATGCGCACTCTCCAGTACAAGAAGCCGGAGAGCAGACAGCGTATCGCAAAGGAGACGCTGGAGATTTACTGTCCCATTGCCCAGCGGCTGGGAATCAGCAAGCTGAAGATCGAATTGGACGATTTGTCGTTGAAATATCTGGAACCTGACGTCTATTATGACCTGGTGGAGAAGATTTCCGTGCGAAAGAGCGTCCGGGAGAAATATATTCAGAGCATTGTGGACGAGGTGGGAGAGCATATCCGCAAGGCGGGGATCGAGGCGAAGATCGACGGACGAGTCAAGCATTTTTTCAGTATTTACAAGAAGATGGTAAATCAGGACAAGACACTGGACCAGATTTACGATCTGTTTGCGGTACGGATTATCGTGGACAGTGTGAGGGACTGTTATGCGGCGCTGGGGGTCATTCATGAGATGTATAAGCCCATTCCCGGCCGCTTTAAGGATTATATTGCCATGCCGAAGCCAAATATGTACCAGTCGCTGCATACCACGCTGATCGGCAGTTCGGGACAGCCCTTTGAGATTCAGATCCGCACCTTTGAGATGCATAAGGCGGCGGAATACGGTATCGCTGCCCATTGGAAATATAAGGAGGCCTCCGACGGGAAGAAGGTGGCCGCCCAGGAGGAAGAGAAGCTGGTATGGCTGCGCCAGATATTGGAATGGCAGCGGGACATGTCGGATAACCGTGAATTTATGAAGCTTCTGAAAAATGATCTGGATCTGTTTTCCGACAATGTGTATTGCTTTACGCCTACCGGCGAAGTGAAGAATCTGCCGGCGGGTTCGACTACCATAGACTTTGCCTACAACATTCACTCCGCAGTGGGGAACCGGATGGTGGGAGCCAGGGTCAATGATAAGCTGGTAACCATTGACTATGAGATCAAAAACGGCGACAGGGTGGAGATCATTACATCCCAGAATTCCAAGGGACCCAGCAGGGACTGGCTGAATGTAGTGAAGAGTACTCAGGCCAAGAACAAGATTAACCAGTGGTTTAAAAACGAGCTGAAGGAAGACAACATCCTCAAGGGGAAGGAGCTGCTGGCCAGTTACTGCAAATCCAAGTCCATCAACCTTTCCGAACTGATGAAGCAGGATTACATGAATGCGGTGATGCGCAAGTACGGATTCAGGGATTGGGAATCGGTATTGGCGGCCATCGGCCACGGGGCTCTGAAAGAGGGCCAGGTGGTCAACAAGATGCAAGATCTCTATGACAGAGAACACAAAAAGGAGATGACCAACGAAGAGGTTCTGGCCAGTATCACGGAAGCAGGTGCGGTATCTGCCGCGAAGCCGGCCAGCATAAAGGCCAAGAGCGGCATCGTAGTAAGGGGAATTGCGGATCTTTCCGTGCGGTTTTCCAAATGCTGTTCTCCGGTTCCGGGAGATGAGATTGTAGGTTTTGTCACCAGGGGCAGAGGAATCTCCATCCACCGGACGGATTGTGTGAATATGATGAATCTGCCGGAGATCGAACGGGCCAGAATCATCGACGCGGAATGGCAGGCTCCTGAGGATACCTCCGAAAAATATGTGGCGGAGATCGATATCTATGCCAATAACAGGAACGGTCTGCTGGCGGATATCGCCAAGGCGCTGACGGAGAGGAATATCGACATCCTGTCTCTCAATACCAGGGTCAGCAGGCAGGGGCTTGCCACATTGCAGACTGCCTTTGAGGTGGAGAGCAAGGAAGAGCTGAACCGTGTAATCGATAAAATCCGCGGAATCGAGAGCGTAGTCGATATCGAGCGGGCTACAGGTTGAGAGTAGGTAGGGGATGGTTTCGGGACAATAGCAGAACTGGAAAACAGCTATTGTCCGGAAACTATCCGGAAGGATTTGCGGACGCATCTTTTAGCGGCCGGAAATTCTTCCCAGAGGGGATGGTTTCGGGACAATAGCAGAACTGGAATAGGAGAATAGAAAATGGCAGAGATAAAGATTGGTCGGATGGTGCTGGGCGTATGCCAGACGAATTGTTATTTTTTATATAGGGACGGAACGCAGGATGCGGTTGTGGTAGATCCGGCGGACAAGGGGGCCAATATTTACGCAGCCCTGCAGAAAAACGGATTCCGGGTGGCAGGAATTTTGCTGACCCACGGACATTTTGACCATATCTGGGGGCTGGATGCCCTTCGGGATGCGGCCAACGGGGGCGCAGAGGGGCTGGAAGAAGTCAAAGCCTATGCCTGTGAGGAGGAGCGGGAGCTTTTGAAAAGTGCCCGACTGAATGTATCGGCCCAGGCGGGCAGAGCCTGCGAGACATATGCGGATGTGTATGTGAAGGACGGGCAGGAGATTACGCTGGCAGGCATGACCTGTAAGGTGATTGCCACCCCGGGGCATACGGCGGGGGGATGCTGTTACTACTTTGCGGAAGCAGGTATTCTGGTATCGGGGGATACTTTGTTTGCAGAGTCTGTGGGCAGGACGGATTTTCCCACAGGGAGTATGGGGACGCTGATCCGTTCTATCAAGGAGAAGCTCTTTGTATTGCCGGATGACACGAAGGTTTATCCGGGACATGGGGAGAGAACAACAATAGGGTATGAGAAGGCGAACAATCCTTTCTGCGTTTGAGGGAAGAGCCGCCCTGTACGGAAAGGAAATCAGATTTGGAACAGATAAGGAATGATGCCCATCTGGTTATGGATGAGGTGAGTAAGGTAATCGTGGGCAAGGACGATTGTATAGAGAAGGTGATGGCTGCCATTCTGGCCCGGGGGCATGTCCTGTTGGAGGATGTGCCGGGGGTGGGAAAGACGGAGATGGCCATTGCCTTTTCCAGAGCCTGCGGGCTGAAGTCCAATCGGGTACAGTTTACTCCGGATGTGATGCCGGCGGATTTGACGGGATTCTCCCTGTATCAGAAGGAGGAGGGCCGTTTTGTATACCATCCGGGGGCCGTGATGTGCAATCTGCTGCTTGCGGATGAAATCAACAGAACTTCTCCGAAGACCCAGTCCGCTTTGCTGGAGGTCATGGAAGAAGGAAATGTGACCGTAGACGGTGTTACCAGACAGGTGCCCCGTCCGTTTATTGTACTTGCAACCCAGAATCCGGTGGGATCCTTTGGCACACAGAGGCTGCCCGAGGCCCAGATGGACCGCTTTCTGATCTGTATCAGCATGGGATATCCCAGTGTGGAAGACGAGATTGCCATGCTGAAGAGCCGCCGCCAGGGAAGACCTCTGGCTCAGGTGGCGCCGGTGATCGACGGGGAGAAATTGCAGAACATGCAGGAAGAGACGGAAGAGATCTTCATCCATGATGCTTTGTATAAATATATGACACTCCTGTCAGCGGCCACCAGAGAGCATGAGCTGCTGGAGCTGGGGATCAGTCCTCGGGGAACACTGGCCCTGGGGAAGATGGCAAGAGCCTATGCCTATATCGCAGGAAGAAACTATTGTGTGCCGAAGGATATCAAGAGGGCGTTTTCGGATGTGGGAATTCACCGGATCAGGCTGAATCAGAAGGCCAGGATCAGCGGAAAGCGGGCGGAGGATATTCTGGAAGAGACGCTGGGGCGGGTGAAGGAACCCCGGCTGGGCGAGAGAGTATGATCAGGAGAAGAATCTGTTATCTGCTGCTTTTGGCGGCGGGCATATTTTTTATGATGCTGTACAATTTTCAGGGACTTCGGTTTTTAATCTGCTGTGTGTTCTTTATTCCCCTTGTCTCTTGGATCGTTTTGATTTTCCAGCTATTTTTCTGCAGGATTGAGTGGGAGGCGCAGATGCCCTGCGTGATGCGGGGAGAAGAGGCCCGGATCGGCGTATTCGTGGAAAACAGAAGTATCCTTCCCCTGTCCAGGGTCATGGTGGAGCTGCGGTGGAAAGCCCCCGGAGAAAGGGCGAGGCGTTTGAAAAGGCAGTGTCCGGGCTTGAGCGGGCAGGATAGGGAAATGCTGCTGTTTTCGTTGGAGGCAAAACATTGCGGCAGGGCGGCGATCGAGCTGAGGCGGATGTTCGTATATGACTATCTGGGAATCTTCAGACTGCCCGCAGGGAGGAAGAGAAAGGGAACGATTTATATTCTGCCGCGGATCGAGCCCATACCCGCCCAGGTGGGGGAGGCATATACCCGGATTCTGCAGGAGAGCGGCGGAGAGAAGGAGGGAGATCTGCTGCTGCGGGATTTCCGGCCGGGGGACAGCCTGCACCGGGTCTATTGGAAGCTGCTGGCCAAAGGCGGTGAAATGCAGGTCAGAGACTTCGAGTACAGTAATTCGGTGACTGTCCTTTTGAATTTTCGGGAGACATTCAGAAAGCAGGCAGACGCATGGGACAGATATCTGGACAGGGCATGTTCCCTGCTGTATTTTTTTGCAGGGGAGCGTAAGAGCAATGCCCCCCTTATTCCGGAAGTGATATGGCGGCAGGGGGAGGCGTTTAGAAGCTGTCAGATTTCCGACCAGGACGCGGTACAGGCATGGGTTTTCAGGATGATTGAAGAGGATGATACAGGTCGGATTTTGCCGGAAAATGAGGTCCCGGCTCCGGAGCGGGTGTGGCATCTGGAGGAGGACGGCGGACTGTATTTTGGAGAACAGTGTGTATATGAGGAGTAATGCGGAGAGGCTGATAAAATATGGATTCCACTGGCTGCTGCTGGCTGTGAACAGCATCGGCGTCACAGGCGCTATGCTGGAGGTATTGGAGGTACCCTGGAGAAAATTTCCGCCCGGCGCAGCCGCGGTGCTTTTCGGCGCTCTATTCTGTTTCTGCGGAATCGGAGCGCTTTTTCGCATGGGGCGCAGTGGGAGGAAAGTGGCGTTTGGACTGTGCTGTTTTGCCGTCCTGTATCTGCTCCTGGGGCTGCTCTGGAGGGATGTGCTGGCAGAGAGCGCCTGGATTACCTTGAAAAATGCAGTGGACAATCTGAACAAGCGATACCAGTTTCATATCGTATGGCCCAAACCGGTTTCAGACTGGAATACGACGGGGCAGGACAGTAATGTTATGATTTTCGGCATCCTGTACGTGCTGCTTCCCATGGAGCTTTTGGCCGGCTATATAGGGCGGTATGACAGGGGATTTTGTCTGATTGTGGGAAACGGGTTGTGGCTCACCGCAGCCTGTGCCTGTGATCTGTTTCCCGGCTATTTTTTTTTGGCGCTGTGCGTGATGGGCGCGGCGGGAACGCTGACCCAGAGAGACTTTGGAGAAAATCCTGCGGCAGGAGCAGCGGTTGGGACAGGGATGATGGCGCTAACAGGGATAGTGATGGCCTTTTCTTATTCGGTGCTTCTTCCGTTGATGGATGTACAATATGAGATTTGGGAGGAGGCCAGGGGTGATTTTTACAGGATTGTCAATGAAGACTGGATTCCCAGAGTCAAAAGCATGCTGCCTGGCGGCGGCTTTGGTCCGGGTGTCGATGTGACGGGAAGGCTGGGCCGAAGCGATTTCTTTGCGTATACGGGCACGGATGCCTACCGGGTGACTGTGGACAGGAAGCCCCAGGGCGTATTATATCTGAAAGGTTTTGTGGGAGGGACGTATGTTGGGGCGGAATGGGAGGATTTTCCGGACTTTTTTCTGGAGGACTATTATGAGAATGCCGGAATGGAGCTGCCCGGGCACTATTCCGATTTGGTGAACATCGGTTATGAGGCTGCTGGGACGCTGGCGCGGTGGGCGGAGCCAGGTTATATAAGCATCGAGGAACTGGGTGGTCAGGGAAGTTACGCGATCTATCCTTACGGCGCACAGCTGTCGGAGGAGGAACGGGTCCGCGGTGATACCAGCGTGGAACGCAGGAGGCGGGAATATGGTTTTCAATACTATTTTCTCTCCGGTTTTAATACAGGAATAGTTTTGCCGGAGGAGGTAAGGAGTACAGAGGAAAGGTACCGAAAGTATGTGTATGACAGCTTTCTGGAATATCCACGGGAGCTGACAGCGCTTACGGAAGCGCTTGAGGGGGCCGAAATCAGGACAGACAGCGTGTATCATTGCATTATGGATCTGATGGACTTCCTGGATAAGGAGGCAGAATATGATCTGGATACGGAGAATCCGCCGCCCGGGGCTGATTTTGTGGAGTATTTTCTCTTCCAAAGCCATAGGGGATATTGTATGCATTTTGCATCTGCGGCAGTGCTGTCGCTGCGCTATTTCGGTATTCCGGCCCGCTATGTGACCGGGTATACGGTCTCTCCCTCAGACTTTTCCGGGAAAGAGGACGGCGGATATACGGCGGTGCTCACCGGGAAGCAGGCTCATGCGTGGGCAGAGATTTATCTGGATTCCATAGGCTGGGTGCCGGTGGAGATGACGCCGGGAGCAGTGGCTCTTCCGGAGGATAACCGGATGGAGATGGCGGCGCAGATCAGGCAGCTGACAGGGGAGAACCTGGTCATGGCCGGGAACGAGGATGCATGGCGGCAGGACAGAACAGATTGGCAGCATGGTGAGGACAACGATAGGGAAGGGACTTCGGGCGGCAGCAGGGAGCCGTTATACGGACTTGAAGAGATGACGGACGGACAGGAAGAGAGTTTATCCGCACAGACGGATAAAAGGACGGAGTTCCCGACCGTAACACAGGAAACGGCGGGAGAGGAACCCGTACAGGAGCGCTTCGAGCCGAAAGAGGGTTCGGAGGCATCTTGGGGAAAACTGACCATGATTCTGCTCTGGGCTGGAACGGCGGCCGTATTGTCGGTTGTGTACGTACTGTACAGGATGCGGCGGCGAAGCCGCGCAGAAGCATTTGGGAGGGCACAGCCGCGGGAGAAGATTTTCCTCCTGTACCGAAATCTGAGAGCCGTGCTTCACATAGCGGGATGCCCCAGAAGCCTGGCGTTGGACGGAGAAGTGTTCAGGCGGATTTTGGAGGAGCGTTTTTCGGTGAGCGAAGAAGAATATACGCTTTTTTGTAATATATTGGAGAAAAGCAGCTTTGGCAGGGAGGAACCCCGGGAAGAGGAGCTTCAGGCGGTATATGCCATGCGCGACAGGCTGCTGAAGGGAGCATGGGAAGAGGCGCCCTTTTATAAGAAAGTGCTGATAGGAAGGTTTCGGCACTGTATATAAGGAGCACGCAGTTTCTGAGAGGAGAGAAAGATGCTGGCAGTAGAATTGAACAGAACGAATTTCGAGTATGATGTGCATTCCATCGTGAAGGCCTTTTATCCGGAGGAGCAGGTTCATGTGATCACCCCCGAGATGAGCGAGGAGAAAAAAGCAGGGCTCCGGGATGCTGTCAGATTTAAAGTAGAGCTGCGGGAGGATGGCGGTACGCTTTGGATAGAGGGAGAGAAGCGGGACTGGAAACAGGCCGGGGAGGGAGAAAAAGAATATAAATATGCGTTTAAATGCTTTCTATACCGCGTGTTAAGCCAGGTGACGGGACGCTGTCTGCCCTGGGGAAGTCTCACGGGAATCCGCCCCACGAAGATCGCATACGGACTGTTAGAGCAGGGCAGAAGTGTTCCGGAGATCGTGGCCTATTACATGGAAAAATATGATGTCAGCAAAGAAAAGGCGGAGCTGGCCGTGGATATTGCCGGGCGGGAGAGGGCGCTGCTGGCCGGGATCAGCCATGGAAACGAGGGAGGGCAGCAGGGAGGAGACGTCCCGGGATACAGCCTTTATATAGGGATTCCGTTCTGTCCCACTACCTGTCTCTACTGTTCCTTCACATCCTTTCCTATCGGCGCATACCGCAGACAGGCAGACGCCTATCTGGATTGTCTGATACAGGAGATAAGCTATGTGGCAAAGCTGTATGCGGACAGAATCCTGGATACGGTCTATATCGGCGGCGGAACGCCCACTACGCTGGAGCCGGAGCAGCTGGAGAGGCTGCTTCGGAATCTGAGGGAGAAGTTTGATTTCTCACAGGTGAAGGAGTTTACCGTGGAAGCGGGCCGGGCCGACAGCATTACGGCAGATAAGCTGCAGGTATTCAAAAAATACGGGGTGGGCAGGATCTCTGTCAATCCCCAGACCATGAATCAGAAAACGCTGGACTATATCGGCAGAAAGGCTTCTGTGGAGGATGTAAGGCGCGCTTATGAGCTGGCCCGTGCCATGGGCTTTGACAATATCAATATGGACCTGATTCTCGGTCTTCCCGGAGAGGCGGAAGGAGAGGTAAGGCACACCATGGAAAGCGTGGTGGAGATGGCTCCGGACAGCCTGACAGTGCATTCGCTTGCGGTGAAGAGAGGCTCACGGCTGAATCAGCGGATTCTGGAGGACGGAATTGCGGATTTGGGACGCAATACGGAGGAAATCATGGAGATTGCGGCAGCAGGAGCGAGAGAGCTGGGGCTGGTTCCCTATTATCTCTACCGCCAGAAAAATATGGCGGGGAATTTCGAGAATGTGGGGTATGCCAGGGAGGGGAAGCTGGGGTTGTATAATATTTTGATTATGGAGGAGAAACAGACCATAGTAGCCTGCGGCGCTGGAAGCACGTCAAAACGGGTGTATCCGGACGGACGTATCGAGCGGAGCGAGAATGTGAAGGATGTTTCCCAATATATCGAGAGAATCGGGGAAATGATAGAAAGAAAACGTGTGTTGCTGAATGATTAAAATTCAAAATTCGGACTGAAATTATTGAGTGTGATGCGGATTTTCGGGTACAACAAAAACACCGGAAGTCCAACAAATGTCCAACAAATTTTTTTGCGTTGGTACATCATAATACGCTATAATGCAATTTTCATCTCGAAGTCCAACAAAATCAGTGTAAATCCACAGATTCCTAAGGAGCGTTTCGGAAATAATCGAAACGCTCCTTTTTGCGCCTTTTAAGCGGGATTTTAGCCTTTTATGAAGGAAGTATAAAAGCAGGCTAGTCCAACAAATTAAAATGCCCATTTGGTAGCAGTCATTTTATTTAAAGAAAAGGAGGTTCACGGGATGAACAACACAGCGTTAAGAGCAGAGGTGCAAAGCACCAATAACACACACATGGTTTTTGCAAACGAGCAACATGAGAAATTTTATTTTGAGAAACTGGTACAGGCAAGGTATCAGGACTGTTATCACAAGGCGCTGATCTACATTCTCGGCATTTCAGAGGACACAAGGAATCACTTCAGCCAGATTTACGATATAAAGTCCGGGTACATCAAAACAGAATGTCTGCACCAGGGATGGCAGACAAGCGGCAGTGTCCGGGTGGTGAGGCTTGCCTTTAACCTTTACACAGACGGAACGCCGAGTGTTGACGATTATAAGCGCAAGGACGAACAGATCAGGGAGTGCGGGGAGTATTCGGTAAGCGATATTTTCTGCTGCGGCTATGCGATGTACTTCTGGCAGGGCATCAAGCTCCGTTACCCGGAATACTGCAAAAAGCAGAAGTCCATGGAAGAAATCCTTGCAGAAATGGAGAGGAAACGTGCTGAAAATTCGACTGATGGGAACGAAGAATGATATTAAGTGGTTCGAGAAGATTCTGCAAAGACAGCCTAAAGTGGCTGTGACGGAAGTTTCCGAGCTGTACCGGAACAAGGGTACAAACAGGTATTACCGGGCTTATGTGGAAGTGCAGAAAGCCAACATCAAAGAAAAATCTAACTAATACGGAGGAATAAAACCATGTGTAAAATTATAGCAATCGCAAACCAGAAAGGCGGTGTCGGCAAGACAACCACAACAAGCAACTTAGGGATCGGGTTGGCAAAGCAGGGAAAGAAAGTTTTAGTTATTGACGCAGATGCACAGGGAAGTCTGACCGCAAGCCTTGGCTTCACGGAGCCGGACAAGTTGGAAGTCACCCTTGCGAATGTACTGGAAAAGGTAATTAACGATGAGGAAATGGAACCGGGCTACGGTATCTTAAAGCATGGCGAGGGGATTGACCTGATGCCGGGGAACATTGAGCTGTCCGGTCTGGAGGTTTCCCTTGTGAACGTGATGAGCAGAGAAATCATGATGCGCTCTTATATGGACATGGTAAAGGAACAGTACGATTATATCCTGATTGACTGTATGCCCTCGCTTGGCATGATTACCATAAATGCCTTTGCCTGTGCGGACAGCATACTGATACCCGTACAGGCCGCATACCTGCCCGTGAAAGGTCTGGAACAGCTTATTAAGACCATAGGCAAGGTAAAGCGGCAGATCAATCCCAAACTGGAGATAGAGGGTATTCTGCTGACAATGGTAGACAACCGTACTAATTATGCGAGGGATATTACAGCGCTGCTTATTGAAACGTATGGGAGCAGGGTACGGATATTTGAGAACAGCATACCGATGTCGGTAAGGGCTGCGGAAACTTCTGCGGAAGGTGTCAGCATCTACCAGCATGACCCGAAAGGCAGGGTTGCGGGCGCATACCAGTCTTTGACGGAGGAGGTGCTTGGTAATGGGCAGTAGGGCAGGGAGCGCATCAAAAGTCAAACTGAACAGCTTTGACGATTTATTTGGCGGTGCGGAAAATACAGCAGGGGAGCAGATTATCCATGTGAAACTGACTGATTTACATACATTCAAAGGACACCCTTTCCGTGTCCTGGATGATGAAAAGATGGAAGAAACTACGGAGAGTATCAGCAGGTACGGTGTGCTTGTGCCAGGGATTGCAAGACCAAGGGAAGGCGGCGGCTATGAGATCATAGCCGGACACCGGAGGAAACGGGGTTCTGAAAGGGCAGGACTGGACACGATGCCCGTCATTGTCAGGAATTATACGGACGATGAAGCCACGATAATCATGGTGGATTCCAATATCCAGCGGGAGGACATCTTACCGAGCGAAAAAGCAAAGGCTTATGCCATGAAGTACGAAGCAATGAAACACCAGGGAAGCAAAGGCGGCAGCACCCTTGACGAAGTGGGGGAAGCTGCCGGGGAGAGCGGAAAGACGGTGCAGAGGTATGTGTGGCTCTCACGGCTGTCTGACGGGCTTCTGGGCATGGTGGACGCAAGGAAGATAGGAATATCGCAGGGAGTGGATATTTCCTTTCTGTCAGAGGAACAGCAGCAGTATGTGGAGGTCATTCTTCAGGAAACGGGAGCAGCGGTTTCCAACGCACAGGCGGCAAAGCTGAAAGAGTATGGAAAAAGCGGCGAGCTTACGCTTGCGATGGTGCGGCTGATACTGACGGAAGAAAAAACCAAAGAGAGAAAGGTAACAATCAAGGGCGATAAGATCAGCCAGTATTTTTCAGAGGACTATTCCACTGATGACATAGAGGGCATCATTATCCAGCTTTTGGAGGAATGGCGGAAGAAACAGTGAAGGGGGGCGGTAACATGGGCGAGCCATTAAAATTTGATTATTATTATGGCATTGAAGCAGAACAGTTTTCTTTTTACCGTGTTCCCCGCCTTTTGATAAAGGACGAGCGTTTCAAGGGGCTTAGCAGCGATGCTAAGCTCCTGTATGGGCTGATGCTTGACAGAATGGCATTATCTATGAAAAATGGGTGGCTGGATGATGAAAACCGGGCATATATCATATACACGATAGAGAACATCCGGGAAGATTTAGGGTGCAGCAAGGAAAAGGCAGTAAAGGTTCTTGCGGAACTGGATTCAGCCAAAGGAATAGGGCTTGTGGAGAAGATACGCCGGGGGCTTGGCAAGCCGGACATTATCTATGTGAAGAACTTTGTCATATCAGACGGAGACAAAAAAGAGCCTTCTAATATTGATGTTTCCACAGAAGTCGGAAAAACCGACTTCAAGAGGTCGGAAAAGCCGACTTCAAGAAGTCAGGAAAACCGACTTCAAGAGGTCGGAAAAACCGACTTCAGCAGGTCGGAAAAGCTGACTTCAAGAGGTCGGGAAAACCAACTTCAAGAAGTCGGGGAATCAGACCCTAATTATACTGACTATAATTATACCGATATGAGTTATAACAATCCTATCAGTCAATCAGGTGGCGGTGTGGATAACGTGCCTGCACACGAAAAAGACGATGTGATTGATGTGATGGATGAAACAGGCGCATACATGAAATTGATCCGTGATAATATCGAATATGAGCATCACATGAGGTACGGCAGGACTGGCGATAAGGAGATGTATGAGGAAATTTACGAAACAATATGTGACGTGGTGTGTGTGAAGCGGAAAACAATCCGTATCAACGGCGAGGAATACCCTTATGAGCTGGTGAAATCCCGCTTTCTCAAATTGAGCAGCGGACATGTGGAGTATGTCATGGGGTGCATGAAAGATACCGTTACAAAGATTACAAACATTCGGTCATACCTGATCACTGCCCTTTATAATGCGCCCTCAACCATGAACCACTATTACCAACAGGAGGTACAGCATGATATGTATGGCGGAGGATGGGCGGAAAAAGGAATCACATAGCCAGCTTCTGGACACAATGTCCAGAGGTGGAAAATGTTTCGGTGAGGATGTTGCGGAGCAGGAAAAGGCGGGGCGAATGGAGAAAAAGGCATGACAGAGGGAATGAGAACATAAAAGCCTGCCATAGAGTGGCGGGTGGCACTTTCAAGCCTTGTTGGAAGTGTGATTATCTTTTCAATCACACTTCCGGCAAGGTTTCCAGGGGTACGGGGGTGGAAGACCCCTGTGTTAAAAAAGTATAGCAGGAGAACAGCGTGAGGGCAGTTATAAGTCAGTAGAGATTTGTAGCTGCCCTTTTTATTGTTTCCAGTCAGCACAACGGGAAACGGAAAGGAGATTGCTATGGAATCGCTGCGTGATGTCAGGAGGGTAATGGAGCGTGAAGCCAAAAAAGGGAGCTGCCCGCTCATGTTTGAAAGGATCGAGTTTGGAGAAAAGCCTTTCCAGTTTATTTTGTCAGAGGAAAAACTGGATGAGGTTCTCGCCTATTTGTTAAGGCTGAAATCTTTCCGGCAGTATGCGGAAAAGACGGTCATCAACAACGTGTATATGGATTTGGATATGTTCTGCAAGAAGCCGCAGTTTAAGCGTACCCATTCTATTATGGAGCGTGAGGGGATTTACGCAAGGGTGCAGAGGTATAAGAAAAAGCTGAACCTGGACTATGGGAATGGGATTTGTCTTGAAACAGTGCGGTGTATCTTTACGCTGCCGGAAGGGGAGGCGGAAAAATACAGAATGACCCATGAGGGGCAGGACACCTATGCTTTCATCATGTCAAACAAATATATCCTCGGACTGTTTACCCACTGTGAGGCGGCAAGGAAGTCGGTTATTCCGGGCGGGGTGGAATACGGACACCTTGCGGAGCAGGAGCAGAAGATTGTGCTGCTTGAAGGAGTAGGGGATGTGCTTTTTCAGGCATTATTACTTGATGATGTGGAGTATGGGGGAAATCAGTTGTGTGCCAATCTCCACACAATCTATTGCTTAAATGAAAAATAACAACTTCTGGACATGATGTCCAGAGGTGGAAGGAGAAACAGAATGTATTTTACAGTGAAAATCATTTATGACATTATCTGCCGGGGGATTCCACCTTAGTGCGTAGGATGTCGCAGGAATTAACAAGGAGGTGCTTCATGCAGGAGGAAGTAACACAAAAAACAATCGCCCTTGTAATCAAGACCGTTAAATTAGACGCCAACGTGCTGAAAGCCGCAATGAAGATGTATTTGAACCACCGAAAGCAGAAAGCACAGAAAACGCATGGAAAAACTTCTGTGAAAAAGCTCGTTGGCGAGGGAAACGGGGCATCGTCCATTGAGGTCACTGACGGCAACATCAAATCTTTTGAGCGTGTAGCGAAAAAGTACAATGTTGATTTTGCCATAAAGAAAGACAAGACGTGTGAGCCGCCGAAATATCTGGTCTTTTTCAAGGGCAGGGATGCCGACGCAGTATCGCAGGCATTCAAGGAATTTGTTTATGGTAACGAGAAGAAGAAAGGAAAAGTTTCCGTAAGGGAGAAATTAAAGCATTTGAAGGACGCAGTATCGCAGGACAAGAACCGGGAACGGAGCCGGGAGAAAAACAAGGACAGGGGGCAGAGCCTATGAGTAATATCGTAAACGGCATAGCCAAAGACTTAAAAGCCATTCCGAAGAACCTCAAGGCAAAGACCGGGAATCTGGATAAAAAGAAACTTGTCCTGATGAACCTGCCCTATATGCTTGCCGGGTATTTCTGTGACAAGATAGCGTGGCTGTGGCGGGTATCGCCAGGGCAGGACGCTTCCGCAAAGATGATGGCGGTCATGGCGGGGATGGAGGATTTATTTTCCAACCCGTTACCAAGTTTTTACCCGAAAGACCTGCTGATCGGAGTGTGCTGCGGAGTGGCGCTGCGGCTTGCAGTGTATTTCAAGGCGAAAAATGCCAAGAAGTTCCGGCAGGGCGTAGAGTACGGTTCGGCACGTTGGGGAAATGCGAAGGACATCGAGCCATATATGGATTCGGAGTTTGAGAACAATATCCTCTTGACGCAAACGGAGCGGCTGATGATGTCAGGCAGACCAAAACAGCCGAAGTACGCAAGGAATAAAAATATCCTTGTGATTGGCGGTTCTGGTTCGGGCAAGACGAGGTTTTTCGTAAAACCGAACCTGATGCAGATGCACAGCTCATTCGTGGTTACAGATCCGAAAGGGTCACTATAATAAGGATAGAAAGGTCGTGAAAATACAAAACAGGAGG